>NZ_JBBCKP010000001.1:0-639403 GCF_037153275.1 Pseudomonas sp. USHLN015
GTTCTCGGAGGCGATCAGCTCGATGTGGTCTTCCTGGCGGCGCTCCTCTTCCTGCATGGCGCTGAACAGTTCGTCGTCGTAGCCCTGGATCTGGTCGTGCTTGCTGAACATCGCTGATCTCCTGACGCGCCTGCGGTGGCGCCTATCGTTTGGTACGGGGGCTTCCCGTTTGCAGCGATGGTATGACTCGCCCTGCCTTGCCAGATGCCTACGGACGCCACGGGAGAATGCGTTTGCGACATGCAAAGGGTCGCAATCGAACATCCATGCGGCAGACCCGGTAACCCACAGTTTCCGTGGAGCAAGCTGTGGATAAGCTGTAGACCCCGCGCTACCGGCCAGGGCCCGCGCAGGCTGCGGCCCATTGCGCATTTATTGTGCGATATCAGAGGGTTAGCGAAATTCTTACGCACAGAAGTTGTGCAGCGATCTGTGGACAAGCTGTGCGTGGATGGCGCAACGCCAGGCAAGCCGGGGCTCTCGCCCGGCTGTACGTGAACCGATCAGCCGTCGGCAGGCGAAGATGCCCACAGCGACGCGCCTGGACAGCGAGGGTGGCAGTGGATAGTTTCGACTCCCCGCAGCATTTCGCATGCGCCTGGACGAGCGACTCCATGATCACCTGCTACCTGCGCTACATCATCGATCCGTACAAGCTGGCCGAATTCGAGCACTACGGAAAACTCTGGATTCCCCTGGTGGAGAAATTCGGCGGCACCCACCACGGCTACTTCCTGCCCTCCGAAGGCGCGAACAATGTCGCGCTGGCGATGTTCAGCTTCCCCAGCCTGGCGGCCTACGAGGACTACCGTACCCGCTCCATGGCGGACGCCGAGTGCATCGCGGCCTTCGGCTATGCCGAGGAAACCCGCTGCATCCTCAGCTACGAGCGCAGCTTCTTCCGTCCGGTATTCAGCTGAGAACCCGGGCTGAAGTCCGGGCCACGCCCAAGGGGAAACCGCCCACAAAGACCGTGGACCACCCTGTGGATAAGCTGTGCGACGAACGCGCAGGGCCAGGCACGGCGCCGGCTGGCGCCGCCTGGCTCTTTTTTGCTCAGGGCCTGGCGGCCCGGTGGGTCAGTTCAGCTGGGTGAGGCACTTGTTGGTGACGCTCAGCAGCCGCTCGTGGGTGGCCTTGGGCAACGGCGTCTTCTGGGCCTTCAGTTCGTCCAGTTCGGCCTGGCTGAATTCGGCGCTGACCCGGTCGGCCGCGCAGCCGCAATATTTCTGCAACTTGTCCGCGCCGACTTGGGCCTGGGCCCCCGCCATGCACTCCTTGACGAAATGATCACGCTCGCCTGCGGGCCATTCGGCCGCCTGTGCGGAAAGGCTCACGAGCCAGGGCGCGGCAAGGGCGATCAGGTAGGAATAGCGCATCTGTGACACTCCTCATTGATGGCAAAGTCCGTCCCCGTGCAGGCACGGTTATGTTGTGAGCGGCAAAGACCCCGGCGAGTTCCTCCAGGCATCCCCGTCACCGGACCGGGGACAGCGCCTGGTTTAAAAAGGATGTCGCCTGGAGTCATTTGCGGGCGTCCATCCTGTCGTAAAGTTAGTTCCCATCCGCCCGCCCCTGCCGGGGACCCGGGCGACAGGACCAAGGACCCGAGATGACCGACCAGACCCAGCAATTCGCCAGCGACAACTATTCCGGCATCTGCCCCGAAGTCTGGGCCGCCATGGCCGAGGCCAACCGCGGCCACGAGCGCGCCTATGGCGACGACCAGTGGACGGCACGCGCCGCCGATCACTTCCGCCAGCTGTTCGAGACCGACTGCGAGGTGTTCTTCGCCTTCAACGGCACCGCCGCCAACTCCCTGGCCCTCGCCTCGATGTGCCAGAGCTACCACAGCGTGATCTGCTCCGAGACGGCCCACGTCGAGACCGACGAATGCGGCGCGCCGGAGTTCTTCTCCAACGGCTCCAAGCTGCTGCTGGCCCGCACCGAGCAGGGCAAGCTGACGCCCGAAGCGGTACGCGAGATCGCCCTCAAGCGCCAGGACATCCATTACCCCAAGCCGCGCGTGGTGACGCTGACCCAGGCCACCGAAGTGGGCACCGTGTACCGGCCGGAGGAAGTGCGCGCGATCAGCGCCGTGTGCAAGGAGCTGGGCCTGCGCCTGCACATGGACGGTGCGCGCTTCTCCAACGCCTGCGCCTTCCTCGGCTGCACCCCGGCGGAGCTGACCTGGAAGGCCGGCGTCGACGTGCTCTGCTTCGGCGGCACCAAGAACGGCATGGCGGTGGGCGAGGCCATCCTGTTCTTCAACCACGAGCTGGCCGAGGACTTCGACTACCGCTGCAAGCAGGCCGGCCAGTTGGCCTCGAAGATGCGCTTCCTTTCCGCTCCCTGGGTCGGCCTGCTGCAGGACGATGCCTGGATGCGCTATTCCCGGCACGCCAACAGCTGTGCCCAACTGCTGGCCGAGCTGGTGGCGGACGTGCCGGGTGTGAGCCTGATGTTCCCGGTGGAGGCCAACGGCGTGTTCCTGCAGATGTCCGAGCCGGCGCTGGACTACCTGCGCGCCCGCAACTGGCGCTTCTACACCTTCATCGGGGCCGGCGGCGCGCGCTTCATGTGCTCCTGGGACACCGAGAAGGAGCGCGTGCGCGAGCTCGCTGCCGACATCCGCGCCGCCATGGCCAACACCTGACACCTCCCTCCGGCCCGGGGCCCTGGGCCGCACTCCCCCTCCCTCCGTCCGAGGCGCCCCGCGAAAGCGGGCGCCTTTCTACATACGCGCCCCACACCCTGGATGAGGTTCCGCCAGAGATATCCTCAGGCCGCGGCTTATCCTCGATTTCGGTGCATCACCCTGTGGACAAGCTGTAGAGCGACGGCCAGGCGCCAGGCAGGACGGCACCTGTGCAGAACAGGTCGTTTTATGAGCGTATTCAAAGCGTTATGAATATTCGGCGCACAATTTCTGTGCGGCGATCTGTAGGCAACCTGTGGATAAGAGGCTGCAGGCCACGGGGTACGGCCGCTGCAGGGAATCGATCAGATAATGAGCAGCGCTGCAGGCCGCGTGGCGCCTGGGGCAGCCCGGATGCGACACATGCAGCCTGGCAACGCCATGCCTGAATTTGTCCCCTGCTGCGGTGGAGGCTTCTGTGGACAAGCTGTGCAGCGTCGCCTGCATGCCTTGCACCCCGTGGGGCGTGGCTTACAGGCTATTTATCGAACGATTTCAGAGGGATGGCGGCGATCTTGTGCACAGCCTCTGTGCAAGGAGCTGTGGCCTGCCTGTGCATAACCCTCTGCAGCGCCCGGCCCACGGTGGATACAAGCGAGCGGTCAATCCTTGATCAACGCCTCGCGCGCTGCCGAACCCTTGCCAGCCGGGCCTCGCAGCCTGGTGACAAACCCACAGAAGCCGTGCACCAGCCTGTGGACAAGCTGTTCGCCAAACGCCAGGAGCCCCGCGTGCCGGGCCCCCTGGGCGATCGGTCAATTACTGATCAATAGTCGATGGCGACATCACCCTTGGGCACGCTGCAGCAGGAGAGGATGTAGCCCTCGGCGACATCGTCGTCGGTGATACCGCCGTTGTGCTCCATCTCCACCTCCCCCGCGGTCTTCATGACCTTGCAGGTGCCGCAGATGCCCATGCCGCAGGCCTTGGGGATATGCAGGCCGAGCTTGGCGGCCGCAGTGTGCACGGTCTCGCCCGGCGCCACGCGGATGCTCTTGCCGGTGCTGATGAACTCCACCAGGTTGAGGTCGGCCGCCGGCACCGCCGGTGCCTCCGCCGCTTCGGCCGCATGCTCCTTCACCTCGGCGCGGATTTCCGGCGGGGTGGGGCCGAAGGCCTCCTCGTGGTAGCGCTGCATGTCGAAGCCGTTGGCTTCGAGCAGGCGCTTGACCGCGCTCATGTAGGGGGTGGGGCCGCAGCAGAAGATCTCGCGCTCCATGAAATCCGGTGCGATCAATTGCAGCATCGGCTGGCTGAGGTAGCCGCGATAACCGGACCAGGTCTCGCCGATGTCGTACTTCTCGCAGACCAGGTGCAGCTTGAAGTTGCCGACGCGCGAGGCCATGT
The DNA here is from genome assembly GCF_037153275.1 of Pseudomonas sp. USHLN015. NCBI lineage: Bacteria > Pseudomonadati > Pseudomonadota > Gammaproteobacteria > Pseudomonadales > Pseudomonadaceae > Pseudomonas > Pseudomonas sp. USHLN015. Next base: position 4,046 of record NZ_JBBCKP010000001.1, read on the forward strand.
GGCGCAGCTCGCGGTGGTAGATGATGTCCTTCGGCGTGCGCGCGCTGTGAACGAAGACCATGTCGACGTTGGCGTTGGTGTCGAAGAACCAGCGCGCCATGGACATCACCGGGGTGATGCCGACGCCGCCGGAGAGGTAGAGCACCTTGTCGGCCGGGAAGTCGATGGCGTTGAACAGGCCGACCGGGCCGTGCACCGGGATGACATCGCCTTCCTTGAGGTTGTCGTGCAGCCAGTTGGAGACCTTGCCACCCGGCACGCGCTTGATGGTGATGGAGAAGCTGTAGGGCACCGACGGCGAGCTGGAGATGGTGTAGGAGCGCATGATCGGCAGGCCGTCGATCTCCAGCTCCAGGGTCACGAACTGCCCGGGCTTGAAGAAGAACACCATAGGCTGGTCGGCCATGAAGCAGAAGGTGCGGACATCCCAGGTCTCCTGGATGACCTTCACGCAGCGCACCAGATGACGGCCGTTGGCCCAGGTCTGTGTCGTCACCGGATTCAGGAAGCTGTTGCTGCTCATAACGCATCTCCGCGCGGCCGGAAATCGGCCCCAATGGAACGGATTCTGCGTAAGCGAAAAAGCGCCCACTTACCTGCCAGCGACATTCACATGCTTATCGCGACCTGCCAGCAACGCCAAGGGCTGCGGAGTCGGAAACGGATGTGGCCGTGTCGTCCATGGATAAGGTCGGGTCAGTCCCCGACGCCACACTCAGCCCCAGCCGAACACAAGCAAACGAGCGACATTCCCCCCTCTATCAGCGCGCTATCGGCAGCGTCGGAAGGGGAGGTGAAGCCGCCTTGCGTCACGACCGAAAGCCATTTTCGCGGAGGCCGCCCAGCGCGCCCCGCCACTGAGGAGTCAACGATGGATATCACTTCCACCCTGAGTCTGGGCGATCCGCTGGACCCGGCGCGCAAGGCCACCGCCGAGATGCTCCGCGAGCGCGACCACAGCTTTTCCCTGCCGCAGCCGTTCTACAACGACGAGCGCCTGTTCCAGATCGACATGCAGGAGATCTTCCACAAGGAGTGGCTGATCGCAGGCATGACCTGCGAGATCCCCGCCAAGGGCAACTACCTGACCCTGCAGATCGGCGACAACCCGATCATCGTGCTGCGCGGCGCCGAGGGGCAGGTGCATGCCTTCCACAACGTCTGCCGCCACCGGGGCTCGCGCCTGTGCGTCAGCGACAAGGGCAAGGTCGCCAAGCTGGTCTGCCCCTACCACCAGTGGACCTACGAGCTGGACGGCCGCCTGTTGTTCGCCGGCACCGAGATGGGGGCCGACTTCGACCTGAAGGACTACAGCCTCAAGCCGGTGAAGGTGAAGACCGCCGGCGGCTACATCTTCATCTCCCTGGCCGAGAACCCGCCAGCCATCGACGACTTCCTCTCCACCCTGGCCCATTACATGGAGCCCTACGACATGGAGAACACCAAGGTGGCCGTGCAGACCACCCTGATGGAGAAGGCCAACTGGAAGCTGGTGATCGAGAACAACCGCGAGTGCTACCACTGCAACGGCTCGCACCCCGAGTTGCTCAACACCCTGCTGGAATGGGATGACGTCACCGACCCGCGTGCCAGCCAGGCCTTCAAGGACCAGGTAGCCGCCTGCACCACCGCCTGGGACGCCGAGAAAATCCCCTATGCCCACGCCAGCTTCGGCCTGCGCAACCGCATCGTGCGCATGCCGCTGCTGCAGGGCACCGTGTCAATGACCATGGACGGCAAGCAGGGCAGCAAGAAACTCATGGGGCGCATCAAGAACCCGGACCTGGGCTCCATGCGCATCCTCCACCTGCCGCACTCCTGGAACCACTGCATGGGCGACCACATGATCGTCTTCACCGTGTGGCCGATCAGCGCGCAGGAAACCATGGTCACCACCAAGTGGCTGGTGCACAAGGACGCGGTGGAAGGCGTGGACTACGACGTGGCGCGCCTGCGCGAGGTGTGGGACGCGACCAACGACCAGGATCGTCGCCTCGCCGAGGAGAACCAGCGCGGGATCAACTCCACCGCCTACCAGCCGGGGCCCTACTCCAAGACCTACGAGTTCGGCGTGATCAATTTCCTCGACTGGTACAGCGAGCGCCTGCTCAACAACCTGGGCGACGTCCCCGCCACCCGCCTGCGCCAGGTCGGCGAATAAGGCGATGAGCCTGAGCCTCGGGTTCGTCCTGCTGCTCACCCTCTACACGGCGCTGGCCTGTCGCAAGGGACGGCGCCACGAGGCAACACACTGAGGTCCCGCAAGGGACACACTCGCCCCCATCAGGTCGTCGGCCCTGGCGGGGGCTTTTTTTGCCCAGGTCCCGTACGCCCCACGCCAGGGCACCAAGTACCCATGGCCCGGGCCTCAGCCCGGAAAACAGGCACACGAGACACCCTCGAACGGCGTGAGCCTATGCGCCTGGCCGCTGGCAGGTCTTGAGCAGGCGGCGGATGGCCTTGTTGATGCTGCGCTTGCCCAGGTCCTCGACGGAGAACCAGCGGCAGTCGGCGATCTCGTTCAGCGGCGTGGGCTGCTGGGATTCCGGGATCGGCGCTTCGAAAACGTAGTGAAGGGTCGTGTACAGCTCCAGGGGCGCGATGTAGTCGAGGGTCTCGACCGCGAGCCCGGTCTCCTCCACCAGTTCGCGGAACGCCGCCTGCCCGGGCGCTTCGTCCGCCTCGATCCGGCCGCCTGGCAACGTCCACTTCGACTTGGGTTTGCGCACGAAGAGGATCTTGTCTTCCATGCGGCAGATGACGGTCGCCCGTTCTTTGATTGCCCTGCCCATCTGCTCCCCCCTGCCACTGCATCGAAAGACCGGAACGGTCACGAAAACCCTCGTAACCAAAGCAAGAAGGGCGCCAGACATGGCCGGCCCCCACACGAGGACGCGCCTGTATCTAACGTTAGGCGCCCTTGGCGATATTTGCCTCGCGCAGAGGCTTGGAACAGGGCCTTCCGGGGAAGATTCCCGGTCTATTTACCGTGGCAGGCGAATCCGGCCCGTGCTTCGGGTGAAGGCACCCGCGAAAAGCCGGCAGGAAACGAGGTGTGGATGTGCAGAAAGACCGGAAGCCCGGCGGAAATTTCGGCAAAGCGGATGGTCGAGTATCCCACGTGCCACAAGGAAGTTTGTAGGTCGGATTAGTCCGACTCACCACCGAACCGGACCGGGTTCACAGCCTCGCGCCAAAGGACGGGGATAATGCGAAATCATCAGGCTCCTACAGTTAGAACCTACAAAAAATCCGGATCGCCAAAGTGTGGATCGTAGGAGCCATCTGATTTTTACTCAGTTCAGCCTGTAAGGAGTGCTGAGATGAAACGACTACTGAATATTCCCCTCCTCGCCCTCATCTGCGTCGCCGGCCTGGCCCAAGCGGAAAACGCGTCACCGGCCCTAGGACAGATCACTTTCGTAGGAAGCATCTGCAAGGACCTTTGCGATACCCCTACAAGCACCTGGCTCGAGCATGTAGGACGCCGCAGCGGCCTCAGCCCCATCGGCCGATCGGAACCCGGAGCGCGTGGCAACTGCGCCGGCCTGGGTGAAACCACTTCCGTCAGCATGAGCACCATTGCGTCCCGCACCGGCGACGCCGGGATCATCACGGTGGTCTACAACTGAGGCCGCATGCCGAGCACACCGCGAACGCCGATCCGGTACGCGGGACTGCGAGCCGCCATCACACAGGGTCGTGCATGGCGGCAAGGCAGGAAAGACTCGCTTGACCGACCAGCAAGCCGGCACGACAGCTGGAGTCCGCGACCATCGACCTGCGGGGGCACGCCTGCTTGCACGCCGGTCGAGACCGAGCGGGGATGGTCCAGGAGGCGGGATGAGGCTGGCGCGCCTGCGATCGAGTGGCGGGGACGCCGACTCGGAACCCAGTGGTGAGGGATCGCGTGCCGACCAGGGTTGCATCAGCACCGGCCCGAGCGCCCGCGCATAGGCATGGCGAGCCGCACGGCCGGCGGGATCATTCGGCTAGCGCGATCTCGGTCCGCCCACCGAGCGTGACGCAGCGCACCTCGACCTGTTGGTAGCTGGGGTCGTCCGGGTCCTGCGCCGGCAGGTGGTAGTCGACCCGACAGGCCTTGTCCGGCCCTTCGCCCCAACGGACGATCAGCACGCCCTCACGGGGGAGCCCGCGCAGGAATGCCCGCCCCCCCTGCCCCACCATGGCCAGGGACACGCCCTGGGCATCGATGACGTCGGAGCCCAGCGGCGGGTTCTGGCCATCTTCGCGAAGGATGCGCAGCAACACCGGCACGCCGGTGATGGTGGGGTAGCTGAGCATCACCACGGCACCATGGCGCGGAGCCACCGCCTGCTCGGTGATCTGCAACTCGACGTTGCGCAGGGTGCCGACCGGGTCGATCGCCACCTGGTTGTGGCGGTAGGGGGCGAGGCCGCCGACCACCGCGTAACCGTTGCTGCCGACACGGGCGTTCAAGTCGTTGCTGACATAGGCCCCTTCCGCCCCCTTGGCCTCGACGACGGCATAGGTTTCGCTCTGGCTCTGGGTGAAGTTGATCCCACCTGGGTGGGCCACCAGGCTGCCACCGATGCCGACGCTCTGCTGGCGGTAACCGGTGCCCTCGCTGTAGCTGGCGTTGAGCGACGCCGCCGGTGCGAAGTAGTGGACGCTGCCGCCGGCGCTGCTGGACCGGTCGCCCTGGTCGCTGCTGCGCGAGCCGTAGAGGCTGTAGTTCATCTGCGAGCGCTCGCCCGCGACGCCACTGAGGCTGGCCTGGGTGTTGCTGCGCTTGCCGGCGTAGCTGACCGAGCTACTGAGGAAGGGCGAGCGTACATCGCGCCCCAGGGGCAGGCTGAAGGACAGCAGGTATTGGTTCTCGTATCCCGAGCCCATGCGCGTCCGGCCTGCCGAGGTGCTCACGGTTCCCCAGCTGAAACCGTTGGAGTAGCCGGCCTGGAAGGTCATGTCGCTGCGCTGCCCGGCGTTCCAGTAGTTCTGTGCCGACCCGCTCAGGTAAAGACTGCCGAAGTTCGCCCCCAGGGGCTGGCTGATGTTGGCCTGCAATCGGCTGCGCTGGCGGTAGAGGCGGCTTTCGGGGTTGCCGACGGACTGCGCGTAGTCACCGAACTCGAGATATCCCTCGCTGGAGAAGCGGTAGGCAGCCAGGGTGAAGTTGGTCTGGGTGCTGTCCAGCAGCTTGCTGTAGGTGACCCGGTAGCTTTGGCCGCTCCTGGGGGCGGAGTCGGCGACGGGACGCTCGGCGACATGCGAGCGGGTGACATCGAACGCGACGGCCCCAAGCCCGGTGCTGATCGCGACACCGCCCTGGGCGGCCATGTACTTCTCGGCCACGATGCTGCCCAGGTAGCCGGTGAAGGCGTTGGTCACACCGCGCTGGTAGGTGGCCATGGCGAACTTCGGCGATGCGTCCAGGCTGCGGTCCCGGTACTCGCCTGCGGTCACGCTGAAGCGCGATACACCGGGGCGCAGCAACTGCGCCACCGAGGCGTAGGGCACGACGAAGGAGCGCTGGCGGCCATCGGCCTCGGTCACCGTCACCTCGATGTCACCGGAGTAACCGGAGTCGTAGAGGTCGTCGATGCTGAAGGGGCCAGGCGCCACCGTCGCCTCGTAAAGCACCGATTGCCCCTGGCGCACGGTGACCTTGGCGTTGGTTTCCGCCACGCCCCGGATCACGGGGGCGAAACCGCGCTGGGAGTCGGGGAGCATGCGGTCGTCGGAACTGATCTGCACGCCTCTGAAAGGCACGCTCTCGAACAGCTCGCCAGGCGTGTAGTAGTCGCCGACCGTGAGTTGCGAACGCAGGCCGGTGAGGTCGCGCTGGGCATAGGTGCTGGCGTTGCTGTAGTGGCTGCGGGTAGGGCCGCCATCCTGGCTGGAGCGGTTGTAGTAGCCGTTGGAGCGCAGGCGCCACTCACCGATGTTGAGACCGTTGTTGAGGCCCAGGGACAGCTGGTTAGAACCGAGGCCGCCGCTGTGGCTGCGGTAGCCGCTGGCGTTGTAGCCGATGAAGCCGGCCGTGACGCCGGCATCCCAGTCACGGGGGTCCACGTGCCCGCGTGCCTGTCGCCCCAGGTACGCCTGCGGGATGCTCAGGTGGGCGCTCAGCTCGGACAGATCGACCTCGACCTGCGCCTGGGGCACCAGGCGATCCAGCTCGACGCAATCCTCGTTGTCCGTAATCGACTGCCGAGCGGCCTGGGGGTCCGGAAGGTTCGCCAGCTCGATGCCGAAGGCGCCGACGTGCTCGGGCTTGAAGCAGTAGCGCTGGATGACCGCAGCGCCCTCGCCCTCGCTGACAACCCGCAACTCGTGCCGCCCCTTCCAGGTCTGGTTGACATAGATATCCAGGAGATAGGTGCCGGGAGGCAGGGCGTTTGCGTTGGCGAAGCGCGACAGGTCGACGGCCTCTTCCGCACCGCTACCGAAGAACGCCGGGTTGAACACGGCATAACGGGCCGGGGAAACGCCTTCGTCCGCGTCCACCTGGCTCCAGTCGCTGAGCGCCAGGGAGGCAAGGACCACGGCCATGACCTTGAGCCGTCCGCCACGGGGCGCGAGACGCACCCTGCGAGTGCCACGCGTAGCCGATCCCGGATACCTGTCTGAAAGGGCTTTCATAGTCGTACCTGGCGCATCGATGAATGGCGCGCGAACGATCGAGCAGCGTCAGCGCCTTGCGCGCACGAGCCGCCTGCTCACGGCTCCAGCCTCGCCTCGTGCCCAATGGATGAGCCGTAGTCGTTGATCCACTTCGTCACCACCGTGGCGGCCGCTCCCCGCTGCACCGCGCCCGGCAGGGGGAAGTCGCGGCTTCCGAGCGGCGGCACCATCCCATCGCCGGCCTGGTGCGCCCGCCCGCCGACGTTCAGCGAGACATCGCTGAACGACACATGGAAGGCGCTGGGGTTGCTCGCTCGCAGCACGCTTTGCGCGCCGTTCTGGACCAGTCGCCAACTGATCTGCTGGGCCGCTCCGGACGCGCTGCCCGGCAAGCCGGACGGTCGATAGAAGAGTTTCAGGCGGGTGCGGATGGCGAACTGCATGGAGTTGCCGCTGTCCGCCGCGGGTTGTGGCGGGACATCCAGGAGGTTGAGCCAGAACACCGTCTCGCGGTCAGTGGGCAGTGCCTCGCCCGTGAACGCCAGGCGCAGGCTCTGCCCCTTGCCCGGGTCGAGGCGGAAGATCGGCGGCGTGAGCAAAAAGGGCGCATCGGCCTGGTCCGGCTTGCTCGACGGGTCGCCGCGATCGATCCAGGCCTGCACCAGGGACGGCTCCTTGCCGTCGTTGCTCACCCGTACGCTGATTTCCTGCTGCTTGGCGGGATAGATGAAACGGGTGCCGTTCACCACCATGCCGGCCTGCACGCTCGGCAGGAAGGAGGCGATGAAGAGTGCGGCGATCAATCGGGTGATCCTTGCGGTGGGATGCATCGGTTTTTCCTGAATGGCCGCCGCCCGGGGGGGCCGGGCGGGTGGCGATGGGTCCTGATTCGTGGCGGGGAAGGCGGGAACTAAGGCCGCAGTGGCGGCGCGCCTTTTCCCGGGGGAGGATGATATCGAGCGACACACCCGCAATCCGGCATCGAGCGCCAGGGAAAACCGTAGGAAAAATCCTCAAAAAGCCAGGAAAAGGCCGTCAACTCCAAAAACGAGGCAGGGGTCGGATCCGGGGATGCGCAAAGTCAGGGCGCGGGAGTACGCAGGGGAGGCCCTTCGCCAGGGAGGGCCCGGCTAGGAAGCGGTGCCGTTGGCCAGGTCGTTGCGCCGGGCGAATTCGATCAGTTCCAGCAACGAGCCGAGGTTGAGCTTCTGCTGGATGCGGCTCTTGTAAGTACTGACGGTCTTGTTGCTGAGCAGCATCAGGTCGCCGATCTGCTTGTTGGAGAGGCCCGCCGCCAGGTACTGCAGCACCATCAGCTCCTGGTTGGACAGACGTGCGACCAGCTCGGCCTCGCTGGTCAGCGCGGTCTGGCCCGCCTGCAATGCATCGGCCGGGTAGAAGGAAAACCCCGCGCTGATCGAGTTGATCGCAATCACGAGGTTCTGCAGGTCCTCTTCCTTGCTGACGAATCCCTTGGCGCCCGCCTGCATGCAGCGCTGGCAGAAGCTCTCGGCGGGTTGCGAGGTGAGCACCAGCACATGGCTGTCGAGCCCCAGGGCGCGGATGCGGGCGATCACCTTGAGCCCATCCAGGCGCGGAATGCCGATATCGAGGATGACGATGTCGGGCTCATGCTGGCGGATCAGTTGCAGCGCATCGACACCGTTGTCCGTCTCCGCAAGCACCTGCATGCCATTGCGTTCCAGCAGCATGCGCACGGCGAGGCGGATGACGGGATGATCGTCGACTATCAGGGCACTTCTCATGTCGGTCTCTTCCGGGGCGACGCGGGCTCGACGCCGAAGCACGGCAACCATGGCCACGCCCAAGCACTGATGAAATTTCCTACAAATTTCCGGGAATCTTCGCCTAGCTCGTTACCAAGCCTCCTAAGTAACGTGACCGGCATCACAAATCTGCCGAGCGAAACCCGATGAAGAACATAAGCATTCTGGTGCTGGAAGACGAACCCTTCCAGCGCCTGCTGGCGATAGCCGCACTGGAGAGAATGGGTCTGGACCGGATCCATGGAGCGGAGGACGGCGACCAGGCGCTGGCCATGCTACAAGCCTGCGGCGGTGTCGACATCGTGCTCTGCGACCTGCGCATGGCCGGCATGGATGGCCTGGCCTTCCTCCGCCATGCCAGCCAGCGAGGCCTGTTGCGCGCGGTGATGCTCGCCAGCGCGGTCGAGCCGGTGCTGCGCCAGGCCACCATCTCGATGATCCGCTGCCTCGGCGTGGAATTCCTCGGCGATCTCGGCAAGCCTTTCGACATTAACCGGGCCGCCCGCCTGCTGCGCGGCTTCGCGCCCGAGCAGGAGCAGTTGCCCGCATCCCCCGAAGTGATGGAGCTGCCGTCCCTGGCGGAGATAGCCGAAGGCTTCGAGCGCGACGAGTTCGAAGCCTGGTTCCAGCCCAAGGTCGACATGAACGATGGTGCGTTGCGTGGTGCCGAGATGCTCGCTCGTTGGCGCCACCCCCAGCACGGCATCCTGTCACCGGCTCAGTTCCTGCCGCAGATGGAGGCCAGCGGCCTGGTGGATCGCCTGTTCTGGCGCTTGCTGGACCAGGGACTGGCGGTGCAGCAGGAGCTGGCGCAGGAGGGCCGGCAGGTCGAGCTGGCCATCAACATCCAGCCCATCCAGCTGGGCGACCGGCAGATGGTCGAGCGGGTGGCCCGGCGACTGATGGACAGCGGCCTGCCCGGCGAGGGGTTGACCTTCGAGGTGACCGAGACGGGCCTGCTGCGCGCGCCGGCGACCAGCCTGGAGAACCTCGTGCGCCTGCGCCTGATGGGCTGCGGCCTGGCCATGGACGACTTCGGTGCCGGCTACTCCTCGCTCGACCGGCTGTGTGCGCTGCCCTTCAGCCAGATCAAGCTCGACGCCTCGTTCATCCGCAAGCTGCAAAGCCAGCCCCGCTGCGGCGCGGTCATCCGCAGCAGCGTGACCCTGGCCGAGGCGATGGGTATTTCCCTGGTGGTCGAGGGCGTGGAGACCCTGGAGCAGAAGACACTGTTGATGGAACTGGGTTGCGTCCAGGCCCAGGGCTACTACTTCGCCCGGCCCATGGATGGGTCGGCCCTCCGTCGATGGATCGGCGATACCCGCCCACCGGCGACCACCCAGCTTTCGTCCTGACGCCCTCGACGGCTCAGGGCGCGGGTGCCGCAGCCCCTTCGGTCAGGTAATCACTCAACTCCAGTTGCAGACGTTCCAGCGCGCGCACCAGGTCTTCGACACCCCGGCGCAGGCCATCAGGGGTACTGGGCACCGCGCAGGCCGCCATCAGCCGCTGGCACGCCGCGATGACCTCCTCGGCCCGTACTACGCGGGCCGCGCCAATCAACCGATGCGCCAGCTCGGACAGGCCCGCGCTATCACCCCGCTCCAGCAACATGCCGAGCAGGGCGAGGTCCTTGCCGTTGGTCGCCATCAGTTCGCCCAGCAGGTTGCGCACCAGCAGCGGGTCGCCGCCGGTCAGGGGTTGCAACGGGGACAGGTCGAACAAGCCGGTGACCGAAGGGCCCTCCGCCTCGAGCAACTCCCCTTCGCCGACACCGAAGACCCGCTGCAGGGCGGCGAGCCCGATGGGCTTGGCCAGGCACTCGTCCATCCCGGCAGCCAGGCCCCGCTCGATCTCGTCGGCCTGCGCATCGGCGGTGAGCCCGAGGACCAGCGTGCGAGGCCGAACGCCTTCGCGCTCCTCGCGGCGTATCGCCGCCGTCAGTTCTGCCCCGCTCATGCGGGGCATGTGGCAATCGGTGGCCACCGCGTCGAAGTGCCGGGCGCGCCAGCGTTGCAGGGCGTCCTGGCCATCCGCCGCCTCCTCGGCCTCGTGACCGAGGAAAACCAGTTGCTGCTGGAGAATCTGCCGGTTCACCGGGTGATCGTCGACCACCAGCACCCGCAGGCGCCGCGCCGGGCCGGCCAGGGGGCTCGGCGTGGGCACGGGCTCGGGAACGGGGTCGAGGCGGTGCAGGCGCAACTCCACCTCGACCCGCGTACCGCGCCCCGGCTCGCTGTCCAGGGCCAGCCGCCCCCCCATCATCGTGCAGAGCGAGCGGCAGATGACCAGGCCCAGGCCAGTGCCTTCGGCCAGTTGATCGGCCTGCTCGATCCGGGAGAAAGGTTGGAACAGCCGCGCCTGGTCCTCGGGCGCGATGCCGACGCCGCTGTCCTCCACCACCAGCACCATCCGCAGCATCCCGGGCTCGGCGAGGTCCCCCGTGACCCGCACGCCGACCCGCCCTTCAGGGGTGAACTTGATGGCATTGCTGACCAGGTTGGAGAGGATCTGCTTGAAGCGCATGGCATCGACTAGGACATCGCCCTGGATGCTCGAATCGATGTCCAGCACCAGCTCCAGGCGCTTCTGCCGGGCCAGGCCGTCGAACACCCGGGCCACCGACTCCACCAGCTCGCGCAGGTTGGCGCGCGCCGGGGCCAGGCTCAGGCGTCCCGCCTCGATGCGGGCGATGTCGAGGATGTCGCCGATCAGGGTCAGCAGGCTGCGGGCCGACCCATAGGCCACCTGGATGCCGGCCGGGTCGATCGGGCCGTGCTCCGCGCGCTTGAGGGCCAATTCGAGGATGCCGATCACCGCGTTCAGCGGGGTGCGGATCTCGTGGCTCATGGTCGCGAGGAAGGCGGTCTTGGCTCGGCTGGCGTCGTCGGCCAGGTTCTTCGCCTCCTCCAGCTCACGGACCAGATGATGGTGCTCGGTGATGTCGATCCAGCCGCAGATCACGCCCTTGACCGCGCCGGTCGAGTCCTGGAAGGGCTGGGTCCAGTGCTCGATCCACAGCCTGCGCCCGCCCAGTTCCAACTCGTGCACGCCACGCACCAGTTGCCCGTCGACCATCGCCTTCAGGTAGCCCTGGTGGAAGAGCGGCGCCGCCTCGAAGGCCAGGGGCAGCTCCGGGGCCGTCGTCCCCAGAATGTCTTCGCGTGCCAACCCCAGGGTGTCCAGGTAGCTGCGGTTGCACGACAGCAGGCGGCCCTCGACATCACGCACGAAGACCGGTTGCGGCATGCAATCGATCAGCGTCTCGATGAAGCGCAGCTCGTCGTTCAGCTGCCGCTCCGCCGTCATGCGCTTGCGCACCTCGCGGCGCAGGCGCAGGCCCCAGGCCAGGGCCAGGGCCAGCAGCACCAGCGCACCGATCACGATCTGCAGGATCAACTGGTTGTAGTCACGCCAGGTCTGCGCACTCATGGCCGGGCTGCCGCGCCAGCGATTGGCGGCAGCGTTCAGCTCGTCCGGGGCCAGGCTCGCCAGGGCCTTGTCGAGGATCGACTGCAGCTCGACATCGGCCCGGCGCATGGCGAAGTTCGCCGTGGCCGGCTCGATGGGCACCAGCTCAGCCACCGCCAGGCGATTGCGGAACAGCCGGACCACGTAGTAGCGGGCCGTGGGCAGCGACACCAGGGCCGCATCGGCACCGCCGCCGTAGACCAGGTTCATCGCATCCAGCGTCGAGCCCGCCTCGACGATTTCGGCACCGGGGTAGGTGTCCCGCACCTCCGCCAACGCCACGTGCCCCCTGGCGATGGCGAGCCGCTTGCCCTCCATGCCGTCGAGCGGTTCGGCGAGGCCGTCGTCGCCGCGCGGCGCCACCAGCACGAAGGGGTTGGTCATCACCGGGCGGGTGAAGCGCAGCAGTGCCTCGCGTTCGCGCCCCTGGCTGAGGATCGCGAGGTCGGCGCTGCCTTGCTGCAGGCTGCTGATCTGGTCGGTAAAGCCACCACGACGGCTGATCGCCTCGAAGCGCAGGCCGGTGCGAAGGGAGGTCATTTCCAGCAGGTCGGCGGTGATACCGCGGAACTGGCCCTGGGCATCGAAGAAGGCCATGGGCGCCATGTCGTCGTCGATCACCAGGCGCACCACCGGGTGACGCTCCACCCAGCGGCGCTCTTCCTGCGTCAGGGGCAGGGGCTCCAGCGCCGGTATCACGCCGCTGCCGATCCAGCGCCGGGTGATCTCATCCAGGCGCGAGCGGCCAAGGGCATGGAGCGTGGCGTCCAGGCCGCGCAGCAGCGGGGCATCGCCCGAGCGCACGATGAAGGCCACGCCATCGGCCTTGAGTTCGGCGAAGCGCTCGAAGCGCACCATCCCGTGGAAGCCCCGGTTGATCCGGTAGTAGGCGGCGAGCACATCGCCGAGGTACAGGTCGGCCTTGCCGAAGGCCACCGCGGCCATCGCCCCGTCCACCGAATCCGCGGCCACCAGGCGCGCGCTGGGAAATCCCCGGTGCAGCGCCGGGTCGCCCAGGTACTCGGTGGTGGTGACCACGGTCAGCCCGGCCAGGTCGGCGGGAAACTCGCGCGTGTCCTCCTGGCGTCGGAACAGCGCCGCGTGCTCGATGGCGAAAGGTTGGCTGCGCGCCACGCTGGCACCACGCAGGCCGTGGCTGGACGCGGTCGTCATGTCGATCTCGCCCGACTCCAGCGCCCGCGCGAGGGCGGCCTGGTCCGGCAGCTCGCGCAGGACGATGCGCATGCCCAGCATTTGCCCGACCAGCGCGGTGGTGTCCGCCGTGATGCCCTCGAAACTGCCGTCGCGCTGCAGCATCGCCATCGGCGCCTCGGCGTCGCCGGCCACCCCGAGCACCAGGTCGCGCTTCTGCCGCAACCAGTGCCAGTCGCTCTCGGATACGGCCAGCTCCTGCTGGTCGACCTGCAACTGGCTCGACAGATGCAGGGGCGCAGCTCCCACGGGGGCGGATTCAACCGCCATCGGTGACAGCAGAAAGAGACCCAGCAGGAGCGCCCGGGCGGATACGCAAAACCACGAAATGCGGCGCAACGTGGCGACCTCCTTCTGCCTGCTGGGTTGGAACAATGCCCGTTACAGGAAGTGACTGATATTCAATGACTGAGGAAGCTTAAAAACTTGCCTACATGAATTGTAGGAAACTTCCCAAACAACCGATCACGGCGCGCACCGCGAATATACTTCTCGCCTCACATATTCAGCCAATTCCATGAGCGGCCAAGCCTAAAAGCCTATGGCAGCTCGTGTCGCCTCGTCTGGCGTACGCAATAAACATTAGGAATTGTCTGAACGACATCAACATAACTTCTGAAGAAATATCCCATATGCAAAGACAGTCCGATACGGACTACCGCCGGCTATGGATAACTTGTTCGCACCGCCTCTACCGGTAATAGCAAGAAAACCAATCGGAAGAAGTGCCAACCCTGTTTCGAACGGCTTTGTGTGCGTGCCGTGGAGCAACGGGAAACTCACCAAGGAGAAATGAACGGATGAGTAAGATCCTGCTTATCGACAACCAGCCCATGATCCGCTTCGCCACACGCGTCCTGCTGGAGCGTGAGGGCTACGACATCGTCGGCGAGACCGAGAACGGCGTGGAAGGCCTGAGCCTGGCCCGTTCGCTCAGACCGGACCTGGTCATCCTCGATATCGCCGTGCCCAAGCTGGACGGCATGGAGGTACTCACCCGCCTGGCGGCGATGGACGTCAACCTCAAGCTGCTGGTGCTGACTTCACTGCCCGCGGCGCTCTATGCCAACCGTTGCCTGCAGGCCGGCGCCACCGGTTACCTGTCCAAGCAGGAACAGGCCGTCAGCCTGATCGCCGCGACCAAGTCGGTGCTTTCCGGCTACAGCCTGTTCCCCAGCACCGTGCACCTGCCCGTGCCGTCCCAGGCCGGCGAGGACACCCAGCTGCTCGACAGCCTGTCAGACCGCGAGCTCGCAGTGCTGCAGAACCTCGCCAACGGCAAGAACAACAAGGAGATCGCCGAGCAGCTGTTCATCAGCCACAAGACGGTGAGCACCTACAAGTCCCGCCTGATGGACAAGCTGAAGACCCGCAACCTGGTCGACCTCATCGACTTCGCCCGCCGCTACGCCCTTCCCACGGCCTAACCGGGCGGCCCGGGCTCAACGCGCGGGTGGCAGGCCGATGACCCGCGCGACATGCACCGGCAGTGGCAACTGCCGGTGCGCCTCCACCAACCCCGCCACGCACCCGGCCACCGCTTCGGCGAAGGGCGCCGATCGCGCACTCTCGCTGTCCACGTTCATCAGCATCTGCTCACTCGCCGCCAGCAGCTCATCGCCGCCGGGGTAGTACAACCCGTGGTGGATGTGCAGGCGCTTGGCGTCGCTGGCCAGTACCTGGGTGCGCACCTCCACACGTGCACCCAGCTTCACCTCGGCGAGGTAGTTGAGGTGGCACTCCAGGGTATAGAGCGTATGCCCGGTCGAAGCCCTCCCCGCCTCGTCGAGGCCGATGCGCTCCATCAGCGCGTCGGTGGCGTAGCTGAAGATCAGCAGGTAGAAGGCGTCGCGCAGGTGGCCGTTGTAGTCCACCCACTCGGCGGAGATGAGGGTGCTATAGGTGGTCAAGGCGTGGCTCATGGGGCGGTTCCTGGCGATAGGCCCTCCGTGAGGGAAGGGCCGTTGGGTAGGGGCGGGAAGCGGTTGGCGCCTCAGTCGGCGAAGGCGAAGCCGTGTTTTTCCTTGGTCGCCTTCACCGCGTCCAGCACCGCCAGCAGGCAGTCATCACGATAACGCTCCAGTTCGGCGATGCTGCGCGAACCCTGCTGCTCGCGGGTGCCCTCCACCACGCTGTCGATCAGCGACTCGGTCAGCTCCGGGGCCGGCAGGTAGGTCCAGGGCAGTTGCAGCGCCGGACCGAACTGCGCCATGAAATGGCGCATGCCCGCGTTGCCGCCCGCCAGGGTGTAGGTGAGGAAGGTGCCCATGAAGGACCAGCGCAACCCCGCGCCGAAGCGGATCGCATCGTCGATCTCGCCGGTGCTGGCCACGCCGTCGTTGACCAGGTGCAGCGCCTCGCGCCACAGCGCCTCCAGCAGGCGGTCGGCGATGAAGCCCGGCACCTCCTTGCGCACGTGCAGCGGGCGCATGCCCAGTGCGGTGTAGACCTCGATCGCCGCCTGCACGGCTTCGGGCGCGGTCTTCTCGCCCCCCACCACCTCCACCAGCGGCAACAGGTAGACCGGGTTGAACGGGTGCCCCACCACACAGCGCTCCGGGTGCACGGCGTCGGCGTAGAACTCGCTGGGCAGCAGCCCGGACGTGCTGGAGCCGATGATCGCCTCCGGGCGCGCCGCCGCGCTGATGCGGGCGTGCAGGTCGAGCTTCAGGTCAAGCCGCTCGGGCGCGCTTTCCTGGATGAAATCGGCATCGCGCACGCATTCCTCGACCGTCTCGACGAAGCGCAGCCGCTCCTGGGAGGCGCCGGGCGCCAGCCCCTGCTTCTGCAGCGCCGGCCAGGCGTTGGCGATGCGCGCACGCAGGGCGGCCTCGGCGCCGGGGGCCGGGTCCCAGGCGACGACGTCGAGGCCGTGGGCCAGGGCACGGGCGACCCAGCCGCTGCCGATGACGCCGCTGCCAAGGGCGGCGAAGGTCTTGATGTGGGTGATGAAGGCCATGGTGGCTCCTGGTCTGTGTCCGCTATGGGGTTCCCGGGCCGAAGCCCGGCTACGGGGGAAACGTCAGCCGCGACGCTTGAGGTTCATCTTCTCGCGGCCCTCGGCCGGGCTCAGAGCGCGGCCGCCGAGGCGTTCGATGATCTCCACCGCGCGCTCCACCAACTGGCCGTTGCTGGCGTGCACGCCACGGTCCAGCCAGATGTTGTCCTCCAGGCCGACGCGCACGTTGCCGCCCAGCAACATGGCCTGGGCCACCATCGGCATCTGCGAGCGGCCGATGCCGAAGCCGGCCCAGGTGGCGCCCGGCGGCAGGTTGTCGGCCATGGCCTTCATGGTGGTGGTGTCCGCCGGTGCACCCCAGGGGATGCCCAGGCAGATCTGGAACAGCGGGTCGTCCAGCAACCCTTCCTTGAGCATCTGCTTGGCGAACCACAGGTGGCCGGTGTCGAAGATTTCCAGTTCGGCCTTCACGCCCAGCTCGGTGATGCGCTTGGCCCCGGCACGCAACTGCGCCGGGGTGGAGACGTAGATGAAGTCGCCATCGCCGAAATTGAGCGTGCCGCAGTCCAGGGTGCAGATCTCCGGCAACAGCTCCTCGACGTGCTTGAGCCGCTCCAGCGGGCCCACCAGGTCGGTGCCGGCGCCGAACTCCAGGGGCTGCTCGCCCTTGCCGATCTCCAGGTCCCCGCCCATGCCGGCGGTGAGGTTGATGATCACGTCGGTGTCGCTTTCACGGATGCGCTCGACCACCTCGCGGTAGAGCGCCACGTCGCGGCTGGGCTTGCCGGTGCGCGGGTCGCGCACGTGGCAGTGGGCGACCGTGGCGCCGGCCTTGGCCGCCTCGATGGCGGAGGCGGCGATCTCCTTCGGGGTGACCGGGATGGCCGGGTGCTTGCCGACGGTATCGCCGGCGCCGGTTACCGCACAGGTGACGATGACTTCATGGTTCACGGTTGCAACATCCTTTCTCGGGGCGATCGGGTGCCGTGCGCGGCGGGCCGCGCACGGGCGTGGGTCGATGACTGTTGTGATGCGTCGGGTCTTACTTGAGCGAGGCGATGACCGTCTCGGCGCCGTCCTTGCCGTCGAAGGTGGTCACCCCGGCCAGCCAGGCCTTGACCACCTCGGGGTTGGCCTTGAGCCAGTCGCGGGCGACCTTGGCCGGCGCCTCGCGCTCCATGATCGGCTGCATCAGGCGGCTCTCCTGCTCGCTGGAAAAGCGCAGGTTGGTCAGCAGGCGATCGGCGTTGGGGCAGCGCTGGGCGAAGTCCGGTGCGGTGACGGTGGAGACCGTGGCGGCGCCGTCGTTGGGGCCGAACACGTCATTGCTGCCGGTGAGGTAGGTGATCGGCATCTGGATGTTCATCGGGTGCGGCTTCCAGCCGAAGAACACCACCGGCTTGTGGTTCTTCACCGCGCGCGACACGGCGGTGAGCATCGCCGCCTCGCTGGACTCCACCAGCTTGAAGCCGCCGAGGCCGAACTGGTTCTCGTCGATCATCTTCTTGATCGCCGTGTTGGCGCCGGACCCCGACTCGATGCCGTAGATCTTGCCGCCCAGCTGGTCCTTGTAGCGGGCGATGTCGGCGAAGGTCCTGAGCCCCTCCTCCGCCGTGTAGGTGGGCACGGCCAGCACCGCCACGGCGTCGTCCAGGGACGGCTGCGGCGCCACCTTGACCGAGCCGCTGTCGAGGAAGGGCTGGATGTTGTCATCCATGATCGGCTTCCAGTAGCCGAGGAACACGTCCACCTGCTTCTTCTGGATGCCGGCGAAGATGATCTGCTGCGACGCTTGGGTCTGGGTGGTTTCGTAGCCGAGGCCGGCCAGCAGCTCGGAAGCCACGGCGGTGGTCGCGACCACGTCGGTCCAGCCGACCGCACCGATGCGGATCTTCTGGCAACTGGCGTCGTCCGCCGCCATCAGGGTGGAACTGAACAGGGTGAGAAGACAGCAACCCGCGAATGCGTTGAGACCTTTCATCGAATGCTCCCCTACAGCCATACGGTTATCGGGCCGCGTGGCCCGTCTGTTGTTGTGCCGGGGCCAGTCACGCCCCGCCGTTCGCGGGCCCTGCTGCACCCGTGGCAGCCAGATTACGCAGCGCGCCCGGGGGCAAATCGAACTAAAACGACCGAATGTTGAACGAGAACGACCACCTGCATTGCCTTGCGCCGCGTCCTGCCTTCTAGTGTGGCGACGCCTTCGCGAGGACGCCTGCCCATGCCCCAGACCCTGTGGTTCCTCCTGCTGCCCGGTTTCTCCATGATGGGGCTGATGTCCGCCATCGAACCCCTGCGCGTGGCCAACCGCTTTCGCGGCGAACTCTACCGCTGGCGCCTGCTGAGCCTGGAAGGCGGCCCTGTGGAAGGCAGCAACGGCATGTCGCTGAACGTCGACGCCGCGCTGGAACGCCCCGGCGCCGGCGACAGCCTGTTCGTGGTCGCCGGCTTCGATCCGCTGGCCAGCTACACGCCACGCCTGGCCCACTGGCTCAAGCGCGCCGACCTCGACGGCGCCACCCTGGGCGGCATCGACACCGGCAGCTTCGTCCTCGCCGAGGCGGGCCTCTTCGCCCGCCAGCGCCTGACCCTGCACTGGGAAGCCATCGAAGCCTTCCAGGAGCGCTACCCCGGCCTGCTGCCGACCCAGGAATTGTTCGAGATCGACGGCCGCCGCATCACCAGCGCCGGCGGCACCGCCACCCTCGACCTGATGCTCACCCTGATCGGCCGCGACCACGGCGACGAGCTGGCGGTGGAGGTGTCCGAGCAGTTCGTCCTCGGTCGCATCCGCACCCGCCAGGACCACCAGCGCATGCAGATCACCCGCCGCTACGGCGTGCACAATCGCAAGCTGGTGCAGGTGATCGGCGAGATGGAGCGCCACTGCGAACAACCCCTTGGCTCCTGTGATCTGGCCGCCCTGGTGGGCGTCACCCCGCGCCAGCTGGAGCGCCTGTTCCGCCTGCACCTGGACGACACGCCATCGGGCTTCTACCTGGCCCTGCGCCTGGAAAAGGCCCGCCAGCTGCTGCGCCAGACCGACATGAGCGTGCTGGAGATCGGCCTCGCCTGCGGCTTCGAATCCTCCTCCTACTTCTCCCGCTGCTACCGCAACCGCTTCGCCGCCTGTCCCAGCCAGGACCGCCACGAACACCCCACCGGCGACGTGGCACTGCCCAGCACGCGCACGCGGTCTCATGCACGATCACCTTCAGATCAAAGAGCTTGAGCGCAGATAGCCGCTATTTACGCCCTATCTCCCCAACACACCAGCACTTGTCGACCGGCCGTGCCGCCCACCCGGCTTGCCCATCCACGACCCCGCATTGACGCTTTCGGCAATCCCCCCGTCGTTTTTGCGCGATAGCGCCGAAAGCCCCGGCGATATGCTCGGTTCAAAGCGCCGGCAGAAGATTCGGCGCACCAAGAATCAAAGGGGACAGCCTGATGAGCCCAGCCGAACTTCACGCCGACAGCATCGTCATCGATGGCCTGATCATCGCCAAGTGGAACCGTGAACTCTTCGAGGACATGCGCAAGGGCGGCCTCACCGCGGCCAACTGCACCGTCTCCGTGTGGGAGGGCTTCCAGGCCACGGTCAACAACATCGCCGCCAGCCAGAAGCTGATCCGCGAGAACAGCGACCTGGTGATGCCCGTGCGTACCACGGCCGACATCCGCAAGGCCAAGGAACAGGGCAAGACCGGCATCCTCTTCGGCTTCCAGAACGCCCACGCGTTCGAGGACCAGATCGGCTACGTCGAGGTGTTCAAGCAGCTCGGCGTGGGCATCGTGCAGATGTGCTACAACACCCAGAACCTCGTGGGCACCGGCTGCTACGAGCGCGACGGCGGCCTCTCCGGCTTCGGTCGCGAGATCGTCGCCGAGATGAACCGCGTCGGCATCATGTGCGACCTCTCCCACGTCGGTTCCAAGACCTCCGAGGAAGTCATCCTCGAATCGAAGAAGCCCGTCTGCTACTCCCACTGCCTGCCGTCCGGCCTGAAGCAACACCCGCGCAACAAGTCCGATGAAGAGCTGAAGTTCATCGCCGACCACGGCGGCTTCGTCGGCGTGACCATGTTCGCGCCGTTCCTGGCCAAGGGCATCGACTCCACCATCGACGACTACGCCGAAGCCATCGAATACGTGATGAACATCGTCGGCGAAGACGCCATCGGCATCGGCACCGACTTCACCCAGGGCCACGGCCAGGACTTCTTCGAGTACCTGACCCACGACAAGGGCTACGCCCGGCGCCTGACCAACTTCGGCAAGATCGTGAACCCCCTGGGCATCCGCACCGTGGGCGAATTCCCCAACCTCACCGAGACCCTGCTGGGGCGCGGCCACAGCGAACGCGTGGTGCGCAAGATCATGGGCGAGAACTGGGTAAACGTCCTCAAGGACGTCTGGGGCGAGTAGCACCGATCGCCAACCCCGACCGAACACGAATCGTAGGGTGGATGACGCTCTTTTCATCCACCATCCCACCGCGCGGTGGCTCATCTCTGCGGCGGATGACTGAAGCGCCATCCGCCCGATATCTGACCTGAATTCGGAGTTATCCACATGGCCAAACACGCCCCCGAACTGCCCATCGAAGTCGACAGCGAGACCGGCGTCTGGACAACCGACGCACTGCCGATGCTCTATGTGCCGCGCCACTTCTTCGTCAACAACCACATCGGCATCGAAGAGGTGCTGGGTGCCGACGCCTATGCCGAGATCCTCTACAAGGCCGGCTACAAGTCCGCCTGGCACTGGTGCGAGAAGGAAGCCGAATGCCACGGCCTGGAAGGCGTGGCGGTGTTCGAGCACTACATGAAGCGCCTGTCCCAGCGCGGCTGGGGCCTGTTCAAGATCCAGGACATCGACCTCGACAAGGGCACCGCCAGCGTCAAGCTCGAGCACTCCGCCTTCGTCTACGTCTACGGCAAGGTCGGGCGCAAGGTCGACTACATGTTCACCGGCTGGTTCGCCGGGGCCATGGACCAGATCCTCCAGGCCCGCGGCAGCAGCATCCGCACCGTCGCCGAGCAGGTCTACAGCGGCTCGGAAGAAGGCCACGACGATGGCCTGTTCATCGTGAAACCCCTCTGAGGCGAGGCACGGCATCATGGCGTTCGAAGCAATGTTCCAGCCGATCCAGATCGGCAAACTGACCATCCGCAACCGCGTGCTCAGTACCGCCCACGCCGAGGTCATCGCCACCGATGGCGGCATGACCACCGAGCGCTACGTGAAGTACTACGAGGAAAAGGCCAAGGGCGGCATCGGCCTGGCCATCTGCGGCGGCTCGTCCGTGGTGTCCAGCGACAGCCCCCAGCAATGGTGGAGCTCGGTGAACCTGTCCACCGACCGCATCATCCCGCACTTCCAGAACCTCGCCGACGCCATGCACAAGCACGGCGCCAAGATCATGATCCAGATAACCCACATGGGCCGGCGCTCGCGCTGGGACGGCTTCAACTGGCCGACCCTGATGTCGCCGTCGGGCATCCGCGAGCCCGTGCACCGCGCCACCTGCAAGACCATCGAGGTGGAAGAGATCTGGCGCGTCATCGGTGACTTCGCCCAGGCCGCGCGCCGCGCCAAGGCCGGCGGGCTGGATGGCGTCGAGCTCTCCGCCGTGCACCAGCACATGATCGACCAGTTCTGGAGCCCGCGCGTCAACAAGCGCACCGACGAATGGGGCGGCACCTTCGAAGGCCGCATGAAGTTCGGCCTGGAAGTGCTCAAGGCGGTGCGCGAGGAAGTCGGCCCCGACTTCTGCGTGGGCCTGCGCATCTCCGGCGACGAGTTCCACCCCGACGGCTTGTCCCACGAGGACATGAAGCAGATCGCCAAGTACTACTGCGACACCGGCATGCTCGACTTCATCGGCGTGGTCGGCTCCGGCGCCGACACCCACAACACCTTGGCCAACGTCATCCCCAACATGAGCTTCCCGCCGGAGCCCTTCCTGCACCTGGCGGCCGGCATCAAGGAAGTGGTCAACGTCCCGGTGCTGCATGCGCAGAACATCAAGGACCCGAACCAGGCCACGCGCATCCTCGAAGGCGGCTACGTGGACATGGTCGGCATGACCCGCGCCCACATCGCCGACCCGCACCTGATCGCCAAGATCAAGATGGGCCAGGTGGACCAGATCAAGCAGTGCGTCGGCGCCAACTACTGCATCGACCGCCAGTACCAGGGCCTGGACGTGCTGTGCATCCAGAACGCCGCCACCACCCGCGAGTACATGGGCCTGCCGCACATCATCGAGAAGACCACCGGCGTCAAGCGCAAGGTGGTCATCGTCGGCGGCGGCCCCGCCGGCATGGAAGCGGCCCGCGTGGCGGCCGAGCGCGGCCACGACGTGACCCTGTTCGAGAAGAAGGACCAGCTCGGCGGCCAGATCAGCATCGCCGCCAAGGCCCCGCAACGCGACCAGATCGCCGGCATCACCCGCTGGTACCAGCTGGAGATCGCCCGCCTCGGCGTCGACCTGCGCCTGGGCACCGGTGCCGACACCGACACCATCCTCGACCTCAAGCCCGACATCGTGGTGCTGGCCAACGGCGGCCATCCCTTCATCGAGCAGAACGAGCACTGGGGGGCGGCAGAGGGCCTGGTGGTCAGCGCCTGGGACATCCTCGAAGGCAAGGTCGAGCCCGGCAAGAACGTGCTGGTCTACGACACCATCTGCGAGTTCGGCGGCATGTCGGCGGCGGACTACCTCTCCGAGAAGGGCGCCCAGGTGGAGATCGTCACCGACGACACCAAGCCCGGCGTCGCCATGGGCGGCACCACCTTCCCCACCTACTACCGCAGCATGTACCCGAAGGACGTGATCATGACCGGCGACCTGATGCTGGAGAAGGTCTACCGCGAGGGCGACAAGGTGGTGGCCGTGCTGGAGAACGAATACACCGGCGCCCGCGAGGAGCGCGTGGTCGACCAGATCGTCATCGAGAACGGCGTGCGCCCCGACGAGAGCCTGTACTACGCACTCAAGCAGGGCTCGCGCAACAAGGGCCAGATCGACGTCGACGCGCTGTTCGAGATCAGGCCGCAACCCTGCCTGTCCGAACCCGGCGACGGCTACCTGCTGTTCCGCATCGGCGACTGCGGCGCCCCGCGCAACGTGCACGCGGCGATCTACGACGCCCTGCGGTTGTGCAAGGACTTCTAAGAAGCTTGAAGCTGGAGGCCTGAAGCCCGAAGCCAGGAGCGGCACCAACCGCTTCCAGCTTCCGGCTTTAGGCTTCCGGCTCCCCAACCGGGTGAGCTGCAATGCTGAACACTATCCTCCCCATCCTTCTCTTCACCACCCTGGCACTGGCCGCCCTGGGCGCCGCCAGGCGCTTCCTCATATGGCGCCGGGGCCGTCCGTCGCAGGTCGACTGGCTCGGCGGGCTGATGAAGATGCCGCGCCGCTACCTGGTGGACCTGCACCACGTGGTCGAGCGCGACACGTACATGTCCAAGACCCACGTCGCCACCGCCGGTGGCTTCGTCCTGGCGGCGCTGCTGGCCATCCTGGTGCATGGCTTCGGGCTGCACAGCCGCATCCTCGGCTTCGCCCTGCTGGCGGCCACGGCGCTGATGTTCGTCGGCGCCCTGTTCGTCGCCAAGCGCCGGCGCAACCCGCCGGCGCGGCTGTCCAAGGGCCCATGGATGCGCCTGCCGAAAAGCCTGCTGATGTTCTCCGCGAGCTTCTTCATCGCCACCCTGCCGGTGGCCGGCATCCTCCCGGCCGGCTTCGGCGGCTGGTTCCTCGCGGCCATCCTCGCCGTGGGCGTGGCCTGGGGCGTGTCCGAGCTGTTCTTCGGCATGACCTGGGGCGGGCCGATGAAGCACGCCTTCGCCGGGGCCCTGCACCTGGCCTGGCACCGCCGCGCCGAACGCTTCGGTGGCGGCCGCTCCACCGGCCTCAAGGCCCTGGACCTGGCTAACCCGAGCGCGCCGCTGGGCGTGGAGAAACCCACCGACTTCACCTGGAACCAGTTGCTCGGCTTCGACGCCTGCGTGCAGTGCGGCAAGTGCGAGGCCATGTGCCCGGCCTTTGCCGCCGGCCAGCCGCTGAACCCGAAGAAACTGATCCAGGACATGGTCATCGGCCTGGCCGGCGGCAACGACGCCTCCTTCGCTGGCTCGCCCTACCCCGGCAAGCCGCTGGGCGAGCACAGCGGCGGTCCGCACCAGCCCATCGTCGCCCTGCAGGGCAAGGCCCTGGTGGACGCCGACACCCTGTGGTCCTGCACCACCTGCCGCGCCTGCGTCGAGGAGTGCCCGATGATGATCGAGCACGTCGACGCCATCGTCGACATGCGCCGCCACCTCACCCTTGAGAAGGGCGCGACCCCGAACAAGGGTGCCGAGGTGCTGGAAAACCTCATCGCCACCGACAACCCCGGCGGCTTCGCCCCCGGGGGGCGGCTGAACTGGGCGGCGGACCTGAACCTGCCGCTGATGAGCGAGAAGAAGCAGGCCGACGTGCTGTTCTGGGTCGGCGACGGTGCCTTCGACATGCGCAACCAGCGCACCCTGCGCGCCTTCGTGAAAGTGCTCAAGGCCGCCAACGTCGACTTCGCCGTACTCGGCCTGGAAGAGCGCGACAGCGGCGACGTGGCCCGTCGCCTGGGTGACGAAGCCACCTTCCAGCAGCTCGCCCGACGCAACATCGCCACCCTTTCGCAGTATCGCTTCAAGCGCATCGTCAGCTGCGATCCCCACAGCTTCCATGTGCTGAAGAACGAATACGGCGAGCTCGGCGGCAACTACCAGGTCCTGCACCACAGCACCTTCATCGACGAGCTGGTGCGCGGCGGCACGCTGCAGCTCGGCCAGAGCAAGGCCGGCAGCGTGACCTACCACGATCCCTGCTACCTCGGCCGCTACAACGGCGAGTACGAAGCCCCGCGCGCCGTGCTCAAGGCCATCGGCATCGAGGTGAAGGAAATGCAACGCTCCGGCTTCCGTTCCCGCTGCTGTGGCGGCGGTGGCGGCGCGCCGATCACCGATATCCCCGGCAAGCAGCGCATCCCCGACATGCGCATGGTGGACATCAAGGAGACCGGTGCCGAAGTGGTGGCCGTGGGCTGCCCGCAGTGCACCGCGATGCTCGAAGGCGTGGTCGCCCCGCGCCCGGAGATCAAGGACATCGCCGAGCTGGTCGCCGAGGTGCTCATCGAAGCACCGGTGGAGGCCAGGAAGCCGGCGGCGGCCAAGCGTGAAGACGTGGCGGAGGTGCACTGATGAAGTGCCTTCGCCGCCAGCGCCCCTCTCGCACGGAGACTCAACGATGAGCGACATCATCCGCCGCGACCCGCGCGCCGAGCGTATCGCCCGCAACCGCCTGCACCCCTTGCACGCCACGTTGCAGCAACAGGGCCAGACCACCTGGATGGGGCCCAACGGCGTCATCCGCAAGAATCCCCATGCCATCGCCGCCGGCTTCATCGGTCCTGCCGGCATCAAGCGCATCGATCGCAGCGGCGCCCAGCAGGGCACCGCCGGCAAGCGCAGTGGCAGCAGCGAGGCCGTGCAACTGCCGCTGCATGTGGTGGCGCAACCGGCCTTCTACATCGCCGTGGTCCCGGACATGGTCGGCGGCCGCCTCGGCAGCCACGACAAGGACCTGCTCGGCCTGGCCAACAGGCTCGCCGGATCGGGCGGCGCGGTGGTCGCGGTGCTGTTCGGAGAGGACAAGGAAACCGCCTTCGACAACGCCGGTGTCGATCGCATCCTGCGCATCCAGGGCGAGGCCTTCGACGGCTACGCGCCGGAAGCACGGGTGCTGGCCCTGAGCGCCGTGGAAAGCCAGCTGGCCCCGCGCCACTGGCTGTTGCCCGACAGCCGCAGCGGGGGCGGCGAGCTGGGCCGGCGCCTGGCCGCCAAGCTCGGCGAACGCCCTGCCAC
This sequence comes from Pseudomonas sp. USHLN015, assembly GCF_037153275.1. Classification (NCBI taxonomy): domain Bacteria; kingdom Pseudomonadati; phylum Pseudomonadota; class Gammaproteobacteria; order Pseudomonadales; family Pseudomonadaceae; genus Pseudomonas; species Pseudomonas sp. USHLN015. Next base: position 29,996 of record NZ_JBBCKP010000001.1, read on the forward strand.
ACGCGTCTGGCAGGTGGACGGCGAGCAGTGCAGCGGCCGTGCCGGTGCCGGTCGCGAGGACCTGGTGCGCGCCACGCCACGGCTGATCCTGGCCGCCGCCGAATGCGCCGAGCCGGTCAGCGAGACCCGCCACGAAGCCCGCCCCATCGAACTGCAAGCCAACATCGCCCGCAGCCTGCCACGCATCGAGGACCTCGGTGCAGTGGCCGTGGACCCGGCGCAGATCCCCATGGCCGAGGCCGAGTTCATCCTCTCCGGCGGCAACGGCGTGAAGGACTGGGCGCTGTTCCACGAGGCCGCCAGGGTCCTGGGCGCCACCGAAGGCGCCTCCCGCGTGGCGGTGGACGACGGCCACATGCCGCGCAACCGCCAGGTCGGTGCCACCGGCACCTGGGTCACCGCGCGGGTGTACCTGGCCGTGGGTATCTCCGGCGCCATCCAGCACCTGCAGGGCATCGGCGCCTGCGACAAGGTGGTGGCGGTGAACATGGACCCGGGCTGCGACATGATCAAGCGCGCAGACCTCTCGGTGATCGGCGACTCCGGCGCCATCCTCGCCGCGCTGATCGAGCGGATCACCGCATACCGTCAGGGGGGCGCACGCGATGCCGCATGACCAACTGAACATCATCACCCTGGTCTCCGTCGGCGCTCACCCGACCTCCGGTCGCGCCCGCCGTGCGGAGCAGGACGCCCGCGCCGTCGAGCTGGGCCTGCGCCTGGGCGGTGATCGCCTGCAGGTGCTGCACGCCGGCAACCCGCGCGAGGAAGCCCTGCGCGCCTACCTGGGCATGGGCCTGGCGGAAATCGCCGTGCTCGAACAGCCCGCCCAGGCAGACGCCCTGCCGGCACTGGCGGAGTACCTCGCCGAAGCCGGCGCGCAGCTGGTGCTCACCGGCAGCCAGGCGGAAACCGGCGAAGGCTCGGGGATGCTGCCCTTCCTGCTGGCCGAGAAGCTCGGCTGGCCGCTGGTGGTCGGGCTCGCGGAAGTGGAGAAGGTGGAGAACGGCGTGGCCCAGGTGCTGCAGGCTCTGCCCCGTGGCCAGCGACGCCGCCTGCGGGTGCGCCTGCCCTTCCTCGCCAGCGTCGACAACGCCGCCCCGGTGGCGCGCCAGAGCGCCTTCGGCCCGGCGCGGCGCGGCACGCTCGAGGCTTGCGACGTCGAGGTGGTTGAAGACACGCTGCTGGCCGAGGCACGCTTGCAACCGGCCCGGCCGAGGCCCAAGCGGCTCAAGGTGATCAAGGCCAAGACCGGCGCCGAGCGGATGAAGGCGGCCACGGCCAAGGCTTCCGGCGGGGGCGGCAAGGTGCTCAAGGACCTGTCGCCAGCCGAGGGTGCCGAGGCTATCTTCAAGCTGTTGATGGAAGAAGGAGTGCTGCGCTGACGCGCAGCCCGATGACCGGAGGAGACAGGCCATGATGCATGCCGATCTGATCGACCAGGAAGATTTCCGCGAGCGCCTGGTGGCGCTGGGGCTGGCCATTCCCTCGGGGGTGAGCGCCGAGCAGGCCTGCGAGCACGCCGTGAGCGGCCTCAGCCCCGAACGCGCCGTGGCCCTGCGCCGCCTGGTGGAGGAGCTGCTGGGCGGCAGCGCCACCCTGCTGCCAAACGTGCGCGAGGCCATTTCCCGCACCCTGTTGCCGGCGCTGGTACCGCGCTGATTCCACCCAACAAAAAAGGGCGCCGATGGCGCCCTTTTTTCATGCCCGTCAAGCGCTGCACAACGCCCCGTAGGATGGCGTAGAGCGAAGCGAAACCCATCGATTCCAGGCACGGACATGACCCTGGCGCCGGCCGGGCTGCTCGAAAAGCATCGCGAATGAATTCCCTCCCACAAGACTGGAGTCCGCCACCCTGCATTGGCGTCACCTTGTGGGAGCGGTTTCAACCGCGAAGAGCCGAAGCAGGCGGTTCGATTGAAATGACCGGGCCGCCAGGCGGCCCCGGTGCAAGGGTTACAGACGCACGCTGGCGAAGGTGGACTCGCCCTGGGCGCGGGTGAGGGCCGCCATGGCGGTGGAGGACGAGGGGCGCATCAGGTCCTCGGGCATGGGCACCAGCGCCACCACGTTGGCGTTCTGGTTGGCGCGCTCGTCACGCGGCGGGATGCCGAAGTACTCGCGGTAGCACTTGGAGAAGTGCGGCGTGGAGACGAAGCCGCATACCGAGGCCACTTCGATGATCGACATGGCGGTCTGCTTGAGCAGCTGGCGCGCACGGATCAGGCGCAGCTTCAGGTAGTAGCGCGAGGGCGAGCAGTGCAGGTATTTCTGGAACAGCCGCTCGAGCTGGCGGCGCGACACGTCGACGTAGCAGGCCAGCTCGTCGAGGTCGATGGGCTCCTCCAGGTTGGCCTCCATCAGCGCCACGATTTCCTGCAGCTTCGGCTGGTTGGTGCCGAGCATGTGCTTGAGCGGCACGCGCTGGTGGTCCTGCTCGTTGCGGATGCGTTCGTAGATGAACATCTCGGAGATCGCCGCCGCCAGTTCGCGGCCATGCTCGCGGGCGATCAGGTGCAGCATCATGTCCATCGGCGCGGTGCCGCCGGACGAGGTGTTGCGATTGCGGTCGATGGAGAACAGGCGGGTGGTGATGGCGGCGCGGGGGAAGGCCTCCTGCATCGCGGCCAGGCATTCCCAGTGCACGCTGCAGTCGTAGCCGTCGAGCAGCCCGGCCTTGGCCAGCGCCCAGCTGCCGGTGCACACGGCGCCGAGCTGGCGCCCCTGGCGGGCTTGCGATTGCAGCCACTGCAGGTGTTCGCGGGTGACGCTGTGCTGGATGTCGACACCGCCGCAGACGATCACCGCGTCCAGTGCCGGGGCGTTCTCCAGGCTGGCGTCGGGGGTGATCTGCAGGCCGTCGCTGGCGCTCACCGGCAGGCCGCTCTGGGTCAGGGTGAACCAGCGGTACAGCTCCTTGCCGGAGAGCTGGTTGGCCATGCGCAGCGGCTCCACTGCAGAGGCCAGGGAGATCAGGGTGAAGTTGTCCAGCAGCAGGAAGCCGATGGATTGGGGAGCGCGGTTCTGGGGCTGGGAGCCCTGGTTGGACTGTGACATCTGAAAACCCTCACGCTAAACACGCTGTGAACCTTCGTTGCGAGGTTCTCTTCTTATGGTTCTGGTACGGCGACTGACCCAGATGAGTTGCCCCTGATACGAGGCAAAGGTCATGCCTAAATTGTTCGCGCGTTCAATAAAAATGCATAAGCGCATCCAAACCCCATGCCAGCGGGGCTAGGCGAGAGCGACAGAAACATTCTGTTAGCGACCGCCAGGCCGCGTGGTTCGTGGGCTCTGGGGCATTAGGTAGCACCTGTCGGCGGTGCGGTTGTCACCCCGCTACATCCGGGAATACCGGGCGTAACAGACGAGCGGCAGGACGGGTGACCGAACGGTCACGCCGGGTTCGCATCGCGTCCCCGGGCGTCGCACCAAAAGCTGGCAGGCGGACGCGCCGGGGAGCGAAAGCGGGTCAGCATTCGATGGCGCTGACGGCCAGGCCGCCGCGCGAGGTTTCCTTGTACTTGTCGTGCATGTCCGCGCCGGTGTCCCGCATGGTGCGGATCACCCGGTCGAGGGAGATGAAATGCTCGCCATCGCCACGAAGGGCCATCTGCGCGGCGTTGATGGCCTTCACCGCGGCGATGGCGTTGCGCTCGATGCAGGGCACCTGCACCAGCCCGCCCACCGGGTCGCAGGTCAGCCCGAGGTTGTGTTCCAGGCCGATCTCGGCGGCGTTCTCCAGCTGCTCCGGGGTGGCGCCGAGCACTTCGGCCAGGCCGGCGGCGGCCATGGCGCACGCCGAGCCCACCTCGCCCTGGCAGCCGACCTCGGCGCCGGAGATGGAGGCGTTCTTCTTGCACAGGATGCCCACCGCGGCGGCCCCGAGCAGGTAGTTCACCACGTCGTCGTCGGAGGCTTCCGGATTGAACTTCATGTAGTAGTGCAGCACCGCCGGGATGATGCCGGCGGCGCCATTGGTGGGGGCGGTGACCATGCGCCCGCCGGCGGCGTTCTCCTCGTTCACCGCCAGGGCGAACAGGTTGACCCATTCCATGGCACTCATGGTCGAGCCGATGACGTTGGGCTTGCCCAGCTCCAGCAGGCTGCGGTGCAGCCGCGCGGCGCGGCGCCGGACATTGAGCCCGCCGGGCAGGATGCCTTCCTGGCTCAGGCCGTTGTCCACGCATTCGCGCATGGCCGCCCACAGGCGCAGCAGGCCGCTGCGGATGTCCGCCTCGCTGCGCCAGGCCTTCTCGTTGGCCAGCATCAGTTCGGAGACGCGCAGGCCATGGCGCTTGCACAGGCGCAGCAGCTCCTCGGCACTGGAGAAGTCGTAGGGCAGCCGGGTGTGGTCCTGGTCGAGCTGGCCGGCGGCGGCCTGCTCGGCGTCGACGACGAAACCGCCGCCGACCGAATAGTAGGTATCGCGGTGCAGCTCGCCGCTCTCACCGAAGGCCACCAGGGTCATGGCGTTGGGGTGATACGGCAGGTTCTCCTCGAGCAGGCGCATGTCGCGCTGCCAGTCGAAGGGCACCGGCTGGCGACCGTCGAGCGGCAGGACCCCGCTGGCGAGCAGCTCGGCGATGCGCGGGGCGATCTGCCTGGGGTCGATGCGGTCCGGCCACTCGCCCATCAGCCCCATGACCACGGCGCGATCGGTGCCGTGGCCGACGCCGGTGGCGGAGAGCGAGCCGTAGAGGTTCACCTCCAGGCGCGTCACCCGCTCCAGCAGCTGCCGCTCGCGCAAGGCGCCGACGAAGAGCACGGCCGCCCGCATGGGGCCGACGGTATGGGAGCTGGAGGGACCGATCCCGATCTTGAACAGGTCGAACACGCTGATGGCCACGATGGTCTCCGCGAGAGGTGGTGGGGCTTCGGCCACATGATCGGCATTTCCGGACGCCCCCGACGTCCCACACCGACCCGCTCGTGTCCAAATACGTCGCGGCGACGCCCAGGCGAAAAAAGCGACAGCACCTTCCTGCTTGCGACCTGCTTCGTAGAAGCAGGCGCGACTTCGTCACATGATCCGGGCGCACCCGCACCGGCCAGCAGCAGTCCGTTCGCCGCGCGGACAGGCGATCGCCCACCCTCGACACTGCTGTGGAAGTCCCCATGAACCCATTGATCAACCGGTTCCTGGCCGTAGCGCTCTGCACCCCGCTGCTGGCCCAGGCCGTAGAACCGGAATCCTGCAAGACCGTCCGTTTCGCCGATGTCGGCTGGACCGACATCACCGCCACCACCGCCGTCACCCGCTACGTGCTGACCGAGCTGGGCTACAGCACGCAGGTCAAACGCCTCTCGGTGCCCGACACCTACAAGGCGCTGTCGGAGAAGAAGATCGACGTGTTCCTCGGCAACTGGATGCCGAGCATGGAGAACGACATCAAGCCGTACCGCGAGAACGGCTCGGTGGACACCCTGGGCGCCAACCTCAAGGGCGCCAAGTACACCCTGGCGGTGAACCAGGCGGCCTATGACGGGGGGCTGAAGAGCTTCGCCGACCTGGCCCGGTTCAAGAACGAGCTGGGCGGGAAGCTCTACGGGATCGAGCCCGGCAACGACGGCAACAAGCTGATCCAGAAGATGATCGACGACAAGGCGTTCGGCCTCGCCGACTTCAAGCTGGTGGAATCCAGCGAAAGCGGCATGCTGTCCCAGGTCAAGCGTGCCGAGCACCTCAAGCAGTGGGTGGTGTTCCTGGGCTGGGAGCCACACCCGATGAACAACCAATTCCAGATGCACTACCTGGCCGGAGGCGACGACTATTTCGGCCCCGATTTCGGCGGCGCCACCGTCTACACCAACACCCGCGCCGGCCTTGCCAAGGAATGCCCGAACCTGGGGAGGCTGCTCGGCAACCTGCAATTCAGCCTGGAAATGGAGAACCACCTGATGGGGGCGATCCTCAACCAGAGCACCAACCGCCGGCGCGAAGCCAAGGCCTGGCTGAAGGCGCACCCCGAGCAGTTGCAGAAGTGGCTCGACGGCGTCACCACCCGTGACGGGAAAATGGCGAATGCCGCGCTCGGGCTCGCCGCAGCGCCATGAATTTCGCCTTTTTGCGATTACGCTGAAGCCCCCGGCAGCTCTTGCCTATGGCCATGTCAACCCCTGAAACCCGCGCCCCGCGCGGGTTCCAGCATTTCTATCCGGTAAGAAATTTCTGTTATGGTTTTTTTCGGCAACCGGCCTGGTGTCGTCGCCCAACACGTCAGAGTCGTAAACCGACAATTGCCCGGCCACCGAGGCTATATCGTTGACTCAGCCGATTTCGTCGCTGTCGCTTCAAGCCAGAACTGACAGACCGGGGCCCTCAGCCCCGGACCGAAGAACAGAAAACGGCGGAGCCCCCTGTCACAGGCCTCCGCCCTACAAGAAATTTCGGATGTACGCGCACCTCCGGTCGAGGTGTTGAACGACCCAAGGATCGGGTTTCGTAGCACTGCCAGAGGGTTTGGAAAGCGGTTTGCAATACAGCGGAATGAAGGTCAGGAACTCAAGGAATCGAACGGTCGTCCATACACCCGAGGTGTCATGGCGGACCGCCGAACCCGTGTCGTGCCGCGCCCCCACCGCCCGTTGCGCGATCTCCCTGCCACACCCTGGAACCAGTAAACCCACACAGGCAATAACAGTCGGCATCGCCTGTCGGCGCGTCTCCGTGGCGCCCGCCGGGTCCCGTGTAGCTGATCTGGATGTCTACTGAAGGGGAACCATCCCATGCAGTCTGGAAAAATCGTGGTCCAGAACCTCTACAAGGTTTTCGGCCAACAGCCACAAGAAGCCATCGACTTGCTCAAGCAAGGCTGGAGCAAGGAGAGGATCCTCGCCGAACGTGGCGCGGTGATCGGCGTCAGCGACGTGTCCTTCAGCGTCGAGGAGGGCGAGATCTTCGTGCTCATGGGCCTCTCCGGCTCGGGCAAGTCCACCCTCATCCGCCTGATCAACCGCCTGATCGAGCCCACCGCCGGTGACGTGTTCATCGACGGGCAGAACGTCGCCAAGCTGCCCAAGGCGCAATTGATCGACCTGCGTCGCCGCGACATGAGCATGGTCTTCCAGTCCTTCGCCCTGATGCCCTCGCGCACGGTGCTGGACAACGCCGCCTTCGGCCTCGAAGTGGCCGGCAAGAGCAAGAAGGAGCGCGAGCGCCGCGCCATGGAAGTGCTGGAGCAGGTGGGCCTGGCGCCCTTCGCCCAGAAGTACCCGCACGAACTGTCCGGCGGCATGCAGCAGCGCGTCGGCCTGGCGCGCGCCCTGGCGGTCGACCCTTCGATGATCATCATGGACGAGGCCTTCTCGGCCCTCGACCCGCTCAAGCGCCGCGAGATGCAGGACGTGCTCCTGCAGCTGCAGAAGACCCACCGCCGCACCATCATCTTCGTCTCCCACGATATCGAGGAGGCCATGCGCATCGGCACCCGCATCGGCATCATGGAAGGCGGCAAGCTGGTCCAGGTCGGCACCCCGCAGGAGCTGATCGAGAAACCCGCCAACGACTACGTGCGCAACTTCTTCGACACCGTCGACACCAGCCGCTACCTCACCGCCGGCCAGCTCAAGGCCGACAGCGTCCCGCTGTACGTGCACAACGGCAAGGCGCCCGACGCCCAGCAGGTGTGCCAGGAGCTGCAGGCGCTGGACAAGCACTACGCCTTCATCGTCGACGAGGACAACAAGTTCCGCGGCTCCATCAGCCTGGAGAAGATCGCCCTGCTGGTGGAGGAAGGCCAGACCAGGAGCCTGGAGCCCGAGCTGCTCAAGCACATCGTGCCGGTGCCCGAGGACCTCCCCCTGGAGCAGGTGATCGAGCGCCTGGTGGACAACGAAGGTCCCATCCCAGTCGTCGACCAGGACGGCCATTACTGCGGCGCCATCAGCAAGGGCCGCCTGCTTAGCCGCCTGCAGGGAGAATGACCATGAGCGAGAAACTGGATCTGGGCAGCTGGGTCAACGATGTCGTCCAGCACCTGCTGGACAACTACAGCGGCGCCTTCGAGAACATCGGCGCCGTGGTCAGCGGCTTTTCCGAGCTGATCGAACGCTTCCTCATGTGGCCGCCGGCCTGGCTGGTGATCGCCGTGTTCGCCGGCCTCGGGCTGTGGCGCATCGGCGTCAAGTTCGCCCTGTTCACCGCCGCCGCCTTCGTGCTCATCGTGCTCACCGGCTTCTGGGAACAGACGGTGGTGACCCTCGGGCTGACCTTCTCCTCGACCCTGATCAGCCTGCTGCTCGGCGTGCCCCTGGGCATCTGGGCGGCGAAGAGCGAGCGGGTGGCCTACATCATCCGTCCCATCCTCGACTTCATGCAGACCATGCCGGCGTTCGTCTACCTGATTCCCGCCGCCATGCTCTTCGGCCTCGGCCGCGTGCCGGGGATCATCGCCACGGTGATCTTCGCCATGCCCCCGGCGGTGCGCCTGACCAGCCTCGGCATCCGCCAGGTGAACAAGGAAATCGTCGAAGCCGGGCAATCCTTCGGCTGCACCAGCTGGCAGCTGCTATACAAGGTGCAGCTGCCGAACGCGATGCCCTCGATCATGGCCGGGGTCAACCAGACCATCATGATGGCGCTGTCGATGGTGATCATCGCCTCGATGGTCGGCGCCGGTGGCCTGGGCAACGACGTGCTCGCCAGCATCCAGCGCCTGGACATCGGCCTGGGCTTCGAGAGCGGCATGGCCGTGGTGCTGCTGGCGATCATCCTCGACCGCATCACCGAGAGCTTCGGGACCCCGCAGACCGCTTCCCGCGGCCGCCTGTTCGGCTGGCTGAGCGCACGGGCCAAGCTGCAACGGCAGTAACGTATACCTAGAAACGATAGCCATCACTTTCCAGTAGCAGGGAGTTGCAGATGATGAACATGAAGAAGATCGCGGGTGCCGGCTTGCTGGCCTGCGCGCTGGTGCAAGGCGCGTGGGCACAGGATCCGGAGAGCTGCAAACAGGTGCGTTTCGCCGAGATCGGCTGGGCCGACATCTCGGCCACCACCGGCGTCGCGATGGTCCTCACCGAGGGCCTGGGCTACACCCCGCGCAAGATCATGGCTTCGGTGCCGATCGCCTTCACCGGCGTGAAGAACAAGCAGATCGACGTGTTCCTCGGCTACTGGGCGCCTTCCATGGACGCCGTGATCGAGCCCTTCACCAAGGACAATGGCGTGAAGGTGCTGCCGACCGCCAACCTCGAAGGCGCCAAGTACACCCTCGCCGTGCCCACCTATGCCGCCGAAGCGGGCCTGAAGAGCTTCCAGGACATCGCCAAGTTCAAGGACCAGCTGGGCGGCAAGATCTACGGCATCGAGCCGGGCAATGACGGCAACCTGCTGATCGACAAGATGATCAAGGGCGACCAGTTCGGCCTCGGCGGCTTCCGCATGGTCGAGTCCAGCGAGGCCGGCATGCTGGTCCAGGTGCAGCGCGCGGTGAAGAAGAAGGAGCCGGTGGTCTTCCTCGGCTGGGCCCCGCACCCGATGAACACCCAGTTCGACATCACCTACCTCGCCGGTGGCGATGACGTGTTCGGCCCGGACTTCGGCGCCGCCAAGGTCTACACCGTGGTACCGCCGGATTACGAGGCGCGCTGCGGCAACGTCGGCAAGCTGCTGAACAACCTGCAGTTCAGCGTCGAGATCGAAAGCCAACTGATGGACCGCGTCCTGAAGAAGGAAGACCCGGTGGTGGTCGCCAAGGACTGGATCAAGGCCAACCCGGCGATCCTCGACAAGTGGCTGGCAGGCGTCACCACCCTCGACGGCCAGGACGGCGCCGCCGCCGTGAAGAAACACGTCGGCCTCTGATTTTCCGCTTCCCGTCTCCTGCTGCCATGGCCCGGCCGGGCCATGGCGTGCAGCGCCACCCAGCCCGCCCGAGAACGGGCCCGTGGCATCCAACGTAGCTAGCTGCCAATCCCACCTGATGGAGCATTACGTATGCGAAAGCTGAAGTCCCTGTGTCTGCAATCCATCGGCATCGCCGCCCTGGCCATCGGCCTCGGCAGCGCCCACGCCGCTGACAAGCCCACCCTGAAGATCGGTTACGTCAACGGCTGGGACGACAGCGTCGCCGCCACCCACGTCGCCGGCGAGATCCTCAAGGAGAAGCTCGGCTACGGCGTCGAGCTCAAGCCGGTGGAGCCCGCCATCATGTGGCAGGGCATCGCCCGCGGTGACCTGGATGCCACCCTCTCCGCCTGGCTGCCCGCCACCCACGGCGAATACTTCGAGAAGCTCAAGGACAAGGTCGTGGTCCTCGGCTCCAACTACAAGGGCGCCAAGATCGGCCTGATCGTGCCCGACTACGTCCAGGCCAAGTCCATCGAGGACCTGAACACCTACAGCAAGGACTTCGACGGCAAGATCACCGGCATCGACGCCGGCGCCGGCGTGATGCGCCGTACCGAGGACGCCATCAAGCAGTACAACCTCGACATCAAGCTGATGCCCAGCTCCGGCCCGGCCATGGCCACCGCGCTGACCCGCGCCGAGAAGGCGCAGAAGCCCATCGTCGTCACCGGCTGGATCCCGCACTGGATGTTCGCCAAGTGGAAGCTGCGCTTCCTCGAGGACCCGAAGAAGGTCTTCGGCGACGACGAGCACGTCGACACCGTGGCCAACCCGGGCCTGGAAACCAAGGCGCCGGAAGCCACCGCCTTCCTCAAGAAATTCTCCTGGAGCGGCGAGGAAGTGGGCGCCGTGATGCTGGCCATCCGCGAGGGCGCCAAGCCCGAGGAGGCCGCCAAGGCCTGGATCGCCAAGAACCCCGAGCGCGTGGCCGAATGGCTTAAATAAGCGCTGGCGGCTCCGCCACGGCGATGCGTGCCCCCGGTGCGCATCGCCGTTTTTCGTTCTGCATCCCGCCTTTCCCGGCGCTTCACGGCGCATGCCTTTGACCGACAGGTCATCCCTGAAGCGACCTTCTTGATTGATCGATCAATTTGATACGCCCTAGACTGCGCGCTTTCCCTCGCTCGAATTCGCCATCTGGAGTGACTGATGCCCAAGGTCGGAATGCAGCCGATCCGCCGTTCGCAACTGATCAACGCGACCCTCGAAGCCGTCGACCGGGTCGGCATGGGCGACGCCAGCATCGCCTACATCGCCCGCCTCGCCGGCGTCTCCAACGGCATCATCAGCCACTACTTCCAGGACAAGAACGGCCTGCTCGAAGCCACCATGCGCCACCTGATGCAGGCCCTGAGCACCGCCGTGCGCGAGCGTCGCGCCGCCCTGGTCGACGACTCCGCCCGGGCCCACCTGCGCGCCATCATCGACGGCAACTTCGACGACAGCCAGGTCAATGGCCCGGCGATGAAGACCTGGCTGGCGTTCTGGGCCACGAGCATGCACCAGCCCGCCCTGCGTCGCCTGCAGCGGGTCAACGACCACCGCCTCTACTCCAACCTGTGCTGCGAATTCCGCCGGGAACTGCCCCTGGAAGCCGCCCGCGCCGCCGCCCGTGGCCTCGCCGCCCTGATCGACGGCCTGTGGCTGCGCAGCGCCCTCTCCGGCGATGCCTTCAACGCCAGGCAGGCCCTGCAGATCGCCTACGACTACCTCGACCTGCAACTGGCCAAGGCTACCGACTCACGGGCGTAATGGCGGCGCTGCGCGCCGCTTGGCGATTGAAATCGCCCCTACAAGTCATCCTTCATCCGCCGCAATGAACAACGCCCCGGGGTTTCCCCCGGGGCGTTGTTCATTGCGGGCCAGTCAGACGGGCCCGGGCGCGATCACCGGTGAGTGCCGGTTCATCTCCTGCGCCTCCATGTCGATGCGCATGGCCTTGAGCAGGGCGAACATGTAAAGCAGCAGCACCACCGAGAACGGCAGGCCGGCGAGCACGACCACCGTCTGCATCGCCGTGAAGTTGCCGGCGAACAGCAGGCCGATGGTCACGAGGGTGATCAGTACCGACCAGAAGATGCGCAGCCAGTTGGGCGCGTCCTCGTCCAGCTCGCCGCCCTTGCGCGAGAGGTTGGCGAGCATCACCGAGCCGGAATCCGCCGGCGTCAGGAACAGCACGAAGCCCACGCAGATCGACAGGCCGATCACAGCCTTGGCCCAGGGGTAGTGCTCCAGCAGCAGGTAGATGGACATCGCCGGCTGCTCCAGCGCGGCCTTGCCCAGTTCGGTCGCGTTCTGGTCCATCACCAGGTCCAGCGCGCTGTTGCCGAAGACCGACAGCCAGGCCAGGGTGAAGCCGAGCGGGATCAGCAGCACGCCGCACACCAGCTCGCGCACCGTGCGCCCACGGGAGATGCGGGCGATGAACATGCCGACGAAGGGCGCCCAGGAAATCCACCAGGCCCAGTAGAACAGGGTCCACAGGCCCATCCACGCCTCGCTCTTGCCGGACTGGCCGGTGTAGACGTAGAGGTCGAAGGTCTTCAGCACCAGGCCGTTGAGGTAGTCGCCGAGGTTCTGCACCAGCCCATTGAGCAGGTGCAGGGTGTCGCCGGCCAGCAGCACGAACAGCAGCAGGCCGCTGAACAGGATGATGTTGAGGTTCGACAGGCGGCGGATGCCCTTCTCGATCCCCGATACGGCGGCCAGCGTCGCCACCGCGCTCATCACCAGGATCACCGTCAGCAGCGCGCCCTGGCTGTGGGGATAGCCGAACAGGTACTCCAGGCCCGAGGAGACCTGCAGCGAGCCAATGCCGAGGTTGGTCACCAGGCCCAGCAGGGTGACGAAGATGCCGAAGCAATCCACCGCGTTGCCCACCGAGCCCTTCATCAGGCGCTCGCCGAACAGCGGGTAGAGCGCCGAGCGCAGCGCCAGCGGCTGCTTGTGGCGGTAGGCGAAGTAGCCCACGGCCAGGCCGACCAGCGCATAGATCGCCCAGCCGTGCACGCCCCAGTGGAGGAAGGTCAGCTGCAATGCCTGGCGCGCCGCCTGCTCGGTGCCCGCCTCGCCCTCCGGCGGGTTGTACAGATGGTCGATGGGCTCGGACGCGGCGAAATACAGCAGCGAGATGCCGATGCCCGAGGAGAACAGCATCCCCGCCCAGGCGCCGTAGCTGAAGTCCGGCCGGTCGCCGTCCGCGCCCAGGCGCAGGTTGCCGTAGCGGGAGAAGGCCACGTAGAGCACGAAGAACAGGTAGGCCCCGATCGCCAGCATGTAGTACCAGCCGAAGCTGCGCGAGAGCCAGGTCTGCGCCTTGTTCAGCCAGAGCCCGGCCCCCTCGGGGAAGAGGATCAGGGCGACGGTGAGGATCAGGATCAACGCGGTGGAACCGAAGAACACCACGGGGTTGAGCCGCGCACGCGACTCGGGATGCAGCGCAAGGGAAGCGGTACTCATGTGGAGAAGAGCTCCAGGGCAGTGAAAGCACGCGCCTGACGGCGCAACGACAGACCCGCGCCGCCCTGCCGACCCGCTCATGTAACCCGGCGAAGCCTCTGCAATGCGGCCTGAAGAGATGCGGCGATGTGCCGCAGCCCCGTTCATGGAGCGCAGCTTATTCTTTGTTGTTTGAACGTTCAATAAAAATAAAGTAGGCTCGTTTTCATGCATCCGGGCGGCTCCACCGTGCCCGGGACTCCGACAAAGGGCCCGCCCCGAGCGCGGCCCGCCTTGCGTAAACGAGACCTGAGAGGACGAACCCCATGGCCCGATTCGAAGACCAGAAGCTCTACATCGGCGGTCGCTACGTCGACTCCACCAGCGGCGCCACCTTCGAGAGCATCAACCCGGCCAACGGTGAGGTCCTCGCCAACGTCCAGCGCGCCGGCAAGGAAGACGTCGAGCGCGCCGTCGCCAGCGCCATCGAAGGGCAGAAGATCTGGGCCGCGATGACCGCCATGCAGCGCTCGCGCATCCTGCGCCGTGCCGTGGAGATCCTCCGCGAGCGCAACGACGAGCTGGCCGCCCTGGAGACCTTGGACACCGGCAAGCCCCTGGCCGAGACCCGTGCCGTGGACATCGTCACCGGTGCCGACGTGATCGAGTACTACGCAGGCCTCGTGCCCGCCATCGAGGGCGAGCAGATCCCCCTGCGCGAAACCAGCTTCGTCTATACCCGCCGTGAGCCCCTGGGCGTGGTCGCCGGCATCGGTGCCTGGAACTACCCGATCCAGATCGCCATGTGGAAATCCGCCCCGGCCCTGGCCGCCGGCAACGCGATGATCTTCAAGCCCAGCGAAGTCACCCCGCTGACCGCCCTCAAGCTGGCCGAGATCTACACCGAGGCCGGCGTGCCGGATGGCGTGTTCAACGTCCTCACCGGCAGCGGCCGTGAGGTCGGCCAGTGGCTGACCGAGCACCCGCAGATCGAGAAGATCTCCTTCACCGGCGGCACCGCCACCGGCAAGAAGGTGATGGCCAGCGCCTCCAGCTCCTCCCTCAAGGAAGTGACCATGGAGCTGGGCGGCAAGTCGCCGCTGATCATCTTCGAGGACGCCGACCTCGATCGCGCCGCCGACATCGCCGTCATGGCCAACTTCTTCAGTTCCGGCCAGGTCTGCACCAACGGCACCCGCGTGTTCATCCCGCGCGTGCTGCAGGCCCGCTTCGAGGCCAAGGTGGTCGAGCGCGTCAAGCGCATCCGCCTGGGCAGCCCGCAGGACGAGAACACCAACTTCGGCCCGCTCACCAGCTTCCCGCACATGGAGAGCGTGCTCGGCTACATCGAGTCCGGCCGCAAGGAAGGCGCGCGCCTGCTGATCGGCGGCGAGCGCGTCACCGACGGCGAATACGCCAAGGGCGCCTACGTGGCTCCGACCGTGTTCACCGACTGCACGGACGAGATGACCATCGTCCGCGAGGAGATCTTCGGCCCGGTGATGAGCATCCTCGTCTACGACACCGAGGAAGAAGCCATCCGCCGCGCCAACGACACCGACTACGGCCTGGCCGCCGGCATCGTCACCCGCGACCTGGCCCGCGCCCACCGCGTGATCCACAAGCTGGAAGCCGGCATCTGCTGGATCAACACCTGGGGCGAGTCGCCCGCCGAGATGCCCGTCGGTGGCTACAAGCAGTCCGGCGTGGGCCGCGAGAACGGCCTCACCACCCTCGCCCACTACACCCGCATCAAGTCGGTGCAGGTCGAGCTCGGCGACTACTTCTCCGTCTTCTAAACGGCAGCCCGAAGCGGGAAGCCAGGAGCCTTAAGCGCCCTGGCTTCCAGCCCCCAGCCATTTAAAGAGAGAGCCTCATGTCTCAAGAATTCGACTACATCATCATCGGTGCCGGCTCCGCCGGTAACGTACTGGCCACCCGCCTGACCGAGGACGCCGGCACCAGCGTCCTGCTGCTCGAAGCCGGCGGCCCCGACTACCGCCTGGACTTCCGCACCCAGATGCCCGCCGCCCTCGCCTATCCGTTGCAGGGCCGCCGCTACAACTGGGCCTACGAGACCGACCCCGAGCCGCACATGAACAACCGCCGCATGGAATGCGGTCGCGGCAAGGGCATTGGCGGCTCCTCGCTGATCAACGGCATGTGCTACATCCGCGGCAACGCCCTGGACTTCGACAACTGGGCCAAGGCGCCCGGCCTGGAAGACTGGACCTACCTCGACTGCCTGCCCTACTTCCGCAAGGCCGAGACCCGCGACATCGGCCCCAACGACTACCACGGCGGCGACGGCCCGGTGAGCGTCACCACGCCCAAGAACGGCAACAACCCGCTGTTCCACGCCATGGTCGAGGCCGGGGTACAGGCCGGTTTCCCGCGTACCGAAGACCTCAACGGCTACCAGCAGGAAGGCTTCGGCCCGATGGACCGCACCGTGACCCCGCAGGGTCGTCGTGCTGCCACCGGTCGCGGCTACCTGGACCAGGCCCGCGGCCGGCCCAACCTGACCATCGTCACCCACGCCACCACCGACCGCATCCTCTTCAGCGGCAAGCGCGCCAGCGGCGTCGCCTACCTGCACGGCGACGGCAACGAGCCGATCATCGTCAACGCCCGCCGTGAAGTGCTGCTGTGCGCCGGCGCCATCGCCTCGCCGCAGATCCTGCAGCGCTCCGGCGTCGGCCCTAGCGCCGTGCTGCGCGAATTCGACATCCCCGTGGTGCACGACCTGCCCGGTGTCGGCGAGAACCTGCAGGACCACCTCGAGCTGTACCTGCAGTACGCCTGCAAGGAGCCGGTCTCCATCTACCCGGCCACCAAGTGGTGGAACCAGCCCGCCATCGGCGCCAACTGGCTGTTCCGCGGCAAGGGGCTGGGCGCCAGCAACCAGTTCGAGGCCGGCGGCTTCATCCGCACCCGCCCCGAATTCGCCTGGCCCAACATCCAGTACCACTTCCTGCCGGTGGCGATTAACTACAACGGCAGCAAGGGCGTGCAGGAGCACGGCTTCCAGGCGCACATGGGCTCCATGCGCTCGCCGAGCCGCGGCCGCATCCGCCTGAAGTCCCGCGACCCGCGCCAGCACCCGAGCATCCTGTTCAACTACATGGCGTCCGAGCAGGACTGGCAGGAGTTCCGCGACGGCATCCGCATCACCCGCGAGATCATGGCGCAGCCGGCGCTGGACAAGTACCGCGGCCGCGAGCTGAGCCCCGGCGCCCACGTGCAGACCGATGCCGAGCTGGACGAGTTCATCCGCACCCACGCCGAGACCGCCTTCCACCCCTCCTGCTCCTGCAAGATGGGCAGCGACGAGATGGCGGTGGTCGATGGCCAGGGCCGTGTGCACGGCATGCAGGGGCTGCGCGTGGTGGATGCGTCGATCATGCCGGAGATCATCACCGGCAACCTCAACGCCACCACCATCATGATCGCCGAGAAGATCGCCGACCGGATCCGTGGCCGCCAGCCGCTGCCCCGCAGCACCGCCAGCTACTACGTGGCCGGCGACGCCCCGGTACGCACCCAGCCGCAGCGCAAGGCCGGCTGACCCCCCGGGGGCGGCTCGCACCGCCCCCGCTTCCCTCCTGGCCCGGGCGTCGGCCCGCGACTCGCACGAACTACTCCGGCAGCTCCTGGCGGATCATCCAGTGCCCGTTCGGCGGCATCAGCCGGCTGATATCGAAAGCCTCCAGGCTTTCCCGATCGAGCATCTGGATGCGCGGGCTGACCCACTGCGCCTCAACCTTTTGCTCCAGTGCCCGCACCGCCAGGTCGATGGCGATACGCGCCTGGGTCACCGGCGAGTCCGTCGGCGCGGCCAGCACCCGCCCCTGGCGGATCGCCTCCACCACCCGCTCGGTGGCGTAGAGCGATACCACCTGCGTCTGGAAGCGCGACGGCGAGCCGCTGACCAGTTGCCCGGCGAAGGCCGCCGCCTCGGCATTGGCCAGCAGATAGTCCAGCCGCGACTCGCGCCCCAGCAGCCCACGCACCAGGGCCGCCTGGGTCGATCGATCCACCGGCCCGTAGCCACCGTCGGCGAGGCGCACCGGCGCGCCGTCCATGGCCGTGCGCAACCCGCGCTCGGCGTCCAGCACCCAGCCGGCGTCCCTGGGGCCCGGCAACCAGCCCAGGTTGATCGGGCCGCCCCCGGCCCGCTCGCGAATGAAGCCCAGCGCCTCACGCGCCATATCGGCGAAATCCACCCGTGAATGTGCGGTCACGCCCGCGCAGTCGATACCGTTGACCAGGTCGATCACCGGCGTGCCGCGCCGCTTCAACTGGTCGATCTCATGGCAGAGCCCCCGCGCCTCGATGGCGCCGATGACGAAGGCGTCGGCGCCGAGCTGGATGCAGCGGGCCAGCTGGGCGCGCTGCATCGCCGGGAACTGGTAGCCGCCGGCCTCGTAGATGCCCAGCAGGACGCCCTGGCGCCGGGCCTCCTCGTCCAGCCCCCAGGCCACCCCCCACCAATAGCGGTCGATGCCATGGGGCAGCAGCGTGCAGATGCGCCAGGGGCGGCTGGCGTGGGCGAGGGGCACGTAGTCACGGGCCTTCCCGTCGGCGATCACCGGCACCGGGAACCACTCCGTCGCATGGCAGGGCACCAGGGCCAGCAGGGGGAGCAGCAGCGCACAGCAGATCCGCATAGAGGCCATTCCGCAACGAGGAGCAGGGGAGTGAGCACAGCCTAGCAGCCGGCGACAGGTGCCGGCGGGGTGACAGCCCGCCCGCCTGCGCCTAAAGTCCGCAGGGTCTGACGCCCGAGGAATCCCATGCCCGACCTGCCCAGCCTGGACGCCCGTACCGCCCGCCTGCTGCCCTGGCTGGTGGCCGTCGCCTTCTTCATGCAGGCCCTCGACGGCACCATCCTCAACACCGCCCTGCCCGCCATGGCCCGCGACCTGGCCGAAGACCCGCTGCGCATGCAGTCGGTGATCATCGCCTACATGCTCACCGTGGCCCTGCTGATCCCCGCCTCCGGCTGGATCGCCGATCGCTTCGGCACTCGGCGCATATTCTTCGGCGCCATCGTCCTGTTCAGCCTGGGCTCGCTGTTCTGCGCCCTCTCCGCCACCCTGCCGCAACTGGTCGCCGCCCGCGTGGTGCAGGGCCTGGGCGGCGCGCTGATGATGCCGGTGGGGCGCCTGGTGGTGTTGCGCGCCTACCCGCGTACCGAGCTGGTGCGGATCATGAGCTTCATCACCCTGCCCGGCCTGTTCGGCCCGCTGATCGGCCCCACCCTCGGCGGCTGGCTGGTGGAATACGCCAGCTGGCACTGGATCTTCCTCATCAACCTGCCCGTCGGCCTGATCGGCGGCTGGGCCGCCTGGCGCTTCATGCCCGACTTGCGCAGCAGCGGCCCGGTTCGCCTGGACGTCTACGGCTTCCTGCTGTTCGGCACCGCCATGGTGCTGATCACCATCGCCCTGGAAGGCCTGGGCGAGCTGCGCCTGCCCCACGTGCGGGTGATGCTCCTGCTGCTCGGCGGCCTCGCCTGCCTCGCCGCCTACTGGCTGCATGCCGTGCAGGTCGAGCAGCCCCTGTTCGCGCCCTCGCTGTTCCGTACCCGCACCTTCGCCGCCGGCATCCTCGGCAACCTCTTCTCGCGCCTGGGCAGCGGTGCCCTGCCCTTCCTCACGCCCCTGCTGCTGCAGGTGGCCCTGGGCTTCCCGCCGGCCCAGGCGGGGATGACCATGATCCCGCTCGCGCTCTCGGCGATGATCGCCAAGCCCCTGGCCAAGCCGCTGCTGGACCGCCTGGGCTACCGCCGACTGCTGCTCGGCAACACGCTGCTGCTGGGCGCGATGATCGCCAGCCTCGGCCTGATCGACGGCGACACGCCCTATCCGCTGCTGCTCCTGCACCTGGCAGCCCTGGGGGCGGTGAACTCCATGCAGTTCACCGCGATGAACACCGTCACCCTGCTCGACCTCGACGACCACCAGGCCAGCAGCGGCAACAGCCTGCTCTCGGTGGTCATGCAGCTGTCCATGAGCCTGGGCGTGGCGGTGGCCGCCGCCCTGCTCGGCGGCTTCGGCAAGCCCGATACGCCCAGCGTGCTGGCGGCGTTCCAGGCCACCTACCTGTGCGTCGGCACCCTCACCCTGCTGGCGGCGGCGATCTTCTTCCAGCTGCCCCCGGACAGCGGGCGCGCCGTGCGTCGGGTGCCCGGCGATATGGAGGAATAACCGTCGCTGCCACACCGGGACGGCAGGGTGGCCGCGCGCCATCCTGCTAAACTGCGCGCCAATCCGATTGCCAGGCCCCACCCGTGACCACCAACGCCTTCTCCACCCTGCCCCTGTCGGCCGCCATGCTGGCCAACCTCGATGCCCTCGGCTACCACGAGATGACCCCCATCCAGGCCCTTGGCCTGCCGGTGATCCTCAAGGGCCGCGACCTGATCGCCCAGGCCAAGACCGGCAGCGGCAAGACGGCGGCCTTCGGCATCGGCCTGCTCGACCCGCTCAACCCGCGCTTCTTCGGCTGCCAGGCACTGGTGCTGTGCCCGACCCGCGAACTGGCCGACCAGGTGGCCAAGGAAATCCGCCGCCTGGCCCGCGCCGCCGACAACATCAAGGTGCTGACCCTCTGCGGCGGCGTGCCCTTCGGCCCGCAGATCGGCTCGCTGGAGCACGGCGCCCACATCATCGTCGGCACCCCGGGACGCATCCAGGAGCACCTGCGCAAGGGCACCCTGAAGCTCGACGGGCTCAACACCCTGGTACTGGACGAAGCCGACCGCATGCTCGACATGGGCTTCTACGACAGCATCGCCGAGATCATCGAGCAGACCCCGACCAAGCGGCAGACCCTGCTGTTCTCCGCCACCTACCCCAAGGGCATCGCCGAGCTGGCCGGGCGCTTCCTGCGCGACCCGCAGCAGGTGAAGGTCGAGGCCCTGCACGACGACAGCCAGATCGAACAGCGCTTCTACGAGATCGACCCGGCCCAGCGCATGGACGCCGTGGTCCACCTGCTCCTGCACTACCGCCCGCAGTCCAGCGTCGCCTTCTGCCACACCCGCCAGCAGTGCCAGGAACTGGTCGAGCACCTGCAGGCCAACCGTATCTCGGCACAGACCCTGCACGGCGAACTGGAACAACGCGAGCGCGACCAGGTGCTGACCCTCTTCGCCAACCGCAGCTGCAGCGTGCTGGTGGCCACCGACGTGGCGGCGCGCGGCCTGGACATCGCCGGCCTGGAGGCAGTGATCAACGTCGAGCTGTCGCGCGATCCGGAAATCCACGTGCACCGTGTCGGCCGCAGCGGCCGCGCCGGCGAGAAGGGCCTGGCCCTGAGCCTGGTGGCCCCCGCCGAGGCCAGCCGCGCCCAGGCCATCGAGGACCTGCAGAAGGCCCCCTTGAACTGGCAGCGCCTGGACGAACTGGTGCTGCGCAATCGCGACCCGCTGATGCCACCGATGGCTACGCTATGCATCAGCGGCGGGCGCAAGGAGAAGGTCCGCCCGGGCGACATCCTCGGCGCCCTGACCGGTGATGCTGGTATTCCGGGGGCGCAGGTTGGCAAGATAGCCATCTTCGATTTCCAGGCCTTCGTGGCCGTGGACAGGAGTATCGTCAAACAGGCCCTCAAGCGCCTGAGCGACGGCAAGATCAAGGGTCGCTCGTTCAAGGTGCGGGCACTCCAGTAACGCCCCGGAAAGGTTCGCCCTGTATGACAGCGCAGGCGGGGACACCCGCCACGCAGCAATGGAGTAGGTCGTGCGCAATATTCTGGTCGTCGAAGACAGCCCGCTGGTCCTGAAGATCCTCGAGCACCTGTTCCGTCAGGAGCCGGACCTGCAGCCCGTGTTCTGCGCCTCCTGCGCCGAAGCCGAGGTGCTGCTGGAAACCTCCGCCGCCCTGTTCTTCGCCGCCATCGTCGACCTCAACCTGCCGGACGCACCCGACGGCGAGATCGTCGACCTGGTGCTGCGCTACGAACTGCCCTGCGTGGTGCTCTCCGGCTCCTACAAGGAGCAGCGCCGCGACGAGCTCCTGTTCAAGGGCGTGGTCGACTACGTGCTCAAGGAAAGCCAGCACTCCTACGAATACGTCTTCCGCCTGCTGCACCGCCTGGTGCGCAACTGCGGGGTGAAGATCCTGGTGGCCGAGGACTCGGAGGCCACGCGCAACTTCGTGCGCCGCGTGCTGACCCCGCACCTCTACCAGATCATCGAGGCCCGCGACGGCGACGAAGCCCTGCACATCCTCCAGGAGCAGCCGGACATCGACCTGCTGCTGGTGGACCACGGCATGCCCGGCATCAGCGGCTTCGACCTGGTGAAGATGCTGCGACAGAAGCTGCACCGCACCGAGCTGATCATCCTCGGCCTTTCGGCGGACCAGAAAGGCTCGCTCAGCGCCATGTTCATCAAGCACGGCGCCGACGACTTCCTGCGCAAGCCCTTCTGCACCGAGGAACTGAACTGCCGGGTGATGTCGACCCTGGAGCGCCGCGACCTGATGCGCGCGCTGAAGCAGGCGGCGCTGTTCGACTCGCTGACCAACCTCTACAACCGCCGCGCCTTCTACGAGCAGGGCCTGCAGCTGTTCCAGCAGGCGCAACGCGCCGGCCAGGAACTGAGCGTGGCGATGCTCGACCTCGATTTCTTCAAGCAGATCAACGACAAGTTCGGCCACGCCAGCGGCGACACCGCTTTGGTGATGTTCTCGCGGGTCCTGGCACACGCCTTCCCGGACGCCCTGCTAGGCCGGCTCGGCGGCGAGGAGTTCGCCCTGGTCAGCAAGGGCGACGCGCCCACCGTCAAGGCCGCGCTCGACCAGCTGCGGCGCAACTGCGCCCGATTGAAGTACGCCGCCGACGCGCCACCGCTCTCATTCAGCGCAGGCGTCTATCAAGGCGTACCGGAAGACCTGGAAAGCCTGCTGCACGAGGCCGACCAGCGCCTCTACCAGGCCAAGCACGAGGGTCGCGGGCGGACCATCGCCAACCGCTAGAAACCGTGGCGGGCGAAGATGCGCTGGTAGGTCCCGTCGTCGCGCATCGACTGCATCGCCCGGTCGAAGTCCTCCACCACCTGGCGATGCATCGGGTGGCTGCGCCGCACCAGGATCGCCAGGTCGTTCTCGCTGAGCGGGCGCGGCAGGAACTCCAGCTGGCCCTTCAGCTCCTTCAGCTCGCGGTTGAGGTGATAGCGCGCCACCAGCTCGTCCTCGAGGGTCAGCTGCACGCGCCCGGCGGCGAGCATGCGCGCGCCCATCTCGAAGCCCATCACCGGCACCCGGTCGAGGGTCGGGTCCTGGTCGAACTCCGCTGAATAGGCATAGCCGCGCACCACGGCGATGCTGTAGGGGCGCAGGTCGGCCAGGGTCTGGAAGTCGACCTTGGCGCCGCGGTGGCGCAGGAAGCGCACGCGGTTGACCAGGTAGGGCCTGGAATAGAGCCCATAGACGGCGCGGGCCTGGTCATACCAGGCGTTGATCACCACGTCGTAGTCGCCCACCTCCAGCCCGCGCAGTGCCCGCGCCCAGGGAACCTCGACGTACTCGGTGCTGTGCCCGGCGCGCTTCAGTGCCGTGACCACCAGGTCCACCGCCAGGCCGCCCTCGGGCAGGCTCGCATCGGTGAACGGCGGCCAGGTGTTGGCCACCAGTCGCAGGTGCTCGGCACGCAGCGGGCCCGAGCACAGCAGAACGAGCAACAACAGGACACTGCAAGTCTTTTTCATCCATGGCTTCCACTGGGGCTGGGACGGTCGGCATCGCCGGACTGCACGCATTTCCCTTGCCAGCCAGCGGAGAGCGCTGGTCGCGGCACCTCCATAGGGTAGACTTCGCCACCGGCGCGCGCCTTGGCCGATTCGACTTCTGAGGGTGGTTTCTTGTTCGTGACTGACGTGGTGATTATCGGGGCCGGCGCCGCCGGTCTGTTGTGCGCCTCCAAGACCGCCGCGCGCGGACGCAAGGTGCTCCTGCTCGACCACGCGAACAAGGCCGGCAAGAAGATCCTCATGTCCGGCGGCGGGCGCTGCAACTTCACCAACCTCTACACCGAGCCGGCCAACTTCCTCTCCGCCAACGCGCATTTCTGCAAGTCGGCCCTGGCCCGCTACACCCAGTGGGACTTCCTCGAGCTGGTCAACAAGCACGGCATCGCCTACCACGAGAAGAAGCTCGGCCAGCTGTTCTGCGACCACAAGGCCAGCGACATCCTCGCCATGCTCCTGGCCGAGTGCGACGAACACGGCGTCGACCTGCGCCTGGACACCGCCGTCACCAGCATCGCCCGCGACGACGCCGGCTACGCGCTGCAGACCGGCATCGGCCCCGTGCGCTGCCAGTCCCTGGTGATCGCCACCGGCGGCCTGTCGATCCCCACCCTGGGCGCCACCGGCTTCGGCTACCAGGTCGCCCGCCAGTTCGGCCACGAAGTGCTGCCGACCCGCGCCGGCCTGGTGCCCTTCACCATCACCGACCAGCTCAAGGAGATGTGCACCGAGCTCTCCGGCACCTCGGTGGACGCCCTGGTGAGCTGCAACGGCGCCAGCTTCCGCGAGAACATCCTGTTCACCCATCGCGGCCTCAGCGGCCCTGCCATCCTGCAGATCTCCTCCTACTGGAACCCGGGCGACACGGTGTCGATCAACCTGCTGCCCCATCTCGACGTGCCCGCCTGGCTGGTGCAGCAGCAGGGCGAGCGCCCCAATGCCGAGCTGAAGACCCTGCTGGGCGAGCTGTTCACCCGCAAGTTCGCCGGCCTGCTGGCCGAGCGCTGGTTCGTCTCGCGGCCGATGAAGCAGTACAGCCTGGCCGAGCTGCAGGCCATCGCCGAAGCCCTCGGCGACTGGCAGGTGACCCCGTCCGGCACCGAGGGCTATCGCACCGCCGAAGTCACCCTGGGCGGCGTCAGCACCCACGAGGTCTCGTCCAAGACCATGGAGTCGCAGAAGTCCCCCGGGCTGTACTTCATCGGCGAAGTGCTGGACATCACCGGCCACCTCGGCGGCTTCAACTTCCAGTGGGCCTGGGCCTCGGCGCACGCCGCCGCGCAGTTCGCCTGAGCGACGGCATGCCTGACGGCGCCAGCGCCTGCGCATTCACGCCAGCGGGTGTAACCCGCCTCGCCCGGGCGGCATCCAAGCGGTAACCTTTCGCCATCGGCCCACGCACACCCGCGCGGGCCGAGCCCCCGGACCGCACGCCCACAAGGCCGTTATGCCATCGACCTCGCTCCGTCACTCCCTGCGCCGCCTCTGGGCCCAGGACAAGTTCAGCTACAGCCTGCGGGTGTTCGTCGCCCTCACCGGCAGCATGGCACTCTGCTGGCAGCAGGACCGCATGGACCTGCTGATCCCGCTGTTCCTCGGCATCATCGCCAGCGCCCTGGCCGAGACCGACGACAGCTGGCAGGGCCGCCTCAATGCGCTGCTGGTCACCCTGGGCTGCTTCAGCATCGCCTCCTTCTCGGTGGAGCTGCTGTTCCCCTATCCCTGGCTGTTCGTCTGCGCACTGGCGCTGGCGGCCTTCGGCCTGACCATGCTCGGCGCCCTCGGCGAGCGCTACGCCACCATCGCCTCGGCGACCCTGATCCTGTCGATCTACAGCATGATCGGCGTCGACCAGCGCGACGGCATCGGCCACGACCTCTGGCGCGAGCCGGCGCTGCTGGTGGGCGGCGCGGCCTGGTACGGCCTGCTCTCGGTGATCTGGCAGGCGCTGTTCACCCACCAGCCGGTGCAGCAGAGCCTCGCCCGGCTGTACCGTGAGCTGGGGCGCTACCTCAAGCTCAAGGCCAACCTCTTCGAGCCGCTGCGCGAGCTGGACGTGGAGGCCAAGCGACTGGAGCTGGCACAGCAGAACGGCAAGGTGGTGGCGGCGCTGAACGCGGCCAAGGAAATCATCCTGCACCGCGTCGGCAACGCCCGTCCCGGTCCCAAGGTGAGCCGCTACCTGAAGCTGTACTTCCTCGCCCAGGACATCCACGAACGCGCCAGCTCCTCCCACTATCCGTACAACCAGTTGGCCGAGGCGTTCTTCCACAGCGACGTGCTGTTCCGCTGCCAGCGCCTGCTGCGCCAGCAGGGGGGCGCCTGCCAGGCGCTCGGCCAGGCCATCCAGATGCGCCAGCCATTCGACTACAACGACGGCACCCAGGCCCTGGACGATTTGCACCGTTCCCTGGAGCACCTGCGCATCCAGAGCAACCCGGCTTGGCGCGGCCTGCTGCGTTCGCTCAACGCGCTGGCCGGCAACCTCTCCACCCTCGATCGCCTGCTGACCGACGCCAGCAACCCCGACGCCCTCGCCGAAGCCCAGGACAGCAGCCTGCTGGATCGCTCGCCCAAGGGCCTGAAGGACGTCTGGGAACGCCTGAAGCAGAACGTCACCCCGACCTCCCTGGTGTTCCGCCACGCCCTGCGCATGGCCATCGCCCTGTGCGTCGGCTACGGCGTGCTGCACCTGATCCACCCCAGCCAGGGCTACTGGATCCTGCTCACCACGGTCTTCGTCTGCCAGCCGAACTTCGGCGCCACGAGGCGCAAGCTGGTGCAGCGGATCATCGGCACCGTCATCGGCCTGGCCCTGGGCTGGGCGCTGTTCGACCTGTTCCCCAGCGCCCTGGTGCAATCACTGTTCGCCGTGGTCGCCGGGGTGATCTTCTTCGCCAACCGGGCCACCCGCTACACCCTGGCGACGGCGTCGATCACCCTGATGGTGCTGTTCTGCTTCAACCAGATCGGCGACAGCTACGGCCTCTTCGTGCCGCGCCTGGTGGACACCCTGCTGGGCAGCCTGATCGCCGCGCTGGCGGTGATCTTCATCCTCCCCGACTGGCAGGGCCGCGGCCTGCACCGCGTGGTGGCCAACACCCTGGCCTGCAACGCCCGCTACCTGCGCCAGCTGGTGCAGCAGTACAACGCCGGCAAGCGCGACGACCTGGCCTACCGCCTGGCCCGGCGCAACGCCCACAACGCCGATGCGGCGCTGTCCACGACGCTGGCCAACATGCTCATGGAGCCCGGCCACTTCCGTAAGGAGGCGGACATCGGCTTCCGCTTCCTGGTGCTCTCCCACACCCTGCTCAGCTACCTGTCCGCCCTCGGCGCGCATCGCGCAAGCGAACCCATGGCCCTGGAAGGCAGCCTGCTGGGCGATGCCGCCGAACGCATCGCCACGACCCTGGAAGAGATCGCCACCGACCTCGCCGCGCGCAAGCCGGTGACCATCCACAGCGACAGCGAGGAAGCCCTGGCCAAGGAGCTGGAACAGCTCCCCGAGGACATGAACGAACGCGCCCGCCTGGTGCAGACCGAGCTCGGCCTGATCTGCCGCCAGCTCGGCGCCCTGCGTACCCTGGCGGCGCACCTGGCGAGTGGGAAGAAGGTGGGGTGAGGTAATCCGTTCGGGACCTGCACACCTGTAGGGGCGAATACATTCGCCCCTACCGTTCAAGGAAACCTGCGCTCGGACAATCGCGAATGAATTCGCTCCCACAGAAGAGCACGATGCACCGTGGGAGCGAATTCATTCGCGAAGCAGTCCGCAGGACTGCCACCCCCTCACAGCCACACCGCGTCCCAATGCGGGTAATCACCAATACGCCGCACCAGCCCCGCCCTAAGCGGATTGGCAACCACATAGCGCGCAATCGGCAGCAATTCATCCTCGCGCCTCAGCGCACGGTCGTGAAAGCCTGGCTGCCAGACCTCGCCGCCATTCTCCAGCAACGGTCCCAGTCGCCTGGCGGTCCGCCCTTTCAGCGCCTTGACCACCGATGACAAGGGCATTGGCCCGTTGAGCCGCATCAGCCAGTGGAAATGATCGGGCATCACCACCCAGGCCATAGAGTGCGCCAGGTTGCTCCGCTCCAGACGCCTCAGTTCACTTATCAATAACCGAGCGTGCGTGAAATCGGCGAAGAGCGGACGCCTCTGGGCCGTTGTCGCGGTGATGAGATAGACCCTGCCAGCTTCAGAAACACGTCCCTTGCGCAGATCGCGGCTGCCCATGGGCCGCCCCTCCCTCCATGGAAAGAAGCGACTCTAACCAGAGGGGCGAGATGCAACCGCGCGCTCAACCACAGGAAAAATCCGGGAGCGGCGTAGCTGGACGCCACCGGGCTCAGGTCATCGCGAATGAATTCGCTCCCACAGGGTCCTGCTCGCGATTCCCCTCCATCTCCGCCATCAACGCCTTCACCGTCTCGCCCACCTTGCGCACGGCGGCTTCCTGTTCGGCGTCGGGTTTGCGCGAGTAGTTCATGCGCAGGCAGCTGCGGTATTTGCCGGAGGCGGAGAACAGGCTGCCGGAGGCGATCTGTACGCCCTTGTCGAGCAGGGCGCGATTCAGGCGCAGGGTGTCGAAGCCCTCGTCCAGCTCGACCCAGAGCATGAAGCCGCCCTGGGGCCGGCTGGCGCGGGTGCCTTCGGGGAAGTACTTCATCACCCAGTCGATCATCTGGTCGCGGCCGTTCTGGTACTGGCTGCGCATGCGCCGCACGTGGGGCTCGTAGGCGCCGCTGGCGAGGAATTCGGCCAGGGCGATCTGCGGCTGGGTGGCGGTGGCGCCGGTGGAGATGTACTTCATGTGCAGCAGCCGGTCGAAGTAGCGACCGGGGGCGATCCAGCCGATGCGGATACCGGGCGCCACGGTCTTGGAGAAGGAGCTGCACAGCAGCACGCGGCCGTCCTCGTCGAAGGACTTGATGGTGCGCGGCCGCGGGTAGCGGTAGGCCAGGTCGCCATAGACGTCGTCTTCGATGATCGCCACGTCGTAGCGCTGGGCCAGGGTCAGCAGGGCGCGCTTGCGGGCCTCCGGCATGATGTAGCCCAGCGGGTTGTTGCAGTTGGGGGTGAGCTGGATGAGCTTGATCGGCCACTGCTCCAGGGCCATCTCCAGCGCCTCCAGGCTGATGCCGTTGATCGGGTCGGTGGGCAGTTCCAGGGCCTTCATGCCGAAGCCCTTCAGCGCCTGCATGGCGCCATGGAAGCTCGGCGAATCCACCGCGACTATGTCCCCCGGCTGGCAGATGGCGCGAATGGAGGCGGACAACGCCTCGTGGCAGCCGGTGGTGATGATCAGGTCGCTGGCGGGTATCTGGCAGCCCGCATCCACCAACAGCCGGGAAATCTGTTCGCGCAAGGGCAGCGAGCCCTGGATGGCGTCGTAGTACAGGCCGCCCAGGTCCGGACGCCGGGCGACCTGCGCCAGGCTGCGCAGCAGCGGTCGCAGGGTCGGACTGGTGACATCGGGCATGCCCCGGCCCAGTTGCACCAGGCCGTCGCGGGCACCGCGCTTGACCAGCTCCAGCACATCGCTCCATTGCGACACGTCCACCGGGCGCTGCGCCGCGCGGGTCATGGCCGGCAGCGCCGGGGCCGCGCGACGGGGCGGCACGAAGTAGCCGGACTTGGGCCGGGGCACGGCCAGGCCGCCATCCTCCAGCAGGCGGTAGGCCTGCTGGACGGTGCTGAGGCTGACGCCGTGCTCCTGGCTCAGGGCGCGGACCGAGGGCAGGCGGTCGCCGGGCCGGTAGTAGCCCTGCTCGATGCGGGCGGCGAGGGTTTCGGCGAGCTGGGTGTAGAGCTTCATGACAGTTCCCCTTGCGCGGAGCCCGCTTTGCACGGACCGGTACAGATGACGGGCAAATTGTGGATTCAGAAGATCCATCGCGCAATCTGTATGAAAAAAATATCCACGCCTTGAATCTGTAATGCTTTTTGCCCGCCGCGCATCATGGCCTCCATACACCCCGGCACGAGGAGATCGACATGAACGGCCTGAGCGATACGCGGCTGAGCCTCCACGCGAAAGAGCTGGAGCTGGACCACCTGCGCGTCCGCGCGAGCACCCGCTCCGCGGGAGATGGCCGCTGGCATCGCTTCTGGCGCCGCCTGCAGACGCGCAAGGCGTTGCTGGACCTGGACGAGCAGGCACTGCGCGACATCGGCCTGACCCGCGAACAGGCCCGCGACGAGGCGCTGAAACCGTTCTGGAAGCTCTGAGCGAGGCCGGCCGCCCGCAGGCGGCCGGTTGCCCGGCGATCAGGCCAGGCGGAAACGCGAGGTGTTCTGGTTCAGCGCCTGGCTGCCGCGATGCAGTTGCTCGGCGGCGGCCTGGACCGACTGGGCCCCCTGCAACAGCAGGCTGGCGGCCTGGTCGACCTGCTGGATATTGCCGCTGACCTCGTCCGCCGTTGCGGCCTGTTCCTCGGCGGCGGTGGCGATCTGCGCCAGGCGGTCGCTGACCCGCTGCACCGCATCGGCGATACCGGACAGGTCCTCGCCCATGCTCAGCACGCTGCCCACGTCGCCCTCGGCCTGTTTGAAGGCGGCCTCCATCAGGGCGACGGCCTGGCCGACCACGCCCTGCAGGCTGGCGACGGTGTCGCCGATCTCCTTGGTGGAGTCCTGGGTGCGCTGCGACAGGCTGCGCACCTCGTCGGCCACCACGGCGAAGCCACGGCCCTGCTCCCCGGCGCGCGCCGCCTCGATGGCGGCATTGAGCGCCAGCAGGTTGGTCTGCTCGGCGATGCCCTTGATCACGTCCACCACGCGGTTGATCTGCTGCGCCTGGTCACGCAGCTGCTGCAACGCGGAGACGGTGTCGCCCAGGCGCGTGCTCAGTTCGCGCATGCTGGCTCCGGTGCGGGCGCTGCGCTGGTTGCTCTGCATGGCGATCTCCCGGGTCTGCTGGGCATCCTGGGCCGCCCCCTCGCAGCTCTCCGCCACGCTCTGGGCGGTGGCCGCCAACTCGTGCGCGGCCGCGGCGATCTGGCTGACCTGGCCCTGTTGCTGCTCCACCGAGGTGAGGGTCTCCTGGGCCTGGGCATTGAGCTGCAGCACGGTGCCGCCGAGCTGGTTGCTCTCCTGGTTGACCCCGGCCAGCGAGCCGCGCAATTGCACCAGGGCGGCGTTGAGCGCCTCGGCGATCTGCGCCAGGTCGTCGCGGCCATGCACGGTGGCCGCCACCCGCAGGTCGCCGGCACGCAGGCCTTCGGCGGCCTCGGTGATGGCAGCAGTACCACGGCGGATGGCGGCGTTCAGGCACAGCAGCATGTACAGGGCCAGCAGGGTGAGCAGGCTGAAGGCGCCGATCACCTGGACCATGCTGCGCAGCGCCTGGGTCCGGAAATCGCCGAGGCGCGCCTGGAAGCGCTCGGTCAGCGCCTGCTGCAGCGCCACCAGTTGCCCATCGAGGCGCTCGACCTGCTGGACGAATTCGGCGGTGCCGAGGGTGAAGGGGTTGGCCTCGAACATGCCCTTGTCGACCCGGGCGAGGAAATCGCTCATGGCCTGGTCGGCCTGGCGGAGCGGGCCGCCCAGCGCGGCATTGACGTCGGACGCCTGGGCGATGGCGTCCTGGGCCTTGCGCAGCTGCCGCGCGGTGTCGTCCAGCGAGCGGCGCAGGTCACGCACGGCGACACGGCTCTGCAGGGTGAAGTGCTGCGACACCACGGCGCCATGGGCGTTGGCGGCGAAGCTGCCGAGCAGCTCCTGGGCGCGCGGCTGCACGTAGGTGAGTTGCTCCATCATCAGGTAGGTGTCCATCCCCGGGTCGAGGATGAGGCCGGTCTCGGTGGCCACCTGCTCGCGCAGGGATTGCAGGCTCTGCAACACGTCCTGGAAGCGCTCCAGGGCGTCGGGCAGGGCCAGCGGCGCCAGCGCCTGGAAGCTGATGCGCGCGCTGCGTGAACGGGCCTCCTCGAACAGCTTGCGGCTCTGCTCGCCGAGCCCCTCCGCCTGCAACTGCGCCTCGACCTTGGCCAGGGCTTCCTGCAGGCGGCCGCCGCGTTGTTCGAGTTGCGCCTTGGCGGCGTCCTCGGTGCCCTTCCAGCGGGCCAGCAGCAGGCGCTGGGCGCCCACTTCGTGCTGGGCGTCGGCCAGGGTGGCGATCACCCGCATGCCGCTGAGTTCGCCATCGACCAGGCCGAGGCGGTCCAGGTAGGACGCGGTGATCACCCACAGGGCATAGCCCAGCGGCAGGATGAACAGGAGGAAGAGCAGCTGGAACTTGCGCGCGAAGCTGAACCCTTCGAGCAGGCGCACGCCCGGCGTGAGTAATGCTGTCATGACGACACCTCATTGGACCCGGATCGGCGGGTAGGCCGAAAGCCTGCATCATGCAAAAGCCGAACCCGGGGTGGTACCCAAGAACGCCGATGCCGCCGGGAAGGCTGCGCACGGCGCATCACGAGGCTCTCCGGCCAGCGGAACCCCGCAGCGGCCCTGCGACGGGAAGGCAACGCACCCGAACGGTGCAACTACTGGAGCAGCGACTCCACCCGCTGGATCTCGGCACGCTGGCTGGCTACCAAGGCCAGGCCATTGCCGCTGGGGTCCAGGGCGTTGAGGGGCGGCTGCAACTTGCGATAGGCAGCCAACTCCCGCAGCGGCGGCAGCAGGGCGGTGGGCCCGGCCTCGCGGAGCGCGTGGAACAGGCCGAGGTTGATCAGGTCGACGAGCTCGACGCCGGGGCCGCTGGATTCGTCCCAGGCGCCCAGGCCGCGCACCACTGCAATATAGCTGTCGTCCACCGCCCACTTCTTCAGGACGATGACGCCGAGGGACTTGCCGTACTCCCGGCACAGGCGCGAGTAGAGCTCGGGCGAGGGGATCTGCTGGGCGTCCTTGAACGCGGAAAGGATCGCCAGGGCACCGATGTCGCTGAGCACGCTGGCCAGCAGCACGTGCTCGGAAGAGGCGTGCCCGAGCAGGCGCGCGAGCACGGCGCTGATGCTGCCGCGCCGGGCCAGGCGGCTCCAGGTGTCGACGAAGAGCTTCTTGTGCGAGGCGCTGTGCAGGGTGAACAGGCTCTTGATGCTGTGGACCATGGTGATGCGGTCCACCTCCAGCATGCCCAGGGTGCGGATCACGTCCTCCAGGGTCTTGGGCGGCAAGGCGGTGCGCAGGCGCGTGCTGGCCGCGTGCTTGACCAGCGTTGCGCTGAGCGCCGGGTCCTTGTTGATGACCCGCGCCAGGGAAGAGGTGCTGGCATCCGGATTGGCCAGGGCCCGGCGGATCTCCATGGTGATCATGGGCAGGCTGGGGAGCTGCTCTTCACCGTTCATCAATTGCGAAACCAGACGCCTATAGATCGAATAACCCGACTCTTCAGTACTCACGACAGTCCCCACATGGCCTTGTGCCAGTGTAGCCATCGGCGCTGCCGGCAGACAGTGCCGTACCACTCCGCCGACGAGCGACACGCAGGCGCGGGGAACCGAACGCCTACCGGCAGGTTCCACTCGGTTGGTGGATACCGTCCACCTTCCCGATCCATAGCGCCGAGGCCATTCCCGTGAACACCGAACGACTGTCCAGAACCCTGGACTACATGCGTACCCAGTTGCTGCCACTTGGGTTCTCCGGGCACATGGACAGCGATCGCAGCCTGCATGTGCTCATCTTCGATCAACGCACCCGCCAGACCATCCTGGAAACCGCCGGCATACCCTTCTCAGCAACCTGCGGCAAAGCCGAAGCGTTGCACCTGGTCCAGCGCCTGAAGCGGGACATCGACGCGCAGTTCCGGGCCCAGCCACGCAACGATCCGTGAAACCTCTCAGGGAATGGTGACCCCCTGGCGCACGGCAAGCGTGTTCAGCCGACCCTCGGCGATCAGGCTGGCGAAGGCGCGGTCGAAATCCTCGCGCAAGGCGGCATGTTCATCGGTCCTGGGGAAGGCGAAGTAGCCGTCCTGGGTGTCGATGATCGGTTGCAACTGGCTGACCGTGCCGTGTTCGAGGGCGTCGATGCGCGGCCGGGTATTGCGCTCGTTGCTCGCCAGCAGGTCGATGCGCCCCATCACCAGCATGCGCAGGGCGTTGTCGACACTCTCGATGCTGTGCAGGTCCATCGCCTGACGGCCCCGGTCGAAGCGCGGCCCGTAGGTCCAGCCCCGGATGACCCCGACGCGCCTGCCGGCCAGGGCGGCATAGTCGCCCTGCCAGGTCACGGCAAGGCCGGAACGGGCGAAGAACACGATGCGGTCGCGGTAGAAGGGGCGCTGGCTGAAGAGGAACAGTCCCTCGCGCTCCGGCGTGCGATAGGGGCCTATGAGGATGTCCGCGCGCCCCTGCGCCACCATCTTCTGCGCCCGGGCCCAGGGGTAGAGTTCGAAGCGCACCGAGTCGCCCATGCGCTGCACCACCTCGCGCAGCACGTCAGGGCCGAGGCCGATGAAACGACCTTCCACCGTCTGCCCGAACAGGCGCGGGAACTCGGCCCCCACGGCCAGCCATTCGCGGGCCGGCGCGGATGGCGCGAACGCCAGGCACAGCAGCACTGGACACAACATCCGTAGGTAGCGGCTCATGCCCGCGAATACTCGACGACAGGGATGGGGAGAGCCTAGCAGGCTTTTTCCGGCGTACGCGAGCAGGTACGGGGGACCTCGCCGGAGCATTCGGCGGAGCCTTTGGGATGGGGCCTACATCGACCACACGGGGCGCATGGGTATAGTCGGTCCCGTCATGCCCGCCTCAGGACTGCGCTCATCCTGCAGCCCTCCACAGCTGGGGTTGGGCATGACACTCTCCCTCCCGCCCCCACCCATTCCCCTTCAGTTCCCTGCCTCCAGCTCACGCTGGATCAGGTACAGGCGCAGGTCGAACTCCAACTGGTGATAACCCGGCAGCATGTGTTCGCAGAGCTGGTAGAACGCCTTGTTGTGGTCGCGCTCGCGCAGGTGCGCCAGCTCGTGCACCACGATCATCCGCAGGAATTCCGGCGCCGCCTCCTTGAACAGCGAGGCCACGCGGATCTCCTTCTTCGCCTTCAGCTTGCCGCCCTGCACCCGGGAGATCGCCGTGTGCAGCCCGAGCGCCTTCTGCACGACGTCCAGCTTGTTGTCGTAGACCACTTTGTCGATGGCCGGTGCATTGCGCAGGTGCTCCTGGCGCAGGGCGTTGGTGTAGCCATAGAGGGCCTTGTCGCTTTGCACCTCATGACGATCCGGGTAGCGCTTGGCGAGGTATTCGCCCAGGCGGCGCTGCTCGACCAGCAGGCGGATCTGCTCCTGCAGGTGGGCGGGGTAGGACTGGATGTAGCGGAGCGGGTTCATGGGGGATCGATGTGGCCGGGAGAAAGCCCGCATTCTACCGCCGGTGACAGTTTGCGACGCAGCCTGTCAGCGCAGCGGCAGAAGCCCGGCGACCGTTCATCGGATGCCCTCCCAGCACCTGCCCGCCCCCAGCGAAACGGGTCTGCCGCTGCGCTTACAGAAAAATGACGCCAATGATTCGGCGCAAGCCGCATTCCACCTGAGGGCGGCATTCCGGACATGAACCACCTGGTTAGTTTTGGCGATTGCACCTTGATGGCAAAGCCCGTTCCAGACGGCTTTTTGACAGGTCCGACGGCGACGATCGGTGATTAACAAGGGGCTTGCGCAACCCTATAAAGCGTTCCGCGAGACGGCGTAAATGCCTTCGGACGACACGGCAGCCCCCTGCCATTACCTAGCTTTCACTTTTAGTTCGTGTGCAGTTGGCCGGATGCCGAAGTAAGTGATTACGTCTCGTGGATGAGATAGCACCCGACTGAAAGTTCTCTTAGAGAACTCAGTCAAAATGATCGATCTTGGAACCTGGAACCTCACCATCCCCGTCGGCAGCCCCTCGGTGACCATCGAAACCCCCGCCCTGATGGGTGGCTATCAGGACAACTACTTCAAGGCGGCCAACGGCACCCTGTTCTTCTGGACCCCGGTGAACGGCAGCGCCACCGCCAACGCCGTCTACCCGCGCAGCGAGCTGCGCGAAACCTACGCCGATGGCAAGCTGCGCAACTGGACCTACGGCGCCGCCGACAACTACATGAGCGCCAACCTGGCGGTCGGCCAGGTCCCGTCCACGGGCAAGATCGTGATCGGTCAGATCCATGCCTACGGCAGCACCAGCCCGCTGCTCAAGCTGGAGTACCAGTTCAAGACCAAGACCGGCACCGGCAACATCGTCGCCAAGGTGCGCAACACCCCGAGCGACGCGGACGGTGCGGTGGTCACCCTGCTCAGCGGCGTGAAGCTCAACCAGCGCTTCACCTACGTCATCAACATGTCGCCCACCGGGCAGCTGAGCATCCTGGTCAACAGCACGATGTTCACCCAGCAACTGGACCCCACCTGGGCGCCCAAGCCGCTGTACTTCAAGGCCGGGGTCTATGCCCAGGACAACGTCGGCGAGGCCACCGAAGCCGGCAGCGCCACCTTCTACAACCTGAAGCTCGAGCACCGGGCCCTGGCGACCAGCACCGCCCAGTAAGGACGCCGCATGCGGGTTCCAGGCCCCGGAAAGCAGAAAGCCCCGCGAATGCGGGGCTTTCCGTTTACAGCGCCAGAACTCAGTTGACCTTGGCGGTCAGCTCGCCCTTGGCGTAGCGCTGGTACATGCCTTCGAGGGAGATCGGCTTGATCTTCGAGGCGTTGCCGGCGGTGCCGAAGGCTTCGTAGCGGGCGATGCAGATATCACGCATGGCGACGATGGTCTTGGCGAAGAACTTGCGCGGGTCGAACTCGCTCGGCTGCTCGGCCATCATGCGGCGGATGGCACCGGTGGAGGCCAGGCGCAGGTCGGTGTCGATGTTGACCTTGCGCACGCCGTGCTTGATGCCTTCGACGATCTCCTCGACCGGCACGCCGTAGGTCTCCTTGATGTCGCCGCCGAATTCGTTGATCACCTTCAGCCACTCCTGCGGCACCGAAGAGGAGCCGTGCATCACCAGGTGGGTGTTGGGGATACGCTTGTGGATCTCCTTGATGCGCTCGATGGAGAGCACGTCGCCAGTCGGCGGCTTGGTGAACTTGTAGGCGCCGTGGCTGGTGCCGATGGCGATGGCCAGGGCGTCGACCTGGGTCTTCTTGACGAAGTCCGCGGCCTCTTCCGGGTCGGTCAGCAGCTGGCTGTGGTCCAGCACGCCCTCGGCACCGACGCCGTCCTCTTCACCGGCCATGCCGGTTTCCAGGCTGCCCAGGCAGCCCAGCTCGCCTTCCACCGACACGCCGCAGGCATGGGCGAAGGCCACGGTTTGCTGGGTCACGCGGACGTTGTATTCGTAGTCGGCCGGGGTCTTGCCGTCTTCACGCAGGGAGCCGTCCATCATCACCGAGGAGAAGCCCAGCTGGATGGAGCGCTGGCAGACGTCCGGGCTGGTGCCGTGGTCCTGGTGCATGCACACCGGGATGTGCGGGAATTCTTCGATGGCCGCCAGGATCAGGTGGCGCAGGAAGGGCGCGCCGGCGTATTTGCGGGCACCGGCGGAAGCCTGGACGATCACCGGGGAATCGGTCTTGTCGGCCGCTTCCATGATGGCGCGCATCTGTTCCAGGTTATTGACGTTGAAGGCCGGTACGCCGTAGCCGAATTCGGCGGCGTGGTCCAGCATCTGGCGCATGCTGATGAGTGCCATGGTGTTTCAGTCTCCCGAGTGGGTGGGCATTCGAAATGCGAAGCCTGCCGCAGGGGCAGGCCAGGTTCAAGTTCCATGAAGGACGGCGAGCGTCCTCCCGTAAAAACCGGCCGGCGATGACGCCGGCCCGGTGCAATCATCGGCGCCGGTTCAGGGCGCCTTGCAGCCGCGACCGATCAGGTCATCGGTGGCGACCCAGTACACCAGCCCCTCGTCACCCTTGGTGTGGAAGGCCAGGCGGCTGTCGCTATAGAGCGCGCCGGACCCCGAAGGTTCTTGCTTGAGGCGGTAGACGATATCGCCGCCGCCCAGGCGCAGGTCCACCTGCTCCCGGTCGGCGTCGACGAAGCGCCACAGCACCTCGGCCTGGCTGTCGCAGACCCAGCGGGTCCAGTCGTCGGCCGGCGCCTGGGCGCCCGCACAACCGCCCAGCGCCAACAGCGCCGCAAGGGCGAACATGCCTTTCATCCTTTCACTCCCTTGGCCAGAAGGCCGTTCACCCATCGAGGGTCATGGACAGTGCCGTTCCTGGCTGCCGTTGACGGTCGGATCACCGCTGCTCTGGGCCTCGACGCGCTGGTCGTCCTGGGATTGCGGCAGGACGACCTGGGGCGGGCTCATCACCTCGCAGGTGGCGGGGGAAGAACCACCCGCACAACCGGTGAGCATTGCGAACAACGACAGCAGGATCAGGTTGGTACGCATGGCGGCAACTCCTTTTCTCGGGTCCTGTTCAAGGGACCACGGGCCGCCGCCATGGTTTAGCCGCTATTTCAGGCCTTGGCGCGCTGTTCCAGCACGTCCACGGCCGGCAGGACCTTGCCCTCGACGAATTCGAGGAAAGCGCCGCCGCCAGTGGAAATATAGGAGATGCGCTCGCCGACGCCGTACTTGTCGATGGCCGCCAGGGTGTCGCCACCGCCAGCGATGGAGAAGGCCGGGCTCTCGGCGATGGCCTGGGCCAGCACCTGGGTGCCGTTGCCGAACTGGTCGAACTCGAAGACGCCGACCGGGCCGTTCCAGAGGATGGTCTTCGACGACTTCAGCAGCTCGGCGAACTGGGCGGCGGTCTGCGGGCCGATGTCGAGGATCATGTCGTCATCCGCCACGTCGGCGATGAGCTTGACGGCGGCCTCGGCGGTCTCGGCGAACTCCTTGGCGACCACCACGTCCACCGGCAGCGGCACGCTGACCTTGGCGGCGATGGCCTTGGCGGTGTCGATCAGGTCGGCCTCGTGCAGCGACTTGCCGACCTTGTAGCCGGCCGCGGCGAGGAAGGTGTTGGCGATGCCGCCACCGACGATCAGCTGGTCGCAGATCTGGCTCAGGGAGTTGAGCACGTCGAGCTTGGTGGAGACCTTGGAGCCGGCGACGATGGCGGCCATCGGGCGGGCCGGATTGCCCAGGGCCTTGCCCAGCGCGTCCAGTTCGGCGGCCAGCAGCGGGCCGGCGGCGGCGACCTTGGCGAACTTGGCCACGCCGTGGGTCGAGCCCTCGGCGCGGTGGGCGGTGCCGAAGGCGTCCATCACGAACACGTCGCACAGCGCGGCGTACTTCTGCGCCAGCTCGTCGGCGTTCTTCTTCTCGCCCTTGTTGAAGCGCACGTTCTCGAACAGCACCACCTGGCCGGGGGCGACGTCGACGCCGTCCAGGTAGTCGGCCACCAGCGGCACGTCGCGGCCCAGGGCCTTGGCCAGGTAGTCGGCGACCGGCTTGAGGCTGTTCTCGTCGGAGAACTCGCCTTCGGTGGGACGACCCAGGTGCGAGCAGACCATCACCGCCGCGCCCTTCTCCAGTGCCAGCTTGATGGTCGGCAGGGAGGCGAGGATGCGCGCATCGCTCTTCACGACACCGTCCTTCACCGGGACGTTGAGGTCTTCGCGGATCAGTACGCGCTTACCCTGGAGGTCGAGGTCGGTCATTTTCAACACGGTCATGGGGTCAGTCCTTCACGGGGCTGGATGTTGTGGAAACAGCGGAAACCCGCAGGTAGTGGCCTGCGGTGTCGAGCATGCGGTTGGCGAAGCCCCACTCGTTGTCGAACCAGGCCAGCAGGTTGACCAGGCGCGGCCCGGACACGCGGGTCTGGCTGCCGTCGACGATGGCGGAATGGGGATCGTGATTGAAATCGCAGCTGGCGTGGGGCAGCTCGGTGTAGGCCAGCAGGCCCTTGAGCGGGCCGCTTTCGGCGGCCTCGCGCAGCACGCGGTTGATCTCGGCGGCACTGGTGTCGCGGGCGGTCTGCAGGGTGATGTCCAGGCAGGACACGTTCACCGTCGGCACGCGGATGGCCTTGGCCTGGATGCGCCCGGTCAGTTCCGGCAACAGGCGCTCGATGCCCCGGGCCAGGCCGGTGGAGACCGGGATCACCGACTGGAAGGCCGAGCGCGTGCGGCGCAGGTCCTCATGGTGATAGGCGTCGATTACCGGCTGGTCGTTCATCGCGGAGTGGATGGTGGTGATGGAGACGTATTCCAGACCCACGGACTCGT
The DNA here is from genome assembly GCF_037153275.1 of Pseudomonas sp. USHLN015. Classification (NCBI taxonomy): domain Bacteria; kingdom Pseudomonadati; phylum Pseudomonadota; class Gammaproteobacteria; order Pseudomonadales; family Pseudomonadaceae; genus Pseudomonas; species Pseudomonas sp. USHLN015. The sequence continues at coordinate 69,174 of NZ_JBBCKP010000001.1, forward strand.
CGAGAAGTTTCAGCAAGGGCACGCCGCAGTTGGTGGTGCAGGAGGCGTTGGAGACCAGTGTCTCGGTGCCCACCAGGCTGTCCTGGTTGACGCCGTAGACGATGGTGGCGTCGATGTCCGCCTCGCTGGCCATCGGCTGGGAGAACAGCACGCGTGGCGCGCCGGCGCGCAGGAAGCGCTCGGCCTGGGCGCGGTTGGTGTACTGGCCGGAGCACTCGAGCACCAGGTCGACGCCCAGCGCCGCCCAGTCGATGCCCTCGGGCGCCGGGTTGCGTAGCACCTTCACGCAGTCGCCGTTGATGTGCAGGCAATCGCCGTCGACCTTCACGTCCCCCGGGAAGCGGCCATGGGTGGAGTCGAAGCGCGTCAGGTACTCGATGCTGGCCTGGTCGGCCAGGTCATTGAGGGCGACGATCTCGAAGCCATCACGCCCGCCACGCTCATGCAGCGCACGCAGGACGCAACGACCGATACGGCCGTAGCCGTTCAGGGCAACGCGGAAACGAGGATTGGACATAGCCGCAAGCCGCAAGCGGCAAGCTGCAAGTCACGCGGCGGCAAAGGGGCTCTCGCTTGCCGCTTGAGGCTTGCAGCTTGCAGCTGGCGTCAGTCCTCCAGCAATTCTTCAGCGGTGGCGACGATGTTCTCGACGGTGAAGCCGAAGTGTTCGAACAGGGCCGGGGCCGGGGCGGATTCGCCGAAGCTGGTCATGCCGATCACGCGGCCTTCCAGGCCCACGTACTTGTACCAGTAGTCGGCGTGGGCGGCTTCGATGGCGATGCGCGCACCGACTTCCAGCGGCAGCACGGATTGCTTGTAGGCGGCATCCTGCTGGTCGAACAGGCTGGTGGACGGCATGGAGACCACACGCACCTTGCGGCCGGCGGCGCTCAGTTGCTCGAAGGCCTGTACCGCCAGGCCGACTTCGGAGCCGGTGGCGATGAGGATCAGCTCGGGCTCGCCGTCGCAGTCCTTGAGCACGTAGCCGCCACGGGCGATGTTGGCCAGCTGGGCCGCATCGCGCGCCTGGTGGGGCAGGTTCTGGCGGGAGAAGATCAGCGCGCTCGGGCCGTCGTTGCGCTCGATGGCAGCCTTCCAGGCCACGGCGGATTCCACCGCGTCGGCGGGGCGCCAGGTGTCCAGGTTCGGGGTCGAACGCAGGCTGGCCAGTTGCTCGATGGGCTGGTGGGTCGGGCCGTCCTCGCCCAGGCCGATGGAGTCGTGGGTGAAGACGTAGAGCACGCGCTGCTTCATCAGGGCGGACATGCGCACGGCGTTGCGGGCGTATTCCATGAAGATCAGGAAGGTCGCGCCGTAGGGGATGAAGCCGCCGTGCAGGGCGACGCCGTTCATGATGGCGCTCATGCCGAACTCGCGGACGCCGTAGAACAGATAGTTGCCGGCGGCATCCTCGGCGGAGACGCCCTTGCAGCCTTTCCACAGGGTCAGGTTGGAGCCGGCCAGGTCGGCGGAGCCGCCGAGGAACTCGGGCAGCAGCGGGCCGAAGGCGTTCAGGGCGTTCTGGCTGGCCTTGCGGCTGGCGATGGTCTCGCCCTTGGCGGCGACTTCGGCGATGTAGGCGGCGGCCTGCTCGGCGAAGTCGGCAGGCAGCTCGCCCTTGATGCGGCGCTGGAATTCGGCGGCCAGCTCGGGGTGGGCGGCGGCGTAGGCGGCAAAGCGCTCGTTCCACGCGGCTTCACGGGCGGCGCCGGCTTCCTTGGCGCTCCACTCGGCGTAGATGTCGGCCGGGATTTCGAAGGGCGCGTGGTTCCAGCCCAGGTTGGCGCGGGTCAGGGCGATCTCGTCGTTGCCCAGGGCAGCGCCGTGGCACTCTTCCTTGCCCTGCTTGTTGGGCGAACCGAAGCCGATGATGGTCTTGCAGCAGATCAGGGTCGGCTGCGCGCTCTTGCGGGCAGTCTCGATGGCGGTGCGGATCTCGTCGGCGTCATGGCCGTCGACATTGCGGATCACCTGCCAGCCGTAGGCTTCGAAGCGCTTCGGGGTGTCGTCGGTGAACCAGCCATGGACCTCGCCGTCGATGGAGATGCCGTTGTCGTCGTAGAAGGCGATCAGCTTGCCCAGGCCCAGGGTGCCGGCCAGGGAGCAGACCTCGTGGGAGATGCCTTCCATCATGCAGCCGTCGCCCAGGAAGGCGTAGGTGTAGTGGTCGACGATCTCGTGGCCTTCACGGTTGAACTGCGCACCCAGCACCTTTTCGGCGAGAGCGAAGCCCACGGCGTTGGCGATGCCCTGGCCCAGCGGGCCGGTGGTGGTCTCGACGCCGGCGGTGTAGCCGTATTCCGGGTGGCCCGGGGTGCGGCTGTGCAACTGGCGGAAGTTCTTCAGGTCATCGACCGTGACGTCATAACCGGTGAGGTGCAGCAGCGAGTAGATCAGCATCGAGCCGTGGCCGTTGGACAGCACGAAACGGTCGCGGTCGGCCCACTGCGGGTTGTTCGGGTTGTGCTGCAGGTAATCCCGCCACAGCACTTCGGCGATATCGGCCATGCCCATCGGGGCGCCGGGGTGGCCGCTGTTGGCTTTCTGCACCGCATCCATGCTGAGGGCACGAATGGCATTGGCACGCTCACGACGGCTGGGCATCGCTGATCTCCTGCGGGTCTGAAAAGACGCTGAACGAAAAAAGGCGGCTATTTTCGCCCAGCGGGCAGGCTTCGGGCAATGACAGATGGTCGAAGATGCGCCGCCGCCCGTTTTCAACCCCGCGCCGGGCCCGCCAGGGCGCACAGGCAGGGCGCGCGGAACAGCTCGCCATGCCAGATACCGGCCAGGGTGCGACGCATCACCAGGACCCAGACGGTGGCCAGTTGCAGCGCCAGCAGGGCACCGATGGCACCGAAGAACGCCAGGCCGGTCTGGCGCTGCAACTCGAAGGTCGCCAGGGCGAACACCCCGAGCGGGAAGGTGAAGCCCCACCAGCCGAGGTTGAAGGCCATGCGCTGGCGGATGTAGCGACGAGTGAACAGGCAGGCCGTGACCAGCCACCAGAGGCCCGCCCCCCAGAGCACCAGGCCGCCCACCAGGCCGATGGCCGGCAGCAGCTCGGCCACGCCCTGCAAGGGCGAGCCGGCGAACGCAGCGGGCGCGGCGCGGCCCAGCGCCAGCAGCCCCAGGCACCCGGTGGCCAGCGGCCCCAGGGGCAACCAGCTGGTGGCGGCGAAATCGGTATCGGGCAGCTTGTGCAGTGCCAGGCGCAGCAGCACCAGGGTGATCAGGGAAAAGGCCAGGGCCATCGACAGGCCCCACAGCAGGTAGCCCATCACCAGCAGCAGGCGGGCATCGCCGGCCTCCAGGTGCGGGGCGATGACGCCGGCACTGGCGGCCGCCACCTCGGGCGCGACGATGGGCAGCAGCCAGACGGCGGTGAGCTTCTCCAGCGCGTGCTCCTGGCGGGTGAACATCAGGTAGGGCACCAGCAGCGCCGCCCCCAGGGCCAGCGCCACATCCAGCCACCAGAGGGCGTGGGCGACGGCATGGGCGGTCTCCCCCCAGCGCGGACCGCCATAGAGCACCAGGCCGTTGACCAGGGTCGCCAGCCCCATGGGGATGGCGCCGAGGAACATCGATTGCACCGGGTGCGCCAGCATCGGCGCGACGGTATCCGGGTGCAGCAGCAGGCGGGCCACGAACAGCCCGGCGCAGGCCGCGAACAGCAGGGCATTGAACAGCCACAGCACCTCGCCGAGGCGGTGCAGCGCCGGCACCTGCCAGGGCAGGGCGCCCAGCACCAGCGCCAGTACGCCGGTGCCCATGGTCACGGCGAACCAGCCGGGAATGAAGTGGCGAACCAGGGCGCGCGGTTCGACGAGTCGGGAAAGGGGACGAGGCATGATGGCTCCGGTCGGGTGGACCCGTTGCAGAAGATGACTGCACGGTAAACCCCGGGCGTGCTATACGAAAAATACATCCTAGATATGCAAGGCATGCATTTCATTTATGAATCTCCATCACCTCAAGGTGTTCCTCGCCGTCGCCGAGAGCGGCAGCATCAGCGCCGGCGCCGAGCGCCTGCACATCAGCCAGCCGGCGGTCACCCGCGAAGTGCGCGAGCTGGAAGCGCGCCTGGGAATCACCCTCTTCGATCGCCAGCCACGCGGCGTGACCCTCACCGAAGGCGGCCAGCGCCTGCACCGTTATGCACAACGCATCTTCGCCCTCGAACAGGCGGCCGAAGCGGACCTGCGCAGCTTCGCCGGGCTCGATGACGGTGAGTTGCGCCTGGGCGCCAGCGCCACCCTGGGCAGCTACCTGCTGCCCGACCTGATCGCCCGCTTCCACGCCCGCCATCCGGAGATCCGCGTCGACCTGCAGGTGAGCAACACCCGTGAGATCACCCAGGCACTGGCCGACGAACGCATCGCCCTGGGCTTCGTCGAAGGCGACTTCGATCGCGCGAGCCATGCCTTCAGCCTCCTGGAGCGCGACCGCCTGCTGCCCGTCTGCGGTCCCGGCCACCCCCTGGCGGCCCGGGGCCGCCTGCACGCGGCCGAGCTGGCCGACCAGTCGCTGTACCTGCGCGAGGAAGGCTCCGGCACCCGCGCCAGCATCGAGCAGGCCTACGCCCGCCAGGGCCTGGAGGCACGCCCGCGCATGGCCATCGCCAGCACCGAGGCGCTGAAACGCCTGGTGCGCGACGGCCAGGGCATCGCCTGGCTGTCGCAGCGGGTCATCGAGGACGATCTCGCCGCCGGCCGCCTGCTGGCACTCGAGGTGCACGACCTGCATATCGAGCGCGAGATGCACCTGCTCTGGCACCCCACGCGCACCCTGAGCCCCGCGCCGGCCGCCTTCCTCGCGATGATCCTGGACAAAAAATAACCACCCATCGGCAATATCAAAACTTTTTGATATTGCCGTTGCGAGCCGCAGGAGCGGGGACTAGACTGCGCCACCTATGAACCTGCGCGTACCCCAGATCCGCCACGACGACTGCGACGAGCTGGCCGCCCTGTGCAAGGCCGGGGGCGACCCGCTGCGCCTGAACGTGCTGCGCGCCCTGGCCAACGATTCGTTCGGGGTGCTGGAGCTGGCGCAGATCTTCGCCATCGGCCAGTCCGGCATGAGCCACCACCTCAAGGTGCTGTCCCAGGCCGGGCTGGTGGCCACGCGCCGCGAAGGCAACGCGATCTTCTATCGCCGCGCCATCGCCCAGGGCGATCGCCTGGGCGGCACCCTGCACGGGGCGCTGCTGGAGGAGGTCGATGCGCTGCATCTGCCGCTGGAGGTGCAGGCGCGGATCGCCGAGGTCCATGCCCAGCGCGAGGCGGTGAGCCGCGAGTTCTTCGCCCGCTCGGCGGAGAAGTTCCAGGCCCAGCAGGACCTGATCGCCGGCCTGCCGCAGTACCGCGACAGCGTGCTGGCCCTGCTGGACGCGCTGAACCTGCCGGCCAGCGCCTGCGCGCTGGAAGTGGGCCCGGGCGACGGGGGCTTCCTCCCCGACCTGGCCCGGCGCTTCGCCCGCGTCACCGCGCTGGACAACAGCCCGGCGATGCTGGATCTGGCACGCAACCGCTGCGCTGCCGAAGGACTGGGCAATGTCGAGCTCAAGCTCGCCGACGCCCTGGATGACGAACACGAGGCCGCCGACTGCGTGGTGCTGAACATGGTCCTGCACCATTTCGCCGCCCCGGCCGAGGCCCTGAAGCAGCTGGCCCACCACCTCCTTCCGGGTGGCAGCCTGCTGATCACCGAGTTGTGCAGCCACAACCAGAGCTGGGCCAGGGAGGCCTGCGGCGATCTCTGGCTCGGCTTCGAACAGGACGACCTGGCCCAGTGGGCCGCCGCAGCAGGGCTTGCGCCCGGCGAGAGCCTCTACATTGGTTTAAGAAACGGCTTTCAGATTCAGGTACGGCACTTCGCCAAGCCGGATTCGCGAAGCGACCTCACCCACCGGTATTAAAGGAACCGTTAGATGAGCGAATACTCCCTCTTTACCTCCGAGTCCGTGTCCGAAGGCCATCCGGACAAGATCGCCGACCAGATCTCCGATGCCGTCCTCGACGCCATCATCGAGCAGGACAAGCACGCCCGCGTGGCCGTGGAAACCCTGGTCAAGACCGGCGTCGCCATCGTCGCCGGCGAAGTCACCACCAGCGCCTGGGTCGACCTCGAGCAGATCGTCCGCGACGTCATCTGCGACATCGGCTACACCAGCTCCGACGTCGGCTTCGACGGCGCCACCTGCGGCGTGATGAACATCATTGGCAAGCAGTCCCCCGACATCAACCAGGGTGTCGACCGCGCCAAGCCGGAAGACCAGGGCGCCGGCGACCAGGGCCTGATGTTCGGCTACGCCAGCAACGAGACCGACGTGCTGATGCCGGCCCCGATCCGCTTCTCCCACGCCCTGGTCGAGCGCCAGGCCGAGGCCCGCAAGTCCGGCCTGCTGCCGTGGCTGCGCCCGGATGCCAAGTCCCAGGTCACCTGCCAGTACGAGAACGGCAAGGTCGTCGGTATCGACGCCGTGGTGCTGTCCACCCAGCACAACCCCGAGGTCTCGCTGCCTGACCTGCGCGAAGCGGTGATGGAGCTGATCATCAAGCACGCCCTGCCGGCCGAACTGCTGCACAAGGGCACCCAGTTCCACATCAACCCGACCGGCAACTTCGTGATCGGTGGCCCGGTGGGCGACTGCGGCCTGACCGGCCGCAAGATCATCGTCGACTCCTACGGCGGCATGGCCCGCCACGGTGGCGGCGCCTTCTCCGGCAAGGACCCGTCCAAGGTCGACCGCTCCGCCGCCTACGCCGGCCGCTACGTGGCCAAGAACATCGTCGCCGCCGGCCTGGCCGAGCGTTGCGAGATCCAGGTCTCCTACGCCATCGGCGTGGCCGAGCCCACCTCCATCTCGATCAACACCTTCGGCACCCACAAGATCGCCGAAGAGAAGATCATCAAGCTGGTGCGCGACGTGTTCGACCTGCGTCCCTACGCGATCACCAAGATGCTCGACCTGCTCCACCCGATGTACCGCGACACCGCGGCCTACGGCCACTTCGGCCGTACCCCGGAGCAGAAGACCGTCGGCAACGACACCTTCAGCACCTTCACCTGGGAGAAGACCGACAAGGTCGACGCCCTGCGTGCTGCCGCCGGCCTGTAAGGTCCACGCGATACGAGAAAGCCCCGCAGATGCGGGGCTTTCTCTTGGGTGAGACGCTATCGCGCTTACGAAATCTTCAGGCCGCCTCCGAGGTACATCAGCCCCAGGCCAGCGGCCATGATCAGCAACGGAGAGCGCTGTACCGGCTCGTTGACCGCGAAGATGATCTGCGAGATCGGCGGGAAGATGAAGTTGAACACCGCGCAAAGCATGGAAACCTGGATACCTCGCGCCACCGACCAGATCCAGCCGGCCAAAGCGAGGAAAAAGCCTATCGTAGCCATTTGCCACTCCCTGTGAGAAAGAGCGCGATGCTACCAGCCTCCAGTTCGACTGCGTAGCCCAGAACCCGGCCTGTAACGTGCGGCCTGGTCCTAGGCACAACAGCTAGTCGCAACGCCTGGGGAATGGCCATTCGCCGCATTCGTGAATCGGTCGAGCTTTCCCCTGCCCCTCCAAAGGGGCGCCGCTGCTAGAATCCGCGCCCTCTCGCCCCTCCCTCACGGATGACTCGAGCGCCCGGGGCGAGCAAGCATTGGCGCTGGAGCCCAAGGAGATACCCATGCGCATCACCTCCATTCTTCCCGCCGCCCTCTTCGCAGCCCTGTTCGCCGTCCAGGCGCAGGCCGTCGACCTGGGCAACCCCCTTGGCGACAAGCTCAACAAGGGCTGCGAGGAAAAGAGCGCGGAAGCACAGGCCAAGCTGGACGAGGCCAAGAAGGAACAGAACGGCCTGGGCGCCAGCCTGCTCGGCTCGGTGGCCGACAAGGCCGAGAAGCAGCTGTCCGAAGGCTGCGAGAAGCTCGACCAAGCCAACAAGGGCTGAGTAGAGGGGGGCCGGCGAGAGTCGGCCCTTCCTGTAGGACGCCGTCGCCCTCCCCCCTTCCCGCACGCAGCACCAGCCCGTCGAATCCATCGCATTGGCGCATTCCCCCTTGCCGTCGCAGCACAGGGCAGCCGCCCCCGCCCCTGCCAGCCACCTGCCCACCCCGGCGCCGCAACGCCCTCCCACCTGCCAAGGTCCCGCCCAGGGCCCCGGCGGTTCGCGAGCGCGATGACGCCGCCCAGGGTGTATTCCTGCGTCCCCCGGGCATGGAGCCCGGATCGTTCGCACGGAGGCCCGCATGCCCAACCCCCTGTCTACCCACCTGCTCGCCCTGGCCCTCTGCCTGCCCGGCCTCGCCCTGGCCGCTGGCGATTGCCCGCCCTGGAGCGATGCCCGCGCCAAGCGCGAGCTGCACGCCCTGCATGAACAGCTGTCGGGCTGGGAGCACAGCTACCACCGCGACCGCCTCTCGCCGGTCCCCGACGAGATCTATGACCAGGTGCGCTCGCGCTTCGCCGAACTGCGCCAGTGCTTCCCCCAGGCCGAGGCGCAGGAAACGCAGCCCCTGTCGACGGTAGGCGGCAAGCACACGCACCCCGTCGCCCAGACCGGCCTCGACAAGCTGGAGGACGCCAAGGCGCTGCGCGCCTGGATGCGCGGCCGCGACGACCTCTGGGTGCAGCCCAAGGTGGACGGCGTGGCGGTGACCCTGGTCTACCGCGGCGGCCGCCTGCAGCAAGCCATCAGCCGCGGTGATGGCGAGCGCGGCGAAGACTGGACGGCCAACGCCCGGCGCATCCCGGCCATCCCCGAGCGCCTCGCCGACCCGGGCGACCTGGTGCTGCAGGGCGAGCTCTACTGGTCATTGCCCGGGCACGTGCAGGCACAGGCCGGAGGGCGCGGCGCCCGGGGCAGGGTCGCCGGGCTGATGGCCAGGCAGCACCTGGGGGATGAGGAGGCGCGCGGCATCGGGCTGTTCGTCTGGGACTGGCCCGGCGGCCCCGGGGGCATGCTGCAACGCCTGGACGGGCTGACCCGCCTGGGCTTCGCCGACACCCAGCGCCATACCCTGCCGGTGCGAAGCGCCGACCAGGTGGCGCACTGGCGCGAGCACTGGTATCGCAGCGGCCTGCCTTTCGCCAGCGATGGCGTGGTGGTCCGCCAGGGTGTGGTGCCCGCCGCACGCAACTGGGAAGCACGACCGCCGCACTGGGCCATCGCCTGGAAGTACCCCTTCGCCCAGGCCCTGGCCGAGGTGCGGCGGGTGGAATTCCTCGTCGGTCGCACCGGGCGCATCACCCCGCGCCTGCTGCTCTCGCCGGTGACCCTGGAGGACCGGCGCATCCAGCGGGTCAGCCTGGGCTCCCTGGAGCACTGGCGCGAGCTGGATATCCGCCCCGGCGACCAGGTCGCCGTCGCCCTGGCCGGGCTGACCATCCCGCGCCTGGAGTCGGTGGTGCTGCGGGCGGGCGAGCGCGTGGAACTGGAGGTGCCGGACCCGACCGCCCTGCACGCCCTGAGCTGCTGGCACCCGACGCCCGGCTGCGAGGCGCAGTTCCGTGCACGCCTGGAGTGGCTGTCCGGCAGCGGTGGCCTGGCGATGCGCGGCGTCGGCCGCGGTACCTGGGAGCGGCTACTGGCGGCCGGCAGGATGGACGGCCTGCTGGACTGGCTGGAGCTGGAAGAAGAAGAGTTGGCCAGGCTACCGGGCTTCGCTCAACGCAATGCCCGGCGCTTCCGGGAGGCGGCGACCGAAGCCAGGCGGCAACCCTTCGCCCGCTGGCTGATAGCCCTCGGCCTGCCGCCCAGCGGCAACGCCGACCTGAAGGGCGGCTGGGAGAAACTGGCCGGCCGCTCGGAGGCGCAATGGCAAGCCGTGCCAGGCCTGGGGCCCGAGCGCGCGCGACAGCTGCGGGCGTTTTTCCACCACCCGGAAGTCCAGGCGCTGCAAGAGCGCCTGGCGAAAGCGCAGGTGGATGGCTTCGGGGCCGCGCCTCAGTAGGCGCGAAATTCCTTGTGGCACGCCTCGCAGGCGTCCTCGGCCTTCTGCACCAGCGGAGCCATGGCGTCCGGGTCCAGGGGGCGCTTCGCCGTGGCGGCGGCCAGTTGACCGGTAGCGGCTTCCAGCTCGCGGGCCAGGCTCTGGAAACGCTCCTGGCGCTGCCAGACGTCATCACGGGCGTCGCTGTCGCCTTCGTCACGCACCTTGGGGAAGTGCTGCCAGGGCTCATGGGACAGCTGGTCGAGCTTCACCGCGTTCTCGGCGAACTTCTGCTCGTTGAACTCGACGCGGCCACGCAGCATGCCGCCAAGATCCTCGCTGGTGTGCAGCATCTGCTTGAAGATCGCCTGGCGCTTGCCCAGCGGCGAATTGGGGTCGACGCCACCGCAGGCGGCGAGAGTCAGGCAGGCGCAAAGCAGGGTCAGGACGGTCGTTCTTTTCATGGCGGATCACGGGGTACTGCGACGGGCGGGGCGCACAGTATCGATAGATGCCCGGCAAATACCAAGGGTGGCGACAGTTTGTCGCAGATCATTGAAAGCCCGATCAGCCAGGCACGAGCAGTCATTCACGGCCACACTGGACGACGACCGAAACCACCCGAACGAGGCGAACCCATGCACCTTCCCACGCTGTTGCTGCTCACCGCCGGCCTGGCCCTGGCGGGCATCGCCCACGCGGCCGAGGCGCCGCCCACCGGCTGCGCGGCGAAGCGCCAGGCCCTCGAAGCCCGCATCGAACAGGCGCGCGTCCACGGCAACGATGCACAGGTCGCGGGCCTGCAGAAGGCCCTGGACGAAGTGACGGCCCACTGCACCGACGCCGGCCTGCGCCAGCAGCGCGAGGACGCCATCGCCAAGCACCGCGCCGAGGTCCGGGAGCGCGAAGCCGACCTGCGCGAAGCCCGGGCCAAGGGCGACGTGGAGAAGATCGCCAAGCGCGAGGCCAAGCTGGCCGAGGCCCGTCGCGAATTGAACGCCGCCGAGGCGCAGCTGCAACGCTGAGCCCCGGCGCGACCGATCAGGCAGCGACGAAGAAGAAGCTGGCGATCAGCCCCATGCCGGCGAACCAGACCAGCGAGCGCAACGCCGCCCAGTCTGCCAGGTAGCAGATGAAGTAGGCGATGCGGCTGGCCACGAAGGCGATGGCCAGGGCATCCAGCGTCCCCTGCTCGGCACCCCCGGCGAGATGACCGATGACCACGGCGATGGCGAATGCCGGGGTGACCTCGAAGGCGTTGAGCTGGGCGTTGTTGGCACGCTTGCGCCAGCCTTCGAGCCCGGCGAGGAAGGTGCGCGGATCATGGTTCTGCCGAGGGCCGAAGTCGCCTCCGGTGAACTTCGCCGCAGCGGTGGACAGGTAGGGCAGGAACAGCGCGATCAGCACGCACCAGTAGGCGAGGGTCATGGGGGCTCCAAGGACGAAGGGTGAGCGTAGAGCCTGGTGATTCCGACGTTCGGCGTCCATGGCCGCCAAAAACGTGGCAATCGGCACATCGGCCAATGGCCACGATTGTCCGTCGGGCGCATCGCCTGTACTAATGCGTGTTTTTCATGGACGAGAAAACTCCCATGCCTCGATTCGCCATCCTCCTGATTTCCCTGTTGCTGCTCAGCGGCTGTGGCTACAACGCCATGCAGAGCGCCGACGAGCAGGTCAAGGCCGACTGGGCCGAGGTGCTCAACCAGTACCAGCGCCGCGCCGACCTGATCCCCAACCTGGTCAGCACCGTGCAGGGCTACGCGGCCCACGAACAGGCCGTGCTCGCCCAGGTCAGCGAGGCCCGCGCGCGGGTCGGCAGCGTCCACCTCGACGCCGGCCAGCTCACGGACGAGCAGGCGGTGAAGAACTTCCAGAACGCCCAGGGCCAGCTCAGCTCCGCGCTCTCGCGCCTGCTCGCGGTGAGCGAGAACTACCCGCAGCTGAAGGCCGACGGGCTGTTCCAGGACCTGCTGGCGCAGCTGGAGGGCACCGAGAACCGCATCACCGTGGCGCGCTCGCGCTACGTCAAGGCCGTGCAGGCCTACAACGTGCTGGTGCGCCAGTTCCCCGGCAACCTGACCGCCATGGCGTTCGGCTACGAGCCCAAGGCCAACTTCAGCGTCGCCAACGAGGCGGAGGTCTCGGTCGCACCCAAGGTCGACTTCGCCACGCCGCATCGCGAGGGCTGACCATGCGCGCCTCACTGTTCAGCCTGCTGCTGGTGCTGGTCAGCCTCGGCGCCGGCGCCGCGCAGCCGGTGCCGGCCCTCACGCAGCGGGTTACCGACCTCACCGCCACCCTGGACGCCGGCCAGAGTGCCGCCCTCGAACACCAGCTCGCTGCCCTGGAGAAGGAGAAAGGTGCCCAGCTCGCGGTGCTGATCATCCCCAGCACCGGCGAGGAAAGCATCGAGGCCTATGCCATCCGCGTGTTCGAGCAGTGGAAGCTGGGGCGCAAAGGCGTGGACGACGGCATCCTGCTGCTGGTGGCCAAGGACGACCGAGCGCTGCGCATCGAGGTGGGTTACGGGCTGGAGGGCGCGGTGTCCGACGTGCTGGCCTCGCGCATCATCCGCGAGCGCATCACCCCGGCCTTCCGCGAGGGCGATTTCTTTGGCGGCATCCAGGCTGGCACCGATGCCCTATCGGGCCTGGTGCGCGGCGAGGCGCTGCCGGAACCGGTTGGCGGCAACCGCCAGGCGGACAGCATCAACCTGTTCAGCCTGATACTGTTCTTCGCCCAGTTCTTCATCGCACCGGCCCTGGTCAAACGCATTCCCAGGCCCTGGGCGCGGCAGCCCAACGGGCAGCGCTACTTCGCCTGCGTCGGCCTGGTGACGGTGGCGACCCTGGCGTATTGCCTGGTCACCCTCACGCCCACCGACCTGCTGCTGTTCTTCACCCTCACGGCGGGTTTCATCGGCCTGTTCGCGTTCATCTTCATCGTCGCGCCACTGTCGACCTGGCAGTTCGGCAGCGGCTCGGGCTCCTCCGGCGGTTCGTCGGACAGCAGCTCGAGCAGCTCGTCCGGCAGCTCCGGCGGCGGCTTCAGCGGTGGCGGTGGTTCCAGCGGCGGTGGCGGAGCCTCCGGCCGCTGGTAGCGGTCAATCCTTGAACTGGTCGCGGATGTAGGTGATCTCCGTCTTGCCGTGCGGCGCGGGCTTGCCGTCCTCGCCCAGGTTGACGAAGACCATGCGGTCGATGGTGAGGATGCTCTTGCGGGTGATCTTGTTGCGCACCTCGCAACGCATGGTCATGGAGGTGCGGCCGAACTCGGTGGCGGTGATGCCCAGCTCGATGATGTCGCTCTGGCGGGCCGAGCTGACGAAGTTGATCTCCGACATCATCTTGGTCACCACGCGCTGGCTGCCGAGCTGGATGATGGCGTAGATCGCCGCCTCCTCGTCGATCCACTTCAGCAGGCTGCCGCCGAAGAGGGTGCCGTTGGGGTTGAGGTCCTCGGGCTTGACCCATTTGCGCGTATGGAAATTCATGCGTCCTTCTCCTTGCGTCGATGACGCCGGGGATGATGGCAGAGGCCCGACGCGCTGTCCCCGCAACGAAATCGATCACCCTGATAGTTCGCGCGCCGGACGACGGAAAACCTTGGGCAGATCGCCTCGCGCAGCTATAATCCCCCGGCTTCACGCGGCCACCGGCCGCGCCCGCCACCTGTCCGAGGGGCGCTGCAGCAGGCCTGTTCTCCAAGGGGTCTGTCAGGCTCGGATGGGGCGTTATCCAAACGCATCAACGGCGCCCATTCGCACACAACGAATGGAGAGTACGCATGAGCGCTGTCATCACGCCTGCCGATTTCAACGATTACAAGGTCGCCGACATTTCCCTGGCCGCCTGGGGCCGTCGCGAGCTGATCATCGCCGAGTCCGAAATGCCCGCCCTGATGGGCCTGCGTCGCAAGTACGCGGCCAGCCAACCGCTCAAGGGCGCGAAGATCCTCGGCTGCATCCACATGACCATCCAGACCGGCGTGCTGATCGAGACGCTGACCGCCCTGGGCGCGGAAGTCCGCTGGTCGTCCTGCAACATCTTCTCCACCCAGGACCAGGCCGCTGCCGCCATCGCCGCCGCCGGCATCCCGGTGTTCGCCTGGAAGGGCGAGACCGAGCAGGAGTACGAGTGGTGCATCGAGCAGACCATCCTCAAGGACGGCCAGCCCTGGGACGCCAACATGGTGCTGGACGACGGCGGTGACCTGACCGAGATCCTGCACAAGAAATACCCGCAGATGCTCGAGCGCATCCACGGCGTCACCGAAGAGACCACCACCGGCGTGCACCGCCTGCTCGACATGCTCAAGGCCGGCACCCTGAAAGTCCCGGCGATCAACGTCAACGACGCCGTGACCAAGAGCAAGAACGACAACAAGTACGGCTGCCGCCACAGCCTGAACGACGCCATCAAGCGCGGCACCGACCACCTGCTGTCCGGCAAGCAGGCCCTGGTGATCGGCTACGGCGACGTGGGCAAGGGCTCCGCCCAGTCCCTGCGCCAGGAAGGCATGATCGTGAAGGTCTCCGAGATCGACCCGATCTGCGCCATGCAGGCCTGCATGGACGGCTTCGAGCTGGTCTCCCCCTACAAGAACGGCATAAATGACGGCACCGAAGCCAGCATCGACGCCGCCCTGCTGGGCAAGATCGACCTGATCGTCACCACCACCGGCAACGTCAACGTCTGCGACGCCGGCATGCTCAAAGCCCTGAAGAAACGCGCCGTGGTGTGCAACATCGGTCACTTCGACAACGAGATCGACACCGCCTTCATGCGCAAGAACTGGGCCTGGGAAGAGGTCAAGCCGCAGGTGCACAAGGTCCACCGCACCGGCGCCGGCAGCTTCGATCCGGCCAACGACGACTACCTGATCCTGCTGGCCGAAGGCCGCCTGGTGAACCTGGGCAACGCCACCGGCCACCCGAGCCGCATCATGGACGGCTCCTTCGCCAACCAGGTGCTGGCGCAGATCTTCCTGTTCGAACAGAAGTTCGCCGACCTCCCCGCCGAGAAGAAAGCCGAGCGCCTGACCGTGGAAGTCCTGCCGAAGAAACTGGACGAGGAAGTGGCGCTGGAAATGGTCAAGGGCTTCGGTGGCGTCGTCACCCAGCTGACCAAGCAGCAGGCCGACTACATCGGCGTCGACGCCTCCGGCCCGTTCAAGCCGGACAGCTATCGCTACTAATCAGCAGCGGCAAGCTTCAGGCTGCAAGCGGCAAGAAAGGGCCGGCAACGCCCTCTTGCAGCTTGCAGCTTGCACCTTGCAGCTGAGAAGGAACCCTTCTCCATGTCTCAAGAACGCCGCTACAGCTTCGAGTTCTTCCCCACCAAGACCGAAGCCGGGCATGAAAAACTGCTGAACACCGCGCGTCAGCTGGCCACCTACAAGCCGGACTTCTTCTCCTGCACCTACGGTGCCGGTGGCTCGACCCGCGACCGTACCCTCAACACCGTGCTGCAGCTCGATGGCGACGTGAAGGTGCCGACCGCGCCGCACCTCTCCTGCGTCGGCGACAGCAAGGCCGACCTGCGCAGCCTGCTCGAGCAGTACAAGGCCGCCGGCATCAAGCGCATCGTCGCGCTGCGCGGCGACCTGCCCTCGGGCATGGGCATGGCCAGCGGCGAGCTGCGCCACGCCAACGAACTGGTCGAGTTCATCCGCGCCGAGACGGGCGATCACTTCCACATCGAAGTCGCCGCCTACCCGGAAGTACACCCCCAGGCACGCAACTTCGAAGACGACCTGGCCAACTTCGCCCGCAAGGCGAAAGCCGGTGCCGACAGCGCCATCACCCAGTACTTCTTCAGCGCCGACTGCTACTTCTACTTCGTCGACCGCGTGCGCAAGCTGGGCGTGGACCTGCCGATCGTCCCGGGCATCATGCCGATCACCAACTACAGCAAGCTGGCGCGCTTCTCCGATGCCTGCGGCGCCGAGATCCCGCGCTGGGTCCGCAAGCAGCTGGAAGCCTACGGCGACGACCTGGAAAGCATCCAGGCCTTCGGCGAGCAGGTGGTCAGCGAGATGTGCGAGCGCCTGCTCCAGGGTGGCGCACCGGGGCTGCACTTCTACACCCTGAACCAGGCCGAACCCAGCCTGGCCATCTGGAACAACCTCAAACTGCCACGTTGAGGCGAAGGGCCGGCGGCAGGATGCGCCGGCCCCTTCACTCAAGGAAGACACCATGAAGACCACCCTCCGCCTTGCCCCGCTCGCCCTCCTGATCGGCTGTGCCAGCCCCAGCGCCTTCGCCAGCTTCGACTTCGTCTGCAGCCCGACCTGGGCCATCGCCGGCGACCAGCTGATGGGGTGCAGCAACCTGCCCTTCCTCAGCCCCGGCAACGACAGCCGCGCCAACCTGCAGTTGCTGCTGGCCGACGCCGGCCGCCTGCGCCTGCCACAGACGCTGAAGTCCACCAGCGGCTACGAGGACGGCTACGCCCAGGTGCCCTTCACCCTGGAGATGCTCGACCCAGCCGTGGCCGAGGCGGCCGAGCGTGAAAAGGCCAGCGAAGGCCAGGAGAACGACACCGAGAACACCGAGACCGAACAGGAAGACCCGCGCAAGGAAAACCTGTCCCTGGCGCTCGAGCAGCTGGGTGTCGAACTGGGCGAGACCGACCTGGCCGAGCACTACTTCGCCGAAGGCGAGGGCAATCGCTGCCGCAGCAACGACTTCGACAGCGCCCATGCCTTCGTCGACCAACTGGCCGGCACCGAGGCGCTTTCGGCCCGCGAGCGCAAGGCGCTGGCCGACAGCCGCGTCAACCTGCTCACCGTCTGCGGCGAGGGCGACCCGCAACCCGAAGACGTACTGCCCGCCGCGACCCTGCTCACCTCCCCCGTCGCCCAGGCCTTCGCCAACTACCTGGCCGGTGCCGACGCGTTCTACCGGGGCGACTTCGCCGGCGCCCGCCAGCAGTTCGCCGGCCTCGCCAGCAGCGAGCAGCCCTGGCTCAAGGAAACCGCCCTGTACATGCAGGCGCGCGTGGAACTGAACCAGGCCCAGCAGGACGCCTTCGACGAGTACGGCATCCCCGACCTGGCCAAGATCGACCGCAACGCCATGGCCAGCGCCGAGTCCGGCCTCAAGGCCTACCTGCAGGCCTACCCCGAAGGGCTCTACCACGCCTCCGCGCGCGGCCTGCTGCGCAAGGTCTACTGGCTGCTGGACGACCCGCGCAAGTTCGCCGCCGAGTACGCCTGGCAGTTCGCCCAGGACGAGGACAGCGCCCAGCGCAACATGAACGGCCGCGCGCTGATCGAGGAGCTCGATGTCAAGCTGCTGCCGGCGCTCAAGCCCGAGGACGTGCAGGACCCGACCCTGCTCGCGGTGATGGACCTGATCCGCCTGCGCAAGCCCGGCAGCGAGCTCAGCCCGAGCATCAGCCTGGAACAGTTGCAGGCGCAGAAGCAGCGCTTCGCCAGCCAACCCGGCCTGCACGACTACCTCGTCGCCGCCTGGCACTTCTACCGCGGTGGCGATGCCGCCAAGGCCCTGGGGGCCCTGCCCGCCGGCGACACCCAGGCCCCCATGAGCCTGCTGGTGTTCAGCCAGGAAACCCTGCGTGGCCTGGCACTGGAAGCCACCGGCAAACCCGACGCGGCACGCGAGCTCTGGCTGCAGCTGCTATCCCGCCAGCCGTCCGCGCTGCAGCGCGGCCAGCTCGAACTGGCCCTGGCACTGAACCTCTCGCGCACTGGCAAGGTGGCCGAGATCTTCGCCGCCGACTCACCGATCCGCACCGCGCCGATCCGCGAGATCGTCCTGCGCAACCTCGCCTCCGCCGACCTGCTGCGCCAGCAGGCCAAGGACAGCGCCGCGCCCGCCGCCGAGCGTGACACCGCCCTGTTCACCCTGCTCTACAAGGAGCTGGTGTTCGGCGACTACGCCCACTTCCAGCAAGACCTGGCCCTGCTGCCGGACCCGGCGCCCAAGGTAGAGGAAGGCGCCACCTGGGCCGTCGGCCGCTTCGCCTGGGCCGGCCAGTCCGGCGCCGGCGAGTACGCCTGCCCATCACTGGCCAAGGTCGCCGAGCGGCTGCAGGAGAACGACGGCGACGGCCTGGCACTCAACTGCCTGGGCGATTTCATCCGCACCAACGGCCTGGACGGTTTCAGCCTCAATGACCAGCCGCCGAAAGACGAGCTGGGCGGCTCGACCACCGACTTCCCCGGCTCGCCCTGGTCGCGCCTGGCCGGCTACCAGCGGACCATCGACGATCCCCACGCCAGCGCCGACGAAATGGCCTATGCGCTATTCCGCGCGGTGAACTGCTTCGCCCCCTCCGGCTACAACACCTGCGACGGCCAGGACATCGCCAAGTCCCAGCGCAAGCAGTGGTTCCAGGACCTGAAGAAGAACTACCCGGGCAACCCCTGGGCGCAGAAGCTCAAGTACTACTGGTAAGCGACGCGTGATCGCCAGGGCGCTGGCCCTGCTGCTGGCCCTGGCGAGCCTTCCCGGCCTCGCCGCGGAACGGGTGGATGCCGCCGACTACGATGCCTTCTGGGTCTGGAGCGGCGTGCGTTCCCAGGCGGTGCTGGCCGAGGCGCGCACGCTCTACATCCTTCAGGGCCAGATCGACGGGCCGCGCCAGAGCGGCGACCCGCAGGCGCGCTTCATCGCCCAGGGCATGGCAGTGCCGCGCCTGTCGCAAGGCGAGGTCTGGGTGGTGTACCGCGCCCATACCCTGCGCTGGACCGAGCCCGTCTACGCCACCCTCCTCGCCCAGCTCGAGCGCTGGCGCCGCGCGGGCAACCCGGTGGTCGGCGTGCAGATCGACTTCGACGCCCGCACCCTGCACCTGGACGGCTACGCCGCTTTCCTCGAGCAGCTGCGCCAGCGCCTGCCCCGCCAGTACCGCCTCGGCATCACCGGGCTGCTCGACTGGGGCAGCAACGGCGACCCGGCGGTGCTCAACCGCCTGGGCAAGGTGCTCGACGAGGTGGTGGTGCAGACCTACCAGGGCCGCCACAGCATCCCCGACAACGCCCGCTACCTGCCCCGCGTCGCCAGGCTGCAGCTGCCCTACCGCATCGGCCTGGTCCAGGGCGGCGAATGGAAGGCCCCGGAGTATCTGGAAGACAGCCCCTGGTTCCGCGGCTACGTGGTGTTCCTGCTCAATCCCTGAGCCATCGAGCGGCACCGGCAATCACTTCCCAGCCCGGGAAGCGCCGCGTATTCTGGCCCTATGCCAGCACTCTGCCACCTTCTCGTCCTGCTGCTGATCACCTGCCTTGGCCCCCTCGCCCAGGCGGAGCCGCTGCGCATCGTCACCGCCCCCTGGGCGCCCTACGTGTTCGAGGAAGACGGACAGGCACGCGGCCTGGACCATGGCGCCGCCGAGGAAGTGTTTCGCCGCCTGGGCGTGGAGGTGCAGTGGCAGTTCATGCCCTGGAAGCGCTGCCTCACCGAGATGGAGAACGGCCAGGCCGACGCGATCCTGGACATCTTCATGACCGCCGAACGCCGCACGCGCATGCATTTCGCCGAGGAGCCGCTGTCGCAGACCGAGTTCGTGCTCTTCTACGACCGCTCGCGGCCCTACCCCTTCACGGGCCTGCAGGATCTGCAGGGCCTGAAGGTCGGCGTCTCGCCCGGCTACTGGTATGGCGACACGGCCTTCCGCACCTCGCCGCTGTTCACCCGCGAGCCCGCCCCCAGCCACGAGGCCAACTTCGGCAAGCTGGTGCGCGACCGCGTCGACCTGGTGGTCAACGACCGCCGCGCCGGGCTCTACCTCGCCGAGCGGCTGGGGCTGTCGCGACAGATCGCCCACCATCCCCTGGCCGTGGGCGAGGACGCCCTCTACATCGCCTTCCGCCGGGCTCCGGAACTGCAGGAACTGGCCCGGCGCTTCGCCGAGGAGTTGCGCCGTTTCAAAGAGGAGCCGGGCTACGCCGCGCTGCAGGCCCGCTACCTCGCGCCCGGCCAGGCCGTCGCGGCGCGAACGCCGTTGAGCAGTCGATAGGCTGCACGCCGGAAATGCTCTGTTATACTCCCGGCTCCCGCCAGGCATACGCCCGGATGTTGGCCCCCCAGGCCAGCAGGACCGGACGGGAATCGCGCCTCCCCGCTGCGATTTTCTAGCCAGGCAGACACTCCCCCGGGCCAAGCCCTAACTAGACAGGATCTCCCATGTCCTTTGCCTCCCTCGGTCTCTCCGAGGCTTTAGTCGGTGCTGTGGAAGCAGCCGGCTACAACCAGCCCACTCCGGTGCAACAGCGGGCCATCCCCGCCGTGTTGCAAGGTCGCGACCTGATGGTTGCGGCGCAGACTGGCACTGGCAAGACCGGCGGTTTCGCCCTCCCGGTTCTCGAGCGCCTCTTCCCCAACGGCCACCCGGACAAGTCGCACCGCCATGGCCCGCGCCAGGCTCGCGTTCTGGTCCTGACCCCGACGCGCGAACTCGCCGCCCAGGTGCACGACAGCTTCAAGGTCTATGCACGTGACCTGCCGCTGGCCAGCGCCTGCATCTTCGGCGGTGTCGGCATGAACCCGCAGGTCCAGGCCGTAGCCAAGGGCGTCGACGTCCTGGTGGCCTGCCCCGGGCGCCTGCTGGACCTCGTGGGCCAGGGCAGCATCGACCTATCCCACGTGGAAGTCCTCGTGCTGGACGAAGCCGACCGCATGCTCGACATGGGCTTCATCCACGATGTGAAGAAGGTCCTCGCGCGCCTCCCGGCCAAGCGCCAGAACCTGCTGTTCTCGGCGACCTTCTCCAAGGACATCACCGACCTCGCAGGCAAGCTCCTGCACAACCCCGAGCGCATCGAAGTGACACCGCCGAACACCACGGTCGAGCGCATCGAGCAGCGGGTGTTCCGCCTCCCGGCCAACCACAAGCGCGCGTTGCTCGCCCACCTGGTCACCGTCGGCGCCTGGGAGCAGGTGCTGGTGTTCACCCGCACCAAGCACGGCGCCAACCGCCTGGCCGAGTACCTCGACAAGCATGGCCTGCCGGCCGCCGCTATTCATGGCAACAAGAGCCAGAACGCGCGCACCAAGGCCCTGGCCGACTTCAAGGCCAACAACGTACGCATCCTGGTCGCTACCGACATCGCCGCACGCGGCCTGGACATCGACCAGTTGCCCCACGTGGTCAACTACGAGCTGCCCAACGTCGAGGAAGACTACGTGCACCGCATCGGCCGTACCGGTCGTGCCGGTCGTAGCGGCGAAGCCATCTCCCTGGTCGCCCCCGACGAAGAGAAGCTGCTCAAGGCCATCGAGCGCCTGACCAAGCAACGCATCCCCGATGGCGACATGCAGGGCTTCGACGCCTCCACGGTGGAAGCCGAACGCCCTGACGTACGTCCGCCACAACCGGCTCGCCAGCCGCGTGCCGATCGACCGAAGCGCGAAGGAACCACCCCGCCCGCCGCCGACGGCGAGGGCAAACCGCGCAAGAGCCGCAACCGCCGCGGCAAGGGCAAAGGCAAGGAAGGCGAGAACGCCCAACCACCCGCCGTCCAGCAGCAGGCGCGTCCGGTACGCCCGCCGCAACCCGCACGTGATCGCGATCCGGAAGAATTCCTCGACGATGAGGTGGACAACTTCGGCAACCGCGCTGACTACGTCAGCCCCTATCCGGACAAATCCCAAAGCCGTAACCGCCGTGGCGGCCAAGCTCAGGGCCAGCCCCAGGGCAGAAGCCAGGGCCAGGGCGCCGGTGCGCGCCAGGGTGCAGGCCAGGGCAAGGCCCGCAGCGTCGGTGCCGGTGGTTCCGGCCAGGGTGCCGGCAACGGCCAGCGCCGCAATGGTCAGGGCCAGGGCCGCGGCACCGGTGGTGGCCAGGGCCGTCGCGACGAGCCACGTACCTCCCGCTCCCGCGAAGAACCCGCCGTGCAGGAGCCGCGCAAGCCGCAACCGAAGATCATCCACAAGGAATCCAAGGGTGATCGCTTCCCCACTGCGGAGCAGTTGGACCAGCTGTCCAACAGCCGCCCCCGTGGCGAGAAGCCGGCGTTGCTGACCCGCAACCGCTGAGCTGCAAGACGATGAAGAACGCCGGCCCCAGGGCCGGCGTTTTCATTTGTGATCCCGGAGCGCCATAAGCAGGCTTCAGCCCGGGAAGGGCTCAGCTCCGACACGGCGCTGCCTCACAAAAAGAAAAACGCCGGCATCAGCCGGCGTTCTTCGTCATCCGCGCAGCGTTACTTGCGCACACCCTCGAAGGAGATGATCAGCTCGACTTCCTGGGAAGCCGGGCCGAGGTCCTTCTGGATGTCGAAGTCCTTCAGCTTCAGGGTGGTGGTGCCCTCGAAGCCGGCGCGGTAGCCGCCCCACGGGTCGTCGCCTTCACCGATGAACTTGGCCTTGACCACGACCGGCTTGGTCACGCCGTTCAGGGTCAGGTTGCCGGTCACGTCGGCGGTGCCGTTGCCGGTGGATTTCACGCCGGTGGACTCGAAGGTGGCGGTCGGGTTCTTGCTCACGTTGAGGAAGTCGCCGCTCTTGATGTGCTTGTCGCGCTCGGCGTGGTTGGTGTCGACGCTGGCGGTCTGCAGGGTGACCTTGATCTTGCTCGCTTCCGGCGCCTTGGCGTCGAAGCTGAAGGAGCCGTCGAAGTCCTTGAAGGTGCCGTACAGCCAGCTGTAGCCCAGGTGGCTGATCTTGAAATTGACGAAGGCGTGCTGGCCTTGCTTGTCGATGGCGTAGTCGGCAGCCATGGCCTGGCCGGCGAACAGGGCGGCACCGAGGGTCAGCGCAGCGATGGATTTCTTCAGCATCGGTATTTCTCCTTGTGAGGGTGCGGCTTATTTGGCGGCGCGCCCGAACATGCGGGTCAGGGTGGCGTCGCGATCGATGAAGTGGTGCTTGAGCGCAGCGAGCGCATGGATGCCGGCGAAGATCACCAGGCCCCAGGCGAGGTACTCGTGAATGGCGCCGGCGACGTCTTCCTGGTCGGGGATGCTGGTCAGGGTCGCCGGCACCTCGAACAGACCGAACACGGCGATGCCGCGACCGTCGGCGGTGGAGATCAGGTAGCCCGAGACCATGATGGCGAACAGGCCCAGGTAGAGCGCCAGGTGGCCGAGCTTGGAGCCCAGGCGGGTCAGGCGGTCGTGGTTGGGCAGGGCCGGCGGCGGCGGGCTGACGAAGCGCCAGCCGACCCGCGCGAGCATCACCAGGAACAGCAGGATGCCGATGCCCTTGTGGATGTCCGGGGCGGTCTTGTACCAGCCGCTGTAGTAGTCGAGGCCGACCATCCACAGCCCCAGGCCGAACAGGCCGAAGACGACCAGGGCGACACCCCAGTGCAGGACGATGCTGACGAGGCCGAAGCGGTTGGAGGTATTGCGCCACTGCATCAGGAGGGTTCCTTGAAAATCGGATTGACCAAGCCTAGCGGCAAAAATATCGAATAAAAGTAGAAAATGTCGCTTTGAAATATCGAGTAAAACGATAGATATAACGAACGGCGCTAAGCGCGAATTAGGCGGGGTGACGAGCGGGAAGTTCGATCCCGGGTGCACGAACGGCACCCGGGAGGCGACTGGAGGTCACGGGCGTTGCGCCCGCGTCCCCGTCAGTTGAACAGGCGGGAGAAGAAACCCTTCTTCTCGTCCTTGGCTTCGGCCTTGGCCGGCGCCTCGGGCGTGGCGACGGCGACCTGCTCGACCGGCTCCAGCGTCTTGCCGGCGAACAGGTCGCGGGCCTGGCCGGCGGCGCGCTGGCCGCTGCGCAGGGCGCCTTCGAGGGTGCCCGGGTACAGCGCATCGGTGTGCTCGCCGGCGAAGATCACCCGGCCCAGGGGCTTCTCCCACATGCGCCAGTAGAGGCTGATCTCGCCGGGACCATAGGCCAGGTAGGCACCGCCCACCAGGGAGTCCTTGCCGTAGCGGCGCAGCTCGTAGCCGGAGAACTGCTCGCGGGCGCCGGGGAACAGCTTGTCGAAGCGGATCAGCACCTGGTCGACCATCTGCCGATCGCCAAAGGCCTGCAGCAGGCGGGCGTTGTCACCGGAAATGTTGACCAGCAGGTTGGCGCCGCCCTTGAGCGCGGGTTCGACCCACATCATGCCCAGGCCCTGGTCGCTGTAGACCTCGCCGGAGAGGCGCGACTTGCCCCACACGGGCTTCTTGAACTTGAGCAGCATCTGGTCGCGCCAGCCGTAGTTGATGTCCTTCAGCGAGCGCAGCTGAAGGGCCGACAGGGAAGGTGTCAGGCTGATCTTGTCCAGGGCCGGCAGCGGCACGGCGAGCACCACGTAGTCAGCGCTGTAGCCGGCGCCGCCCACTTTCACGGTGACGCTGTCCTTGTCCTGGACGATGGCGGAGACCCGCGCGTTGGTCTTGATGGTCTTGATCTTCTTGGCGAACGCCTGGGCCAGGGCCGCACTGCCGCCAGGCAGGCGGGCGGCGCGCAGGTCGCCTTCAGGCAGGCCGCGATAGACCCGGCCCTGCTGGGCGAGGTAGAGCAGCGACAGGCGCGAAGGCTCGTCGTAGCGCGAGCGGATGCGCTGGTCCACCAGGGCGCGGGCGGTCGGCGGCAGCGCCAGCTTGTCCAGCCAGCGCGCCACGCTGATGGAGTCGAGGGTCTTCAGGGTGGTGTTGACCAGCGGTTGCAGCGGGTCCTCGATGGAGGCCGCGAGGTCGTCCAGGCTCTTGTCGAAGCGCTTGAGCCCCTCGATCGTGGTGGGTGCTTCCTTGAGCAGGTCGGCCTCGTTGAAGTAGCGACCGGCGATCAGGTAGCCGGGGGTGCGCACGTAGTCAGGCGCGGCCACGGTCGCCAGCTTGAAGTCCTTGAGGTAGGCATGCAGGGTCGGCTGCAGCTTGCCGGAGCCGATCCACTCGGTGCTGGCCAGGCCCGAGCGCCCGCCGATGCTCGGCTTGGCCTCCAGCAGGGTCACCTGCCAGCCCTGCTGCTGCAATTCGTAGGCGGCGGTGAGGCCGGCCATGCCACCGCCGACCACGATGGCGGCCGGTTGCTTTTCCTTGCCCTGCGCAACCGCACTGAGCACTCCCAACAGAATCAGCGCGCAGGTGCGCAGCCAGGCAGCAGACATGGATTCCCCCCGAGGAATGGTCGTGTTTCTTGGATGGCGCGCAGGATACGCCAGGCACCCGGCAGCCACCAGAGATGCCCGTCGGCGCCCGTCATTGTGCCGGCGCGGCGCGCTTGTCCATCTCACCCCTATTGCATAGTCTTCCCCGACCCTTTCCGGAGACCACCCCATGGGCCAAAACGCCGACTGGATGCAGCGCGACCTCGCCGTGCTCTGGCATCCCTGCACCCAGATGAAGGACCACGAACGCCTGCCGGTGGTGCCGATCCGCCGTGGCGAGGGTGTCTGGCTGGAAGACTTCGAGGGCAAGCGCTACCTCGACGCGGTCAGCTCCTGGTGGGTCAACGTCTTCGGCCACGCCAACCCTCGCATCAACCAGCGCATCAAGGACCAGGTCGACCAGCTCGAGCACGTGATCCTCGCGGGCTTCAGCCATCAGCCGGTCATCGAACTGTCCGAGCGCCTGGTGAAGATCACGCCCCAGGGCCTGGACCGCGTCTTCTACGCCGACAACGGCTCCTCGGGCATCGAGGTGGCGCTGAAGATGAGCTACCACTTCTGGCGCAACCAGGGCCGCGAAGGCAAGAAGCGCTTCGTCACCCTGACCAACAGCTACCACGGCGAGACCATCGCCGCGATGTCCGTGGGCGACGTGGCGCTGTTCACCGAGACCTACAAGTCGCTGCTGATGGACACCCTCAAGGTGCCCAGCCCCGATTGCTACCTGCGCCCCGAAGGCATGTGCTGGGAAGAGCACTCGCGCAACATGTTCGCCCACATGGAGCGCACCCTCGCCGAACACCACGCGGAGGTGGCCGCGGTGATCGTCGAGCCGCTGATCCAGGGCGCCGGCGGCATGCGCATGTACCACCCGGTCTACCTCAAGCTGCTGCGCGAGGCCTGCGACCGCTACGGCGTGCACCTGATCCACGACGAGATCGCCGTCGGCTTCGGCCGCACCGGCACGATGTTCGCCTGCGAGCAGGCCGGTATCGCGCCGGACTTCCTCTGCCTGTCCAAGGCCCTCACCGGCGGCTACCTGCCGATGGCGGCGGTGCTCACCAGCGAGGCCATCTACCAGGGCTTCTACGACGACTACCAGACCCTGCGCGCCTTCCTCCACTCGCACACCTACACCGGCAACCCGCTGGCCTGCGCCGCCGCCCTGGCGACCCTGGACATCTTCGAGCAGGACAGGGTGATCGAGGCCAACCGCGCGCTGTCGGTGCGCATGGCGCAATCCACCGCTCACCTCGTCGACCACCCGCACGTCGCCGAAGTGCGCCAGACCGGCATGGTGCTGGCCATCGAGATGGTCCAGGACAAGGCCAGCCGCGCGCCCTACCCCTGGCAGGAGCGGCGCGGCCTCAAGGTCTTCCAGCACGCCCTGGAACGCGGCGCCCTGCTGCGCCCGCTGGGCAACGTCGTGTACTTCCTCCCGCCCTACGTGATCACCCCGGAGCAGATCGACTTCCTCGCCGAAGTGGCCAGCGAAGGCATCGACATCGCCACCCGCGACTCGGTGAGCGTCAGCGTCGCCAACGACCTGCATCCGAACCACAGGGATCCAGGCTGACGCAGCCGGAAGCTGGAAGCTGGAAGCTGGAAGCACCGCACAGTTAAACTTCCGGCTTTCAGCTTCAGGCTTCTAGCTCCCTTATGCGCCTCTCCCGCTTCTTCATCGACGCTCCCCTTTCCCTCGGCCAGCACGCGCTGCCCGAAGCCCAGGCCCACTACATCGGGCGCGTGCTTCGCCTCGCCGTGGGCGATGCCATTCAGCTGTTCGACGGTTCCGGCCAGGAGTACCTGGGCGAGCTGGTCGAAGTGGGCAAGAAGACCGTGAGCGTCGAGTTGCGCGAGGCCTTCGCCGGCCAGGCCGAGTCGCCGCTGCGGGTGCACCTGGGCCAGGGGCTGTCGCGGGGCGAGCGCATGGACTGGGCGATCCAGAAGGCCACTGAGCTGGGCGCCGCCGAGATCACCCCCATCGTCAGCGAACGCTGCGAAGTACGGCTGAAGGACGAGCGCGCCGACAAGCGCCTGGCCCACTGGCGCCAGGTGGCGATCAGCGCCTGCGAGCAGTGCGGCCGCTCCGTGCTGCCGGTGATCCATGCGCCCATCACCCTCGCCGACTGGCTTGCCCAGGCCCAGGCCGACCTCAAGCTGGTGCTGCACCCGGTCGCCGAGCCCCTGGCCAGCCACGCCAAGCCGCAGACCCTGGCCTTCCTCATCGGCCCCGAAGGCGGCCTCAGCGACGCCGAAGTCGCCCAGGCGCAAGCCGCCGGCTTCCATTCGGCACGCCTGGGACCCAGGGTGTTGAGGACGGAGACAGCGCCGGTGGTGGCGCTGAGCGTGGCGCAGCAGTTGTGGGGGGATTTCTAGGAAGCAGCGGCAAGTTTCAAGCTGCAAGCCTCAAGCCGTGGAACGTGCTCCATCTTGCAGCTTGTGACTTGCCGCTTGCAGCTGCCCCTAGATAATCCCAGCATCTTCGAGCATCTGCTCGAGTGCAATCAGGTCGGGGATGCGGGCGACGTCCTCGCCCAGTTGCACGGCGTCCAGCTCCAGAGGAGCCAGGGGAACGGCGGCGCGGGGCAGGTCGGAGTCGACCTTGAGCGAGCGCGGGATGCCCTGCACCAGCAGGGCGATGAATTTCACGTGGCCGCGCCCGCCGAGGGCGTTGAGCACCACCACGCGGGCGCCGGCGCCGACCTGGGGCTGGCCGTCGGAGGCGGCTTCGAAGGACAGCAGCGGCAGGCGCAGGTCGCGCCAGGCCACCTGGCCGAGGAACCAGGCCGGCATGCCCGCCGACACCTGCGGCGCGCGATAGGGGATCAGCTCGGCCACCGCCACGTTGGGCACCAGCAGGGTGCGATCGGACAGCGGCACCAGCAGGCCGGTGAGGCTGTTGGCGCTGTTCTGGTTGGCGACGGCTTGGCTCATGGTTCTTCCTTCAACGATTCTTCATTCCCGGCGCAGCCGCCCGGAGCCCCATGGGCTCAGGCGCACTGCTCCGCCAGGTGGTTCACCAGCGCCTGGGCCAGTTCGCGGGGGTCGGCGCTGAACGTGCTGTAGCCGCCCTCGCGCAGGCTGTCGGGCATGCTCGCGCAGGCGCAGCTGTCGCCGCGCTGGGTCCAGATCGGCGCGCCCTGGCGGCGCACGTAGGCGGCGGCGGCACTGCCGTCGCTGCCCATGCCGCTGAAGGCGATGACGCCGCACTGGGCACCGTAGTGCTGGGCGAGGTTGAGCATCACCTGGTCGATGGACGGGCTGTAGGGCTCCGGCCAGGGGCGCTCGCCGACTTGCATGGCGCCGCCTTCGGCGAAGCTGAGTTCGTGGCTGATCGGCACCACCACCACTTCACCGGCGCGTACCGCATCACCGGGACGGGCCAGGTTGACCGGCCACTGGCTGTGACGGCCGACGGCCTGGGGCAGCGCCGTCTCGAAGGTCGGGTCGATGTGCTGGGCGTAGATGAAGCCGATGGGCAGGCCACCGGGCAGGGCATCGAGGAATGCCTTCACCGCCGCCGGGCCACCGAGGGAGGCGGCCAGCAGCCACACCTGGCGCGCCGGCTCGCCCGCCACCAGGGGCGTGTCGGCCAGGGCCCGGGGCAGGTCCAGGCGCGCCGGGCGCTGGGCCTCGGCGAGCAGTGCCTCAAGGCTGGGGCCGACGGCCACCGCCGGGTCGCCGACCAGGCGCTTGAGCTTGCCGAACAGGCGGCGCTCCCAGCGCGGGTAGTTCTCCGAATGCCGCTCGGGGGCGTGCCCCTCGCCGAACAGCACCGGTGCGCTGGCGCGCTCCATCAGGTTGTCGACCAGGGGCGAGTCATCCGACTGCGCCAGGTCCACCAGCCAGAGGTCCACTTCACAGGCGCTCAGGGTTTCCTCGTCCAGCCTGGCCGGATCGCTGTTGAGCACCACCTGGTAGCCGTTGCCCGCCAGCGCCTGCTGCAGCACATGGCGCTGCAGCGAGGTGTCGGCGATGACGGCGATACGCGCAGAGGTTTTCTCAGTCATTTCCCTTGACCAGTCGCTGGATGGTTTCAAGCAGCAGGGACTCCTGGTACGGCTTGCCCAGGTAGTCGTTGACGCCGATGGTCATGGCCCGCTCGCGGTGTTTCTCACCGGTACGCGAGGTGATCATGATGATCGGCAGGTCCTTCAGTCGCTCGTCGTGGCGCACCAGGGTGGCCACCTCGAAACCGTCCATGCGCGGCATCTCGATGTCCAGCAGCATGATGTCCGGACGGTGCTCCTGCAGTTGCGAGATCGCGTCCACCCCATCCTTGGCGGTCAGCACGTTCATGCCGTTGCGTTCCAGCAGGCGGCTGGTGACCTTGCGCACGGTGACCGAGTCGTCCACCACCATCACCAGCGGCGGACGGTCGTGGTCGAGCTCCGCCGGCAGCGCGGCCTGGGTCGCGGAACGCGGGAGCATCTGCACCAGGTGCGCGTGCATGGCGCGGATGGTCGCCAGCAGGTCGAGGATCACCACCACGCGGCCGTCGCCGAGGATGGTCGCGCCGGAGATGCCATGCACCCCGGCGAACTGCGGGCCGAGGCTCTTCACCACGATCTCGCGGGAGCCCGCCAAAGAGTCCACCTGGACCGCCACGGCGTGATCGGTGGAGCGCACCAGGATCACCGGCAGCGGCAGGCTCTGGCCCACCAGCTTGGGTTGCTGGCCGTTGTTCAGCAGGTCGCCCAGGTACTTCAGTTCATAGGCCTGGCCGGCGTATTCGAAGCGCGGTGCGTCCGGCTGGTAGTAGGCCTCCAGCTCGTACGGGGAGACCCGCACGATACCTTCGATGGTGTTCAGCGGGATGGCGTAGAGGTCCTCGCCGGAAAGCACCATCAGCGCACGGTTCACCGACACGGTGAACGGCAGGCGGATGAGGAAGCGGGTGCCCTCGCCCGGCGTCGAGTCGATGCTCATGGAGCCGCCGAGCTGTTTCACCTCGGAGTGCACCACGTCCATGCCCACGCCACGACCGGAGATCTGCGTGACCTTCTCGGCGGTGGAGAAACCGGCCTCGAGGATGAACTGCAGCACGTCGTAGTCGGAGAGGTCGGAATCGGCGTCCATCATCCCGCGCTCGATGGCCTTGCGGCGCACGGCGTCGAGGCGGATGCCACCGCCGTCATCGGCCAGGGCGAGGACGATGTCGCCGCCCTCGCGGCCGAGGGTCAGGCGGATGGTGCCAGCCTCGGGCTTGCCGGCGGCGCGGCGCACCTCGGCCGGCTCGATGCCATGGTCGACGGCGTTGCGCAGCATGTGCTCCAGCGGCGCGACGATGCGTTCGAGCACGGTACGGTCCATCTCGCCCTCGGCGTTGCCGACAACGAATTCGACCTGTTTGCCCAGCTCGCTCGCCACCTGGCGGACGATCCGGCGCAGGCGCGGCACCAGGCGGTCGAAGGGCACCATGCGCGTGCGCATCAGGCCTTCCTGCAGCTCGGTGTTCACCCGTGCCTGTTGCAGCAGCAGGGTTTCGGCGTCGCGGTTACGCGCCGCCAGGGTTTCCTTGAGGTCCAGCAAGTCGGACGCGGACTCGAACAGCGCACGGGAAAGCTGCTGCAGTTGCGAGTGACGGTCCATCTCCAGCGGGTCGAAGTCCTCGTAGCCGGCACGCTCGGCCTCGGCCTGGTAGCGGCTGAGGATCTGCGCCTGGGTCTCGGTGTCGAGGCGGCGCAGCTGGTCGCGGACCCGCTCGATGGTGGCTTCCATCTCGCTCAGGGTGAAGCTGAAGTCGCTCACCTGCTGTTCGACCCGACCACGGAAGATCGAGGTCTCACCGGCCAGGTTGACCAGGCCTTCCAGCAGGTCCGCCGGGACCTTGACCAGCTCCTGGGGCGCGCGACGGGACGCGGCGTCCTGGGCGGCTTCCTGGGCCTTGCGGACGAAGGGCAGGACCTTGTACTCGGCGACCGCCTGCGGTAATGCGCTGGCGGCGACTATGGGCGCGGCCAGGCTCGGCGCCGGCGTCTGGGCGGCCGGTGCCGGCTCGGTGGCCTCGGGCTCCCGGGTCTCTTCGGCGAGCACGGCGTCGAGACGCTCGCGCAGCTGGTCGAGTTCGGCCTGCAGGCCTTCGAAGCCCGATTGCACGTCGAGGAACAGGCTGTCCGGCCAGGGCGAACCTTGCTGCTGCGCCTCGGTCAGGTGTTGTTCCAGGTCATGGCTGAGGTCACCCAGGCGCTTCTGCCCGGCCAGGCGCGCGCCGCCCTTGAGGGTGTGCAGCAGGCGCAGCAGTTCGTCGATCTGGGCAGCGTCTTCGCGACGCTCTTCCCAACGGCCGATGGTGCGTTCCATGGCTTCGAGCAGGTCGTCGGCCTCCTCGAGGAAGATGTCGAGGATGTCGTCGCTCTCGCCCGCGTCATCCTCGACGACCTGGGCGGCCGGCTGCAGGTGCACGCTGGAGGGCATGCTCAGCTGCTCGTCCGGGTTGGCGCGGAAACGCTTGATCGCCTCGATCAGCGTGTCGCCACTGGGCACGCCGCGCTTGTCACGCACCGCCTCGAGCATTTCGGCGAGCCGGTCATGGCAGGCCTGGAGCAGGGTGAACAGGCCGGGGCTGGCGCGCAGGCGCCCGCCGCACAGGCCTTCGTAGAGGAATTCCAGCTCATGGGCGAGGTCGCCGATCTCGCGGATCTCGGCCATGCGCGCACCACCCTTGAGGGTGTGCAGGTCGCGCTGCAGCGCTTCGACTTCGAGGATGTTGTTGACGTCGTCCATCCAGCGCTGCAGCGACGCACCGGCGCTGTCGATGATGTCGAACCCTTCCTCGAGGAAGATCTCCACCAGCTCCGGATCGCGATCGTCGAAGGCACTGGTCGCGGGCTCGGCGGCACGCGGCGGCTCGATCATCGAGGCGGCCACCGGCTCGGGCTCGGGCTCGGGCTCGGGCTCGGGCTCGATGGCAGCGGGCGCTTCGATGTCGGACAGGTCAAGCACCTCCGGCTCGGCTTCGGCTTCGGCTTCGGCTTCGGCTTCGGCTTCAGGGGCAGCGGGCGTGCTTTCCAGCGCCTCGTCCAGCAGCCATTGGTCGAGTTCGGGCTCGTCGTCGTGCACCGGTTCGGCATGCAACACGTGCAGCTCGGGGTCGACATCCAGCGGCGCTTCGGCAAGCGGTTCGGCCACGGCTTGCGCCGGCAGATCCTCCACCACCGTTTCGATGGCCTCCAGGGCCTCGACGGTGTCCAGCGGGTCGGTTTCGTCGAGCAGCGCCAGGGGCGGCTGTTCTTCGTCGATGACGATGCTCTCGCCGAGCTCGGCGCCGGGGGCGTCGTCTCCGGCCAGATCGATCTCCTCGGCCTCGGCGACCTCTTCGATGTCCCCGGGCGGCAGCGCGGCCGCTGCGGCGGACAGGCTCAGCCCACCGTTCTGGCGAAAGGTGCGGATGGCCTGGATCAGTTGCTGGGGATCGTCCAGGGGCAGGCGCGCCTGCAACTGGTCGAGCAGTACCGCGAGGCTGTCGTGGCTCTGCTGCAGCAGGCCGCCGAGCGCCGGCGAATAGCTGAAGCGGCGATCCACCAGGCCTTCGTAGAGGGATTCGAGCTCATGGGCGAGATCACCGATCGGGGCGATCTCGGCCATGCGCGCACCACCCTTGAGGGTGTGCAGGTCACGCTGCAGCGAGAGCAGCGAGGTGTGGTTGTCGGGCTCGCCCAGCCAGCGGTCGAGGGACTGGCCGGCGCTTTCCAGGATGTCCACGGCCTCCTCGAGGAAGATGGCGACCATCTCCTCGTCGAGGGATTCGTACACGCTGGGCGCGGCGACGGCGTCCGCCACCACCACGGGAGCCGGCTCGGCAGGCGGGGCGGACAGGTCGTCCTCCAGGCCGGCACCGGTCAGCTCGGGCAGGGAGACCTCGTCGAACACCGGCGGCTCTTCCACCAGCTCGGCCAGGGGTGGCAGCTCGGTGTCGGTGGCGTTCCAGTCGATCAGGTCCGCCAGCGGGGCGTCGTCCAGCTCTTCAACGGTCAGGCCGCTGGTCAGCTTGGGGTCGAGCAGCGCCAGGGCGGCGGGGTCGACCACCTCCTGCAGCAGCTCGCGCAGGGCCTGCACGCGCTCGGGCTGGGGGGTGACCTGAAGGGCGGCGGCCACCTGGTCCATCATGCCGATCAGCGCCTCGTGGGCACGCTCGGCTTCGGCGAAGAAGCGCTCGCTGACGGCGAGGCTGCCTTCTTCCACCGCACCATAGGTGTCCAGCAGGGCTTCGCAGAGCTCTTCGATCTGCGGCAGCTCGGCCATCTCGGCGCCACGGCCGAGGGTGTTCAGTTCTTCCAGCAGGGCGCCCAGCTCCTGGCGCTCGGACGGGTGCTCGCGCCAGCGGCGCAGCAGGTCCTCGGCGTCCAGCAGGATGTCCATGCCCTCGGCGAGGAAGATGGAGATCAGCTGCGGGTCGCGCACCGTCTCGCCCTGCTCGCCCAGGCGCGCCGCTTCGGCGGCGCCGAGGCGATCCAGGTGCAGCTGCTGCACGCGCTCGAGGAATTCGGCGGTGCCGGGGATGCGTACCAGGGGCGTGGTCTCGAGCTGTTCGAGGCCGGCACGGAACAGGTGCTCGGCGTCACGCAGCAGCTCGGCCTCGGCCAGGTCCATCTGCACCAGGTTGGTCTTGTATTCCTTGGCCAGCTTCTCCAGGGGCGTGGCGATCTCGGCGATCGGCAGGATGCCCGCCATGTGCGCACTGCCCTTGAGGGTGTGCAGGGCGCGCTGGAGGCTGTCGGTCACCGGCTGCGGCAGGGACTGGGCGCAATCGGCGAGGAAGCCCACCAGGCTGTCGAGGTGCGTCTCGGCTTCGTTGCGGAAGATCTCCAGCAACTGCGGGTCGAGCGGCTCCTCGTCGCTTTCGACGGCAACGGGGGCTTGCGCGACGACGGCGGGCTCTTCGACGACCGGCGCTTCCGGCTCGCCCTCGGGCTCGACTGGCTGTGCTGAGTCCGGGGCGTCAGATTTTGGGAGTCGCTGCCCCTTCGCCAGGGCATGGGCCTCGGCGGCGAGGTGGTCGACATCGTCGCGTTGGCGCTGGGCCTTGGCGGCGAATTCGTCCACCAGTTGCGGCAGCAGGGCGACCACGTCCTGGATCACGCCACGGACATCGTCATCGGGCTGGATGCTGCGATCCAGCACGCGGTTGAGCAGGTTCTCGATGGCCCAGGACAGTTCGCCGATGACCAGCGCGCGCACCATGCGACCACTGCCCTTGAGGGTGTGGAAGGCGCGGCGGATCTCGGTCAGGGCGTCCTTGTTCTCGGTGTCGGCCAGCCACTGGGGCAGGAAGTCGCCGATGGTCTCCAGGACTTCGCCGGCCTCTTCGATGAAGACTTCCAGCAGTTCGTCGTCGACCGGCTCTTCGTCGGCGGGCGGCGGCAGCAGGCTGGGCGGCACGTCGCGGGCGGGCGGGTTGATGGCCTGGGTCGGCGCCGCCATGACATCGGCCATGGACAGCGGCTTGTCTTCCTCGACCGCGGGCGCCGGCTGCTCGACGGGGGCGACGGGCAGCTCGACTTCCGGCAGGTCGAGCCCGGCGAGCTCCACGTCGTCCCAGCTCAGGGAGGACTCGGGCAGCGGCTCCAGGCTGAGGACTTCACCTTCGAGAGGTTCGAGGCTTTCCAGCGGCGTGGCGTCCGGCAGCGGCTCCAGGTCGTCGAGGTCGAAGCTCTGCAGGGGCTCCAGGCTGTCCTGGGGCTCCTGGGCAGCATGCAGTTCCAGCGGCACGTCGAGACTGAAGTCGATGACCTCGGGCGCCTCGGCCGGCAGCTCGCCGAGGTTCCAGTTGTCGTCCGAGACCAGCAGCTCGCCGGCATCGGCAGCCGTCTCTTCGAGGGTGAGCTCGTCGAGGGCCGGCAGGGATTCCAGATCGCCCAGTGCAGCGGGCTCATCCAGGGCATCCAGCTCGGGCAAGGGTTCGAGGTCCGGCAGCTCGTCGGCGGCCGGGATCGAAGCGGCAACGGGCTGGGACTCGAAGGCAGCGACCGGCTCCAGCTCGGGGAGGGGGTCGAGTTCCGGCAGCGCATCGAGGCTGGCCAGGGGCGCCTCTTCGGCGACCACCGGCTCGGCGAACTCGGCAGCGACCGTCACGTCTTCGTGCGGCTTCAGGGGCTCCAGGTCCAGCGGCTCCGCCAGCTCCGACTCCTCGGCGGCCAGCACTTCGATTTCCTGCAGCGGGTCGGCCAGGGGCAGCGGCTCTTCTTCCGGCTCGATGCGATCGAGGATCGAGGGCTTTTCCTTGAGCGGGTAGCCCAGGGCCTCCAGGCTTTCCTCGGCCACGTCGAGAATCAGGTCGCCCTGGGTCGCATGGTCCTCGGAGAGGCGTTCGAGGTAGTACTCGACGCTGGTGATGGCGTCGGCGAGGGTGTCCAGGCTCTGCCAGTTGGGCACGGCCTTGCGCGCCAGGAGCTGTTCCTGGATGTAGCGGTTGCAGGCTTCCAGCAGGGTCGCCGCGCGGCTCAGCGGAATCATCGCCAGGCCACCACGGACCTGGGTCAGCAGCTCGGGGACGCGAGCCAGGTGCTCGTGGTTCCACTGCGAGGCGATGAACTCGATGATCGCGTCCTTGGCCTGCTCCAGGCCATTGCGCGCTTCCTTGATCACCAGCTGGTGGATCTGCGCCACGTCGGTGGTGGGCAGGTGGCTTTCTTCGGCGCGGCCATCATCGGCCGGGCCGACCATGCCGTTGAGCGTGGCTTCGACGTACAGCAGCGCGCCGGCGACGTCCATGAGGACGGCGTCATTGGGCTCGCGCTGGCCGAGGGAGAGGCTGTGGACCACGTCGATCTGGTCGAGGATCACCCGGCGCGGCTGGCCGAAGCCGAGCACGGCGAGGGTGTCGGCGATCTGCTTGAGCGGGGCCAGCAGGCCATCCAGCTCGGTAACGCCGCGACGGTCGCTGCGCACGAAGATGTCCAGGCTGTCCTTGACCCGCACCAGTTCCTCGCACAGGGCGGCGACGACGGAACGCATGGCATCGCGGTCGGGGCCGGCGAGCCGTGCACGCTCCTCGTCCACCACGTCGGTGTCGGGCAGCGCTTCGTCGAGGCGGTACTGCTCCTTCAGCGCGCGGATGCGCGGCGACTGCGCGGGGGCCTTGGCGATGTAGAACAGCAGGTTCTTCACCAGCTCCTCGGGAGCCGGCTGGTTGATGCCGTCGGCGCCCTGGTCGAGCAGGCGCTTGAGTTCCTTGTCGATCTGCCGCAGCAGGGTGCGCACGGAGGTGCCGTTCACCACGCTGCCGTTGGCCAGGCCTTCGACCATGCCGGAGGCGATGGGCCAGAGCGGGCCGAGCGGCGCCTCCTTGCACAGGGACTCGAGGCGGGCGAAGACGCGCGCCATGTAGCCGAGGTTGGTGGCCAGGTCCTGGTTGCGGATGATCCCGACCAGGGCCAGCTGCAGCATCTGCCGCAGCTTGCGCAGCAGCACCGGCAGCTCGGCGGTGCGCATCTGCGCCAGGGCGTCCATGGACAGCGCGGGCAGGCGACCGGAGAGGTCCGGGGAGAACAGGCTGGTTTCCGACAGCAGCTTCTCGCCGCGCGCGGCGCGCAGGTCGTTGAGCAGCGGCAGCACCACCATGGGCAAGTCGCGGCGCGCGCTCTGGATGCGGTCGAGGTAGACCGGCAGTTGCAGGATGGCCTGCATCAGCACTTCCAGGGCTTCGCCCTGGTTGGTCACGCGGCCTTCCATCAGCGCCTGGGCGAGCTGCTCCATTTCCTCGGCGAGCAGGGCCGCGCCGTAGAACTCGACCATCTGCAGGGTGCCGTGGACCTGGTGCACGTAGGTCAGGCAGAAACGCATGCGCGTCGGGTCCTGGGTGTTCTCGACGAACGCCTCCAGGGCCTGTCGCGCCTGCTTCAGGGTTTCCGCGATCTCGCCCTTGACCCACTCAAGGGCGACATAATCGTGCCGATCACTCATAGCCGTCTGCTATCCCTTCCGGGTGAATGCCAGAACCTGATCGTCGGCGACCGGAACCAGGTCCGGGTGATGCCAACCCACTACTTCGCCCACGCCCACCACCATCAGGCCCCCCGGCGCCAGGCGCTCGGCCAGGCGATTGAGGATTTCACGGCGACGCCAGCGGCGAAAATAGATCAACAGGTTCTGACAGAAGATTACGTCCATGCCGGACATTGGCGCCTTCGCCAGTTCCAGCACATTGAGCCGGGCGCAGCAAACGCGCGCGGCCAGGCTCTCAACAACTTTCAAGCGGCCATCGTCCATGACCTGGAAATAACGTTCGGCCTGGTCAGCGTCCAGCTGTTCCAGGCGGCGTGCGGCGAAGACACCCTGCCGCGCCTTGTTGAGGGCGCTGAGGCTGATGTCGGTACCGGTCACACCGAAGAATTCCGGCCGGTCGCTGCCCTGCAGCGCTTCGGCGGCGGCAATCGCCAGCGAATAGGGTTCCTCGCCGCTGGAACAGCCGACGCTCCAGAGCGCCAGCGGGTTTTCCAGGCCCGCAGCGACCCGCTCACGCAGGTAGGCGTCGAGCAGGTCGAAGGAGGGGCGGTGGCGAAAGAACCGGGTTTCCTGAACGGTGAGGCGATCCAGCAGGGTCGACCACTCGACAGCACCACGCGGGCCATCGGTGACCTGCCGGTAGTAGCTGCTGTAGTCATCCATGCCCAGCTCGCGCATCCGTGCAGTGAGATTGGTCTGCAGGAAGGAGCGACGCTGTTCGTTGATCACCACGCCCGTGCGTTCCTCGAGCAGCGATTGCCAGTCGTGGAACTGCGCGGGCGTCATGTCGGCCAGGGGTTTCAAGGCCCACACGCCGCTTGGCTGCATGCTGTCGTGCCTCTCGCTCATGGCCGCTGCGCCGCGGCTTCAAGCCGCGGCACCTCCCTTGGTCAGGCCTGTTCCGGAGCGTCCGGCAGGTTGAAGCCGGATACCGATTTGCGCATCTCGCTGGCCATCTTGGCCAGGTTACCAATGCTCTTGGCGGTAGCAGTGGTACCTGCGGAAGTCTGCGAGGTGATCTCCTGGATCACGTTCATGGTGTTGGAGATATGGCCCGCCGAGGAGGCTTGCTGACGAGCGGCGTTGGAGATGTTCTGGATAAGGGCCGCGAGGGTCTTGGATACCTTCTCGATCTCTTCCAGTGCCACACCGGCGTCCTGCGCCAGGCGCGCACCACGGACCACTTCGGAAGTGGTCTGCTCCATGGAGATAACCGCTTCGTTGGTGTCGGTCTGAATGGTCTTTACCAGGGCCTCGATCTGCTTGGTCGCGGCGGAGGAACGTTCCGCGAGTCGCTGTACCTCGTCCGCTACCACGGCGAAGCCGCGGCCCGCATCACCGGCCATGGACGCCTGGATCGCGGCGTTCAGTGCGAGGATGTTGGTCTGGTCGGCAATGTCGTTGATCAGGCTAACGATGTCACCGATCTCCTGGGACGATTCACCGAGGCGCTTGATCCGCTTCGAGGTGTCCTGGATCTGCTCACGGATGTTATCCATGCCGGTGATGGTGTTGTGCACCACTTCGTTGCCCTTGTTGGCGATGGCTACGGAACGTTCCGCTACCGCGGAGGATTCCGAGGCGTTCGCCGATACCTGGTCAATGGACACCGCCATCTCGTTGATCGCCGCGGAGGCGCCGGCGATTTCCTGCGCCTGGTGCTCGGACGCTTCGGCGAGGTGCATCGCGGTGGCCTGGGTTTCCTGGGCCGCCGCCGCTACCTGCACGGCGGTCAGGTTGATGGTCTCTACGAGGTCGCGGAGCTGGTCGATCGAGTAGTTGATCGAGTCCGCGATCGCACCGGTGAAGTCCTCGGTCACGGTCGCGGCCACCGTCAGGTCACCGTCCGCGAGGTCGGCGATTTCGTCGAGCAGTCGCAGAATCGCCGCCTGGTTGCGTTCGTTCTTCTCGGCGGTCTCGGCCAGTCGGCTGCGGGTGGTCTGAACCATGACCAGGCCGATCAGGATGATCGAGCCGAGGGCCAGGGCGCCCAGCACGTAACCGGCGAGGGTGTTGAAGCTACGGCCTTCGGCCTGCTTCTCGAAGCCGCCGGCCAGGGTGGAAGCCTTGTCCAGCAGGGTCTGCGAGCCGGTGAAGATGGTGTTGGCGGATTCACGGACCTGGAACAGTTCGGGCGAGGTTTCGAGGATCTCGTCCACGGAGCCGGAGACGAACTCGAACAGCTCGGAAATTTCCTGCAGACGCTCCAGGGCCTCGTTGTCGGTCACCTTGGAGATTTCCATCGCCGCGTTGCCTTCCAGCATCGCGTTCAGTACGCGACCGAAGAGGCTGGCGTCGCGGCCGAACATGTCGGCGGCCTGGACGGAGTCTTCGTCACCGGCAAGCACCTTGTTCACCGAGCCGAGGATACGTTCGGCCAGCAGCGACTGGCGCTGGGCGACCGAG
This sequence comes from Pseudomonas sp. USHLN015, assembly GCF_037153275.1. NCBI lineage: Bacteria > Pseudomonadati > Pseudomonadota > Gammaproteobacteria > Pseudomonadales > Pseudomonadaceae > Pseudomonas > Pseudomonas sp. USHLN015. Next base: position 108,488 of record NZ_JBBCKP010000001.1, read on the forward strand.
ACCTGGTCGGCGGGCGCGCCGCTTTCCAGCAGGATGTCGACCACTTCCTCGTACTCGACCTGCAGCTGCGGAATGGTTTCCGCCAGGGTGGCGGCTACCTGGTGCAGGGACAGAACGGTCTGCTCGCTGGCGAGGATGGCGTCGGAGTTCTGGCGCAGGCTGTTCCAGTCGGCCTGCACCGCATCCATCTCGGCCTTGACGCCTTCGGGAGCGGGCGGCAGCCCCGTGCTCTCGTCGCCGTTGAGGAGGATGTTCCAGCGCTTCTCGAAGTCGTTCCGGGCGTCCTTCAACAGGGCGAAGGCTTCCGCCTTGCCCGCCGCCGCTTCGGTGGCGTTCTTGGCGATACGCTGGGACAGTACGCGCAGTTCACCGGAGTGACCGAGGTATTCCTTGTCGTAGTTCGCCTGGGTGTTCAGGTATGCGAAGTTGGCGAACAGCAGCACGATGGACACGATCAGGACTACGAAGAGCCCCGCGATCAACGTACTACTGCGCGTTCCCGCAAGTAGATTGCCTGCGTTAAGTTTTTTCATTATCGGGCCCCCGCCTGGACCAACAACACAACGATTTCCATGTAACGCCAAAGGGCCGGCATGAACCGGCCCAACCTTGAATCAGCGGCACCATCGGTGCCGCACGCAACGGGGAGTCGCCCCGCCACGCTGGATCGCCCCTCCCGGTAACGATCCGCCGCGCCAGGCCGTTGAGCCTGGCGCGGATGAAGCTATACCGCCACGTCGAGGAACACCTGGTGCTGCGCCAGCACGTGTGGGCTGAACACCAGCCAGGGTTGTTCACGCTGGAACACGCCATGGATGAACGGCTGGATGGACGCTTCCAGCGGAGGCAGCTCCTCGGAGAAGGCATCCACCGGGAAATGCTGCATGCCGAAGACTTCGTCGACGATCAGGCCGGCGAATATCTCCTGGTGATCCACCACCAGCACCCGGCGCTGCTTGCGCAGGGGCGACAGCTCGCCACCGAAGAAGCCGCACAGGTCCATGATCGGCAGCAGTCGGCCCCGCACGTTGGCCACGCCCTTGACCCAGGTCTTCACACCCGGCAGCAGCGTGTGCCGCGGCTCGTGAAGCACTTCGCCGACTTCACCCATGGGCGCCACGAACAGGCGCTCGCCCATGCGAAAACCGATGCCACTCCAGGTCTGCACGGTTTCCTGCTGCGCAGGAAGGCCCGCCGCCAGCGCACGGCAACGCTGGTCGATCTCGAGGAGAAGCTGGAAAGGGGTCTGCGCGTCCGACATGCCGGCCAGGGCCTTCTTTGTTCTAGTTATCAGCAGGCTGAGCCGGCATCAGCCGGCCAGCACCGCATTGAGGGTTTTCAGCAGGGTGTCTTCGTCGATCGGCTTGGTCAGGTAATCCTTCGCGCCCTGGCGCTTGCCCCAGACCTTGTCGGTTTCCTGATCCTTGGTGGTGACGATGATCACCGGGATGTGGCTGGTCTCGGCGTCCTTGGTCAGCTGGCGCGTGGCCTGGAAGCCGTTGAGGCCGGGCATGACGATGTCCATCAGCACGGCATCGGGTTTTTCCTGGCGTGCCAGGGCTACGCCGTCGGCGCCATTCTCGGCCTTGAGTACCTGATGGCCGTGCTTCTCGAGCATGGCGGTCAGTTTGTACATCTCGGTCGGCGAGTCATCAACAATCAGAATACGAGCCATGTTTGTCCCCAATACGGAAAGGCATCACCGGCCATGGGAGGCCGGACTTCAGGAGGCTTGTTCCACCGGGGTGAAATCAGGCACGTGAGTCTTGATCGCGCCGAGCAACTCTTCCTTGCTGAAAGGCTTGGTGAGGTATTGATCGGAACCGACGATGCGACCCTTGGCCTTGTCGAACAGGCCGTCCTTGGAGGACAGCATGATCACCGGGGTGGACTTGAAAGCACTGTTGTTTTTGATCAGGGCGCAGGTCTGATAGCCATCGAGCCGCGGCATCATGATGTCGACGAAGATGATATTGGGGTGGGTGTCGGCGATCTTTGCCAGCGCGTCGAAACCGTCGACGGCCGTGATGACTTCACAACCCACCTTCTTCAGCAGAGTTTCAGCGGTGCGACGAATCGTTTTCGAATCGTCGATCACCATGACCTTCAAACCCTCGGAATGCTGTTCCATGTTCGCCCTACCATCGCCTCGGTGAGTCGTTATTTTGCTTAGTTCAGTGCGCCTGAGGCCCTGTCAGCGACGGGCTACGACCCAATCGTCGGGCCTTTTTAGCACACTCTCCGGACGCAAGCTACAAAGCGCCAGCCTCCGGGAATCCTAGTTCATACGGCGAGGTTTCCCTTGACCGCGACAACCTCCAGCGCCAACCTGAGCGCCTCGTTACCGGGCCTGGAATTCTCCAGCGCCCCTCATCTATTACCAGTCGCGGAGAACACACCCATGAGCGTTCGCCTCGGGATCGTCATGGACCCCATTGCGCACATCTCCTTCAAGAAGGACAGCTCCCTGGCCATGCTGCTGGCAGCCCAGGCCCGCGGATGGTCCCTCTACTATATGGAGCAGCAGGACCTGTACCAGAAAGCCGGCGAGGCCCGCGCCCGCATGCGGCCGCTGAAGGTGTTCGCCGATCCGCAACACTGGTACGAGCTGGAAGACGAGAGCGACGCTCCGCTGAGCAAACTGGACGTCATCCTGATGCGCAAGGACCCGCCCTTCGACAACGAGTTCGTCTATTCGACCTACCTGCTGGAACAGGCCGAACGAGCCGGCGTGCTGGTGGTGAACCGCCCGCAGAGTCTTCGCGACTGCAACGAGAAGTTCTTCGCCACCCTGTTCCCTCAACTGACCCCACCGACACTGGTCAGTCGCAGGGCTGATATTCTGCGCGAGTTTGCGAAAGAGCAGCGTGACATCATTCTCAAACCCCTTGATGGCATGGGCGGATCGATGATCTTTCGTCACCGCGAAGGGGATCCGAACCTTTCCGTCATCCTCGAGACCCTCACCCGCCATGGCGCCGAGCAGATCATGGCGCAGCGCTACCTGCCCGCGATCAAGGACGGCGACAAGCGCATCCTGATGATAGACGGTGAACCGGTGCCCTACTGCCTGGCGCGCATCCCTGCCGCCGGCGAGACCCGCGGCAACCTGGCGGCCGGCGGCCGCGGCGAGGCCCGCCCGCTGTCCGAGCGCGACCGCGAGATCGCCGCCACCGTGGGGCCCGTCTTGCGCGAGAAGGGCCTGCTGTTCGTCGGCCTGGACGTGATCGGCGACAGCCTCACCGAGATCAACGTCACCAGCCCGACCTGCATCCGCGAGATCGACGCCGCCTACGACACGCGCATCGGCGAACGCCTGATGGACGCCATCGCCAGCAAGCTCTCCGCGAACGGGCGCAAGCCCCAAGCTTGATGCAGCTAACAGCTTTGGACATGCAACTTGCAGCCTGCCGCCCCAGTTCGGCAGACTGCGCGCCATCCTGAGCAGACCCGATGTGCGATGAACGCAGCCGCTGACTTTCCCGACTTCCCGTCCTCCGGCGTGCGCCCGGCGGACCGGCTGGGTTTCACCCTGTTCCTCGCGGTCGTCCTGCACGTCGCCCTTATCCTCGGGGTCGGCTTCACCTTTGCCGACCCCAGCCAGATCAGCAAGACGCTGGAAGTCACCCTCGCCACCTTCAAGAGCGACAAGAAGCCCGAGAAGGCCGACTACCTGGCGCAGATGAACCAGCAGGGCAGCGGCACCCTGGAGCACAAGGACACGCCCAAGACCACCGAGCAGGCGCCGTTCCAGGACCAGGAGATCAAGAAGGTCACGCCACCGGCCGCGCCGCAGCAGGCCGCACGCCAGGAAGCCCCCAAGGCCGCCGTCGCCACCACTGCGCCCAAGGTGCAGAAGACCCCGGTCAAGCACGAGGAAGCCAAGCCCGAGCCCGAGGCCCGCCCGGCGCCGGTATTCGACAGCACCCAGCTGTCCTCGGAGATCGCCAGCCTCGAGGCCGAGCTGTCCCAGGAGCGCCAGCTCTATGCCAAGCGCCCGCGCATCCACCGCCTCAACGCGGCCTCGACCATGCGTGACAAGGGTGCCTGGTACAAGGACGACTGGCGCAAGAAGATCGAACGCGTCGGCAACCTCAACTACCCCGAGGAAGCCCGTCGCCAGCGCCTCTACGGCAGCCTGCGCCTGCTGGTGTCGATCAACCGCGACGGCACCCTCTATGAAGTGCAGCTCCTGGAGTCATCCGGCCAGCCGGTGCTGGACCAGGCCGCCATGCGCATCGTCCGCCTCGCCGCCCCCTTCGCCCCCTTCACGGGCGATCTGGCCGATATCGACCGCCTGGAAATCATCCGCACCTGGCGCTTCGAGCGCGGCGACCGCCTGTCGAGCAACTGACAGGCCCGGGCGGGCTCACCCGCCCTTGAAGCTTGCGGCGCGAAGGTCGAAACTAGCGCCCATGAAAAGCACCGCGCCCAGCTACCTCAAGCACCATTTCCTGATCGCCATGCCGCACATGGACGATCCCAACTTCGCCCAGACCGTCACCTACCTCGTCGAACACAACGAGCAAGGCGCCATGGGCCTGGTGATCAATCGTCCCAACGGCCTCAGCCTCAGCGACGTGCTCGAACAGCTGCGCCCGGACGTCGACCCGCCCGCCCGCTGCCAGGCCCTGCCGATCTACGCCGGCGGCCCGGTGCAGACCGACCGCGGCTTCGTCCTCCATCCCAGCGGCCTGAGCTTCCAGGCCACCCTGGAACTGGGCGAACTGGCGCTCTCCACCTCCCAGGACGTGCTCTTCGCCATCGCCGATGGCCAGGGCCCGGAAAAGAGCCTGATCACCCTCGGCTACGCGGGCTGGGACGCCGGCCAGCTCGAAGCCGAGCTCGCCGACAACGCCTGGCTCACCTGCCCCGCCGACCCGGCCATCCTCTTCGACACCGCCGCCGACCAGCGCCTGGCCGCTGCCGCGGCGCGCCTCGGCGTCAACCTCAACCTGCTCACCGCCCAGGCCGGGCACGCCTGATGGCCGCCAAGCCCCTGCGCCTGCTGCTGGGTTTCGACTACGGCACCAAGCAGATCGGCGTCGCCGTCGGCCAGGCCGTCACCGGCCAGGCCCGCGAACTCTGCGTGCTCAAAGCGCAGAACGGCGTGCCGGACTGGCAGAAGGTCGAAGCCCTGCTCAAGGAATGGCAGCCGGACGCCATCGTCGTCGGCCTGCCCCTGAACATGGACGGCACCCCCAGCGACATGAGCGAGCGCGCACAGAAGTTCGCGCGGCGCCTCAACGGCCGCTTCAACCTGCCGGTCTTCACCCATGACGAACGCCTGACCACCTTCGAAGCCAAGGGCCAGCGGCTCGCCCAGGGCCAACGCGGCGGCTACCGCGAGAACCCCGTCGACGCCCTGGCCGCCGCCCTCCTGCTGGAAGGCTGGCTGGCGGAACACCCCGGACACGAATAGCGAGGAACGCCCATGACCCTGCCCAACCCGGCCGAACTGCTGCCGCAGATGGCCCGCGCGCTGAACACCCACCTGGCCGCGCGCGGCATCGCCACACCCCGTTTCATCGGCATCCGCACCGGCGGTGTCTGGGTCGCCCAGGCCCTGCTGGCGGAACTGGGCAGCGACGAGCCCCTGGGCACTCTGGACGTCTCCTTCTACCGCGACGACTTCACCCAGAACGGCCTGCACCCGCAGGTGCGCCCCTCCGAGCTGCCGTTCGAGATCGAAGGCCAGCACCTGATCCTCATCGACGACGTGCTGATGAGCGGCCGCACCGTGCGCGCCGCCATGAACGAGCTGTTCGACTACGGCCGCCCGGCCAGCGTGACCCTGGTCAGCCTGCTGGACCTGAACGCCCGCGAGCTGCCGATCCGCCCGGACGTGGTCGGCGCCACCCTGTCGCTCGCCGCCGATGAACGGGTAAAATTGCTCGGCCCCGCGCCGCTCGCCCTCGAGCGCCAGGTCCTCACCCCCGCTTCCTGAAACTCCCGACCCCCAGGGCCTGCCCCATGCCGACAGACGCCAAGCGCCCGCTGCAGCTCAACGACCAGGGCCAGCTGCGCCACTTCCTCTCGCTCGACGGCCTGCCCCGCGAGCTGCTGACGGAAATCCTCGACACCGCCGACTCCTTCCTCGAAGTCGGCGCCCGTGCCGTGAAGAAGGTCCCGCTGCTGCGCGGCAAGACCGTGTGCAACGTGTTCTTCGAGAACTCCACGCGCACCCGCACCACCTTCGAACTGGCGGCCCAGCGGCTGTCGGCGGACGTGATCACCCTCAACGTCTCCACCTCCTCCACCAGCAAGGGCGAGACGCTGTTCGACACCCTGCGCAACCTGGAGGCGATGGCCGCCGACATGTTCGTGGTGCGCCACGCCGACTCCGGCGCCGCCCACTTCATCGCCGAGCACGTGTGCCCGGACGTGGCCATCATCAACGGCGGCGACGGCCGCCACGCGCACCCGACCCAGGGCATGCTCGACATGCTCACCATCCGCCGCCACAAGGGCGGGTTCGAGAACCTCTCGGTGGCCATCGTCGGCGACATCCTGCATTCGCGCGTGGCGCGCTCGAACATGCTCGCGCTCAAGGCCCTGGGCTGCCCGGACATCCGCGTGGTCGCGCCCAAGACCCTGCTGCCCATCGGCATCGAGCAGTACGGCGTCAGCGTCTACACCGACCTGGCCGAAGGCCTCAAGGACGTCGACGTGGTGATCATGCTGCGCCTGCAACGTGAACGCATGCAGGGCGGCCTGCTGCCCAGCGAGGGCGAGTTCTACCGCCTCTACGGCCTCAGCACCCAGCGCCTGGCGCTGGCCAAGCCGGACGCCATCGTCATGCACCCCGGCCCGATCAACCGTGGCGTGGAGATCGAATCGGCGGTGGCCGACGGCGCCCACTCGGTGATCCTCAACCAGGTCACCTACGGCATCGCCATCCGCATGGCCGTGCTGTCCATGGCCATGAGCGGCCAGAACACCCAACGCCAGATCAACCAGGAAGCCGAGGTGCAGAACTGATGCGTACCCACATCATCGGCGCCCGCCTCATCGATCCCGCCAGCGGTACCGACCAGGTCACCGACCTCTACCTGGAGGCCGGCAAGGTCGCCGGCATCGGCCAGGCGCCCGCCGGCTACGAGGCCGAGCGCAGCATCGACGCCAAGGGCCTGGTCGCCGCGCCCGGCCTGGTGGACCTCAACGCCGCCCTGCGCGAGCCGGGCTACAGCCGCAAGGGCAACATCGACAGCGAGACCCGCGCCGCCGCGGCCGGTGGCGTCACCAGCCTGTGCTGCCCGCCACTGACCCGCCCGGTGCTGGACACCCCCGCCGTGGCCGAGCTGATCCTCGACCGCGCCCGCGAGGCAGGCCACACCAAGGTCTTCCCCATCGGCGCACTGAGCAAGGGCCTGGCCGGCGAACAGCTGGCCGAACTGGTGGCCCTGCGCGACACCGGCTGCGTCGCCTTCTCCAACGGCCTGGCCAGCTTCGACAGCAACCGCACCCTGCGTCGCGCCATGGAATACGCGGCCACGTTCAACCTGACCCTGGTGTTCCATGCCCAGGACGCCTCGCTTGCCGACGGCGGCATGGCCCACGAGGGCGCCACCGCCGGCTTCCTCGGCCTGGCCGGCATCCCCGAGAGCGCAGAGACCGTGGCCCTGGCCCGGGACCTGCTGCTGGTGGAGCAGAGCGGCGTGCGTGCACACTTCAGCCAGCTCACCAGTGCCCGTGGCGCGCAGATGATCGCCGACGCCCAGGCCCGCGGCCTGCCGGTGACCGCCGACGTCGCGCTGTACCAGCTGCTGCTCACCGACGAGGCGCTGATCGACTTCTCCAGCCTCTACCACGTGCAACCGCCGCTGCGCACCCGCGCCGACCGCGACGGCCTGCGCGAAGCGGTGAAGAGCGGCGTGATCGGCGCCATCGCCAGCCACCACCAGCCCCACGAAGCCGACGCCAAGCTGGCGCCCTTCGCCGCCACCGAGCCGGGCATCAGCAGCGTCGAACTGCTGCTGCCGCTGGCCCTGAGCCTGGTGGAGGACGGCCTGCTCGACCTGCCCACCCTGCTCGCCCGCCTCACCGCCGGCCCGGCCCGTGCCCTGCGCCTGCCGGTGGGCCGCCTCGCCGTGGGCGCCCCGGCCGACCTGGTGCTGTTCGACCCGGCCGCCCGCACCCGTGCCGGCGAGCAGTGGCTGTCCAGGGGCCGCAACAGCCCCTTCATCGGCCAGGAGCTGCCGGGCAAGGTGCGCTACACCCTGATGGACGGGCACCTCACCTACCAGGCCTGACCGCCCGAGCATGAAGAAGCCCGCCATCCGGCGGGCTTCTTCGTTCCTGGCCGCTAGACCCGCGCCAGCGCCCGGGCCAGGTCGGCGCGCAGGTCCAGGACATCCTCCACGCCCACCGAGAGGCGCACCAGGCTGTCGCCGATGCCCAGTTCGGCGCGGGTCTCGGCGGGGATGGTGGCGTGGGTCATGATCGCCGGATGCTCGATCAGGCTTTCCACACCCCCCAGGCTCTCGGCCAGGGCGAACAGCTCGACGGCCTCGAGGAAGCGCCGTGCACCGGCCAGGTCGGTGGCCAGTTCCAGGGAGATCATCCCGCCGAAGCCGCGCATCTGCCGCCGCGCCAGTTCGTGCTGCGGGTGGCTCTCCAGGCCCGGGTAGTGCACCCGCGCCACCTGGGGCTGGCGCTCCAGCCAGCGCGCCAGCTCCAGGGCGTTGGCGCAGTGGCGCTCCATGCGCAGGGCCAGGGTCTTGACCCCACGCAGGGTGAGGAAGGCATCGAAGGGCCCAGCGATGGCACCCACCGCGTTCTGCAGGAAGCCCAGCCGCTCGCGCAGCGCATCGGCGCGGGCAGCACCACTGACCACCGCCACCCCGCCGATCACGTCCGAGTGGCCGTTGAGGTACTTGGTGGTGGAGTGCACCACGACGTCGAAGCCCAGCTCCAGCGGGCGCTGCACCCAGGGGCTGGCGAAGGTGTTGTCGGCGACGCTGATGATGTCGCGCTCGCGGCACAGCGCGGCGATGGCTTCCAGGTCCGCCAGGCGCAGCAACGGGTTGCTCGGTGTCTCGATCAGCACCATGCGCGTGTCCTCGCGCAGGGCCGCTTCCAGGCGACCGATGTCGGTGAGGTCGGCGAAGGCGAAGCGGTGCCCGGCGCTGCGCTGGCGCACCTTGTCGAAGAGGCGGAAGGTGCCGCCGTAGAGGTCGTTGCCGGAGACGACGTGCGAGCCGGCATCCAGCAGTTCCAGCACCGTGGAGATGGCCGCCAGCCCCGAGGCGAAGGCGAAGGCCTGGGCGCCGCCCTCCAGGTCCGCCACGCAGCGCTCCAGGGCCCAGCGCGTGGGGTTGTGCGAGCGCCCGTAGTCCAGGCCCTTGTGCACGCCGGGACTCTCCTGGATGAAGGTGGAGTTGGCGTAGATCGGCGGCATGATGGCCCCGGTGGAGGGGTCCGGTGCCTGCCCGGCATGGATCACCCGGGTGGCGAAGGCGCGCCCGGCGTCCTCGTGGTCGTGGCTCATGGCAGTGTCCTCCGCAGGTGGTTGAGCAAGTCGAAACGGGTGATGAGGCCGTGGAAGCCGGCGGCATCGGCGACGATCGCCACCAGGCCGCGATCCAGCACCGCCTCCAGTTCCACCAGGCTGGCGCCCGGCGCCAGGGTCTGCGGCGCGTCGGTCATGGCATCGGCGACCGGTGCGCGAAAGCGTTCGGCGTCGGCGTGCACGCTGAGCAGGATGTCCGACTCGTCGATCACCCCCACCAGGCGCGCGCCCTCCAGCACCGGCAGTTGCGAGACATCGGCCAGGCGCATGCGCTGGAAGGCGGTGAGCAGGGTGTCGCCCGGGCTGACGCTGACCACCCGCCCCTCCTCGAAGCGCCGCGAGATCAGGTCGCGCAGGTCGCCGTAGCGCTTGCGCGCCAGCAGCCCCTGGTCGCTCATCCACTGGTCGTTGTAGACCTTCGACAGGTAGCGGGTGCCGGTGTCGCAGACGAAGCTGACCACGCGCCTGGGCGTCGTCTGCTCGCGGCAGTAGCGCAGTGCGGCGGCCAGCAGCGTGCCGGTGGAGGAGCCGCCGAGGATGCCCTCGTTGCGCAGCAGCTCGCGGGCGTGGGCGAAGCTCTCCTCGTCGCTGACGGTGTAGGCACGGCGCACGCTGGAGAGATCGGCGATGGCCGGGATGAAATCCTCGCCTATGCCTTCCACCGCCCAGGAGCCGGGCGTGCCCAGCTCGCCGCTGCGGCTGTACTCGGCGACGATCGAGCCTTGCGGGTCCGCCAGCACCATCTCCAGCGCCGGCTGCACCCGGCGGAAGTAGCGGCTGAGCCCGGTAAGGGTGCCCGCCGAGCCGACCCCGACCACGATGGCGTCGACATCCTGGCCGGTCTGCTGCCAGATCTCCGGCCCGGTGGTGCTCTCGTGGGCCAGGGGGTTGGCGGGGTTGTTGAACTGGTCGGCGAAGAAGGCGCCGGGTATCTCCGCCGCCAGGCGCGCGGCCTGGTCCTGGTAGTACTCGGGGTGGCCCTTGCCGACGTCGGAGCGGGTGATGTGCACCTCGGCCCCCATGGCCTTGAGGTGCAGCACCTTCTCGGTGGACATCTTGTCCGGCACCACCAGCACCACCCGGTAGCCCTTGGCGCGCCCCACCAGGGCCAGCCCCAGGCCGGTGTTGCCGGCGGTGGCCTCGACTATGGTGCCGCCCGGCTTCAGCCGCCCGTCGCGCTCGGCAGCGTTGATCATGGCGATGCCGACGCGGTCCTTGATCGAGCCGCCGGGGTTCTGCGATTCGAGCTTCAGGAACAGGGTGCAGGGGCCGGTATCGAACCGGCTGACCCGCACCAGCGGTGTGTTGCCGATCAGGTCCAGCACTGCGGGACGCGTCGCGCTCTGCCCAGCCATTCTCGTCTCCTCATGGGACGGCCACATCGGTTTGGACGAGGCGGTCGCACGCAGGTTCAGGGATTGCTGAACATAGACGCCCGAAGAAAGCCCCGCAAAGCGGGGCGCAGGTTCAGCGACGGGCGTTGAGCACCGAGACCTGGGTGTTCAGGGTCCAGAAGTCGTAGAGCACGCCGAGCAGGAAGAAGCCGCCGGTGAACAGGTAGAGGATGCCGGTGATCCACTTGCCCTGGTACATGCGGTGCACGCCGAAGACGCCGAGGAAGGTGAGCAGGATCCAGGCCACGGTGTAGTCGTAGGAGCCGGCGTTGAAGCGCAGCGAAGCCTCACGGTCCATGGACGGGATCAGGAACAGGTCGATGATCCAGCCGATGAAGAACAGGCCGAAGGTGAAGAACCAGATCGTGCCGCTCACCGGCTTGCCGTAGTAGAAACGGTGAGCGCCGAGGAAGCCGAAAATCCACAGCAGATAGCCGATGAACGTGCTGTGCGTGTCTGGGCGTTGCATGTCTACTCCTCAAGGTCGCGACCATCCGTCGTTGACGGACTTGCGCAGGTTGCAGGGGCGGAAAATACTGTATGCACATACAGCAATCCATAGCCCCCTCCATGGAACTCATCGACAAGCTAACCGTGCTGGCCGACGCCGCCAAGTACGACGTTTCCTGCGCCAGCAGCGCCGCCCCCAAACGCAGCTCGGCAGGCAAGGCCGGCGTCGGCGCCACCAACGGCATGGGCATCTGCCACAGCTTCACGCCCGACGGGCGCTGCGTGGCACTGCTGAAGATCCTGCTGACCAATTTCTGCCTCTACGACTGCCAGTACTGCGTCAACCGCCGCTCCAGCGACGTGCCCCGGGCGCGCTTCACCCCCGAGGAGGTGGTGACCCTGACCCTGGACTTCTACCGGCGCAACTGCATCAGCGGGCTGTTCCTCAGCTCCGGGATCATCCGCTCCTCCGACTACACCATGGAGCAACTGATCCGCGTCGCCCGCCTGCTGCGCGAGGAGCACCAGTTCCGCGGCTACATCCACCTCAAGGCCATCCCCGACGCCGCGCCGGAGCTGATCGCCGAGGCCGGGCGCTACGCCGACCGCCTCAGCGTCAACATCGAGCTGCCCACCGAGGACGGCCTCACCCGCCTGGCCCCGGAGAAACGCGGCGCACCGATCCGCCGCGCCATGGGGCGCATCCGCCTGGGCGTCGAGGAGGCCAGCGCGGAGAAGCGCGCCCCGGCCTTCGCCCCCGCCGGGCAGAGCACGCAGATGATCGTCGGCGCCGACGACACCGACGACCGCACCATCCTCGACACGGCGCAGACGCTGTACGGCGCCTATCGCCTCAAGCGTGTCTACTACTCCGCCTTCAGCCCCATCCCGCAGAGCCCGAAGACCGTGCCCTTCGAGGCACCGCCGCTGCTGCGCGAGCACCGCCTGTACCAGGCCGACTTCCTCCTGCGCGGCTACGGCTTCGCGGTGAACGAGCTGATCGCCACCCCCGGCAACCTGCCGCTGGACATCGACCCCAAGCTGGCCTGGGCCCTGGCCAACCGCGCGCAGTTCCCGCTCGACCTGAATCGCGCGGAACCCGCGATGATCGCCCGCGTGCCCGGCATCGGCGTGCTCAGCGCCAACCGCCTGGTGGAGCTGCGGCGCGAGCGGCGCATCCGCTACGCCGACGTGGCCCGCCTGCGTTGCGCCATGGAAAAGGCCCGGCCCTTCATCGTCACCCAGGACTACCGCCCCCGCGACGCCACCCTGGAGTCCGCCGTGCTGCGCCAGCGCCTGGGCGATGCGCCTGCACAGCAGATGGCGCTCTGGTGATGCGCGCCATCCGCTTCGACGGCAGCTTCGCCGGCTGGCGCGAGCAGGCCCGGCAGTTGCTGCTCGAAGGCGTGGAGCCCCAGGCCGTCGACTGGACGCCCGGGTTGTTCGACGGCACCGAGCCGATGCCCGCTCCCGCCGGTACCGCCACGGTGTCCATTCCCCGCGAGCTGCCGGGGTTGCTGGCCGATGCCGCGCGCTTTCGCGCGGGCGACCGTTGGGCATTGCTCTACCAGGTGCTCTGGCGCGTGGCCCAGGGGGATCGCAGCGCCATGCTGGCCGGCGACCGCGACGGCTCCGAGTTGCAGCGGCGGATCAAGGCGGTGCGCCGCGAAGCCCACCACATGCACGCCTTCCTGCGCTTCCGCCCGAGTGACAAGGCACGGGGCGCACCGGACTACCTGGCCTGGCACGAACCGGCCCACGACGTGCTGGACCTGGGCGCCGAACACTTCGTGCCGCGCATGGGCCGCCACAGCTGGCTGATCGGCACCCCCGAGGGGCTGGCGCATTTCGATGGCGAACGGCTGGTCTACCAGTCGCCCTGCCCGCCCGGGCTGCGCGAGGCCATCGAAGGCCACGACGACCCGAGCGAGGCACTATGGACGGCCTACTACCGCAGCACCTTCAACCCCGCCCGGCTGAATCCCGAAGTGATGCGCAGCCATATGCCGGCGCGCTTCTGGAAGCACCTGGCCGAAGGCCCGCTGATTCCGCAACTGGTGGCCGATGCGCGCAGCGGCCGGCAGCGTCTGGCACAGGCCCCCGAGGTCGGCGCCCGGCAGGGCAAGGAGGTGCTGATCGCCAGCGATGCCGCGCAGCCGGAGCGGGCGGCCGACACGAACCTGGACCAGTGCCGGCGTTGCGATATCTGGCGCAACGCCACCTGCGCGGTGCCGGGCGAGGGGCCGGCGCAGGCGCGGATCATGCTGGTGGGCGAACAACCCGGCGACCAGGAGGACCTGGCCGGGCGCCCCTTCATCGGCCCCGCAGGGCAAGTGCTACAACGCGCCCTGGCCGAAGCCGGGCTGTCACGGCAGGACCTCTACCTGACCAACGCGGTGAAGCACTTCAAGTGGGAGCCGCGGGGCGGCGCGCTGGGCCGGTCGGCGACCCGCTGGCACGCCACGCCCAAGCCGGCGGAGATCCGCGCCTGCCACCACTGGCTGGCCCAGGAGCTGGACGAACGGCAACCACAGTGGGTGGTGGCGCTGGGGCGCACCGCCCTGGCCTCGCTGCTGGGCCTGCACGACCCACAGCGCGTACGCCTGGCGGACTTCGTCGGCAGGCCGCTGCGCCATGGAGACCGGTGGATAGTGGTGGCGCCGCACCCTGCGGCGGTGCTGCGCAGCCGCGAGGGCGGCCAGCAGCTGTACGAGGAGTTGGTGAACGCCCTGCGGCAGGCGCGGCAGGGCGATGGGCCGGTCAGCGGAAGCGACGGCCCGGGTCTTCCTCCGATACTTCCAGCGACAGGCCACCGCTCATGCTCGTGAGGTGGTCGCCGTCGGTCTCGGAACCGAGCTTGATCATCAGGCGCAGGTCGTTCGCCGAGTCGGCGTAGAGCAGTGCGTCTTCGTAGGTGATCTCGCCCTGGGAGTAGAGGGTGTACAACGCCTGGTCGAAGGTCTGCATACCCTGCTCGGTGGAACGCTTCATCAGCGGCTTGAGCTCGTGGACCTCGCCCTTGCGGATCAGGTCGGCGGCCAGCGGGGTGTTGATCAGCACCTCGATCACCGCGCGGCGGCCCTTGCCGTCCGGGGTCGGCACCAGTTGCTGGGCGACGATGGCCTTGAGGTTGAGGGACAGGTCCATCCACACCTGCTGCTGCCGGTCGGCGGGGAAGAAGTTGATGATCCGGTCCAGCGCCTGGTTGGCGTTGTTGGCGTGCAGGGTGGCCAGGCACAGGTGGCCGGTCTCGGCGAAGGCCACGGCGTGGTCCATGGTCTCGCGGGTCCGCACCTCGCCGATGAGGATCACGTCCGGCGCCTGGCGCAGGGTGTTCTTCAGCGCCACCTCGAAGGACTCGGTGTCGATGCCCACCTCGCGCTGGGTGACGATGCAGTTCTGGTGCTGGTGGATGTATTCGATCGGGTCTTCGATGGAGATGATGTGGCCGCTGCTGTTCTTGTTGCGGTAGCCGATCATCGCCGCCAGCGAGGTGGACTTGCCGGTGCCGGTGGCGCCGACGAACAGCACCAGGCCACGCTTGGTCAGCGCCAGCTTCTTGAGGATCTCCGGCAGCTTGAGGTCATCCAGGGTGGGGATGTTGGTCTCGATGCGGCGCAGCACCATGCCCACCAGGTTGCGCTGGTAGAAGGCGCTGACGCGGAAACGACCGATGCCACGGGCGCTGATGGCGAAGTTGCACTCGTGGTTCTCGGCGAAGTCGCGGCGCTGCTGCTCGTTCATCACCGCGAGGACGGTCTCGCGGGTCTGCTCCGGGGACATGGCGTTCTTGGTCACGGGCATGATCTTGCCGTTGACCTTCATCGACGGGGGGACGCCGGCGGTGATGAACAGGTCGGAGCCGCCCTTCTCGACCATCAGGCGCAACAGTTTCTCGAATTCCATGGTCTTTCTCGCAGTGAACGTGCCGGTCGCCTGGGGCGACGCCGAAAGCCCCGATGACCGGGGTTGCCGTCGCGGCGCGGGGCCGCGCTACGGCGAAACGGGCGCCCCGACCGGGGTACCCGCCGCTGGTTAGAAGTTTTCCGGGCTCTTGGCCTTCTCGCGAGCGCTTTCGCGGCTCACCAGGCCCTTGGCCACCAGCCCCTTGAGGCAGCTGTCCAGGGTCTGCATGCCAAGGCCACCGCCGGTCTGGATGGCGGAATACATCTGCGCCACCTTGTCCTCGCGGATCAGGTTACGGATGGCCGGGGTGCCGATCATGATTTCGTGGGCCGCCACGCGACCGCCACCGATCTTCTTCAGCAGGGTCTGGGAAATGACCGACTGGAGGGATTCGGAAAGCATCGAGCGGACCATCGACTTCTCCTCGGCCGGGAACACGTCGACCACCCGGTCGATGGTCTTGGCGGCGGAGGTGGTGTGCAGGGTGCCGAACACCAGGTGGCCGGTTTCCGCGGCGGTCAGCGCCAGGCGGATGGTCTCCAGGTCGCGCATCTCGCCCACCAGGATGATGTCCGGGTCTTCCCGCAGGGCCGAGCGCAGGGCTTCGTTGAAGCCGAGGGTGTCGCGGTGCACCTCGCGCTGGTTGATCAGGCACTTCTTCGATTCGTGGACGAATTCGATGGGGTCCTCGACCGTGAGGATGTGGTGGTACTTGGTGCCGTTGAGGTAGTCGAGCATCGCCGCCAGGGTGGTGGACTTGCCCGAACCGGTCGGCCCGGTCACCAGCACCAGCCCGCGCGGCACGTCGGAGATCTTCTTGAAGATCTCGCCCATGCCCAGGTCCTCCATGCTCAGTACCTTCGAGGGAATGGTACGGAACACGGCGCCGGCGCCACGGTTCTGGTTGAAGGCGTTGACCCGGAAACGCGCCACGCCAGGGACTTCGAAGGAGAAGTCGGTCTCGAGGAACTCCTCGTAGTCCTTGCGCTGCTTGTCATTCATGATGTCGTAGATCAGCGCGTGCACCTGCTTGTGGTCCATGGCCGGCAGGTTGATGCGGCGCACGTCACCATCGACGCGGATCATCGGCGGCAGGCCGGCAGAGAGATGCAGGTCGGATGCGCCCTGCTTCGCGCTGAAGGCGAGCAGCTCAGTAATATCCATGGGACTCCCCAATTCCAAGCGGTTAGAATGCCGCAGACCCACTCAGGCCGGGCTGTAGAGCGCAGGTAATGTCCACGATAGCAGAGAATATTGCAAAGGTTCGCACGCGTATCCGTGAGGCGGCGCAAGCCTCGGAGCGTGATTTTTCCGCCATCGGCCTGCTGGCCGTGAGCAAGACCAAACCGGCGGCCGCGATCCGCGAAGCGCACGCCTGTGGCGTCGTCGATTTCGGCGAGAACTACCTGCAGGAGGCCCTGGCCAAGCAGCAGGAACTCACCGACCTGCCGTTGACCTGGCATTTCATCGGCCCCATCCAGTCGAACAAGACCAAGCCCATCGCCGAGCACTTCCACTGGGTGCACTCGGTGGACCGTCTGAAGATCGCCGAACGCCTCTCTGCGCAGCGCCCGGCCGGCTCCGCGCCGCTGAACGTCTGCCTGCAGGTGAACGTCAGCGGCGAGGCGAGCAAGTCCGGCTGCGCCCCCGAGGAGCTGCCGGCCCTGGCGGCGGCGGTCTCGACCCTGCCGAACCTGCGCCTGCGCGGGCTGATGGCCATCCCCGAACCCACGGAGGACCGGGCCGAGCAGCACGCCGCCTTCGCCCGCCTCCGGCAGCTTGCACACTCACTGGACCTGCCACTGGACACCCTGTCCATGGGCATGAGCCACGATCTCGAAGCGGCCATAGCCGAAGGTGCCACCTGGGTCCGCATCGGTACGGCCCTGTTCGGCGCCCGCGACTACGGCCAGCCCGCACAGCAATAAGGAAGGAAGCATTCATGAGCACTACCCGCATCGCGTTCATCGGCGCCGGCAACATGGCCGCCAGCCTGATCGGCGGCCTGCGCGCCCAGGGCGTCCCGGCCAGCCATATCCGCGCCAGCGATCCCGGCGCCGAGCAGCGCGCCAAGGTGGCCGCCGAGCACGGCATCGAGGTGGTGGAAAGCAACGCCGAGGCGGTGCGTGACGCCGACGTGGTGGTCCTGGCCACCAAGCCCCAGGTGATGAAGGCCGTGTGCGAAGCCCTCGCGCCGAGCCTGTCCGCCGGGCAGCTGATCGTTTCCATCGCCGCCGGCATCCCCTGCGCCAGCCTCGCGCGCTGGCTGGGCGTCGACTCCATCGTGCGCTGCATGCCCAACACCCCGGCGCTGCTGGGTGAGGGCGCCAGCGGCCTGTACGCCACCGCCGCGGTCAGCGCCGAACAGCGCCAGCAGGCCGAGCAGTTGCTCAACGCCGTGGGCATCGCCCTGTGGCTGGACGAAGAGAAGCAGATCGACGCCGTCACCGCGGTTTCCGGCAGCGGCCCGGCCTATTTCTTCCTGCTCATGGAAGCCATGACCGCCGCCGGCGAGAAGCTCGGCCTGAGCCCGGACGTCGCCGCCCGCCTGACCCTGCAGACCGCCCTCGGCGCCGCGCGCATGGCGGTGGCCAGCGATGTCGGCCCGGCCGAACTGCGCCGCCGCGTGACCTCGCCCAACGGCACCACCGAGGCGGCCATCAAGTCCTTCCAGGGCAACGCCTTCGAGTCCCTGGTGGAGCAGGCGCTGCAAGCCGCCGACCAGCGCTCCGCCGAGCTGGCGGAACAACTGGGCCAGTGACCGCCATGCGCCCGCCGTCGCTGCGACACCTGCGCTCCCCGCTGGAGCGCGCCACTGCGGGCGCAGCCTTGCTGGCCCTGGCCCTCTTTTCCGGCAACGCCGCACAGGCTGCCGACTGCCCCGCCCCCGTGGCATCGGAACAGACGGTGGCCGCCGCCCAGCAGGAACTGCAACGCCGCCTCGACGAGCGCACCGGCGAACTCGACGACGCCCTCGCCGCGCCCCTGGTGGCGGCACTGGACGCCTACAAGGAAGCGCTCACCAGCGCGATCGACGCGCAACTGGCCTGCAGCGACGAAGCCGTCGAGCCTGCGGCCCTGCAGGCGCAACTCGCCTCGCACCTGGCACCCGGCGACGGCGAAACCGGGACGGACGACGAAGGCACTGTTTTCGTGGTGCGCCGCGAGGACGCGCCCGATCCCATGCTGCTGGTCAACGCCGGCTTCGGCATCCCCTGCGGCGACGACAACCTGCTGCTCGGCTACAGCCGCGAGGACGGCCGCTGGGTGCGCAGCCTGGACTGGCGCAGCAAGGGTTATACCGAGATTTCCGGGGCCAATGGCGACTTCTTCCGCTTCCTGCGCCTTTCCGGCGGGCAGCTGGTGATCGCCCACGGCACGCCCTGGTGCACCTCGCGCTGGAGCCGCCTGGCCATCGACGTCGTCCAGCCGCGCCAGGGCGGTGAGCCCCAGCGCGTCCTCGACCACCTCGAGCACGGCTATGTGCGCGACGAGGTGGAGACCCGCCTCAAGCCCACCCCGGATGGCTTCGAGCTGCGTACCGAAGTGGGCATGCTGGATGTGGACCTGCTCACCCGTCCCGGCATCCTCCGCTACCGCCTGGACGGCGGGGCGCTGCACCGGGTGCAGCCCGCCGCCAGGAGCGGCCGCGACTTCGTCGACGAGTGGCTGCAGGTGGGTGCGGAAACCGCCCGTGAATGGAGCGACCCGGACACCGCCAGCGACACCCTCGCCGCCCGCGAGCGCCTGCTGGCCCTGGAAGCGCGGCGCGACGTGACCCTCAACTACGGCGCCGTGCGTGGCTGCAAGGCCGCGCCGGAGCGCTTCCAGGTGGAAGTGGAGCTGAGCAGCGAGCAGCCCCTGGAGGACGGCGACCACCGCTACCTGACGATCCGCCAGGAGCCCGGCGGCTTCACCCTGCTGGCGGTGAGCGACGCGGCGGACCCGGGTTGCCAGGGGCCCGACCTGATGGCGGGGCGCTGAGAAAACCGCCATGCATACAGCCCGCAACAGATTTTCGCGACTGCCGGCGACGAATTCCCTACATTATTCCCACGCAACCCCGTGGCACGCCGATCGCGCCATGCGCCCCGTGCTCGTCCATGGGGTCCCAACGCCCACAAGGAACGCCTAATGACCGGACTTTCCACCGCCGCCATCTACGTCATCCAGACCCTCGGCAGCCTGTACCTGCTGATCGTCCTGCTGCGCTTCATCCTGCAACTGGTGCGCGCCGACTTCTACAACCCCCTCAGCCAGTTCATCGTGCGCGCCACCAAGCCGCTGCTGAACCCCCTGCGCAAGGTCATCCCCGGCTTCGGCGGGCTGGACCTGGCCTCCCTGGTGCTGGCCATCCTGATCCAGCTGCTGCTGATGATCGTCACCCTGGTCCTGATGGGCTACGGCGTCGCCGGCTACGTCCTGCAACTGCTGGTCTGGTCGCTGATCGCGGTGACCTCGCTGTTCATCAAGGTGTTCTTCTTCGCCATGATCATCAGCGTGATCCTCTCCTGGGTCGCCCCCAACAGCTACAACCCCGGCGCCCAGCTGGTGAACCAGATCTGCGAACCGCTGCTGGCGCCCTTCCGCAAGTTGCTGCCCAACCTGGGTGGCCTGGACATCTCGCCGATCTTCGCCTTCATCGCCCTGCGCCTGATCGACATGCTGGTGATCGGCAACCTGGCGGTGATGACCGGGATGCCGAAGATCCTCAGCCCCTTCATGTGATGAGCTTCTTTCGCTGGGACGGCGAGGACCTGCTCCTCGACGTCCACCTGCAGCCCAAGGCGAGCCGCGACGAATTCGCCGGGCTGCATGGCGAACGCTTGAAGATCCGCCTCACCGCGCCGCCGGTCGAAGGCAAGGCCAACGCCCACCTGCTGGCCTTCCTCGGCCAGGCCTTCGGCGTCGCCAAGAGCCTGGTGAGCCTGGAAAGCGGCGAGCTGAACCGGCAGAAGCGCGTGCGCATCCGCCACCCGCAGAAGCTCCCGGACCTGCCCGGACTGACCGCTCGCCCCCTCTGACAGACCTTAAGGCGGGAGGCGGGGCGAGCCGATTGACGGCGCTGCCGGGCCCCGGATAATGCGAGACATTCCTCCGCTCGCGCCATTCAGGGGCGGGCCGCCCGGCCAGGGCAAGCGGCAGCCGCCAGGTCGCCGTCGCATCGATATCGAGTTCCCACATTTCTGTACGCAGGACGCGCTACCGGAAGGAGAGCCAGGATGAGCATGGAACGTCTCAGTCAACAGGTCGATGCCTACGTGGCCTGGAAACGCGAGCTGGTCCGCGAGATCACTCGCTACCGCAGCTGGCTGGAGCACAACCGCCTCAACTCCGCAGCGGTGCAGGACAAGCTCGAGCGCGCCCTGCGCCTGCTGCGCACCGACCACATCACCCTGGCCTTCGTCGGCGAGTTCTCCCGCGGCAAGACCGAGCTGATCAACAGCCTGTTCTTCTCCGAGTTCGGCCAGCGCATGCTGCCGTCCCACGCCGGGCGCACCACCATGTGCCCCACCGAGCTGTTCTTCGACCCGCGCTCGGAACGCTCCTATATCCGCCTGCTGCCGATCGAGACGCGCACCGCCTCGGCCAGCGTCGCGCAGTTCAAGCGCATCCCCCGGCACTGGGTGAACATCCCGCTGGACACCAGCGACCCGGACAACATGGTCCAGGCCTTCACCCAGGTGGCCAAGACCAAGCCGATGCCGGTGGAGCAGGCGATCCAGCTTGGCTTCCACCCCGACGCCCTCGAATCCGCCGGCCGCCCCGGCATGGTGCTGGTGCCGGCGTGGCGCCACGCGATGGTCAACTTCGACCACCCGCTGCTGCGCCAGGGCCTGCGCATCCTCGACACCCCGGGCCTCAACGCCCTGGGCAGCGAGCCGGAGCTGACCCTGTCGATGCTGCCCAGCGCCCAGGCGATCATCTTCCTGCTGGCCGCCGACACCGGCGTCACCGCCAGCGACATGGACATCTGGCAGCAGCACATCCGCCAGCTCGACGAGGACACCCAGACCAGCCTGTTCGCCGTGCTGAACAAGATCGACGTGCTCTGGGACGACCTGGCCGGCGAGACCTTCGTGCAGAACGCGATCCGCCAGATCCAGGAGTCCACCGCCCGCCAGCTCGGCATCCGCCGCGAGGACGTGTTGCCGCTGTCGGCCAAGCAGGCGCTGCTGGCCAAGGTGCGCAAGGACCATGAACTGCTCGAGCGCAGCCAGATGGCCAACCTCGAGACCCTGCTCTGCGAGCGCATCGTCGCGCAGAAGGAGCGCCTGCTTGAAACCCGCGTGGTCAACCAGGTGCTGGCCCTGCTGCAGAACAGCCAGCACGTCCTGAGCCTGCGCCTGGAGAAGGTGCGCGAGCAGCAGGAGCTGCTCAGCAACCACCAGCAGGACAATGGCCAGATGCTCTTCGAGCTGACCGCCCGCACCAAGGAAGACCATGCCCGCCACCACCGCCGGCTGCTCGGCCTGAAGACCAACCAGCGCCTGCTCAAGCGCCAGGGCGACACGCTGCGCGCCGCCGCGCGCCCCGAACGCCTGGAGGAACACCTGGCCAAGGTGCGGCGCAACCTCACCAGCAGCTGGACGACGGTCGGCATCAACCAGGCCATCCTGCATTTCTTCCGTTCGGTGGAGGCCGACCTGCACAGCCTCGAACACGAGGCCGACATGGCCAACAAGATGGTCCTGGCCATCTACCGCCGGCACAACGAGGAAAACCCGCTGCAAGGCGTCGACGCTCCGCAGTTCGACGTCTTCCGCTACCAGCGCGAGCTGCGCCAGCTGCGCGGCAAGGCCGACCAGTTCCGCCTGCACCTCAAGACCCTGCTCACCGAGCAGCGCCTGCTCACCCGCCGCTTCTTCGCCACCCTGGTCCAGGAAGTGATCGGCATGCACCAGCGCCTGCGCCAGGACGCCGCGCAGTGGGCCAACGAGGCGCTGATGCCGCTGATGCAGAACACCCTGGAGCACAAGCAGCTGCTGGAAACCCACATGCTGCGCCTCAAGGCCCTGGCCCAGGACACCCAGCAGGCGCGCCAGCGCGTGCTGCAGCTGTCGCGCTACACCGACGAGCTGGAGAAGCAGCTGGCCCAGGCCAACGACATGCTCCGCGCGCTGCGTCGCCCGGCGCCCATCCAGCGCCAGGGCAAGGTGGTCAGCCTGCCCGGCCTGGTGCGCCAGCAGCACGAGGCCTGAGCCTTTCGATTCAAGGGTTTGGCCGCCGTTCCGCCTGCTTGCCGGGTGGGACGGTGCTCTTTAGACTGGCGCCCTTCCCAGATAAAGAGCAGCGGCTGCGATGCCCACCGTCATCCCCGAAGATTCCGTCGGCCTGGTCACGCCCCAGGTGCAGCGTTTCAGCGAACCGCTGCCGCTGGCTTGCGGTCGCAGCCTGGCCGAGTACGAGCTGGTCTACGAGACCTACGGCGAGCTGAACGCCAGCCGCAGCAACGCCGTGCTGATCTGCCACGCCCTCTCGGGCCATCACCACGCCGCCGGCTACCACAGCATGGAAGACCGCAAGCCGGGCTGGTGGGACAGCTGCATCGGCCCCGGCAAGGCCATCGACACCCGCCGCTTCTTCGTCGTCAGCCTGAACAACCTCGGCGGCTGCAACGGCTCCACCGGTCCCTCCAGCATCAACCCGGCCACCGGCAAGCCCTTCGGCGCCGACTTCCCGGTGATGACGGTGGAGGACTGGGTGCACAGCCAGGCACGCCTGGCCGACACCCTGGGCATCAGCCAGTGGGCCGCGGTGGTCGGCGGCAGCCTCGGCGGCATGCAGGCCCTGCAATGGACCATCAGCTACCCCGAGCGCGTGCGCCACTGCCTGGCCATCGCCTCGGCGCCAAAGCTCTCGGCGCAGAACATCGCCTTCAACGAGGTGGCGCGCCAGGCCATCCTCACCGACCCGGAGTTCCACGGCGGCCACTTCCAGGACCAGGGCGTGATCCCCAAGCGCGGCCTGATGCTGGCGCGCATGGTCGGCCACATCACCTACCTCTCCGACGATGCCATGGGTGAGAAATTCGGCCGCGGCCTGAAAAGCGAGAAGCTCAACTACGACTTCCACAGCGTCGAGTTCCAGGTGGAAAGCTACCTGCGCTACCAGGGCGAGGAGTTCTCCGGCCGCTTCGACGCCAACACCTACCTGCTGATGACCAAGGCCCTGGACTACTACGACCCGGCCGCGGCCCACGACGGTGACCTGGCCAGGACCCTGGCCGGCGCCACGGCAGACTTCTGCGTGATGTCCTTCACCACCGACTGGCGCTTCTCTCCGGCCCGCTCGCGGGAGATCGTCGACGCCCTCACCGCCGCGCGGAAGAACGTCTGCTACCTGGAGATCGACGCGCCGCAGGGCCACGACGCCTTCCTCATGCCGATCCCGCGTTACCTGCAAGCCTTCAGCGGTTACATGAACCGCATCGCCGTCTAAGGGAGACACCGTGCGCGCCGACCTCGAAATCATCCAGGACTGGATCCCCGCCGGCAGCCGCGTGCTCGACCTCGGCTGCGGCGACGGCGAACTGCTGGCCTGGCTGCGTGACCACAAGCAGGTCACCGGCTACGGCCTGGAGATCGACCCGGACAACATCGCCCAGTGCATCGGCAAGGGCGTCAACGTCATCGAGCAGGACCTGGACAAGGGCCTTGGCAACTTCGCCAGCAACAGCTTCGACGTGGTGGTGATGACCCAGGCGCTGCAGGCCGTGCACTACCCCGACCGCATCCTCGAAGAGATGCTGCGCGTCGGCCGCCAGTGCATCATCACCTTCCCCAACTTCGGCCACTGGCGCTGCCGCTGGTACCTCGCGCGCAACGGCCGCATGCCGGTGTCCGAGTTCCTGCCGTACACCTGGTACAACACGCCGAACATCCACTTCTGCACCTTCAAGGACTTCGAGGCCCTGTGCCGTGAAATGAAAATGAAGGTGCTCGACCGCCTGGCGGTCGACCATGAGCACCGCCACAACCTGGGAAGCCGTCTATGGCCTAATCTCCTGGGTGAGATCGGCATCTATCGCGTCAGCGGCCCCAGCGTGCTGGAAAGCCGTATCGCGATCTGACTGGAGACCGCCACCATGCGCCGCCTGACCCTTTTCCTCCTCGCCCTGTGCCTGGCCCTGCCGGCCGCAGCCGAACGCAAGCAGACCTTCGGTGACCTGGACGTGCATTACAGCGCGTTCAACTCGAGCTTCCTGCAGCCCGATGTCGCCGCCGCCGTCGGCCTGATCCGCAGCAAGACCCAGGGCGTGGTCAACATCGCGGTGCTCAAGGCCGGCAAGGCCAGCACCGCCCAGGTCAGCGGCCAGGTCAAGGACCTGCTCGGCAAGGTCACCCCGCTCACCTTCAAGCAGGTCAACGAGGGCGGCGCCATCTACTACCTGGCGCAGTTCCCCTTCAGCCAGCGCGAGATGCTCAACTTCACCCTGACGGTGCAGCAGGGCGACAACGCGCCGAACACCTTCAACTTCGACCAGGAATTCTTCCCAGACGAATGATGCCCTTCAAAGAACTGGTGCTGGCCAGCCACAACGCCGGCAAGCTCAAGGAACTCCAATCCATGCTCGGCGACAGCGTGCGCGTGCGCTCGATCGGCGAGTTCAGCGACGTCGAACCCGAGGAAACCGGCCTGACCTTTGTCGAGAACGCCATCCTCAAGGCGCGCAACGCCGCCCGCGTGTCCGGCCTGCCGGCCCTGGCAGACGACTCCGGTCTGGCCGTGGACTTCCTCGGCGGCGCCCCCGGCATCTACTCGGCACGCTACGCCGACGGCCAGGGTGACGCGGCCAACAACGCCAAGCTGCTGGCCGCACTGAAGGACGTGCCGGAAGCCGAGCGCGGCGCGCAGTTCATCTGCTCCCTGGCGCTGATGCGTCACGCCGACGACCCGCTGCCGATCCTCTGCGAAGGCGTCTGGCGCGGCCGCATCCTCTTCGAGGCCCGGGGCGAGCACGGCTTCGGCTACGACCCGCTGTTCTGGGTGCCGGAGGGCGACTGCTCCAGCGCCGAGATGCCGCCCGCCGAGAAGAACCGCTTCAGCCATCGCGCCCGCGCCATGGCCCTGTTGAAGCAGCGGTTGGGGATATGAAGAAGGAAGCTGCAAGCCACGAGCTGCAAGCCACAAGCGAAGAAGCTCCAAACTTGCCGCTTGCAGCTTCGAGCTTCCAGCTGCCGCCTCTGGCGGCCTACATCCACATCCCGTGGTGCGTGCGCAAGTGCCCGTACTGCGACTTCAACTCCCATGCCGCAGGCCCCGAGCTGCCCGAAGAGGCCTATGTCGACGCGCTGCTGGCGGACCTGGACGCGGACCTGCGCCACGTCCACGGTCGCGAGCTGACTTCGATCTTCTTCGGTGGCGGCACGCCCAGCCTGTTCAGCGCCAGTGCCCTTGGCCGCCTGCTGGATGGCGTCGAGCGGCGCGTGCCCTTCGCCCGCGACATCGAGATCACCCTGGAAGCCAACCCAGGCACCTTCGAGCAGGCCAAGTTCTCCGCCTACCGGCAGCTGGGCATCAATCGCCTGTCCATCGGTGTGCAGAGCTTCCAGGAAGCCAAGCTCAAGGCCCTGGGCCGCATCCACGACGGCGGCGAGGCGATCCGCGCCGCCGACATGGCGCGCAAGGCCGGCTTCGACAACTTCAACCTCGACCTGATGCACGGCCTGCCGGAGCAATCCATCGAGGACGCCCTGGACGACCTGCGCATCGCCATCGAGCAGGCGCCGACGCACCTGTCCTGGTACCAGCTGACCATGGAGCCGAACACGGTGTTCTGGACCCAGCCGCCGGAGCTGCCCGAGGACGACATCCTCTGGGACATCCAGGAGGCCGGTCAGGCGCTACTGGCCGAGCACGGCTACGCCCAGTACGAGGTCTCCGCCTATGCCCGGGAAGGCCGGCGCGCGCGGCACAACCTCAACTACTGGACCTTCGGCGACTTCCTCGGCATCGGCGCCGGTGCCCATGCCAAGCTGAGCGATCCGGCCGGGCACATCGTGCGCACCTGGAAGACCCGCCTGCCCAAGGACTACCTGGACCCGGCCAAGGCCTTCCAGGCTGGCGAGCGGGTGCTGGACGCCGGCGAGCTGCCCTTCGAATTCCTCATGAACGTGCTGCGCCTCACCGATGGCGTACAGGCCGAGCTGTTCACCACGCGCACCGGCCTGCCGCTGTCCGGCCTCGCCGAAGCACGCCGCGAAGCCGAGGCTCGTGGCCTGCTGGACGCCGACCCGGCACGCCTGGTGGCGACCCGGGAAGGCCAGCTGTTCCTCAACGACCTGCTGCAACACTTCCTGCCCTGAGGGGCTAAGGACAACGGATGGACCTGTTTCTGGACCTGGTCGCGACACTCTCCCGCTGGAGCCGCAGCCACCTCTACGACATCTCCCTGGCCATCATGGCGACCCTGCTGGTGCTGCTCGGCCCCGGTATCAACGCCTGGATCCAGCAACGCATCGGCGGTCTCAACTTCCTCTTCCGCACGCTGCTGTTCGTCGCCCTGTGCGCGCTGGGCTACGGCCTGGCGATGATCTTCCTCACCCCCTGGCTGGCCAAGGGCCTGGGTTATTTCAACAACTACACCCTGGCGCCCGTCCTGCTACTAGTCTTCTTCCTGATCGGCGTCCTCGCCGACCGCAACTGAGGCCCAGGGCACGCTCCGGCGGCCACTGGCCGCCACGTCATCGACACGGAGCACGCCATGAAGCCGATCAAGCATCTCTACATGCACTTCCAGGACGGCCAGCGCCTGGCGCTGCGCTTTCCCCAACAGTCCAGCGACCCGGTCGAGGTCGCACGCGGGCTGCGCAAGCAGATGGAATCGGCCTTCGTCAGCATCGAAGTGGACGGCGACCTGCTGCTCATCCCCCGCGAGAGCATCAAGTACATGCAGATCAGCCCTGCCCCGCCAGCCCTGCCGGAGCAGACCATCATCGGCGCGGAGATGATCAACTAGCGCCGCGCGGACTCGGCCTGCCCCGCGCACCCGGACGACGCTTTCGCGCCCAATAAAAAGCCGCCCCGAAGGGCGGCTGGAGTGGCCAGGCAGGCCGGAATATCAGTTGCCTTCGCGGCGCAGGGCCTGCGGCGTGAAGTCACGCGGGCTCAGTGGCGCGTTGAAGTCGTACATGGGCTCGTTGTTGTCGAGGCCATCGGCGAAGTAGCGGCCGCCCTTGAAGTCGTAGATGGTCTCCAGGGTGCTGCCGAACATCGGTACATCGTAGTAGCTGATCGGGTGGCTTTCCTGCAGGCCGATCAACTGGCCGTCCTTGTCGTACAGGTCGACCGCGAGGATCTGCCAGCTGTCCTCGTCTATGTAGAAGCGCCGCTTGGCGTAGGGGTGGGCGAAGCCCTTGCGCAGGGTCGCCTCGACCACCCAGGTGCGGTGCAGCTCGTAGCGCAGCAGGTCCGGGTTGACGAACTTGGTCTTGAGGATCTGATCGTAGGGGATGCCCTTCTGGTGCACGGCGTAGCTGTTGTACGGCACCAGGGTTTCCTGCTTGCCCACCAGCTTCCACTCGTAGCGCTCCGGGGCACCGTTGTAGGAGTCGACGACGTCGGCGGTGGCCATGCCGTTGGTGTCCGGCTGCAGGGTGTCGTAGGCCAGCATCGGCAGGCGACGCACGCGGCGTTCGCCACGGTTGAAGCGCCACGCCTTGCGGATCGACAGCACCTGGTCGAGGGTCTCCTGCACCACCAGCGCGGAACCGGCCAGCTTGGCAGGCGCCACGACGGCGTACTTGTAATAGAAGATGGTGTTTTCCAGGTCCTTCGGCTGCACGCCGTCACGGCCGTACACGAAGTAGATGTTGCGATCCAGCTTGAGCAGGTTGTAGCTGCCGTTGGCCAGCACCGCCGCCTGGTTGGTGACGAAGTGGATCTGGTCGCCGCGGTAACGCAGGATGTGGTTCCAGATGACTTCCAGGCCGCTGGAAGGGATCGGGAAGGGGATTCCCGCCGCCACGCCCTGCACACCGTTGCCGCCGGCGATCAGCTCGCCGTTGAGGGCGTTGAAGCGGGTGGCGTCATAGATGCGCTGCGGCGCCGCGGCGCTGCGATGGGTGGGGAACACGCGCACGGAGTAGTCCGGGTAGGTCTCCACCAGCGCCTTGAGGCCGGCCGGCAGCTGCGCCGCGTACTGGCCGACGTTCTTGCTGTTGATGACGTACTTGGGGGCCTCGGCCCCGAAGGGGTCGGGGTGGTGCATGCCGGGCTGGTAGCCCGCCGGCGGCGTCGACAGGCCGCCGTCCCACGCCGGGATCGAGCCCTCGGCATTGCCCGCGCGCTGACCGCCCAGCGGCGTCAGCTCCCCACCGAGCCGCGCGGCATCGTCGGCACCGACCTTGGCCTGCGCCTGCAGGGCACAGGAGGCCAGAAGCAGAATTGCAAACTTTCTCAACACAGCCTTCTCCTCGCGGTGCGTTCGAGTCGCACCGCTATTGTTCTTGTGCCACCACCACTATAGGCGGGGCTCTTTATCTACGTCGGATCAGGTGAGGGTGCCGTCCTGGCGCCGGGTGGTCCCGGTCTAGGGTTGTGCTCGTCCGTGGCGTTCGCGGCCTGGGCCGCGAAGGTGTATCAGTCGATGCGCTGGAACTTGAGGTCCCATACGCCGTGGCCGAGGCGCTCGCCGCGGCGTTCGAACTTGGTGATCGGGCGCTCTTGCGGGCGCGGTACGTAGCGACCGTCTTCCGCCAGGTTGCGGTAGCCGGGCGCGGCGTTCATCACCTCCAGCATGTGTTCCGCGTAGTGCTCCCAGTCGGTGGCCATGTGCAGCACGCCCCCGATGCGCAGCTTGCTGCGTACCAGTTCGGCGAAGGCCGGCTGGACGATGCGACGCTTGTGGTGGCGCGACTTGTGCCACGGGTCCGGGAAGAACAGCAGCACGCGCTCGAGGCTGTCATCGGCCACGCAGTCGCGCAGCACTTCCAGGGCGTCGCAGCTGTAGACGCGGATGTTGGTCAGGCCTTGGGTCATGGCGCCGTTGAGCAGCGCGCCGACGCCGGGGCGGTGAACCTCGACACCGATGAAATCCTGGTCCGGCGCGGCGGCGGCCATCTCCAGGGTGGCGTGGCCCATGCCGAAGCCGATCTCGAAGGTGCGCGGGGCGCTGCGGCCGAATACCGCGTCGAAGTCACGCGGGCCGTCGGCCAGGTCCAGGCCGAATTTCGGCCAGCCCTGGTCGAGGCCACGTTGCTGGCCTTCGGTCATGCGCCCGGCGCGCATCACGAAACTCTTGATGGTGCGGTGACGCACTTCGCCGGCTTCTGCCGGCGAGTCCTGCTGTTCAGTCATGGTTTATCTCAGCGGATCAGACCATCCAGCGGCGACGAGGCGCTGGCGTAGAGCTTGCGCGGCATGCGCCCGGCCAGGTAGGCGAGGCGGCCGGCGACGATGGCGTGCTTCATGGCCTCGCCCATCATCACCGGGTCCTGGGCGTGGGCGATGGCGGTGTTCATCAACACGGCCTCGCAACCCAGTTCCATGGCGATGGTGGCATCGGAGGCGGTGCCCACGCCGGCATCCACCAGCACCGGTACCTTGGCTTCCTCAAGGATGATGCGCAGGTTGTAGGGGTTGCAGATGCCCAGGCCCGAGCCGATCAGGCCGGCCAGAGGCATCACCGCGATGCAGCCCATCTCGGCCAGCTGGCGGGCGATGATGGGGTCGTCGCTGGTGTAGACCATCACGTCGAAACCTTCCTTGACCAGCACTTCGGCGGCTTTGAGGGTCTCGATCACGTTGGGGAAGAGGGTCTTCTGGTCGGCCAGGACTTCCAGCTTGACCAGGTTGTGCCCATCCAGCAGCTCGCGGGCCAGGCGGCAGGTGCGCACGGCTTCCACCGCGTCGTAGCAGCCGGCGGTGTTCGGCAGGATGGTGTAGCGGCTCGGCGGGATCACGTCGAGCAGGTTGGGCTCGCCGGGGTTCTGGCCGATGTTGGTGCGGCGCACCGCGACGGTGACGATCTCGGCACCCGAGGCCTCGATGGCGCGGCGGGTTTCGTCGAGGTCCTTGTACTTGCCGGTGCCGACCAGCAGGCGCGACTCATAGGTACGACCAGCCAGGGTGAACGGCTTGTCGATCGGCGTATGGCTCATGAGGACTCCTAGCGGGCGGCCTAGCCGCCACCGATGGCGTGTACCACTTCGACCCGGTCGCCTTCGCTGAGCGCGGTGGCGGCATGCTGGCTGCGCGGCACGATATCGAGGTTGAGTTCGACCGCGACACGGCGGCCAGTCAGGTCCAGGCGCGCGATCAGGTCCGCGACGGTCTGGCCGTCGGGCAGCTCGAAAGGTTCGCCGTTCAACTGAATGTGCATGACGATGCGGTCACAACTTGAGGGGTCGGCATTCTAGCCCGATCCATGCCGATGACCAAGGCTGAATGGCGCCATTCGTCCTCATTTTTGACGCCAGGGTCAGACTTGGGACGATCAGCGTGCCGCCAGTTGCCAGGCCGCCAGACCCAGGCACAGCCAGCCGCCGAGGAAGGCCACGCCACCGAAGGGCGTGATGATGCCGAGCTTGCCGACACCACTGAGGGTGAGCGCGTAGAGGCTCCCGCAGAACAGCAGGATGCCGAGGGCGAACAGGCCGCCGGCGGCACTGACCAGGCGCCCGGGCAGGTGCAGGGACAGCAGGCCGACGCCGAACAGGGCGAGTGCGTGGATCAGTTGGTAGTGGGTGCCGGTCTGGAATACCGCCAGGTGCTCGGGCGTGAGGCGGGCCCTGAGGCCGTGGGCGGCGAAGGCGCCGAGGGCGACGCCGGTGAATCCGGCGAAGGCGGAGAGCAGCAGGAACAGACGGGCCATCGAAGACTCCAGACAAGTAGGAAGCGGTCGCTATAATGGCGCGCAAACCATCCCCCGGCCAAGCCACGCATGTTCCGATCCCTCAGCCGTCGCCTGTTCAAACTGCTGCTCTGGTTCGTCGCCGGCTCGGTGCTGCTGGTCCTGCTGTTCCGCTGGGTGCCGCCGCCCGGGACCATGTTGATGGTGGAGCGCAAGATAGAGTCCTGGATCGACGGCGAACCCATCGACCTCAAGCGCAGCTGGCGTCCCTGGAAGGAGCTGCCGGACGACCTGAAGATCGCGGTGATCGCCGCCGAGGACCAGAAGTTCGCCGAGCACTGGGGCTTCGATGTCCCGGCGATCCGCGCCGCGCTCGCCCACAATGAGCGCGGCGGCTCGCTGCGCGGCGCCAGCACCCTGAGCCAGCAGGTGGCCAAGAACGTCTTCCTCTGGTCCGGCCGCAGCTGGCTGCGCAAGGGGCTGGAGGCCTGGTTCACCGCGCTGATCGAGCTGTTCTGGTCGAAGCAGCGCATCCTCGAGGTCTACCTCAACAGCGTGGAATGGGGCGATGGCGTGTTCGGCGCCGAGGCGGCGGCCAGGTACCATTTCGGCATCGGCGCGCCCTACCTGTCACGCCAGCAATCGAGCCTGCTGGCCGCCGTGCTGCCCAACCCGCGCGAGTGGCATGCCGGGCGCCCAGGCAACTACGTCGCGCGCCGCGCCGGCTGGATCCGCCGGCAGATGGCCCAGCTCGGCGGCACCCACTACCTCGAGCAGCTCAAGCCGGCCACACCGATCTGATCAGTGCCTGAGCGTGCTGCGCGGCACCACGCGAACCTGATGCACCTGCTCGTCGAGCACATGGGCGGTCAGCCCCTCGGCCGGATAGACCCAGGCCTCGCCCTCCCCCAACTGCAGGCGCAGGCGCGGCTGGCCGATGCTGGCGGCAAGGCGCGAGGCCGCCGGTGGTTGCTGCGGACGCAATTCCAGCGCGGCCAGGCGGTGCCCGGCCAGTTGCTCCAGCATCTGCGGGCTCAATGGTTGGTCGCCCTGGCCAGCGCCGGTCCCCAGGGCCTTGAGCAGGCTCTCGCGCTCGCCCGCGTCCAGGGCCAGCTCCGCTTCCAGGTTGCAGGCATCCGCACCGTCACCGGTGCTGCGGAACAGCAGGCGCGGCCCGTCGCTGCCGGGCTGCAACCACAATTCACCCGGTGACTCGCGGTTCAGCGCCCCCAGGGTCAGTTCGCCCTCGGCCATGGGTTCCAGCAACGGCTGCTGCCAGGCGCTCACCCAGGCCAGCGGCGTGCCGGACTCGCCACCGCGCTGCATCCACAGCGCCAGGGAGAAGAAGGCCGCTGCGATCAGGACGAACAACAGCCAGTGTCGCGGACGGAGTGGGGGCATCGGCATGGTTCGCTCCGGGCAGAAAAAAGCCGCCCGAGGGGGCGGCTTGGATGGGGTGGCTGGCTTACGCCTGGATGAAGCCCTTGAGCTTGTTCATCGCATTCTTCTCCAGCTGGCGGATACGCTCGGCGGAGACGTTGTACTTCGCGGCCAGGTCATGCAGGGTCGCTTTCTCCTCGGCCAGCCAACGCTGGTTTAGGATGTCACGGCTGCGCTCGTCCAGGCCTTCCAGCGCTTCGTGCAGGCTGGCGGTGGAGCTGTCGCTCCAGTCCGCTTCCTCCAGCTGTCGGGCCGGATCGTAGCGGTGGTCCTCAAGGTAGTGGGCCGGCGACTGGTAGGCGGCATCGTCGTCGGCATCCGCCGCCGGGTCGAACGCCATGTCGTGGCCGGTCAACCGGCTTTCCATCTCCCGCACTTCACGCGGCTCCACGCCCAGGCTCTCGGCCACGGCATGGACTTCGTCGTTGTTCAGCCAGGCCAGGCGTTTCTTCTGGCTGCGCAGGTTGAAGAACAGTTTGCGCTGTGCCTTGGTGGTGGCGACCTTGACGATGCGCCAGTTGCGCAGGATGAATTCGTGGATCTCGGCCTTGATCCAGTGCACCGCGAAAGACACCAGACGCACGCCCATTTCCGGGTTGAAGCGTTTCACGGCCTTCATCAGGCCGACGTTGCCTTCCTGGATCAGGTCGGCCTGGGCCAGACCATAGCCGGAGTAGCTCTTGGCGATGTGTACAACGAAGCGCAGGTGCGCCAACACCATTTGCCGCGCCGCTTCCAGATCCTGTTGGTAGAAGAGGCGTTCGGCCAGTTCGCGCTCCTGCTCGGGGGTCAGCAGCGGGATGCCATTGACCGCATGCACGTAGGCATCCAGGTTCGCACCGGGAGCCAGGGCATAGACAGGTTGCAGGGAAGTGGTCATGCGAATCCTCCGATTCACTAAGCTCGCGCAGTTTAGCACTGGCTTTTATGACTGCAAGGGGGCGTAAAAGTTTCGTTACACCCCGTCCATTAGCAGTCCTTTCAAGGGATTTCTAGCGCGGCGCCAGCTCGCTGAGATGGCGCGCCACGGCCAGCCAGGCGCCAATGTACCCCAGCAGCACCGCGCCCAGAAGCAGGGATAGACCATCGGCCAATGGCACGCCGCCAAGGGCGAAGTCGCTGCCGTACAGGCCGGCGAGTCGGACCACCGCATCATTCAGCCAGTCCAGGCCGAAGGCCAGCACCAGCCAGGACAGCAGGCCGGCACCGATGCCGTAGAGCGCCCCCATATAAAGGAAGGGACGCCGAACGTAGGCATCGGTTCCACCTACCAGCTTGATGACTTCGATCTCGGTGCGGCGATTCTCGATGTGCAGGCGGATGGTGTTGCCGATCACCAGCAGCAGCGCCGACACCAGCAGCAGGGTCAGGCCGAAGACGAAGCGCTCGCCCAGCTTGAGGATCGCCGACAGGCGCTCCACCCAGACCAGGTCGAGCTGGGCCTGTTGCACCTTGGGCAGCTCGGCCAGGCGCAGGCGCAGGGCCTCGAGGGTGGTCTTGTCGACTTCCCTGGGGGTGACCAGGATCACCCCGGGCAGCGGGTTCTCCGGCAGTTCCTTGAGCGCCTGGCCCAGGCCGGACTGCTGCTGGAATTCGTCCAGCGCCTGCTCGCGGCTGATCCACTCGACCTCGGCGACATCCGCCATGCCGCTGATCTCCTCGCGCAGCTTCTGGCCGTCGGCCTCGCCGGCGTCCATCTGCAGGAACAGCGAGATCTGCGCGGCGCGCTGCCAGGAACCACCCAGGCGCTCGACGTTGTTGAGCAGCAGCGACAGGCCCATGGGCAGGCTCAGGGCGATGGCCATCACCAGGCTGGTGAAGAAGCTGCCGATGGGCTGGCGGCCCAGTCGACGCAGGCTGTCCACCAGGCTTGCGCGATGCGCCTCCAGCCAGGCGTGCAGCAGGGCGCTGAAATCAGGGCCGTCGTCGCCGCCCTTCTGCGGCTCGGTTGGCTTGGCGGTGGCGCCCACCCGCTCGGCGGGCTTGGGTGGCGGCATGCGGGTCGCACTCATCAGCCGGCCTCCCCATCGCCGATCAGGCGGCCACGTTGCAGGGTGAGCATGCGGTGGCGCATGCGGGCGATCAGCGCCAGGTCGTGGCTGGCGATCAGAACCGTGGTGCCCAAGCGGTTGATGTCCTCGAAGACGCCCATGATCTCGGCCGCCAGGCGCGGGTCGAGGTTGCCGGTGGGCTCGTCCGCCAGCAGCAGGGCCGGGCGGTGCACCACGGCGCGGGCGATGCCGACGCGCTGTTGCTGGCCGGTGGAAAGATCGGCCGGGTAGAGCTCGGCCTTGTCGGCCAGGGAGACACGCTCCAGCGCCACACCGACGCGCTTGGCGATCTCCGGCTTGGCGAGGCCGAGGATCTGCAACGGCAGGGCGACGTTGTCGAACACGGTGCGGTCGAACAGCAGCTGGTGGTTCTGGAACACCACGCCTATCTGCCGGCGCAGGAAGGGGATCTGCGAGGTGGTGATCTGCGACAGGTCCTGGCCCGCCAGCAGGAGCTTGCCGGTGGTCGGACGCTCCATGGCGAGCAGCAGGCGCAGCAGGGTGCTCTTGCCGGCGCCGGAGTGGCCGGTGACGAAGAGGAACTCGCCACGGCGTACGCGGAAGCTCAGTTCATGCAGGCCGACGTGGCCGTTGGGGTACCGCTTGCCCACCTGCTCGAAACGGATCATGCGCGCTCCCGCTCCGCGAACAGCGCGCGAACGAAGGACTCGGCCTCGAAATCGCGCAGGTCGTCGATGCCTTCGCCGACGCCGATGTAGCGGATCGGCAGGCCGAACTGCTTGGCCAGGGCGAAGATCACCCCGCCCTTGGCGGTGCCGTCGAGCTTGGTCAGCACCAGGCCGGAAAGGCTGACCGCCTGGTGGAACTGCTTGGCCTGGTTGATGGCGTTCTGGCCGGTGCCGGCATCCAGCACCAGCAGCACCTCGTGGGGGGCGCTCTCGTCCTGCTTGCCGATCACGCGGCGCACCTTCTTAAGCTCCTCCATGAGGTTGTCCTTGGTGTGCAGGCGGCCGGCGGTGTCGGCGATCAGCACGTCGATGCCACGGGCCTTCGCGGCCTGCACGGCATCGAAGATCACCGAGGCGGAATCGGCACCGGTGTGCTGGGCGATGACGGCGATGTTGTTGCGCTCGCCCCAGACCTGCAGCTGCTCAACGGCCGCGGCGCGGAAGGTGTCGCCGGCGGCGAGCATGACCTTCTTGCCTTCGAGCTGCAGCTTCTTGGCCAGCTTGCCGATGGTGGTGGTCTTGCCGACGCCGTTCACGCCGACCACGAGGATCACGTAGGGACGCTTACCGGCATCGATCCGCAGGGGCTGTTCGACCGGCTTGAGCAGCGCGGCGAGTTCGTCCTGCAGGGCCTGGTACAGGGCGTCGCTGTCGGCCAGCTGCTTGCGCGCGACCTTCTGGGTCAGGCTCTGGACGATGGCGGTGGTGGCCTCGACGCCGACGTCGGCGGTCAGCAGGCGGGTCTCGATCTCGTCGAGCAGGTCATCGTCGATGGCCTTGCGCCCGAGGAACAGGCTGGCCATGCCCTCGCCCAGGCTGGCGCTGGTTTTCGACAGGCCCTGCTTGAGGCGGGCGAAGAAACCGGCCTTGGCGGCTTCGGCCACGGGCTGCGGCTGGGCCGGTGCGGCGGCGGGCGCGTCGACGGCGGGCTCGGCAGCCGGAACAGGAGCCTCGACAACCGGCGCCGGGGCGGCCTCGGCGGTCGGCGCGGGGGCACTGACGACAGGCTCGACCGGCGCTGCAGGTGCAAGTGCGGGTGCAGGTGCAGGTGCGGGTGCGGGTGCGGGTGCGGGTGCGGGTGCGGGTGCGACAGGCTCGGCCGGGACCGGCGCCAGGTCCACCGGCGGCTGCGGCGCAGCGGGGGTGGGCTCGGGCTGCGGCTCGACCGGCGGGGCGGCGGGCGCCACCTCGGCAACGGGTTCCGCCACGGGCGCGGGTGCCACGGGCTCCGCCTCGACGGGAGGCAGCTCGGATGGGACGGGTTCTGCGGGCGGCACGGGAGCCGCTTCCTGCGGTTTCTTGCGCAGCCAGCCGAACAGTGATTTTTTCTCAGCGGCCTCGGCCGGCGTCTTCTTGTCGTCGTTGGAACCAAACATGGGTAGCTTGTATCTCAAGGAGCGGCCGCTCTGGGCCTGGCCCGGTAGCGTCGCCGTGCCGGAAAGGGATGGAGTATCCTAGCACCTCTTCGCCCGCAGGCGGTACGTCCGCCGGGGCCGTCCGAAAGGTCAAAAACATCGATGAAAGCGATTGCCCGCCACGCCGTCGGCTTGCTGTTCGGCGCCCTTTGTCTGCCGATAGCCGCCCATGCCGCAGAATCCCAACCCACCCATGAATACACCCTCGAAAACGGCCTGAAAATCGTCGTCAGAGAAGACCACAGGGCCCCGGTGGTAGTTTCCCAGCTCTGGTACAAGGTCGGCTCCAGCTACGAGACCCCGGGCCAGACCGGCCTCTCCCACGCCCTCGAACACATGATGTTCAAGGGCAGCCGCAAGCTCGGCCCGGGCGAGGCTTCCCTGGTGCTGCGCGACCTCGGTGCCGAGGAGAACGCCTTCACCAGCGACGACTACACCGCCTATTACCAGGTCCTGGCGCGCGACCGCCTGAGCGTCGCCTTCGAGCTGGAGGCCGACCGCATGGCCAGCCTGCGCCTGCCGCCGGAAGAGTTCGAGCGCGAGATCGAGGTGATCAAGGAAGAGCGCCGCCTGCGCACCGACGACCGCCCCACCGCCAAGGCCTTCGAGCGCTTCAAGGCCATGGCCTATCCCGCCAGCGGCTACCACACCCCCACCATCGGCTGGATGGCCGACCTGGACCGCATGAAGGTCGAGGAACTGCGCCACTGGTACGAGTCCTGGTACGTGCCCAACAACGCCACCCTGGTGGTGGTCGGCGACGTCAAGGGCGAAGAGGTCAAGGCCCTGGCCCAGCGCTGGTTCGGCGGCATCCCCGGCCGCGCCGTACCGCCCTCGAAGAAGCCCCTGGAGCTCGCCGCACCGGGTGAGCGCCGCATCGTCCTGCACGTGAAGACCCAGCTGCCGAGCCTGATCATGGGCTTCAACGTCCCCGGCCTCGCCACCGCCAAGGAGCCCCGCCAGGTCCACGCCCTGCGCCTGATCTCCGCCCTGCTCGATGGCGGCTACAGCGCCCGCCTGCCCAGCCGCCTGGAGCGTGGCGAGGAGCTGGTCAGCGGCGCCTCGGCCAACTACGACGGCTACGCGCGCGGCGACAGCCTGTTCATGCTCAGCGCCACGCCCAACGTGCAGAAGGGCAAGACCCTGGAGCAGACCGAAGCCGGCCTGTGGAAGGAGCTGGGAGACCTGAAGAAAAACCCGCCGAGCGACGAGGAACTCAAGCGCGTGCGTGCCCAGGTGATCGCCGGGCTGGTCTACGAACGCGACTCCATCACCAGCCAGGCCACCACCATCGGCCAGCTGGAAACCGTCGGCCTGTCCTGGAAGCTGATGGACCAGGACCTCGCCGCCCTGGAAGCCGTGACCCCGGCCGACATCCAGGCCGCCGCCAAGACCTTCTTCACCCGCGACCGCCTGAGCGTCGCCCACGTCCTGCCCGAGGAGGCTAGCCATGAGTGAGCGCAACGGCCTGCGATACGGCCTGCTCGGCCTGGCCCTGATCGCCCTGCTGGGCGTCCTGCTGTTCATCGTCGTCGACCGCACCCCGCCGGCCCAGGCCGCCGAGGCCGATGAGCCGCCGAAACTCGAATCCATCACCGAACTGGACGGCAAGGCCCCGGCCCGCCGAGACCTGGACATCCAGACCTGGGACACGGCCGAAGGCGCCAAGGTGCTCTTCGTCGCCGCCCCCGAGCTGCCGATGTTCGACCTGCGCCTGACCTTCGCCGCCGGCAGCAGCCAGGACGGCGACGCCCCCGGCCTGGCCACCCTGACCAACGCCATGCTCAACGAAGGCGTGAAGGGCAAGGACGTCACCGCCATCGCCCAGGGCTTCGAAGGCCTGGGGGCCGACTTCAGCAACGGCGCCTACCGCGACATGGCCGTGGCCGGCCTGCGCAGCCTGACCGACCCGAAGCTGCGCGACCCGGCCCTGGACCTGTTCACCCAGGTCATCGGCGCGCCGACCTTCCCCGAGGACTCCCTGGCGCGCATCAAGAACCAGATGCTCGCCGGCTTCGAGTACCAGAAGCAGAACCCCGGCAAGCTCGCCGGCCTGGCACTGTTCGACAAGCTCTACGGCAAACACCCCTACGCCCACTCCAGCGAGGGTGACGAGAAATCCATCCCCGCCATCGGCGTCGCCCAGCTGCAGGCCTTCCACAAGAAGGCCTACGCCGCCGGCAACGTGGTGATCGCACTGGTCGGCGACCTTTCCCGCGAGGAAGCCGAGGCCATCGCCAAGCGTGTCTCCGAAGCCCTGCCGAAAGGGCCGAAGCTGGCCAAGGTGGCGACGCCCGAGACGCCCAAGCCGGGCACCACCCACATCGAGTTCCCGTCGGCGCAGACCCACCTGCTGCTGGCCCAGCTCGGCATCGACCGCAACGAACCCGACTACGCCGCGCTCTACCTGGGCAACCAGATCCTCGGCGGCGGCGGCTTCGGCACCCGGTTGATGGAAGAGGTGCGCGAGAAGCGCGGCCTGACCTACGGCGTCAGCTCCGGCTTCACCGCCATGCAGGTCGCCGGCCCCTTCATGATCGGCCTGCAGACCCGCGCCGAACTGAGCGACGGCACCCTCAAGCTGGTCAAGGACATCGTCCGCGACTACCTGGCCAAGGGCCCGACGCAGAAGGAGCTGGACGATGCCAAGCGCGAACTGGCCGGCAGCTTCCCGCTGTCCACCGCGAGCAACGCCGACATCGTCGGCCAGCTCGGCGCCATCGGCTTCTACGGCCTGCCGCTGACCTACCTGGAAGACTTCATGAAACAGGTGCAGGGGCTCAGTGTCGAACAGGTCAAGGCCGCCATGGACAAGCACCTGAACCCGGACAGCTTCGTCATCGTCACCGCCGGCCCGACCGTTCCCCAGAAGGAACTGCCGGCGCCGACGGAGAAGCGTTTCAAACCCAGCTTTGGCATCCCGGAGCACTGATGGCCGCACGTTCACCGAAGAAAGCCCCGGCTCCCCACGGGGGCCAGGGCCAGTTGCGCATCATCGGTGGCGAGTGGCGTTCGCGCCGCTTCGCCTTCCCCAACGGCCCGGGCCTGCGCCCGACGCCGGACCGGGTGCGCGAAACCCTGTTCAACTGGCTCGCGCCCTACGTGGAGGGCGCTCGGGTGCTCGACCCCTTCACCGGCAGCGGCGCCCTGTACCTGGAGGCGCTGTCCCGCGGCGCCCAGGAAGCCCTGGCGCTGGACCTGAACCCCGACTCGATCGCCGCCTTGCGCGGCACCCTGGACACCCTCGGCTGCGGCGCCGGCCAACTGCTTCAGGCCGACGCGCTGCGCTACCTGGCCACCCAGACGCCACGCCCCTATGACCTGGTGTTCCTCGACCCGCCCTTCAACCTCGCGCTGCTGCAGCCGGCCTGCGCACTGCTGGAAGAGAATGGCTGGCTGGCCGCCGACGCCTGGATCTACACCGAGAGCGAGAGCGCCCCTTCCAGCCTCGGCCTGCCGGGCAACTGGCGCCTGCACCGGGAGAAGAAGGCCAGCACCGTGCACTACGCCCTGTGGCATCGCCAGGCGTGAGCGACTTCAACCCCGCCTGGTGGCTGCCGGGCCCGCACCTGCAGACCCTCTGGTCGCCCTTCTGCCGCAAACCACCGCAGCTGGAGCGTCGGCGCGAGCGCCTGTGGCTGGAGGATGGCGACTTCCTCGACCTCGACTGGCACGGCCCGCACGACGCCGAGTCGCCGCTGGTGCTGGTGCTCCACGGCCTCACCGGCTCATCCAGCTCGCTCTACGTGCTCGGCCTGCAACAGCAACTGGCCGGGCGCGGCTGGTCCAGCGTGGCGATCAACTGGCGCGGCTGCTCGGGCGAACCCAACCTGCTGCCCCGGGGCTACCACTCCGGCGCCAGCGAGGACCTGGCCGCCACCGTCGAACACCTGCGCCGCGTGCGCCCGCTGGCACCGCTGTTCGCCGTCGGTTACTCGCTGGGCGGCAACGTGCTGCTCAAGTACCTGGGTGAAAGCGGCGAGGCGTGTGTCCTGCGCGGGGCCGTCGCGGTCTCGGTGCCCTTCCGCCTGGACCAGTGCGCCGACCG
This sequence comes from Pseudomonas sp. USHLN015, assembly GCF_037153275.1. Taxonomy (NCBI): domain Bacteria; kingdom Pseudomonadati; phylum Pseudomonadota; class Gammaproteobacteria; order Pseudomonadales; family Pseudomonadaceae; genus Pseudomonas; species Pseudomonas sp. USHLN015. The sequence continues at coordinate 149,188 of NZ_JBBCKP010000001.1, forward strand.
CATCGGCGCCGGCTTCTCGCGGGTCTACCAGCGCCATTTCATGCGCGAGATGGTCGCCTACGTGCGCGACAAGCAGCGCCTGTTCGCCCACCAGGGCCAGGCCGATCGCCTCTCGGTGCTGGAAAAACTAGGCCCGCTGGACGGCATGCGCACCTTCTGGGATTTCGACGGCCGCATCACCGCGCCCCTGCACGGCTACGCCGACGCCGACGATTACTACCGCCGCGCCTCCAGCCGTTACTTCCTCGGTGAGATCCGCGTGCCCGCGCTGCTGATCCAAGCCGCCGACGACCCCTTCGTGTTCCGCCACAGCATCCCCGAGGCCCACGAGTTGTCCGCCAGCACGCGCCTGGAGCTGCACGAGAAAGGCGGTCACGTCGGCTTCATCGGCGGTACGCCGGGCAAGCCCGACTACTACCTGGAACGGCGCATACCGCAGTGGCTGGCGGGGCTCGCCCGCTAGCCCTGCACCACCAGGTCGAGAGGCACGTAGAGCTTCTCGTAGAGCGCCGCCACCGCCTCCTGCGCCTCCGCGGCGATATAGCCCCCCTCCAGCGCCAGCACCTGGTAGATGCCACGGCGCAGCATCTCCTCGTTGAGGTCGCCCGGGTCGCCCCGGGTGGTGCAGAGGAAGCGCACCCAGGAGGTCATGATGATCCAGCTGTTGAGGGCCAGGGCCTCGATCTGCGCATCGTTCATCAGCAGGATGCCGACCTCGACGAAGCCCCGGTAGATGGCCTGGGCATGCCCCAGGCAGCGCTGGGCGAAGACCCGGTAGCGCGCCGCCAGCTCGGCGTCGGATTCCAGCAGGTGCTCAAGGTCGCGGTGCAGGAAGCGGTAGTGCCACATCGCCGCCAGCAACGCCTCCAGGTAGAAGGTCTTGTCCTCCACCGTCAGCGCGCGGTCCCCAGGCAGGCGCAGGAAGGCGTCGACCCGTGATTCGTACTCGGCGAACAGCTCGGCGATGATCACCTGCTTGTTGCGGAAGTGGTAATAGAGGTTGCCCGGCGACATCCCCAGGTGAGCGGCGATGTGGTTGGTGGTGACGTTGCGCTCCCCCTGGGCATTGAACAGCTCCAGGCTGGATTGCACGATTCGCTCGCGGGTCTTGATACGTGGGGCCATGCGCGGATCGGTCTCACTGCTGCCGGGGAGCCGGCGAGGGTAACAAAACTACACAGAGTCCCGGAACAGAGAGTGCCTCCACGGCGCTCCGCGTTCCGTATCGCACCCTGTTCGTGTGGCCTCCCTGCCCCATCTACAGGCCGCCCGGAGGCCGGCCCAACTTTTCGTTCGGTAGGCAGGGCGAGCCCTGTCGCGCCATGCTATTTGACACACTAGAGCAATTACTCTAAAAATCCAGCAGCGGTTTTCAACAATAATTAGAGAGGTGTCGCTCATGGTCGCCGACGTAGCCTATCTGCAGCAGGCCCAGCAGCAGATCAACCAGCTCGAGGAGCTGTTCGCCCGCCAACGTGCCGCCTATGGCGACAACCCGATGCCCAGTGCCGACCAGCGCATCCAGTGGCTCAAATCCCTGCGCGACCTGATCTTCGACGAGCAGGACGCGCTGATCCGCGCCATCAGCCAGGACTTCAGCAACCGCTCGGCGGATGAAACCCTGCTGGCCGAGATCATGCCCAGCCTGCACGGCATCCACTACGCCAAGAACCGCGTGCGCCGCTGGATGAAGCCCTCGCGCCGCGCCGTCGGCATGGCCTTCCAGCCGGCATCGGCCAAGGTCATCTACCAGCCCCTGGGCGTGGTCGGCGTGATCGTGCCGTGGAACTACCCGCTGTTCCTCGCCATCGGCCCGCTGGTCGGCGCCCTGGCCGCGGGCAACCGCGTGATGGTGAAGATGAGCGAATCCACCCCCGCCACCTCCCAGCTGTTCAAGGAGCTGATGGCGCGCATCTTCCCCGAGGACCTCGTCGCCGTCTGCCTGGGCAAGGCCGATGTCGGTGTCGCCTTCTCCAAGCTGCCCTTCGACCACCTGCTGTTCACCGGCGCCACCAGCATCGGCCGCCACGTCATGCGTGCCGCCGCCGAGAACCTGACCCCGGTGACCCTGGAGCTGGGCGGCAAGTCGCCGGCCATCGTCTCCCACGAGGTGCCGCTGGACCACGCCGCCGAACGCATCGCCTTCGGCAAGACCATGAACGCCGGGCAGACCTGCGTCGCCCCCGACTACGTGCTGGTGCCCAGGGATCGCGTCGAAGGCTTCGTCGAGGCCTACCGCACCGCGGTGAAATCCTTCTACCCGCAACTGAAGGACAACCCGGACTACACCGCGATCATCAACGAACGCCAGCTGCAGCGTCTCAACGGCTACCTGCAGGATGCCGAGGCCAAGGGCGCGCGCCTGGTGCCGCTGTTCCCCGAGGCCCAGGGCCGCCGCCTGCCGCACACCCTGGTGCTCGATGTGAAGGACGACATGAAGCTGATGCAGGACGAGATCTTCGGCCCGCTGCTGCCCATCGTCCCCTACGAGCGCCTCGACCAGGCCTTCGCCTATATCAACCAGCGCCCGCGCCCGCTGGCGCTCTATTACTTCGGCTACGACAAGCGCGAGCAGCAGCGCGTGCTGCATGAAACCCACTCCGGCGGCGTGTGCCTGAACGACACCCTGCTGCACGTGGCCCAGGACGACATGCCCTTCGGCGGCGTCGGCCCCTCGGGCATGGGCCACTACCACGGGCATGAAGGGTTCCTCACCTTCAGCAAGGCCAAGGGCGTGTTCATCAAGCAGCGCTTCAACGCCGCGCGGATGATCTACCCGCCCTACGGCAAATCGATCCAGAAGCTGGTCTACAAGCTGTTCGTCCGCTAACGCCCCCCTAAGGATCAGACGGGTACATAACAACAATGACCGAGACCACCCTGAACGCGCCGGGACTTTCCCGGCGCAGCCTGCTCAAAGTCGGCCTGTTCGGCTCTGCCTTCCTCGCCACGGCCGGCGTCACCGCCACCCTCTCCGGCTGCTCCGCCAGCGTCCCGGCCAACGGCCTGGCGATCCTGCGCGACTCCGACCTGCCCTTCCTGCGCGCCCTGATCCCGGTGATGCTCGATGGCGCGGTCAGTGCCGAGCAGATGCCGCAAGCCGTGGCCGGCACCATCCAGAGCCTGGACTACGCCCTGGACCGGCTGTCCCCGGAGATGCTCAAGCTCACCGTGCAGCTCTTCGACGTGCTCGCCCTGCCCATCACCCGGGGTCCGCTGACCGGCGTCTGGGGCAGCTGGGAGAACGCCAGCGCCGAGGATGTGCGCAACTTCCTCGACCGCTGGCAGAACAGCTTCATCGGCCTGCTGAAGATGGGGCACGCCTCCCTGCTGCAGCTGGTGATGATGGCCTGGTACAGCAGGCAGGAAGCCTGGGCGCATTGCGGTTATCCCGGTCCGCCGACCGTCTGACCGCGCCCACCACAACGACAAGAAGCACCACTCGACCAGGCGCCGGCGACGACCGGCCGCTTTCGGCGAGACCGAGGATTGACTGATGCCCGTACCCGATCTGTTCGCCGACGGCATGGCCCGCGGCTGGAAGACCCACAATGGCTCGCGACTCGAGCAGGACCTGACCCTGGAGGCCGATGTCGCCATCGTCGGCTCCGGCGCGGGCGGCGGCACCACCGCCGAGATACTCAGCGCCGCCGGCTACAAGGTGCTGATCATCGAGGAAGGCCCGCTGAAGACCAGCAGCGACTTCAAGATGCAGGAAGCCGAGGCCTACCCGAGCCTCTACCAGGAAGGCATCGGCCGCATGACCAAGGACGGCGCGGTGACCGTCCTCCAGGGCCGGGCCGTGGGCGGCACCACCCTGATCAACTGGACCTCCAGCTTCCGCACCCCCGACCCGACCCTGGAGCACTGGGCCAGGGAGCACGGCGTCAAGGGCCACAGCCCGGCAGAGATGGCCCCCTGGTTCGAGAAGATGGAACAGCGCCTGGGCGTCGCGCCCTGGGCCATTCCGCCGAACCCCAACAACGACGTGCTGCGCAGCGGTTGCGAGAAGCTCGGCCTGCACTGGAAGGTCATCCCGCGCAACGTGCGCGGCTGCTGGAACCTCGGCTACTGCGGCATGGGCTGCCCGACCAACGCCAAGCAGTCGATGCTGGTCACCACCATCCCCGCGACCCTCGACAAGGGCGGCGAGTTGCTCTACCTGGCCCGCGCCCATCGCCTGCTGATCGACGGCGACAAGGTCACCGGCATCGAATGCCAGGGCATGGACGAGCGCTGCGTGGCGCCCACCGGCCGTACCATCACCGTCAAGGCGCGGCACTACGTGCTCTCCGGTGGCGGCATCAACACCCCCGGCCTGCTGCTGCGCTCCGACGCGCCCGACCCGCACGGCCGCACCGGCAAGCGCACCTTCCTGCACCTGGTGAACTTCTCCGCCGCCCAGTTCGAGCAGGTGATCAACCCGTTCTATGGCGCGCCGCAATCCATCTACTCCGACCACTACCAGTGGGACGACGGCACCACCGGGCGCATGTCCTACAAGCTCGAAGTGCCGCCACTGCAGCCTGCGCTCACCGCCACCCTGCTCGGCCGCTTCGGCATCGACAACGCCCTGCGCATGGAGCAGCTGCCGCACACCAACGTGATGCTCGCCCTGCTGCGCGACGGCTTCCACCCGGACAGCGCCGAAGGCACGGTGGAACTGCGCGGCGACGGCAGCCCGGTGCTCGACTACCGCATGACCGACTACACCTGGGACGGCGTGCGCCGCGCCTTCCAGGTGATGGCCGAGATCCAGTTCGCCGCCGGGGCCAAGGCCGTGCTGCCGCTGCATGCCGACGCCGGCTACGTGAAGACCGCCGCCGAGGCGCGCACGCTGATCGACGGCCTGTCGCTCGAGCTGTACCGCACCCGCCTGGGCAGCGCCCACGTGATGGGCGGTTGCGCCATGGGCGAGGACCCCAAGCAGGCGGTCACCGACAGCCTCGGCCGTCACCACCAGCTGGCCAACCTGTCGATCCACGACGGCTCGCTGTTCCCCACCAGCATCGGCGCCAATCCGCAGCTGTCGGTCTACGGGCTGACCGCACAGCTATCCACCGCCCTCGCCGAGCGCCTCAAGAGCGCCTGAGCGGGATAAACCGGCATGCTCCGGCGTCTTGGCCGCCGGGGCATGCTGCGCTACCATCCGATTCCCTTACGGACCCCTGCCAGGACGTAGCGATGAACCGAGTGTTGTATCCGGGCACCTTCGACCCGATCACCAAAGGCCACGGCGATCTGATCGAACGTGCCTCCCGCCTGTTCGACACCGTGATCATCGCGGTGGCCGCCAGCCCCAAGAAGAACCCGCTGTTCTCCCTGGAGCAACGCGTCGAGCTGGCCAGGGAAGTCACCAAGCACCTGCCCAACGTCGAGGTGGTGGGCTTCTCCACCCTGCTGGCGCACTTCGTCAAGGAGCAGAAGGCCAATGTCTTCCTCCGTGGCCTGCGCGCCGTCTCCGATTTCGAGTACGAGTTCCAGCTGGCCAACATGAACCGCCAGTTGGCGCCGGACGTGGAGAGCATGTTCCTCACCCCGTCGGAGCGGTACTCCTTCATCTCCTCCACCCTGGTGCGCGAAATAGCGGCCCTGGGCGGGGACATCACCAAGTTCGTCCACCCCGCGGTGGCCGAGGCCCTGGCCGAGCGCTTCAAGCGCTGAGCCCCGCGATACGGCGGTCGGCGCGCGCAAAAGGTGCGCCGACCGCGCCATTCCGGCACAATTCCGCCATTGTCTGCTGAGCACCGCCGCCGCACGGCGACGGTAGGAGTTGTTCCATGTCCCTCAAGATCACCGACGACTGCATCAACTGCGACGTCTGCGAACCCGAGTGCCCCAACGGGGCCATCTCCCAGGGCGAGGAGATCTATGTCATCGACCCGAACCTGTGTACCGAGTGCGTCGGCCACTACGACGAGCCGCAGTGCCAGCAGGTCTGCCCGGTGGACTGCATCCCCCTCGACGACGCCCGTGTCGAAACCCGCGAGCAGTTGATGGACAAGTACCTGAAGCTCACGGGCAAGGCCTGACGCCATGGGCCGCCAGCTCCGTGACACGGCCTGGCGCCCCGCCCTGCTCGCGGCGCTGCTGCTGTTCAGCGTCGCACTGCGGGCGGCGCCTCCCGACCAGGCGGCCGTGGCCAGCGCCCAGCCCTCGGCCACCGTGGCCGGCCTGGAGACCCTGGCCATGGGCGGCAACGCCTTCGACGCCGCGGTGGCCATCAGCGCCGCCCTGGCAGTGGCCGAGCCCCACGGCTCCGGCCTCGGCGGCGGCGGTTTCTTCCTCCTGCGCAAGGCCGGCGACAAGCAACCCACCTACCTGTTCCTCGACGCCCGCGAACGCGCGCCCCTCGCCGCGCGCCCTGATCTCTACATGCGCGACGGCAAGGTACAGCCGCAGCTGTCCATCAACGGCCCGCTGGCCGCCGCCATTCCCGGCCTGCCCGCCGCGCTGGTGGACCTGTCCCAGCACCACGGCCGCCTGCCCCTCGGTGACGCCCTCGCCCCGGCCATCCGCCTGGCCCGCGACGGCATCTCGGTCGATCGCGTGTACATCGAGCGCGCCGGCTTCCGCCTCGCGGCGATGCGCGACGACCCCGAGACGGCGCGCATCTTCCTCGACGACAAGGGCGAGGTGCCCGATGAATTCAGCCTGCTGCGCCAACCCGACCTGGCGCGCACCCTGGAGCGCATCGCCCGCTACGGCAAGGCCGGTTTCTATGCCGGCGAGACCGCCACAAAGCTGGTGAAGGGCGTGCGCGATGCCGGTGGCATCTGGACCCAGCAGGACCTGGACAGCTACCGCGTGGTGGAACGCCAACCGCTGCGCTACGCCCTGGCCGACGGCCGCGAACTGATCAGCGCACCGCCGCCCTCGGCCGGCGGCGTGGCCCTGGCCCAGAGCCTGGCGATGCTGCAGCAGCTGCCCTGGCGTGAAGGCGACAAGCTGCAGCGCACCCACTACGTGGTCGAGGCGCTGCGCCGTGCCTACCGCGACCGTGGCCTGCTGGGCGACCCCGACTTCATCGCCAACCCGGTGAGCCAGCTGCTCGCGCCGGACTACCTGAAGCGCCTGGCCGCCGGCATCGACCCGCAGCGCGCCACCCCCAGCGCCAGCCTGCCGCCCGCCCCCGCCTGGCGCGAGGGCGACCACACCACCCACTTCGCGGTGATCGACAAGGACGGCAACGCCGTCGCCGCCACGCTGTCGGTGAACCTGCCCTTCGGCGCCGCCTTCGTCGCCCCGGGCACCGGCGTGCTGCTCAACGACGAGATGGACGACTTCGCCGCCGACACCCACGGCGCCAACGCCTATGGCCTGGCCGGCAGCCAGGCCAACGCGGTGGCCGCCGGCAAGCGCCCGCTGTCGAGCATGAGCCCCACCTTCATCGAGAGCGCGAAGGAATTCACCGCCTTCGGCACCCCGGGCGGCAGCCGCATCCCCAGCATGGTGCTGCTGTCGATACTGGAATACCTCGACGGCCAGCCCGTCGCCCGCTGGCCGGCGGTGCCGCGCTACCACCACCAGTACCTGCCCGACGTCATCGAGCACGAGCCGAGCACCTTCAGCGACGCCGAGATCGCCGCACTGCAGTCGCGTGGCTACAGCCTGAAACGCGTCGAGCGCGGCTACGGCAACCAGCAAGTGCTGTTCTGGGACAAGGACGGCGGCCGTATCGAAGCCGCCAGCGACCCGCGCGGCGTGGGCCTGGCCAAGACGCTGGAGGAGGAGCGGCGCTGAGCCTCGCGGCTCAGGGCAGCTCGATCACCCCTTCGTCGTCCATCGCCGCAGCCTTGCGGAACAGCCCCTGGCCCTGGCCGATCATCAGCACGTTGCGCAGGCTCTGGATGATGCGGCTGGCATAGCCCAGGTCGTTCATCAGCGAACTCATCTGCAGGCCATCCAGCTGGCCACTGCGCACCGCGGCGAACAGGCGGTCACGGAAGTCGCCATCGAAATCCGCGGCCTTCTCGTCGAGCCATTGCAGGTGCTGCGACCAGACTTCGTCCGGCAGCTCCGAACGGCTCAGCTCGCGCACCTGGTGCAAGGTCGCCAGCAAGTGGCGGCGCAGCTCCACGTAGGCATCCCGCGTCGCCGACGGCCCGCCCTCCAGGTAATGGCCGAGGTTCTTCTGCAGGTGCTTGGCATCCTTCACCGCATCCACCAGCTGCAGCGCCGCCACCTGGCAGCTGACCCAGAACTGCTGGTGCGCCTCGTCCAGCGTCACCTCCAGGCGCCCCATGAAGCTCAGCAGGTCGCCGTACACACCCTTGATGTGGCGCTGGTAGAGCGTCTCGGCATCCAGGTGATGGCGCACGGGCGGTGCCTGCAACGCGGCCTCGTCGGGGCGGTCCTTGCCCAGCAGGTCCACCGGCAAAAACAGCGCGTGGCAGATCACCTCCAGGCTCAGGCGCCCGAGATGGCGCAGCTCCTGCACCACCGCGCTGGCCGCCGCGTCGGCCGAATCCAGGGCGCGTTCGCTGAGGTAGCGCGCGCGGATCCGCTCCGCCTCCGCCGGCCCCACCGCCAGTTCGGTGATCAGCACCTGGGGCTCGCTGCGCTCGGGCAGCCAGCGCACCAGCAGGGTCGCAAGAAGCGCCTGCCCGGGCCAGAACAGCATCACGCCCAACGCGTTGAACAGGGTGTGGAACATCGCCAGCTGGATCAGCGGGTTGTCTCCCAGACCCATCGGCTCCGCCAGGGCATGCACCAGCCAGGTCAGGGGGCCGAGCAGGGCGAAGGCGAGCACGCCGGTGACGACGTTGAACAGCACATGGGCCAATGCCAGACGCTGGCCGCTGCGGTTGCCGCCGAGCGAGCCGACGAAGGCGGTGGTGACGCTGCTGCCAATGTTGGAGCCGATGGCGATCGCCAGGCTCTGACCCAGCTCCAGCTGGCCGCCGGCCAGGGCCGCGAGGGTCAGCATCAGGGCCGCATGGCTCGATTGCAGCACCACGGTGACCAGCAGGCCGATGACCGCGAACATCAGGCTTCCGGCCAGCCCGTCGACTTGGTGGCCGCTCATGTCGAAGCCACCGCCGAAGCTGGCGAAGCCATCCTTGATCTGGTCGATGCCGAGGAAGATGAAGGCGATGCCCAGCACGATGCGCCCGGCCGCCTTGCTGCGCGGGCCGACGAAGCCGGCGAGCACGCCGAACACCAGCAGCGGCAGGGCCATGGGGCTGAGGCTGAGGTTCTGCCCAGCCATGGCCAGCAGCCAGATGCCGCTGGTGGCCCCGAGGTTGGCGCCGAAGAGGATGGCGATGCCGCCGGCCAGCTGGATCAGCCCGGTACTGATGAAGGCGATGGTGAGCAGGGAAACCAGGGTGCTGGACTGCAGCAGCAGCGTCCCGCAGACACCGAACATCAGGCCCTTGAACGGCGTCGAGGTGCTACGCCCCAGCAACTGCTCGAGCTTGCCGCCGGCCAGGTCACGCAGCCCCTCCTCCAGGCACTGCATGCCGAAGAGGAACAGCGCCAGCCCCGCGCAAAGCTGCAGCCAGCCGGCACTCATCCAGAAGCTGCCGGCAAGCCCGACGGCCGCCAGCACCAGCAGCGCGGTAATTGGAAAACCCTTCACCTCATCCCCCTCCCTGGCAGGCGCCGAACGGGGCGCCATAAATGCAAACGGCCCCTTGCTCATCGCTGGGCAAGGGGCCGTCTCCGGCTCGAGGAGCCGAGAATAGCGCGATCAGTCTTTCTGGTAACCGCTGCTGGTGCAGCCCAGGCAACGCACGAAGGCTTCCTTGCCCGGATCGACCACCAGGGCCTTGCCGGCGGCACCGACATTGCCGCCCAGGGCGCTGAAGGGCAGGCTCACCACGAACAGTCCGGCACCGACGACGGTCGCACCGATGAGCAGCGGACGGGCGATCAGCAGGTCGCCGACCATGGAATAGGCGGGCGGCGCGTCGGCGGTGTACATCGGGTCGCCGCTGGCGTTCTGCTGCACCACCTCAGCCTGCGCCTGCAGCGCCATGAGGCCAGTGGTCAGCGCCAAGACAGCAGCGGAAGTGCGGAACAGGTTCATGATGCAATCCTTCGGCTATTAGAGGAGTAATGCGGCTAACTATAACAGTGCCCGCGCGCTTTTCAGCGTGACGGCCTTCAATCGCCGTTAAAAGCGTAGTCGGGTTTTTTCGGCTCGTACGGCAGGTAGAACGCCAGCAGGCGGCGCAGATCGGCCGCGGCATCGCCGGTGGTCCAGAACGGCTCGCCGATGACGATGCGCCGGTTGCGGTAGTCCAGTGCCGCCGGCACCACCGGGACCTGCGCGCCACGGGCGATGTGGTAGAAGCCCATCTTCCAGCGCTCCACCCGCTTGCGCGTGCCTTCCGGCGACAGCACGAGGATGAATTCGCGGTTCTCGGCGAAGACCTGCACGGCCTGCTCGACCTGGTTGAGCTTGAGGTGGCGCTGGATGGGAATGCCGCCCCAGCGCTCCATCAGCCCGGCGAACGGCCAGCGGAAGATGCTGTGCTTGCCGAACCAGCGGGCGTTCAGGCGGAGGATGAACTTGGCCGCGATGAACAGCACGAAATCCCAGTTGGACGTGTGGTGCGCGCCGATCACCACGAACTTGTCGAGGGGCGGCAGCTGCCCCTCGATGCGCCAGCCCAGGAGCCGGAAGACCCCATGGCCGATGGCCTCCGCAACCGCGTTGCGGGGCAGGTAGTTGCCGGACATCCTTCACCTCTTCTTATTGTTCTCGGCACGGTACGGGAGAGTGCGCCCCGCTAACGCTGGCAGCGCGGGCAGTAGACGCTCGCCCGTTGCCCCAGCTTGACCTCGCGCAGGGTGGAACCACAGACCTTGCAGAACTCGCCGCCGCGCCCATATGCGAACAGCTCCTGCTGGAAATAACCCGGCTGGCCGTCGCCGCCGACGAAGTCGCGCAGCGTGGTGCCACCGCGCTCGATGGCGTGGGCGAGGATGCGCTTGATCTCCTCGGCGAGCCTCAAGTAGCGCGCCCGCGACACGCTGCCCGCCTCGCGGCGCGGGTCGATGCCGGCGGCGAACAGCGCCTCGGTGGCGTAGATGTTGCCCACGCCCACCACTACGGCGTTGTCCATGATGAAGGGTTTGACCGCCATGCTGCGCCCGCGGGAGAGCTGGTACAGGCGGTCACCGTCGAACAGGTCCGTCAGCGGCTCGGGGCCGAGGTTGCGCAGCAATTCGTGGTTGTGCGGATCCGGGCTCCATAGCAGCGCGCCGAAGCGCCGCGGATCGGTGTAGCGCAGCGCCAGGCCCGACTCCAGCTCGATATCCACATGCTCGTGCTTGGCCGCCAGCGTCCCCGTCTCCACCAGGCGCAGGTTGCCGGACATACCCAGGTGGCTGATCAGCGTGCCCGCCTCGGCCTGCAGCAGCAGGTACTTGGCGCGGCGCTCGACGACCACGAAACGCTGGCCGGACAGGCGCACGTCGAGGTCCTCCGGGATGGGCCAGCGCAGGCGGCGCTCACGCACCACCACGCGGCTCACGCGCTGGCCCTCGAGGTAGGGCGCGATGCCCCGCCGCGTGGTTTCGACTTCAGGTAGTTCAGGCATGGATGTCTCGACGTGCAGCGTTGCGGGCGATCAGTTGGCGCCCAGTTCGCGGATGCTTTCCTTGAGGTTCTCGAAGTCGTACTCCGAGAGGCCGACGTAGTCGAGCACCAGCGCCCTGACGCTGTTCCACTCGTGGTCATCGGCCTGGTTGCCCAGCACCAGGTGCGAGGCACAGACGTGCTCGGCCATCTTCAGGATCGCCAGCAGCGTCTTCAGCGGCGCATCGCGCCCGGAGTCGTCGCTGAAGATCGACAGCGCGTTGTGGTGGTTGGCGATGGCCTCGCAGAGGTGCTCCGGCAGGCGCCAGGAGCGCGCGGTGAAGTAGCCCACCACCGCGTGGTTGGTATTGAGCAGGCGGTTCTCGGTGTCGACGATGCGGCGCTCGGCGTTGGCACTGGCATAGGCCTCCTCCAGCACCGTCATGTAGTCCGGGAAGCGCTTGAGCATCAGCGGGATGCCGCAGTTGTGGAACAGCCCCAGCGCGTAGGCCTCGTCCGCCTGCTGGTGGCCGATGCGCTTGGCCAGGGTCAGGCAGGTCATGGCCACGTCCTGGGCGGTGTCCCAGAAACGGTTGAGGGTGACGATGGTCTCGTCGGTCATCTCGCCCTTGATCGACTGCGCGTTGATCAGGTTGATCACCGTGTTGCAGCCCAGCAGGTTGACCGCCTGCTGGATCGAGGCGATGCGGTTGGTCAGCCCGTAGAACGGCGAGTTGACGATCTTCAGCAGTGCGCCCGACAGGCCCGGGTCCTGGCTGATGAGCTTGGCGATGGTGCGCAGGTCCGGGCTGGGCATGACCTGCTCCATCTGCAGGTCGACCATGATCTGCGGCTGGGGCGGCACGCTGATGCCCTGGAGGAAATGGCGAATCTGTTCTGCAGAGAGTTCTTGGGCCATGACAGCGAGACTGAGGCGGGGAGTTGGGGTGACAGTCTAACTCCAGCCGCTGGTGAAGAGGCCATCGATTTACCTGAACTTTCGCCTAACGGTCGGCTCGGAAACTGAACACCCCACAACGACGGGAGACCCCCAATGAGCCAGTCCATCAAGGGCAAGCGCGTGGCCCTGCTGGTGACCGACGGATTCGAGCAGGTCGAGCTGACCGGGCCGAAGAAGGCCCTCGAAGACGCCGGCGCCATCGCCGAGATCGTGTCCGCCAGCACCGGCAAGGTCACCGGCTGGAACCACACCACCCCGGCCGACAGCTTCGCCGTCGACCGCACCTTCGACACCGCCCGCATCGACGACTACGACGCCCTGGTGCTGCCCGGCGGCGTGGTCAACGCCGACACCATCCGCCTGGACGAAATGGCCCAGGAACTGGTGCGCGACGCCGCTCGCGCCAACAAGCCCATTGCTGTGATCTGCCATGGCGCCTGGCTGCTGGCCAGCGCCGACCTGGTCAAGGGCAAGACCCTGACCAGTTGGCCCTCCCTCACCGACGACCTGAAGAACGCCGGTGCCAACTGGGTGGACGAGGAAGTGGTGGTCGACGGCAAACTGATCAGCAGCCGCAAGCCCGACGACCTCCCGGCCTTCAACCGCAAGCTGATCGAGGCCCTCGCGGCCTGAGCACGAGCGCCCGCCGGTAGCAGGATCGGCGGGCGCCTTCGGTTATAATCCCGCTCTTTTTCCGGAGAGCGACCCATGTCCCTGCCCAGCCTGCGCCTCAAAGCCAACGCCGATCGACGCCTGCGCGCCGGCCACCTGTGGGTCTACAGCAACGAGATCGACGTGGTCGCCACTCCGCTGAACGCCTTCCAGCCCGGCGACCAGGCCATCCTCGAAGCCGCTGGCGGCAAGCCCCTGGGCGTGGTCGCGCTGAGCCCGAACAACCTGATCTGCGCCCGCCTGGTGTCCCGCGACGTCAAGCACGTGCTGGACAAATCCCTGCTGGTGCACCGCCTCAACGTCGCCCTGAGCCTGCGCGAGCGCCTCTTCGACAAGCCCTTCTACCGCCTGGTCTACGGCGACTCCGACCTCCTCCCCGGCCTGGTGGTGGACCGCTTCGGCGACCACCTGGTGGTGCAACTGGCCTCCGCCGCCATGGAGCGCAACAGGGACGCTGTGCTGGATGCCCTGGTGCAAGTGCTCAAGCCCCGTGGCGTACTGTGGAAGAACGACTCCGCCGCCCGTGACGCCGAGGGCCTGGAGCGCTACGTCGACACCGCCTTCGGCGTGGTGCCCGAGTGGGTCGCCCTGGAAGAGAACGGCGTGAAGTTCGAAGCCCCGGTGCTGGAAGGCCAGAAGACCGGCTGGTTCTACGACCACCGCATGAACCGCGCGCGCCTGGCGCCCTATGTCAAAGGCAAGCGCGTGCTCGACCTGTTCAGCTACATCGGCGGCTGGGGCGTGCAGGCCGCGGCCTTCGGCGCCAGCGAAGTGTTCTGCGTCGACGCCTCCGGTTTCGCCCTCGACGGCGTCGAGCGCAACGCCACCCTCAACGGCGTGGCGGAGCAGGTCACCTGCGTGGAAGGCGATGTCTTCGAAGCCCTGAAGGAGCTGAAGGCCGCCGAAGAACGCTTCGACGTGGTCGTGGCCGACCCGCCCGCCTTCATCAAGCGCAAGAAGGACCTGAAGAACGGCGAGGCCGCCTACCGCCGCCTCAACGAACAGGCCATGCGCCTGCTCAACAAGGACGGCATCCTGGTCAGCGCCTCCTGCTCCATGCACCTGCCCGAGGACGACCTGCAGAACATCCTGCTCGGCAGCGCCCGCCACCTGGACCGCAACATCCAGTTGCTGGAACGCGGCGGCCAGGGCCCGGACCACCCGGTGCACCCGGCCATCCCGGAAACCCGCTACATCAAGAGCATCACCTGCCGCCTGCTGCCCAACAGCTGAGGTTCCGACCACGCCCCGGCCCTTGTGCCGGGGCGTCGTCATCCGCCTGCCGCATTCCCTTCACCAAAATTTCATCCCCTCCCGCTTCGCTGTCATTCCCCCGCAATCCGGCCACGCTGGTATAGACCACCGCGAGGCAAGCCAGCCGTCTGCATCGCATCGCTGCAACCACAACAATCAAGGATGCGTCATGACAACGATGAAACGCGCGGGGCGCCTGCTCGCCTTCGCAACCGCCTCGCTGCTCGCCTTGCAGGCCCAGGCCGGGGCCAACAAGGTGCTGTTCTTCGGCATCGACGGCTTCAAGGCCGATGCCATTCCCGCCGGCAACATGGTCAACCTCGAACAGCTGATCGCCAGCGGCGTGTACACCGACGGCGGCTGGTCGCCGGACACCTCCATGAGCGGCCCGGGCTGGTCGACCCTGTTCATGGGCGTCGAGCGCGACAAGCACGGCGTGCGCGACAACAACTTCACCGGGCAGAACTACGCCCAGTACCCGCACTTCCTCACCCTGCTGGAGCAGCGCAAGCCCCAGCTGGTCACCGCCTACGCCTACAACTGGTCGCCGCTGTACGCGCAGATGAAGCCCCAGGCCGACCTCAGGTTCGACGGCCCCGAGGCCAACGACCCGGTTCTCATCGCCCAGGCCGAGGACTGGCTGCGCAACCGCGCCGACCTCGATGTGCTCAGCGCGTACTACTACGGCGTCGACGAAGCCGGCCACAGCCATGGCTTCCATTCCGATACCCCGCAATACGTCCAGGCCATGGGCCAGGCCGACGCCGCCCTCGGCCGGCTGCTGCAAGCGATCAAGTCGCGCCCGACCTACGCCCAGGAGAACTGGCTGATCGTGGTCAGCACCGACCACGGCGGCACCAGCACCGGTCACGGAGCCAACCGCCCCGAGCATCGCAAGGTGGCCGTGGTGATGAGTGGCGCCGGCATCCCCGCCCTCGGCCGTAACCGACTGGCCACGCCGCTGCGCCAGGTGGACGTGGTGCCCACCCTGTTCGAGCACCTGGGCGTCTCCACCCAGGGCCTGGCCCTCGACGGCCGCTCGCGCCTGCACCCCGTGCCGCGCACCTTCGCCTTCGGCCAGAACCTCCTGGCCAACCCCGGCGCCGAGTACGGCGCGGCCCATACCGACCTGGCCTACGACCCGGACATCGCCGGCTGGACCAAGGGCGGCCTGCAGACGGTGATGCGCTACGGCGCCCGCAGCGAACTGCCGGCCGGCCAGGGCCAACTCTTCGTCGGCCAGGGCAAGGGCTCGCTGACCCAGCGCATCGCGCTGCCGCCCGAAGCCGCCGGTCGCCCCTTCCAGCTCGACGCCCTGCTCGGCGCCAGCGCCGGCAGCAGCCATGACGCCCGCGTGCTGGTGCGCTTCCACACCGCCGAGAAGCGCAGCTCGGTGTACTGGAACGACGACACCGGCTACTTCTTCGCCGGCGACCGCTACTACCGCTACAACTACCGCGACGACAAGGTCGACGCCGGTTATCCACAGCCCATAGCCGGCAACTGGATGGGCTTCGAAGGCTTCGAGGGCGGCGCGCGGGACATCGACGCCGGCTTCAACGCCGGCAACGGCAAGGCGTACTTCTTCAAGGGCACCCAGTACGTGCGCTTCGACATCGCCAGCGACCGCGTCGACCCCGGCTACCCCAAGCCCATCGCCAGCAACTGGGCGGGCCTGGAGCGCTTCACCGGCGGCGCCCGCGACATCGACGACGTGCTCGAAGTCAGCGGCTCCAGGCTCTACTTCTTCAAGGGCAGCCAGTACATCCGCTACAACCTGACCACCGGCGACAAGGCGGACAAGAACTACCCGCTGGACCTCTCCGGCGCCACCTGGTCGGGCGTGCAGCAGTGGCCCCTGGGCCTGGACGCGGCGGTCAAGCGCAACGCATCCATCGCCTACCTGTTCAACGGCGGCGAGTACGTGCGCTACAACCTGATCACCGACAAGGCCGAGAGCGGCTACCCACGCCCGGTGGATGGTGCCACCTGGCCGGGGCTCGATGGCTTCGTCGAGGCCGGCAGCGCCTTCGCCACGCCCTCCCTGGGCGCCGCCGAGCGCAACGGCCAGGCCCTGGCGCGCAACCTCTACGGCACGGTGCCGGCCGGGGCCACGTCGGTCGAGGTCGAGCTGCGCTTCGAGAAGGGCAGCGGCGCGGGTTTCCCCTTCGCCGATGAGCTGAACTTCCGCGTCGACTGACCGCTCGTCACCCAGGTGCGCGCCGACCGCTCGGCCCCCGGCCTTCCGCCCGGAGCGCACCTGGGATTAGAATCCCCGCTTCCCTGCCACACCCTCAGGCGGGCCAGTGAGCCCCGGCCGAGCGCGCGGTGATCCCGCGATGCCCTCACGCCACCTCCGGACGCGACGACCACATCCGTTTGCCAACGGCACCCACCGCGCTCACGATACGACCTATAACCTGATCAGCCTGCAGGACAGAAGACATGCCCGATTACCGCTCGAAGACCTCCACCCACGGCCGCAACATGGCCGGCGCCCGTGCCCTCTGGCGCGCCACCGGGATGAAGGACGAAGACTTCAAGAAGCCGATCATCGCCATCGCCAACTCCTTCACCCAGTTCGTGCCCGGCCACGTGCACCTGAAGGACCTGGGCCAGCTGGTCGCCCGCGAGATCGAGAAGCACGGTGGCGTGGCCAAGGAATTCAACACCATCGCCGTCGACGACGGCATCGCCATGGGCCACGACGGCATGCTCTATTCCCTGCCGAGCCGCGAGATCATCGCCGACTCCGTGGAATACATGGTCAACGCCCACTGCGCCGACGCCATCGTCTGCATCTCCAACTGCGACAAGATCACCCCCGGCATGCTGATGGCCGCCCTGCGCCTGAACATCCCCGTGGTGTTCGTCTCCGGCGGCCCGATGGAAGCCGGCAAGACCAAGCTGGCCAACCACGGCCTGGACCTGGTGGACGCCATGGTGGTGGCCGCCGACGACTCCTGCTCCGACGAGAAGGTCGCCGAGTACGAGCGCAGCGCCTGCCCCACCTGCGGTTCCTGCTCCGGCATGTTCACCGCCAACTCGATGAACTGCCTGACCGAGGCCCTGGGCCTGTCGCTGCCCGGCAACGGCTCCACCCTGGCCACCCACAGCGATCGCGAGCAGCTGTTCCTGCGTGCCGGCCGCCTGGCCGTCGAGCTGTGCCAGCGCTACTACGGCGAGGGCGACGAGTCCGTGCTGCCGCGCAACGTCGCCAGCTTCAAGGCCTTCGAGAACGCCATGACCCTGGACATCGCCATGGGCGGTTCCACCAACACCATCCTGCACCTGCTGGCCGCCGCCCAGGAGGCGGAGATCGCCTTCGACCTTCGCGACATCGATCGCCTGTCGCGCAAGGTGCCGCAGCTGTGCAAGGTGGCGCCGAACATCCAGAAGTACCACATGGAAGACGTGCACCGTGCCGGCGGCATCTTCAGCATCCTCGGCGAGTTGGCCCGTGGCGGCTTGCTGCACACCGACGTGCCCACCGTGCACAGCCCGAGCATGAGCGATGCCATCGCGCAGTGGGACATCACCCAGACCGATGACGAGAAGGTCCACACCTTCTTCAAGGCGGGCCCGGCCGGCATCCCGACCCAGGTCGCGTTCAGCCAGAGCACCCGCTGGGACACCCTGGACGACGACCGCGCCGAAGGCTGCATCCGCAGCGTCGAGCACGCCTACTCCCAGGAAGGCGGCCTGGCCGTGCTCTACGGCAACATCGCCCTCGACGGCTGCGTGGTGAAGACCGCCGGCGTGGACGAGTCCATCCACGTGTTCGAAGGCACCGCGAAGATCTTCGAGAGCCAGGACAGCGCCGTCAAGGGCATCCTCGCCGACGAAGTGAAGGCCGGCGACATCGTCATCATCCGCTACGAAGGCCCGAAAGGCGGCCCGGGCATGCAGGAAATGCTGTACCCCACCAGCTACCTGAAGTCCAAGGGCCTGGGCAAGCAATGCGCCCTGCTCACCGACGGCCGCTTCTCCGGCGGCACCTCGGGCCTGTCCATCGGCCACGCTTCCCCGGAAGCCGCCGCCGGTGGCGCCATCGGCCTGGTGCAGGACGGCGACAAGGTGCTGATCGACATCCCCAACCGCAGCATCAACCTGCTGGTCTCCGATGAAGAGCTGGCCACCCGCCGCGCCGCGCAGGACAAGAAAGGCTGGAAGCCCGCCGCCCCGCGCGCGCGCAAGGTGACCACCGCCCTCAAGGCCTACGCCCTGCTCGCCACCAGCGCCGACAAGGGCGCCGTGCGCAACAAGGCGATGCTGGAAGACCTGTAAGCGCTGCCTGCGAACGGAAAAGCCCGGCCTCGTGCCGGGCTTTTTATTCCCATTGCTGTTCATCAGGAGCCCGCCGGACCTCATGCAGAACCTGAAGCTCGAATTCGAAGAGAACGCCGCCGAGTTCTACATCGCCTCACTTGCGAGAGGAATTCTCGAAGGCATCAAGAGCGGCGCCCTGACTGCGGAGACCGGAATCTGGTCCCTGGGCCGCCCTGTATTGCGCAACGCCTTGGCAATCACCTCTATCAGCACGGAGTTGATGGAGGTTCTGGAAGGCTTCGACGAGCTCGACGCCCTGGCCGAACTCGGCATAGACCCACAGCCCACGCTACAACGCATGATCGATGCACTGGACCGGTGCCAACGCTCCATCGATAACCGCGAAACGAGCCTGATCATTCGCGCCTTCAGTGCTCCGTAGGGTGCGCCTGTCATGTAGGGGCGACTTCAGTCGCCCAAGGCCGTGCAGCGGCCCCATGCCCGGCCCGAAGCGGGCGAATGAATTCGCCCCTGCACAAACGCGTCCGCAGCAGGCGATTCGCGAGCAGAGCTCGCTCCTACGAAGCGCTCAACGCCCCTCGCCGCACTTGACCATTCAGGTAGAATCGCCGCTTTTTCGCCGGCCCCCACCATGACCACACTGGAAAACCCCTCCGCCCCCGAGTCCCGCAACGAGCTGGTCTACGGCCTCGACGACAAACCGCGCCCGCTGGTGGCGCTGCTCGCCGCGCTGCAGCACCTGCTGGCGATCATCGTGCCCATCGTCACGCCCGGCCTGCTGATCTGCCAGGCCATCGGCGTCTCGGCGCGCGACACCAACCTGATCGTCTCCATGTCGCTGGTGATCTCCGGCATCGCCACCTTCGTCCAGTGCAAGCGCTTCGGCCCATTCGGCGCCGGGCTGCTGATCGTCCAGGGCACCAGCTTCAACTTCGTCGGCCCGCTGATCGCCGGCGGCGCACTGATGGTCAAGCAGGGCACCACGGTGGAAGCGGTGATGGCCGCCATCTTCGGCGTGGTGATCGCCGGCTCCTTCGTGGAGATGGGCATCTCGCGCATCCTGCCCTTCGTCAAACGCCTGATCACCCCGCTGGTGACCGGCATCGTGGTGCTGATGATCGGCCTGACCCTGATCAAGGTCGGCCTGATCAGCATGGGCGGCGGCTTCGGCGCCATGGCCAACGGCACCTTCGCCAACGGCGAGAACCTGCTGCTGTCCGGCACCGTGCTGGCGATCATCGTCGTACTCAACCGCATCCCCGTGGTGTGGCTGCGCAGCTGCGCCATCGTCATCGCCCTGGCCGTGGGTTACCTCCTGGCCGGCTACCTGGGCCGCCTGGACTTCACCGGCATGCACCAGGCCGAACTGTTCCAGGTGCCGATGCCGCTGCACTTCGGGCTCGGCTTCTCCTGGAGCCTGTTCGTCCCGATGCTGGTGATCTACCTGGTCACCTCGCTGGAAGCCATCGGCGACGTCACCGCCACCAGCAAGGTCTCGCGCCAGCCGGTGGAAGGCCCGCTGTGGATGCAGCGCATCAAGGGCGGCGTGCTGGTGAACGGCGCCAACTCGCTGCTGGCCGGCGTGTTCAACACCTTCCCCAGTTCGGTGTTCGCACAAAACAACGGCGTGATCCAGCTCACCGGCATCGCCAGCCGCCACGTCGGCCTGTGGATCGCCGTGGTGCTGGTGATCCTCGGCCTGTTCCCGGCGGTGGCCGGCGTGATCCAGGCCGTGCCCGAGCCGGTGCTCGGCGGCGCGGCCATGGTGATGTTCGGCGCGGTGGCCGCCTCGGGCATCAACATCCTCGCCGGCATCGAGCTGGACCGCCGCGCGCTGCTGATCATCGCCGTGTCCCTGGCCCTCGGCCTGGGCGTGTCGCAGGTGCCCGAGTTCCTCGCGCACATGCCGGCGGCGCTGCGCAACGTGCTGGAATCCGGTGTCGCCACCGGCGGCATCTGCGCACTGTTGCTGAACTGGTTCCTGCCGGAATCCCCGCGCACGCCCCAGTGATGCAGAATGGGCCTCGCATTCCCACGAGGCCCCTTCCATGACCCTGCGCATCGGCCTGATCGCCGACACCCACGGCCTGCTCCGGCCCCAGGCCCTGGCGGCCCTTGAAGGCTGCGACCACATCCTGCATGCCGGCGACATCGGCAAGCCCGAGATCCTCGACACCCTGCGCCGCCTGGCGCCACTGACCGTGGTGCGCGGCAACAACGACACCGAGCACTGGGCGCAACGCATCCCTCACGACGCCACCCTGCGCTCCGGCGGCACCTGCCTCTACCTGATCCACGACCAGGCGGACATCCCCGCCGACCTCGCCACGCGCGGCGTCGACGCCATCATCACCGGCCACTCCCACAAGCCATTGATCGCCCGCCGCGACGGCATCCTCCACATCAACCCGGGCAGCGCCGGGCCACGGCGCTTCAAGCTGCCGATATCGGTGGGATTGCTGCTGATCGAGGACGGGCGAATCCGCGCGGAGCTGCTCGAGCTGGAAGTCTGAACGCCAGGAATTATGAGGTGGCGAGCTCCCATCCGTAGGATGGGAAGAGCGGAGCGAAACCCATGCGGTCACGGGGCACGCCGCATCGATGGGTTTCGTACCGCTACCCGTCCTGCAGGGATGAAGATCCGAACGGGGTATCGCCCGGCCCGCCTGTGGCGGTCGATCCGGGCGCAGGGCGGACGGCGCGTCTTGCGTCCACCGACGATGTTCTCGCCGGCTCAGCGCCGCTCCCACACCTGGAAGGCATAGGCGGGAGTGGTGTCGCTGGCCTCGTGCTCGATGCTGGAGGCCAGGTGCCAATCGGCATCCGGCACCTCGGGGAAGAAGGCATCGCCTTCCGGGGCCTGTTCCACGCGGGTCAGGTACAGGCGATCGCCATGCTCCAGGCCCTGGGTGTAGAGCTGGGCACCGCCGATCAGCATCACTTCCTCGGCGTCTTCCTCACGGGCCCAGGCTTCGGCGCGGGCCACGGCGTCTTCCAGGCTGGCGAACACCTCGGCGCCCTCCAGCTGCAGGCCGGCCTGGCGGCTGACCACCAGGTTGAGGCGACCCGGCAGCGGGCGGCCGAGGGAATCCCAGGTCTTGCGACCCATGATGATCGGCTTGCCCAGGGTCAGGGCCTTGAAGTGCTTGAGGTCCGCCGGCAGGTGCCAGGGCAGTTGGTTGTCGCGGCCGATCACGCGGTTCTGCGCGAGGGCGGCGATGAGGGCGAGGGGCAGGGTCTTTTTCATGGCGGCGAGAATACCAGAGCACGGCAGCCAGGCCAGCCGGCCTTTCTTTCTGCCTGTCGTGTCGGTCACGCCCGGCAACACTTGCCGCGCGGCGCACCACAAACCGTCATCTATCCTGCGGCAGGCTTGCGCTTTCCCCACCGCAAGGAGACGCCCCATGGCATCCACTTCTACCCTGCGGCATTGGCTGGCGGTCTGCAGCCTGACGTTGCCCCTCTGTTCGTTCGCCGCACCGGACCCGGTGCAATCCGCCATCGACTGGGCCGCCCAGCAGCCCCGCGCCACCCAGGGCCACGCCCAGGGCGAGGGCAAGCCGCTGGTGGTCGGCCATCGCGGCGCCAGCGGCTACGTGCCGGAGCACACCCTGGCCTCCTACGCCCTGGCCGCCCTGCAGGGCGCCGACTTCGTCGAGCCCGACCTGGTGATGACCCGCGACGGCCAGCTGGTGGCCCGCCACGACAACGAGCTGGGACTGACCACCGACGTCGGCAAGCACCCCGAGTTCGCCGACCGCAAGCGCACCCGGAACGTCGACGGCGTACCGCTCACCGGCTGGTTCAGCGAGGATTTCACCCTGGCCGAGCTGAAGACCCTCAAGGCCATCGAGCGCATCCCCCAGGTACGCCCGGGCAATGCGCGTCTGGACGGCGCCTTCGAGATCCCCACGCTGCAGGAGATCATCGACCTGGTGAAAAGCCTGCAACTCAGCCAGCAGCGCCGTATCGGCCTGTACATCGAGACCAAGCACCCCACCCACTTCCAGCAGCTCGGCCTGGCCATGGAGAAGCCGCTGCTGCGCACCCTGCAGCGCAACGGCTACACCGACCGCCGCTCGGCGGTGTACATCCAGTCCTTCGAGGTGGACAACCTGCAGCGCATCGCCCGGCAGAGCAGCATCCGCCTGATCCAGCTCTACGGCGCCGGCCAGCCCTATGACCAGCAGGTGCTGGGCAGCGGCCTGACCTACGCCCGGATGGCCAGCGCCGCCGGCCTCAAGGCCGTGGCCCGCTACGCCGCCGGCGTGGGCCCGGACAAGAGCTACGTGATCCCCCGCGATGCCGCCGGCAACCTGGGCCAGCCCACGCGCTTCGTCGCCGATGCCCACGCCGCCGGGCTCAAGGTGCACCCCTACACCTTCCGCGCGGAGAACGCCTTCCTCCCCGCCAACCTGCGCAACGGCAGCGACCCGCAGGTGCGCGGCGACATCGAGGCGGAGATCAACGCCTTTCTCGATGCCGGCATCGACGGCCTGTTCATCGACCAGCCGGACATCGCCGTGCGCGTGAGGGCGCAACGGGCCGCCCCCTGACCGCCCCCAGCGACGCCCCGGCCCAGCGGCCGGGGTTCCACCCTCCTGCCGTTCAGCGGTTATGCTTCTGCCTCGTCCCACCGGAAGAGAACCCGCGTGACCGAGAGCCCGCCGCCCAACCTCACTCCCCTGCAACGCCTCTGGCTGACCGAAGCCGTGCGCCTGCGCGAAGAACATGCCGGCCCCCTGGAGGACGGCGAAGCCAACCGCCGCGCCAATGCCGCCGGCGGCGACCTCGCCCAGCGCATCCAGACCCGCGCCCTGTGGCTCGCCGAACGCGACGGCCAACTGGCTGCCCTGCTGCACTGGCTGCAAGGTGCACGCCTGGCATTCGCCGCGCTGCTGCTGGTGGCGCTTGCCACCGGCGCCACGCTGGCGGTGGCCGCCCTGGGCGACGGCCAGCGCCCGGTCAATGTGTTCTGGGCCCTGGGCAGCCTGCTCGGCCTGCACCTGCTGATGCTGCTCGGCTGGTTGTTGGGGCTGGTCTTCGGCGGCCACTCCAGCATCCTCGGCCGCCTCTGGTGGTGGCTCAGCACCAAGCTCGCCCGGGATGCCGCCGCCGCGCAGCTGGGCCCGGCACTGATGGTGCTGCTGCAACGCCGCCGCCTCGCCCGCTGGGGGCTGGGCACACTGGTCAACGGGCTCTGGAGCCTCAGCCTGGGCACCGCCCTGCTGTGCCTGCTGGCACTGCTGGCCACCCGGCGCTACGGCTTCGTCTGGGAAACCACCATCCTCGGCAGCGATACCTTCGTCACCCTGACCCAGGCCCTGGGCGCCCTGCCCGCCCTGCTCGGCTTCGCCCTGCCGGACGCCGGCACCATCCGCGCCAGCAGCGACGTGGTGGCCGCCGCCGATGCGCGCCAGGCCTGGTCCGGCTGGCTGCTGGGGGTGACCCTGGTCTACGGCCTGCTGCCCCGCCTGCTGCTGACGGCGCTGTGCCTGTGGCGCTGGCACAGCGGCCGCGAGCGGCTCGACCTGGACCTCACCCTGCCCGGCTACGGCCTGCTGCGCGAGCGCTTGCAGCCGGCCAGCGAACGCCTCGGCGTGCTGGATGCCGATCCGGGCCTTTCGCCGCCCGGAACGACATCCGCCCTGCCGGAGAGCGGCAGTGGTGCGTTGCTGGTGGCCATCGAGCTGGACGACAGCCGCCCCTGGCCGCCCAGCCTGCCGCGCGGCGTGGGCGATGCCGGCATCCTCGACAGCCGCGAGCAACGCCAGCGCCTGCTGGAGCAGCTCACCCGCTTCCCCCCGCAACGCCTGGCCATCGCCTGCGACCCGCGCCGCTCGCCGGACCGCGGCACCCTGGCGCTGATCGGCGAACTGGCGCGCTGCGCCGCCGCCACGCGCATCTGGCTGCTGCCGGCCCCACCGGGCGCGGCGCTGGACAGCCTGCGCCTGGGCGAATGGCACCAGGCCCTCTCGCGCCTGGAGCTGGAGCATGCCGACAGCTCGCCCCTCGCCTGGCTGGAGAAGGGCCATGACTGACGCACTGAAACTGGCCGTGGTCGGCCACACCAACGTCGGCAAGACCTCGCTGCTGCGCACCCTGCTGCGCGACCGCGGCTTCGGCGAGGTGTCCCACCGCCCCAGCACCACCCGCCATGTCGAGGGCGCGCGCCTGTCGGTGGACGGCCAGCCGCTGCTGGAGCTCTACGACACCCCCGGCCTGGAAGACGCCATCGCGCTGCTGGATTACCTCGAACGCCTGGAGCGCCCCGGCGAGCGCCTGGACGGCCCGGCGCGGCTGGCACGCTTCCTCGACGGCAGCGAGGCGCGCCAGCGCTTCGAGCAGGAGGCCAAGGTGCTGCGCCAGCTGCTGGCCTCCGATGCCGGCCTCTACGTGATCGACGCCCGCGAGCCGGTGCTGGCCAAGTACCGCGACGAGCTGGCGGTGCTGGCCATGTGCGGCCGGCCGCTGCTGCCGGTGCTGAATTTCGTCGCGGTCGACGACCACCGCGAGGCCGAATGGCGCGAAGCCCTGGCCCGCCTGGGCCTGCATGCGCTGGTGCGCTTCGACAGCGTGGCGCCGCCGCTGGATGGCGAGCGCCGCCTCTACGAGAGCCTGGCCCTGCTGCTGGAACGGGCACGGCCACAACTGCAACGGCTGATCGAGGACCACGAGGCCCAGCGCGGCCTGCGCCAGCGGGCCGGGGCGCGACTGATCGCCGAGTTGCTGCTGGATGTCGCCGCCTGCCGGCGCAGCGTGGCGGCCGACGAGGCCAGCCTGGCCCGTGCCACCGAGGCCCTGCGCCAGCAGGTACGCGCCCGCGAGCAGGCCTGCGTCGACGCCCTGCTGCGCCTGCACGCCTTCCGCCCGGAAGATGCCGCCGCCGGAGACCTCCCTTTGCTGGATGGGCGCTGGGGCGACGACCTGTTCAACCCCGAGACCCTCAAGCAACTCGGCGTGCGCCTGGGGGGCGGCATGGCGGCGGGGGCGGCTGCCGGCGCCGGCGTCGACCTGCTGGTGGGCGGCCTGACCCTGGGCGCGGCGGCGGCCCTGGGCGCCATCGCCGGCGGTGCCTGGCAGACCGTCGGCCACTACGGCGAACGCCTGCTGGGCAAGATCAGGGGCCAGCGCGAGCTGACCGTGGACGATGCCATCCTGCGACTGCTCGCCCTGCGCCAGCGCCAGCTGCTGCAGGCCCTGGACGCGCGCGGGCACGCCGCCGTCGACGCCATACGGGTCGCGGCACCGGACGAGAAGCAATGGCGCCAGGGCAAGCTGCCCCCGGCCCTGGGCAAGGCACGGGCGCACCCGGAATGGTCATCGCTGAACCCCGGGGCGGAGCTGGAGCAGGCGGAGCGGCAGGAACAGGTGAAGGCGCTGGCGGCGGAGCTGGGGTGATGGAGAGAGGCGGCTGCGCCGCCCTGGGCGAATGAATTCGCCCCTACACGAGCCTGTTCGTACCAGCCCGGGGTGCCCTTTCGCGAATGAATTCGCTCCCACAAGGCGGGCTCCCAGCCAGGGAGCCGCGCCTGCGGAAGCGTGGCGGGGTCAGACCGCGACCGGGGCCTTGATGTGCGGGTGCGCCTGGTAGCCCACCAGCTCGAAGTCCTCGAACTTGAAGGCCAGCAGATCCTTCACCTCGGGGTTGAGCTTCATGGTCGGCAGGGGTAGCGGCTCGCGGGTGAGCTGCAGGTCGGCCTGCTCGATGTGGTTGGCGTAGAGGTGGCAGTCGCCGCCGGTCCAGACGAAATCGCCGGGCGCCAGGCCGCAGACCTGCGCCACCATCAGCGTCAGCAGGGCGTAGCTGGCGATGTTGAAGGGCACGCCGAGGAAGATGTCCGCCGAGCGCTGGTACAGCTGGCAGCTGAGCTTGCCGTCGGCCACGTAGAACTGGAACAGCGCGTGGCAGGGCGGCAGGGCCATCTGGTCGACCAGGGCCGGGTTCCAGGCGGAGACGATCAGGCGGCGCGAGTCAGGATTCTTGCGGATCATCTCGATCAGCTTGGCGATCTGGTCGATCGACTCGCCGTTGGGCGCCGGCCAGCTGCGCCACTGGTAGCCGTAGACCGGGCCCAGGTCGCCGTTCTCGTCGGCCCATTCGTCCCAGATGGAGACGCCGTTTTCCTTCAGGTAGCGGATGTTGGTGTCGCCCTGCAGGAACCACAGCAGCTCGTGAATGATGGATTTCAGGTGGCACTTCTTGGTGGTCACCAAGGGGAAGCCGTCGGCCAGGTCGAAGCGCATCTGGTGGCCGAACACGCTGTAGGTGCCGGTGCCGGTGCGGTCGCTCTTGAAGGTGCCGGTCTCGCGCACCAGGCGCATCAGGTCGAGGTACTGTTTCACGAAGCGACTCCTTGGACGGGCTGGCGGCGGTAGGCCCAGACGATCAGGCCGATGCCGCCGAGGATCATCGGCACGCAGAGGACCTGGCCCATGGTCAGCCAGCCGAAGGCGAGGTAGCCGAGCTGGGCGTCCGGCACGCGGACGAACTCGACGATGAAGCGGAAGATGCCGTAGCACAGCGCGAACATGCCGGAAACGGCCATGGTCGGGCGCGGCTTGCGCGAGTAGAACCAGAGGATGGCGAACAGCGCCACGCCCTCCAGGGCGAACTGGTACAGCTGCGACGGGTGGCGCGGCAGCGGGCCGCCGTTGGGGAAGATCATCGCCCAGGGCACGTCGGTGACCTTGCCCCAGAGTTCGGAGTTGATGAAGTTGCCGATGCGCCCGGCACCCAGGCCGATCGGCACCAGCGGGGCGATGAAGTCCATCAGCTGGAAGAAGCTCTTGCCGTTGCGCCGGCCGAACCACAGGGTCGCCAGCATCACGCCGATCAGACCGCCGTGGAACGACATGCCGCCCTTCCACACCTCGAGGATCAGCAGCGGGTTGGCGACGTAGGCCGGCAGGTCGTAGAACAGCACGTAGCCCAGGCGCCCGCCGGCGATCACGCCGAGGGCGACCCAGAACACCAGGTCGGAGAGCTTCTCGCGGGTCCAGGTCGGGTCGAAGGCCTTGAGCCGGCGCGAGGCCAGCCACCAGGCACCGCCGATGCCGATCAGGTACATCAACCCGTACCAGTGGATTTTCAGGGGTCCGAGGCTCAGGGCCACCGGATCGATCTGGGGATAAGCCAGCATCACGACTCCTTAGATCAGAAAACTCAGCCCGACCGCGAACAGCAGCAGGGCGAACAGGCGCTTGAGCAGACGCGGCGACAGGCGATGGGCCAGGCGCGCGCCGAAGCGGGCGAAGAACATGCTGGTCAGCGCGATGCCGGCCAGCGCGGGGAGATAGACGAAGCCGAGGCTCCACTGCGGCAGGTGCGGCTCGTTCCAGCCCAGCACCATGAACGACAGGGCACTGGCCAGGGCGATGGGCAGCCCGCAGGCGGAGGAGGTCGCTACCGCCTGCTGCATGGGCACGCTGCGCCAGGTGAGGAAGGGCACGGTCAGCGAGCCGCCGCCGATGCCGAAGATCGCCGAGGCCCAGCCGATGAAGACGCCGGCGCCGGTCAGCCCGGGTTTGCCGGGCACCTCGCGGCTGGCCTTGGGCCTGAGGTCCAGGGCCATCTGGATGGAAACCAGGATGGCGAAGCTGCCGATGATCTTCTGCAGCATGGGCCCCTGGATCGCCTTGGCGGTGAGCGAACCCAGCGCGGCGCCGAGGAGGATGCCGAGGGTCATCCAGGCGAAGATGTGCCAGCGCACGGCGCCCTTGCGATGGTGCTCGCGCACGGCGTTGACCGACGTGAAGATGATGGTCGCCAGCGAGGTGCCCACGGCGATGTGGGTGAGGACGCTGGGGTCGAATCCCTGGGCGGTGAAGCTGAGCACCAGGACCGGCACGATGATCATGCCGCCACCGACGCCGAACAGCCCCGCGAGCACGCCGGCGCAGGCGCCGAGTACCAGGTACAGCAGGAATTCCATCGACACCCCCGAGAGCAAAGCGGCATGGTAACGGAAGCCCGCGTCGCGCTCCAATCGGGACGATGGATGTCCTGCAGCGGGCTGCTAGACTCGCCGACAAACAAGGAGACCACTCCAGATGTGCCTGATCGCATTCGCCTGGCGACCGGGTCACCAGACTCCCCTGGTGCTCGCCGCAAACCGTGATGAGTTCTACGCCCGTCCCACCCAGCCACTGGCCGCATGGAAAGACGCGCCGGGGCTGTACGCAGGACGCGACCTCGAAGCCGGGGGGACCTGGCTGGGCCTCGGCCCGGATGGCCGCTTCGCCGCGCTGACCAATATCCGCGACCCGCGCCTGCCGCCGGTGGGCCGCTCCCGTGGCGAGCTGTGCGTGCAGTTCCTCAGCGGCGAGATGGGCCCGGGCGAGTTCCTCGCCGACGCGCAGCGCCGCGCCGGTGACTACGCCGGCTTCAATCTGCTGGTGGGCGATGCCCGCGAGCTGTGCTTCCTCAACCCCCGCAGCGGCGGCCCGAGAAGGCTGGCCGCCGGCATCTACGGGCTGTCCAACGCCGACCTGGACACGCCCTGGCCGAAGGTCGAGCGAGCCAAGGCGGCGCTCGCCGAATGCCTGGAACAGGTCAACACCGACACCCTGCTCAACCTGATGCACGACCCCGAGGCCGCGCCGGACGCGATCCTCCCCGACACCGGTGTGGGCCTGAACACCGAGCGCATGCTTTCACCGGTGTTCATCGCCACCCGCACCTACGGCACCCGCGCCAGCACCGCGCTGATCGTCCATGCCGATGGGCGCCGCGAGCTGGTGGAGCGCAGCTACGGCCCCCACGGCGGGCACCTGGGGGATGTGGCGCTTCAGCTCTAGCAGCGCTCGATGCAGTCGCGCCGTTCCTTGGCGCGGTAGAGCCCCTCGTCGAGGCGCCGCAACAGCGCCTCGACGCTCTCCCCCGGCTGCATGCCGGCCACCGCGAAACTGGCCGTGAGCCGCCAGGGCAACTGCGGGCAGGCTTCCGGCACCCGTGCGTGCAGCCGCTGGGCCAGCAGCAACAGGGCTTCGGGGCCGGTGTCCGGCAACAGCACGATGAATTCCTCGCCGCCCCAGCGGGCCAGGCAATCCTCCTCGCGCAGCATCGCGCCCAGGCAGGCGGTGACCGCCACCAGCACCTGGTCGCCGACGGCATGGCCCAGGCTGTCGTTGATGCGCTTGAAGTGATCGAGGTCGAACATCAGCAGGCCGGTGGGGTGACCATGGCGCACGAAGCGCTGCCACTCGTGCTCCAGGCAGGCCTGGAACTTGCGACGGTTGAACACCGAGGTGAGCGGGTCGGTCTCGGCCAGCTGCACCGCGGCCCTGACCTGGTCCGCGAGCGCACGATTGGCCTCGGCCAGGGCCTCGGTGCGCAGTTCGATCAGGGCTTCGAGATCACGGTTGATGTGCTGCAGCTCCTCGTTGCGCTGCTGCAGCGCCAGCTCGGCAAGCTTGCGCTCGTGGATGTTGCGATGGGCGCCGATCATCCGCGTCGGCCGGCCCTGGTCGTCGAACTCGACGAAACGGCCGTGATCGCTTATCCACAGGTAGCTGCCGTCCTGGCAGAGGCAACGGTACTCCTCGGCGTATTCGGCGCGGTGGCCGTCGAGGTAGGCCTGGAAGCCCTGCATCACGCCGTCGAAGTCATCGGGATGGATCACGCTCTTCCAGGTGTCCACGTCCTCCGGCAGGCCGTCGCGGGGGAAGCCGAGCATGGCGTACCAGCCGGGGCTGCGGTGCACATGGTGGGTGATCATGTTCCAGTCCCAGATGCCGTCGCTGACGATCTCCAGGGCGTGGCGGAGGGTCCGCTCTATTTCTTCGCGGGTCGTGCCGTAGGGATGTTCTTCGGATGCCAGCTCGTCCATAAGCCACCTTTCCGGCGATGCCAGCGCAGGCCCATGGCATCTGGTTGGGCTGGACGCGACCGCCGGCGGGGGCTCAGGCCTGGATGGTCGCGGCCGGGTTGATCACGCGGCCCAGGCCCAGGTTGCGCAGGGCCAGGTGCAGGGAGCTGTGGATGACCTGCGGGTTGTCGATGCCCATCAGCTGATCGAGGAGCTCGCGCGCCTTGCTCAGGCTGACCTGGCGCAGCAGCCACTTCACCTTGGGCAGGTTGGTGGCGTTCATCGACAGGCTGTCGAAGCCCATGGCCAGCAGCAGGACGGCGGCGGCGGGATCACCGGCCATCTCGCCGCAGATGCTCACCGGCTTGCCTTCGGTGTGGGCATCGTTGACCACCTTGACCAGCGCCTGCAGCACCGCCGGGTGCAGGTAGTCGTAGAGATCGGCGACGCGTGGGTTGTTGCGGTCAACGGCCAGCAGGTACTGGGTCAGGTCGTTGGAACCGACCGAGAGGAAGTCGACCTGGCGCGCCAGCTCGCGGGTCTGGTACACGGCGGCGGGGATCTCGATCATCACGCCGACCGGCGGCATGGGGATGTCGACGCCCTCATCGCGCACCTCGCCCCAGGCGCGGTGGATCAGGTGCAGGGACTCTTCCAGCTCCTGCACGCCGGAGATCATCGGCAGGAGGATGCGCAGGTTGTTCAGGCCTTCGCTGGCCTTGAGCATGGCGCGCACCTGCACCAGGAAGATTTCCGGGTGGTCCAGGGTCACGCGGATGCCGCGCCAGCCGAGGAAGGGGTTGCTTTCCTTGATCGGGAAGTAGGACAGCGCCTTGTCGCCACCGATGTCCAGGGTGCGCATGGTCACCGGCAGCGGATGGAAGGCGGCGAGCTGCTCGCGGTAGATGGCGAGCTGCTCCTTCTCGCTGGGGAAGCGCTCGTTGATCATGAACGGCACTTCGGTGCGGTACAGGCCGACGCCTTCGGCGCCGCGCTCCTGGGCACGGGTCACGTCGGCCAGCAGGCCGGTGTTCACCCACAGCGGCATGCGGTGGCCGTCGAGGGTCTCGCACGGCAGGCTGCGCAGGGCGTCGAGGCCCTTGACCAGCTGGCGCTCCTCCTCGACCACTTCGCTGTACTGCTTGCGCAGCTCGGCGGAGGGGTTGGTGAAGACTTCGCCGTGGTAGCCGTCGACGATCAGTTCGATGCCGTCGACCTTCGAGTACGGCAGGTCGACCACGCCCATGACCGTGGGAATACCCATGGCGCGGGCTAGGATGGCGACGTGGGAGTTGCCGGAGCCGAGCACGGAGATCAGGCCCACCAGCTTGCCCTCGGGCACTTCGCCCAGCATGGCCGGGGACAGCTCCTCGCTGACCAGGATGGTGTTGTCCTGGTACACCAGGTTCTGCTTGCGCTCCTCCTGCAGGTAGGCGAGCAGGCGGCGACCGAGGTCCTTGACGTCGGAGGCGCGCTCGCGCAGGTAGGCATCGTCCATCAGCTCGAAGCGCTTGACGTGCTCCATCACCACCTGGCGCAGGGCACCCTGGGCCCACTGGCCGGAGCGGATGACCTTCTTGACTTCCAGGCCGATGGAGGCGTCGTCGAGCATCATCAGGTAGACGTCGAACAGCGCGCGCTCCTCGGGGCGCAGCTGGGTGGCCAGCTTGCTCGACAGGCGACGCATGTCCTCGCGCACCGACTCCAGTGCCTGCTTGAAGCGCTCGACCTCGGCCTCGATGTCATCGACGGCGCGGTCGGGCACCACTTCCAGGTCGGCCGGCGGCAGCACCACCACGGCGGTGCCCACGGCAGCGCCCGGGGCACCGGGCACACCGACGAACTTGGCTTCCTGGATGCCCTTGCCCTGGCGACCCAGGCCACGGATCGAGCCGGTGGCCTCGGCATGGGCGATGACGCCCGCGAGCTGGGCGCTCATGGTGACGAGGAAGGCTTCCTCGCCCTCGTCGAACTGGCGACGCTCCTTCTGCTGCACGACCAGTACGCCCATCACCCGGCGGTGGTGGATGATCGGCGCGCCGAGGAAGGAGGCGTAGCGCTCCTCGCCGGTCTCGGCGAAGTAGCGGTAGCGGGGGTGGTCGGCGGCGTGCTCGAGGTTGAGCGGCTCCTCGCGGGTGCCGACCAGGCCGACCAGGCCCTCGTTGGGGGCCATGCTGACCTTGCCGATGGAGCGCTTGTTCAGGCCCTCGGTGGCCATCAGCACGAAACGGTTGGATTCGGGGTCCAGCAGGTAGACGGAACAGACCTGGCTACCCATGGCCTCCTTGACCCGCAGCACGATGATCGCCAACGCCGCCTTCAGATCCTTGGCGGCGTTCACTTCCTGGACGATCTTGCGCAGCGTATTGAGCATGGCCTTGTAGCCTTTCTCCGGGTCAGTCTTGCGCCAGCAGGCGCGGGGCTAATTCCTTGAGGGCACGGCGGTAGACTTCTCGCTTGAAGGTCACGACCTGCCCCAGCGGATACCAGTAGCTGACCCAACGCCAGCCATCGAACTCGGGCTTGCCGGTCAGGTCCATGCGTACCCGGTTCTCATCCGACTGCAGGCGCAGCAGGAACCATTTCTGTTTCTGCCCGATGCACAGGGGTTGGCTGTGGGTCCGCACCAGACGCTGCGGCAGACGATAGCGCAACCAGCCCCGGGTGCATGCAAGTATTTTCACATCCCGCTCCTCGAGCCCGACTTCCTCGTTCAGCTCGCGGAACAGCGCCTCTTCCGGCGTCTCGCGGGGGTTGATGCCTCCCTGGGGGAACTGCCAGGCATCCTGGTTGATACGCCGCGCCCAAAGCACCTGCCCGGCATCATTGGCGAGAATGATGCCGACATTGGGGCGGAAACCATCGGGATCGATCACGACGAACAACCTCGCATACGCATGTTCCGGCATTGTTCCACAAAGCCCGTAAACGCGGCAATGCGGGCTTTTCGCGCAATGGGCAGGCCGGGGAAAAGTGGTTATTCTGGCCGCCCTCCGTAGTTTCGATCCAAGGTAATTGACGTGCGCCTGGCCCTTTTCGATCTCGACAACACCCTCCTCGGCGGCGACAGCGACCACGCCTGGGGCGACTACCTGTGCGAACGCGGCATCCTCGACGGCGATGCCTACAAGTCCCGCAACGACGCGTTCTACCAGGACTACCTGGCCGGCCGCCTGAACATCACCGACTACCTGAACTTCAGCCTGGAGATCCTCGGCCGCACCGAGATGGCCCAGCTGGACCAGTGGCACCGCGAGTTCATGCGCGACTGCGTCGAGCCGATCATCCTGGCCAAGGGCGAGGCATTGCTGGCCGAGCACCGCGCGGCAGGCGACAAGCTGGTGATCATCACCGCCACCAACCGCTTCGTCACCGGCCCCATCGCCGCGCGCCTGGGGGTCGAGACCCTGCTGGCCACCGAGTGCGAGATGGCGGACGGCCGCTACACCGGGCGCACCACCGACGTGCCCTGCTTCCGCGAAGGCAAGGTGACCCGCCTCGAGCGCTGGCTCGCCGAGACCGGCCTGAGCCTGGAAGGCGCCAGCTTCTACAGCGACTCGCTGAACGACCTGCCGCTGCTGGAGCGGGTGACCCGCCCGGTGGCGGTCGACCCCGACCCCAAGCTGCGCGCCGAGGCCGAGCGGCGCGGCTGGCCGGTGATCTCCCTGCGCTGAGCCGCCTCAGAGCGAGAGCGGCTTGATCACCATCAGGAAGAAGATGCCGACGAAGGCGATGAAGGCTGGCCAGCCCAGGGCGAACCAGACCTTCATATAAAGGTGGGCCCTGGCCGGCAGTTCCTGGCCTCCGGCCAGCGCATCGCGCGCCATGTCGCGCACGCGGATCTGCAGCCACACCACCGGCAGCCAGCAGAGCCCGGCGAACACATAGAGCCCCACGCTCCACAGCAGCCAGACCTGGTTCAGCGGCCAGCCCGCCAGCTTGGCCAGGGCCAGGCCGCTCAGCGGCTGGAACACCGCCGTGGTGGCGATGAACAGCCAGTCGGCGGTGACCAGGTGGCGGAAGGTCACGGCGATCACCTCCACCCGCTGGCTGCGCCAGGCGCGCAGGGCGTAGTAGGCCGAGCCCAGGCCGGTGCCGAACAGCAGGGTCGAGGACATGATGTGCAGGGTCTTCAGCAGCAGGTACAGGCTCATCCGGTTTTCCGTTGCGAGGGCTCCAGCCACAGCACCCAGAGGGTGGCGACCATGAGCACGAGGTTCTTGCCGACCGCAGCATAAGGGTCGGCCCAGTAGTGCGGAAGCAGCAGGCTGATCAGCGCCGTATAGGCCAGCATCAGGCCGAGCTGCGCGAGCAGCGCGTGGCGGCGCCAGCGACGCAGCAGCATGCCGATGCCCAGCAGCCCATCCAGCATCGCGCCCCCGACCACCGCCAGCTTGGCCAGCAGGCCGGTGACGCCCATCTCCGCCATGATCCTCAGCCCCCAGTCGAAACCCGGGCCGAGGCAGACCAGCGCGGTGCCCAGCCAGATCAAGGCCAGGACGATGATCATCGCCGGGCGCAGCCAGCCGTTCACGGCACGGGCCTTCTGCGGCCAGGCCGAATCCAGGCGCTGGTCGAGCCGCGCCGGGCGATAGCCACCGAGCCGCTCCAGCGGCGCGGCGTCGCCCAGGTTGTCCCGCCGTGCCAGCTCCAGCAGTTGCGGATCGAGCAGGTGCAGGCGAGCGGCGATGCCCGCCAGCGCTCCCGGTAGCTGGAGATAGCGCGCCGGGCTCCAGAGCAGGCGCCCACGCAGGCGGTCGAGCAGCTCGCCCTGGGTCAGCGCCTCGGGCCCGACCAGCTCCAGCACCTGCGGTTGTTCCGGCCAGCGCCGCAGCAACGCCAGCACCGCACCGACCAGGTCATCCACATGCAGCGGCATGCTTCGCGCGCGGGTGTCCAGCAGGGGTGCCAGCGGCAGGGGCGCGAGGCGCTCCAGCCAGGCGCTGCTGGCCCCGCCTTCGCCCAACACCAGGGAGGGGCGCAGCACCACGGCGGGAATGCCCAGGGCCAGCAGGTGCGCATCCGCGCGCGCCTTGCTGGCGAGGAAAGGCACCTCGCAGTCCCCGGCACCGAGGGCGGAAACCTGCAGCACCGCCGCACCATGGCGGGCGGCGAGGTCGAACAGGGCACAGGCGCCGTCGGACTGCAGGCGGGCCTGGCGCGCCAGGTCAGGGTCCAGCGCACCGGCGGCATTGATCACCAGGTCGATGCCGGCAGGCCAGGGAAATTGAAGGGGTTCGTCAGCCAGGCGTTGCAGATCGAGCGGCTGCCAGGCCACGCCCGGCAGGTCGTCACCCGCCCCCGAGCGGGAGGTGGCGACGACCTCGTGGCCACCGGCGGACAGGGCACGCAGCAGATGACGGCCGATGAAGCCGCTGGCACCGACCAGCAGGATGCGCCTGGTCAAGCTCAGGCCGGCTTGGCCAGAGTCAGTACGAGGATGGCCAGCAGCAGCAGGAAGCCGACCGCGCCATAACCCAGGCTGAAGCCGAGGAAACGGCTGCGCGGGGCGGCATTCGGCGCGTCGCCGGCGTGCAGCACCAGCAGGCGCCGGGTGAAGGCCAGCCAGGCGATGCCGGCCAGCAGATAGAGGATGGAGCTTCCCAGCACCCAGGTCAGGCCGAAGGGGATCTGCGCCAGGGCCAGCAGCCACCAGCCGGTGATCGGCAGGGCCACGCCCAGGGCCAGCAACGCCGGCACGCCGAATAGCACGGATTGCCGCAGGTTCGGCGCCCAGCCCCCCAGGCCGCCGTGCCAGGCTCGCAGCACGCCCCACAGCAGGCCGCCGGCGACGGCGAACAGCAGGAAGGTCAGCAAACCGTGCAGTATCTGCAGCATCAGGTAGTCATCCATTGTCATTCACTCCATCCGGGCGACGAGCAAAGTGTAGATGGCCGCCGCCGTCAGCCGAGGAACAGCCGGTAGGCCGGGTTGTCGCTCTCGTCCCAATAGGGGTAGCCGATCTCTTCCAGCGCCGCGGGGATCAGGTGGCGCTCGTCCGCCGGCACCTGCAGCCCGGCCACCACACGGCCGTCGGCGGCGCCGTGGTTGCGGTAGTGGAACAGGGTGATGTTCCAGCGCCCGCCCAGCTTGTTGAGGAAGTTGAACAGCGCGCCGGGGCGCTCGGGGAATTCGAAGCGGAAGATCGACTCGTCCTCCACCCGCGCCGCATGCCCGCCGACCATGTGGCGGATGTGCAGCTTGGCCAGTTCGTTTTCGGTCAGGTCCAGCACCGGGAAGCCCTGATCGCGCAGGCTCTGCACCAGAGCCTCGCGCGGGTCGTTCTCCGGGTGGGTCTGCACGCCGACGAAGATGTGCGCCTCGGCCTCGGTGTTGTAGCGGTAGTTGAATTCGGTGATCTGGCGCTTGCCGATGGCCTCGCAGAAGGCCTTGAAGCTGCCCGGGCGCTCGGGGATGGTCACCGCGATGATCGCCTCGCGCTTCTCGCCCAGTTCGGCGCGCTCGGCCACGTGGCGCAGGCGGTCGAAGTTGATGTTGGCGCCCGAGTCGATGGCCACCAGGGTCTGCCCCGTACTGCCTTCGCGCTCCACGTACTTCTTGATCCCGGCCACGGCCAGGGCGCCGGCCGGCTCGGTGATGGAGCGGGTGTCGTCGTAGATGTCCTTGATCGCCGCGCAGATCTCGTCGGTGCTGACGGTGATCACCTCGTCCACGTGCTCGCGGCAGATGTCGAAGGTGTGCTGGCCGATCTGCGCCACGGCCACGCCATCGGCGAACAGCCCGACCTGGCCCAGCACCACGCGCTCGCCGGCGGCCATGGCGGCCTGCAGGCAGTTGGAGTCGTCCGGCTCGACGCCGATCACCTTCACCTCGGGGCGCAGGTACTTGACGTAGGCGGCGATGCCGGCGATCAGGCCGCCGCCGCCCACCGGCACGAAGATGGCGTCCAGGCGCCCGGGGTGCTGGCGGAGGATCTCCATCGCCACCGTGCCCTGCCCGGCGATCACGTGCGGGTCGTCGTAGGGGTGGATGTAGACGTAGCCCTTCTCGTCCACCAGCTTCAGCGAATAGGCCAGCGCCTCGGGGAAGGCATCGCCGTGCAGCACCACCTTGCCGCCCCGGGCGCGCACGCCCTGGACCTTGAGCTCGGGTGTGGTGCGCGGCATCACGATGGTCGCCTTGATGCCCAGCTCGCGGGCCGCCAGGGCCAGGCCCTGGGCGTGGTTGCCGGCCGAGGCGGTGACCACGCCACGCGCCAGCTCCTCGGCAGTGAGCTGCGCCAGCTTGTTGTAGGCGCCGCGAATCTTGAAGGAGAACACCGGCTGCAGGTCCTCGCGCTTGAGCAGCACCTGGTTGCCGAGGCGTTCGGACAGGCGCAGCGCGGGTTGCAGGGGGGTTTCCACCGCCACGTCATAAACGCGCGAGGTGAGGGTCTTCTTCACGTAGTCTTCGAGCATCACGGCTTCACTGGCGGGGCATGCGGGGATGGGCGAGTCTACCCCAGGGCTTCGTCGCCCGACCACAGAGAATGCGGGGTTTTGCCGCGCCGACCGGCTATAATCCGCGCCCGCATTTCCTTTCATACGTGGACCACCAGCATGACCCAGGACCAGCTCAAGCAGGCAGTCGCCCAGGCCGCAGTCGACCATATCCTCCCGCTGCTCGACAGCAAGAGCGTCGTCGGCGTCGGCACCGGATCGACCGCCAACTTCTTCATCGACGCCCTGGCTCAGCACAAGATGGCCTTCGACGGCGCGGTCGCCAGCTCCGAAGCCACCGCCCAGCGCCTGAAGGGCCACGGCATCCCGGTCTACGACCTGAACGCGGTGGACGCCCTGGAGTTCTACGTCGACGGCGCCGACGAGAGCGACGCACACCTGAACCTGATCAAGGGCGGCGGCGCCGCACTGACCCGCGAGAAGATCGTCGCCGCCGTGGCGCGCACCTTCATCTGCATCGCCGACGGCAGCAAGCTGGTGCCGGTGCTCGGCGCCTTCCCGCTGCCGGTGGAAGTCATCCCCATGGCCCGCAGCCACGTGGCGCGCCAGCTGGTGAAACTGGGCGGCGACCCGGTCTACCGCGAAGGCGTGCTCACCGACAACGGCAACATCATCCTAGACGTGCACAACCTCTCGATCACCGACCCGGTGACCCTGGAAGCGCAGATCAACGCCATCGTCGGCGTGGTCACCAACGGCCTCTTCGCCGCCCGCCCCGCCGACCTGCTGCTGCTCGGCACAGCCGAAGGCGTGAAGACGCTGAAGGCGTAAGAATCCGAGCCCGGCATGCAACGTGCCGGGCTCCTGTAATGCGACAACCGACCACTGTCCGGCACCTCAGCATCAAAATGCCATCAAGCCTCCACCTCTGATAGGCTCTGCCCCCGCGAAACACTCCCCTCCCATCAAGGAATGCCATGAAGAAGGAAGCCTTCATCACGCTGTCGCTGTGCCTGCTGCTCAGTGGCTGCTTCGAAACCCCCGTCGAGAAGACCGACAAGGCCATCGGCCTGTACCGCCCCGATACCACCGCACCGCAGCAGATGCAGGAAGCCCATGAGCTGCTGGAAAGCGCCGCCGAGGAAAAGGAACCCCGCGCCCAGTACATGCTGGCCAAGATGTACGAACGCGGCGACGGCGTCGCACAGGATTTCAACAAGGCCTTCGCGCTCTACACCCAGTCGTCCCTCAACGGCAACGGTGATGCCTCCTACATGCTGAGCCGGTACCTGGAAGACGAGCAGTTCGGCCAGAAGGTCGACCTGCAGCAGTCGAAGGGCTTCCTGGAGAAAGGTGCCGCCCAAGGCTCCTACACCGCCAAGCTGCTGCTGGGCCTGGCCCTGCTCAACGGCAACGCCCCCTTCCAGCAGGACCTCGACAAGGCGGAGAGCCTGCTGCAGGAAGTCGCCGAGAAAGCCGCCGTCGAAGGCCATCGCCTGCATGCCCAGCAGGGCCTGGCCACCCTGTATGGCGATGCCACCCTGGGCAAGCTCGACCAGGAAAAGGTCGTGAAGGCCTACGAGTACCTGGCTCAGCACGGCCCTTCCGGCTACCCGTCGGTGCTGATGGGGCTGTTCGACGGCCACATCCCCGCGCTGGAGGACCCGGCCCGGCGCAAGGCGGTCTACGAGCAATACGGCCCGAGCAATGCCCAGGTGAAGATGCTTTATCTGGCCGGGGCCTTCGGTGAGGGTGAGGGGGCGCTCATCAGCGAGGCGGACTACCGCAAGCTGCTCGCTGACGCGTCCGCCAAGGGCGATCGCCTGGCATCGAGCCTGGGTTGCCGCATCTTCGCACCGGGCCTGATACGCGCCAATGGCGCCGGCGATCCGGCCCAAGCCCAGCAAGTGCTCGCCTGGTGCGACGCCGAGGCCCGGAAGGGCGAACCGTTCGGCCAGAGCACTGTCGCCGCCCTCAACCTGCTCAAGGGCGAGTACAAGCAGGCATTCATCTGGGCGACCATCGCCCTGGTGGAAGGTAACCGTGACGGCACCTTGGTAATCACGCGGCTCGCAGGGGCCGGCTTCAACCCCCCGGAAGCCGAGGTGAACGACCTGCTGCGGGAAGCCAAAGCCCTGCGCACCGACATCAAGGCCGCCCAGGCCAACTACCGCGACAAGACCCTCAGCCTGCCCCAGGTAGAGCGTCCCTGGTATTGAGCCCAGCCCACGGGGCGCGTCGCGTGCGAAGCGCCCCGTGGAACATCGAGCGTCACTCCCCCGCCGGCTTGCTGAACCTGTAGAACAGGTTCGGCTCGCTGACCAGGTACAGATTCCCGTCGTTATCCATCGCCACGCCCTCCGCCTGCGGCACGCCGCGGGTCAGGCCGTGCATGCCGCGCAGCAGCGACAGGCTGCTGATGGGCTTGCCGTCGGCGTTGATCTCCAGCACCAGCCGCGACTCGTCGGACAGCGCCAGCAGGTGGCCGCTGCGGTCGTCGTATTGCAGGCTGGAAAGGTCGCGGACGAAGAGCCCGGCGTCGCGCTTGGGGTCGTCCACCACGTGCACCGCGAAGGGTTTGTCCGGGTTGGTGTGGGGGAAGCCGTGGACCTCGTAGATGCGCACCGGGTCGCGCTCCTTGGCCACGAACAGGCGCTGCCCGGCGGGGTCGTAGGCCAGGCCCTCGAAGCCCTTGTTGCCGTTGAGGCCGATGCCCAGGGAGAGCTGCTGCGACTCGCTGGCGTCCAGGCGGGTGGTGTCCTCGTCCAGGCGCACCTTGACCAGGCGTTGCAGGCGCTCGTCGGTGATGACGTAGACGCCCTTGCTGATGTACTCGATGGCCTCCGGATCGCCGAAGCCTTGCAGGTCGATGCGCCGGATGATGTGGCCATCCAGGGACATCTCGATGATCTGCGGGCGCTGGTTGGTGACCGTCAGCAGGCTGTGGCGGTCCGGGTCGTAGGTAAGCGCGGAGACATCGTCGTCCAGCCCCTCGATGGGCCGGGCCTCGACGGTCACCCGGTAGTCCGGCAGCCAGATCGAGCGCTCGCGCCACTCCGAAGCGTGGCGCCATTCTTGCACGATGAACCAGCCGCGCTCGAACAGGCGAAACTCCTGGGCGGCGATGCCGAGCACCAGCAGCACACAGAACAACAGGCCGGAAACCAGCCAACGGGGAGTCAGGAAGGATCGCATCGGGACAAACTCTAGGGTTCAGGGGCGCGCCGAGGATACAAGAGTGCGCCATTGTGATGCCTGAACCGAAACTTAATGCACAGGCCCATGCACCCTCCCGGCCCCCCACCGTTACCAAAGGGGACGAAACATGGCGGCGCCATTGCTACCCGAACGGGTCATGACCACCCTGCACACCATCGCCCTGGCGGTGGAGACCCTCGCCGAGGAGGTGCCGCGCCCGCGCCTGCTCGAAGGCAGCGGCGTCGCCTGCAGCGACCTCGACACCCCCGACAAGCTGATCACCCACGCCCAGGAACTGCGCGTCTTCGCCAACGCCCTGAGCTGCACGCGCAACCCGGCGCTGGGGCTGTCCCTGGGCCTGCGCATGCACGTCTCCGCCTACGGCATCCTCGGCTACACCATGCTCGCCAGCCGCACCCTGCGCGATGCGCTGAACATCGCCCTGGCCAACGCCTCGCTGCTGGGCAGCTACTTCACCCTGGCCCTGGAGGAGGACGGCGCCGAGGCCCGGCTGGTCGCCACCGGCTACCGCTATGCGCCGGAGCTGATGGTGTTCAACAGCGAGCTGTGCCTCACCTCGCTGCTCACGGTGATCCAGGACCTGCTCGGCGAGGCCGTGCGCCCGCGGCGGGTGCGCCTGCCCTACCGCCCGCCGCTGCATGCGGCCGCCTACACGGAGAAGCTCGGCTGCCCGGTGGACTTCGGCGATTCGCGCACAGCGCTCTGCTTCAACGCCGCGCTGCTCGACCGTACCCTGCCTCTGGCCGACCCGGTGACCTGCCACCACGGCCTGCAGCAGTGCCAGAAGCTCGACGCCCAGCTCACCAGCCGCCACGACGTGCTCGACCAGATCCGCGAGCACCTGGCCGGCCACCTCAGCGAAGCCAGCAACCTGGACCGCGTCGCCCGCAGCCTGCACCGCTCCGAACGCACCCTGCGCCGCCATTTGCAGCGCCTCAACACCAGCTACCAGCGGCTGCTGGATGAAGTGCGCTACGACAAGGCCCGCCAGCTGCTGTTGCAGACCGACCTGCCGATCTACCTGATCGCCGAACAGCTCGGCTACGCCGAGACCGCCAGCTTCCGCCACGCCTTCCAGCGCTGGAGCGGCCAGCCGCCGAGCCAGTACCGGCGCTGATCCGGCTCCGCATTCGCCGGCACCACCCACTCCGGGCATTCCCGGGCTGCAGCCCGGGCTACGCCTCCTATTGGCGCAATCCAGCGGATTTCCGCATTCGCGAAAACGACTGTCGCGGGGTGCCTTCGCCGGCCGTCATCCCCGCGAACGCGGGGCCCCACTGAAAGAGCCCGGGCCTCCATCCTTCCCACCGGCACCCGCCAGCAAATTGTCCGAAATTATCCCCTTTTGACCGTTTCTATCGTTCTTCGCCCCGCACGCCGCTGACAGAATCAAAGGCGCCAGGGGCCTTTGCGTCATACGAAAAAGCCCAATAAGAACAATCCCTTAGAGCTTGCGATAAGCATGTCCAGTGCGATCAGCATCGACCGTGTCTGCATGGAGTTCGGCGATCCGGGGCAGGGCGTCCGCGCCCTGGACGAGGTTTCCCTGGAGATCCGCGCCAACGAGTTCTTCACCCTCCTCGGCCCTTCCGGCTGCGGCAAGACCACCCTCCTGCGCCTGATCGCCGGGTTCGAACAGCCCAGCGCCGGTGCCATCCGCCTCTACGGCGAGGAGATGCAGGGCCTGCCGCCCTTCCGCCGACCGGTCAACACCGTGTTCCAGAGCTACGCGCTGTTCCCGCACATGACGGTGGCGCAGAACATCGGCTTCGGCCTCGAGATGCAGGGCCGCCCCAAGGCCGAGATCGAGGCCACGGTGCAGCGCATGCTGGAGCTGGTGAAACTGCCGGACGTCGGCCGGCGCCGCGCCGACCAGCTCTCCGGCGGCCAGCAGCAGCGCATCGCCCTGGCCCGTGCCCTGGCCAGCCGGCCCAAGGTGCTGCTGCTGGACGAATCCCTCTCGGCGCTGGACCAGAAGCTGCGCAAGGACATGCAGATCGAGCTCAAGCGCCTGCAGCACGAGACCGGCATCACCTTCATCTTCGTCACCCACGACCAGGAAGAAGCCCTGACCATGTCCGACCGCATCGCGGTGATGCACAAGGGGCGCATCCTCCAGGTCGGCAGCCCGACCGAGATCTACGAAGCGCCGGTGGACCGCACCGTGGCCGACTTCATCGGCGAGACCAACTTCCTCGATGCCGAGGCGCTGGACGCCGGCGTGCGCCTGGCCGATGGCCAGATGCTCGATGCCCCCGGCGAACGCCGTGGCCCGGTGACCCTGGCCATCCGCCCGGAGCGCATCGCCATCGACCGGGACGGCAATCTCGAAGGCGAAGTGGAAACGGTGGTCTACGTCGGCACCGACACCCTCTACCTGCTGCGCGTGGCCGGGCAGAGCGGCTTCCGCGTACGCCGGCAGAACC
Source organism: Pseudomonas sp. USHLN015 (assembly GCF_037153275.1). Classification (NCBI taxonomy): domain Bacteria; kingdom Pseudomonadati; phylum Pseudomonadota; class Gammaproteobacteria; order Pseudomonadales; family Pseudomonadaceae; genus Pseudomonas; species Pseudomonas sp. USHLN015. The sequence continues at coordinate 192,750 of NZ_JBBCKP010000001.1, forward strand.
GCGACGGCGCCGGTGGCTGCCTGGAGGCCGGCACCCACGTGCGCCTGCAGGTGCCCGCCAGCGCGGTACGGGTACTGCCGCGATGAGCAGCCTGCGCGCCCAGGCCGAGGCCCGCCAGCTGCGTCGGCGCCTGCTGCTGGCCGCGCCGGCCATGCTCACTCTCGGCCTGTTCCTGCTGCTGCCCCTGGGCATCATGCTGCTGGTGTCCTTGCTGCAACCGGGCGACTACGGCGGCGTGAAGTGGGGCGAGTACTCGCTGGAGGCCTACGTCAACTTCCTCTACGAGCGGGACCTGGACGACAGCCTGGTGTTCAACACCGACTACCTGCAGATCTTCCAGCGCTCGTTCTGGCTGTCGGTGATGACCACCGCCGGCTGCCTGCTGATCGGCTTCCCCACCGCGCTCTACCTGGCGCTGCAGAGCGAGCGCAAGCGCAACCTGCTGCTGTTCCTGGTCACGGTGCCCTTCTGGACCAACCTGCTGGTGCGGGTCTACGCGTGGATCCTGCTGCTGCGCAATGGCGGGCTGGTGGACAGCGGCCTGCACGGGCTGGGGCTCACCGACAAGGCGCTGGGCATCCTCTATACCGACGGCGCGGTGATCATCGGCCTGCTCTATACCTTCCTGCCGTTCATGGTGCTGCCCATCTACACCAGCCTGGAGAAACTCGACTGGCGCCTGGTGGAGGCGGCCTTCGACCTGGGCGCCAACCGCTTCCAGGCCCTGAAGCGGATCATCCTGCCGCTGGCGATGCCGGGCGTGATGGCCGGGGTGATCCTGGTGTTCATCCCCTCGCTCGGCAACTACATCATTCCCGAGCTGCTGGGGGGCGGTAAGTCGCTGATGATCGGCAACCTCATCCAGCTGCAGTTCGGCGCCTCGCACAACTGGCCGCTGGGCGCGGCGCTGTCCTTCGCCCTGCTCGGCTTCGTGCTGCTGGCGATGCTGCTCTACAGCCTGCGCTTCAAGCCGGGCACCGCCGGAGGCCACCCATGAACCTGCAAGGCCCGCTCTGGCGCTTCACCGGCGTGCGCCCCACCGCCTGGCTGTTCTTCGCCTTCCTCTACGTGCCGATCCTGGTGCTGGTGGCGCTGAGCTTCAACGGCGGCCAGTCGGCGACCATCTGGGAGAGCTTCAGCCTCAAGTGGTACGCGGTGGTCGCCAACGACCCGGAGATCGTCCGCGCGGCGAAGAACTCGCTGCTGGTGGCCACCTTCGCCACCCTGATCGCCACCGCCCTGGCCACCCTCGCGGCCTTGGGCATGCGCGGCCGCGCCTTCCGTGGGCAGACCGCCATGAGCGGCGTGCTCGGCCTGCCGCTGCTGGTGCCGGAGATCGTCACCGCGGTGGCGACGCTGATGTTCTTCGCCTTCGTCGGCCTGAAGCTGTCGCTGTTCACCATCCTCATCGCCCACGTGGTGTTCTGCATCCCCTTCGCCTACCTGCCGATCCGCGCACGGCTGGAGGGCATGGACCCGCGCCTGGCCGAGGCCGCCGCCGATCTCTACGCCTCGCCCTGGAAGGCCTTCTGGAAGATCACCTTCCCGCTGCTGACGCCCGGCATCCTTTCGGGGGCGATGCTCGCCTTCATCATTTCCATGGACGATTTCGTCATCACCTACTTCGTCGCCGGGGCCGGCGCGACCACCCTGCCGGTGTACATCTTCAGCTCCATCAGGATGGGAATATCGCCGAAGATCAACGCGATTTCCTCGATCATCCTGGTGATTTCCATAGCGTTTGTTGCGTTGTCCTACTACATCGGCCAGCGCAAGCGCTGAGCCCAAAGGAGCCCGTCATGACCCGCACCACACCGCTCGCGCTCTCCCTGCTGCTCGCCCTGGGCCTGTCCGGCACCGCCCAGGCGGCCGGCACCCTGCACCTGGCCAACTGGTCGGACTACTTCCCACCGGAGCTGCTGAAGAAGTTCGAGAAGGACACCGGCATCAAGGCCACCCTCGACGCCTACGACAGCAACGAGACGCTGCTGGCCAAGCTCAAGGCCGGTGGCGGCGCCTACGACGTGGTGGTGCCGTCGGACAGCTTCATCCAGATCATGGCCACCGACGGCCTGCTGCAGAAGTTCGACAAGGCCCAGCTGCCGAACCTGAAGAACCTCAAGGCCAACTTCCAGAGCCTCGACTTCGACCCCGGCCACGACTACAGCGTGCCCTACCTGTGGGGCACCACCGGCTACAGCTACGACAGCAAGCAGGTGCCAGGCGGCGCCCTGGAAGAAAGCTGGAAACCCTTCTTCGAGCCGCCGGCCGAACTCAAGGGCAAGGTGGTGGCGCTCAACTCCATCGAAGACCTGTACATCGCCGCGTCCCACTACCTGTCCATCGACCAGTGCACCGAGGACCCGAAGGACGCGAAGAAGATCCAGGACCTGCTGCTGGGCCAGAAGCCCCTGCTGGCCATGTACAACAGCGACGGCACCATCGAGCGCATGGCCGCGGGCGAAGTGGCCATGCACATGCAGTGGAACGGCGCCTACCACCGCGCCCACGCCCAGCGCGACAGCCTGGTGTACGTCTATCCGAAGGAAGGCATCCACCTGTTCATCGACAACTTCGTGATCCCCAAGGACGCGGCCAACGTCGCGGAGGCCCACGCCTTCATCAACTGGATGATGGCGCCGGAGAACATCGCCGCCGCCTCCAACTTCGCCAAGTACAACAACGCCGTCGCCGGCTCCGAGAAGTTCATGGAGAAAGAGCTGTTCGACGACCCGGCGATCAACACCCCGCCGGACAAGCTGGACCGCCTGAAGAGCTTCAAGCTCTGCTCGCCCAAGGCCCTGAACCTGCGCAGCAAGGTATGGACCAAGCTGAAGAAATGACCACCATCCGGCCCGTCGCCCGGCGGGCCGGACGACCCCGAGCCAGCAGGCGCGTCGATGGGAGCGATGCGCCGGCGACCCGCGCCCTGCCGCGCCCACCGACAAGAACAAGAGAGTGACCGCCATGCCCCGCATCACCCGCCACAGCGCCATCCCCCGCAGCGGCCGACCACCCGCCAGCTGACACCGGGCCACCCGGCCCGCCCATCGACGCACGACGCGCCCGACGATCCACCCCAGCGCCTGCCCGGCAGGTGCCAGCGAGGTATTCCCATGAGCAAAGCCTTCGACGACTTCACCCACAGCGCCCAGGGCACCCACCTGCGACGCATCCTCGGCCTGCCGGCGCTGGTGTTCTTCGGCCTGGTGTACATGGTGCCGCTGACGGTGTTCACCACCTACGGCGTGGTCACCGAGATGACCGGCGGGCGCACCGCGCTGGCGTATGTCGCCACCCTGGCGGCGATGCTCTTCACCGCCTTCTCCTACAGCTTCATGGTGCGCAAGTACCCGGTGGCCGGGTCCGCGTACTCCTACGCCAGCCTGAGCTTCGGCCCGGCGGTGGGCTTCCTCGCCGGCTGGTCGCTGCTGCTCGATTACCTGTTCCTGCCGATGATCAACTACCTGGTGATCGGCCTGTTCCTCAACATCGCCTTCCCCGCCGTGCCCGCCTGGGCCTTCGTGGTGGCGGCGGTGGCCCTGGTCACCCTGCTCAACCTGCGCGGCATCGGCTCGGTGTCGGGCATGAGCAACGCCATCGTCGGCGCGCAGCTGGTGTTCGTCGTGGTGTTCCTGGCGATGTCGGCGCGCACCCTGGCCGGCGGCGAAGTCGATCTCCTGGCCCCGCTGCTGGGCGACGGCACCCAGCCGGGCCTGGCGCCGCTGATGGCCGGCGCGGCGGTGCTGTGCCTGTCCTTCCTCGGCTTCGACGCGGTGTCCACCCTGGCCGAGGAGGCCCGCGACCCGCGCCGCGACATCCCCCGCGCCATCGTCATGACCACGGTCACCGCCGGCCTGCTGTTCATCCTCCTGGCCCTGGTGGCGCAACTGGTGTTCCCCGGCAGCGCCTTCAGGGACCCGGACGCCGCGGCCACCGAGGTGATGCTCAAGGCCGGCGGCGGCCTGCTGGAGGCCTTCTTCACCGCCGCCTACGTGGCCGGCGCCGCCGGGTCCGCCCTGGCGTCACAGGCCTCGGTGTCGCGCATCCTGTTCAGCATGGGCCGCGACGGCATTCTCCCGCGCCGCCTCTTCGGCCGCCTCTCGCCGCGCTACCGGACGCCGACCCTGTCGATCCTGCTGGTGTCCCTGGTCTCGCTGCTGGCCATCGTCATCGACCTCACCACCCTGGCCTCGATGATCAGCTTCGGCGCCCTGGTGGCCTTCTCCGTGGTCAACCTGGCGGTGATCCGCAGCCACCTGCTGGACGGCCAGCCCCACGGCCTCGGCGACACGCTGCGCTACGGCCTGCTGCCACTGATCGGCTTCGGCCTGATCGCCTGGCTGTGGACCAGCCTCTCGGCGCTGACCCTGGGCATTGGCCTGGCGTGGTTCGCCACGGGCTTGCTCTACCTGGCCTGGCACACCGGCGGCTTCAGGCGGCCGGCACCCCAGGTGCAGTTCTCCGAACACTGATCGAACCGACCCTCCACCCAGCCCGCAAGGAGCCGGACATGCTGACCATCTACAGCGACGACCACCACCTGCACCACGGCAAGCACGAACTCATCGGCGGCCAGTTCACCCCCTGCTTCGAGAAGCCCAGCCGCGCCGACATGGTGCTGGACCGCGCCAAGGCCGTTCAACTCGGCGCCATCCAGGCGCCACAGGACTTCGGCCTCGCGCCGATCCTGCGGGTGCACGGCGAAGGCTTCGTGCGCTTTCTGCAGAACGCCTGGGCCGACTGGCAGGCCAAGGGCCGCAGCCACGACATGCTGCCCATCGCCTGGCCGACCCGGCGCCTGCGCCAGGTGGAACCCACCGACATCGACGGCCGCCTGGGCTACTACTCCTTCGATGCCGGCGCGCCCATCACCGCCGGCACCTGGCAGGCCATCACCAGCTCGGCCAACGTCGCCCTCAGCGGCCAGGCCGAACTGGCCAGGGGCGCGCGCGGGGTGTTCTCCCTGTGCCGCCCCCCGGGCCACCACGCCGCCGCCGACTACATGGGCGGCTACTGCTACCTGAACAACGCCGCCATCGCCGTGCAGGCGCTGCTGGACAAGGGCGCCCGGCGCGTCGCGGTGCTCGACGTCGACTACCACCACGGCAACGGCACCCAGGACATCTTCTACGACCGCGCCGACGTGCTCTTCACCTCGATCCACGGTGACCCGCGCTTCGAGTACCCCTATTTCCTCGGTTTCGCCGACGAGAAGGGCGTGGGCGCAGGGGCCGGCTTCAACTTCAACTACCCGCTGGCCGAGGGCAGCGACTGGTCGGTGTGGAGCCAGGCCCTGGCCGACGCCTGCCGGCAGATAGCGGCCTTCGCGCCGGATGCGCTGGTGGTCTCGCTGGGTGTGGACACTTTCAAGGAGGACCCCATCTCGCAGTTCAAGCTCGACAGCCCGGACTACCTGCGCATGGGCGAGATCATCGGCCAGCTCGGCCTGCAGACCCTGTTCGTGATGGAGGGGGGTTACGCGGTGGAGGAGATCGGCATCAACGCGATCAACGTGCTGCAGGGGTTCGAGAGCGTGGCGTGAGGTCACCGCGGTTACGGCCCGGATGGCGGGTTTCGTAGGATGGCGTAGAGCGAAGCGAAACCCATCATGTACGGGCACGTCGGGTCGTACCCGGCATGCGCCATCCTCTCTTTCGGAACAGCAAATCCCCCCAACGAAAAACGGCCCCGAAAGGGGCCGTTTGGGGGTTGGATCAGTTGACCCGCTCGACGAACTCGACGTCGATCTCGCGGCCCATCAGGTCGCGGTCCACTTCACCGGTGAGCTTGACCTGGGCCTTGTCGTCGATGGCGTGGGGCGGCCAGTCCTCGTCGTCGATCTCGACCTTGATGGTGCCGGTGGCGTCCTTGAATTCGTAGATATCGCCCTTGATGCGCTTGACGATCTGGCCCTGCAGCACCACGGCGGCGTCGTCGGCGGCCTCCATGGCGGCGGCCACGGTGGTGACCTGGGGCGTGGAGCCGGGGCCGGTGTAGCTGGAGGCCAGGGCGGCGGTGGAGAACAGCGGGGCGAGGAGCAGGGCGAGGTACTTGGTGTTCATGGGCTTGATCCCGTTCGATGTGGTTGACGGGATCAGGCTAGGGCCGCGCGCTGAAGCGAGGCTTAAAAGCGCCTTAAGCGAAGCTGAATCGCGTCAGCCACGCTCGGGGCCATCGATGTCGTCGGACTTGCGGAATACATAGAAGAGGTTGGGCTCGCTGACCATGTAGATGTCGCCGCGCTCGTCCATGGCCACGCCTTCGGCACGGGGGATGCGCTTGGCCAGGCCATTGAGCCCGCCCAGCAGGCTGATGAAGCTCACCGGCTCGCCGGTCTCGTCCAGCTCCAGCAGCAGGTTCGATTGCGCGGAGAGCACCAGCAGGTGGCCGGTGCGCGGGTCGACGCTGAGGGCCGACAGGTTGCGCATGCCCAGTCCGTAGCCCGGCAGAGGGCGCAGGGCGCCTTCCAGGTGGCGGCTGCCGTCGCTGGCCAGGCTGAACATCTCCGGCGTGCGCTCCTTGCCCAGCAGCAGGCGGCCCTGGGCGGGGTCCCAGGCGATGCCCTCGAAGCCCTTGTTGCCGGAATCCGGGAAGCCCAGGTCGAACTCGTCGCCCTGGCTCACGTCCAGCTCGCGGGTCAGCGGGTCGAGGCGGAAGATCGACAGGCTGCGGCGGCGCTCGTCGGTGACCGCGACGTTGCCGTTTTCCAGCACCGCCACGCCCTCGGGGTTGGAGAAGCCCTTGAGCGGGATGCGTCGCAGCACGTCGCCGTCGCGGGTCAGCTCCACCAGTTGCGGCACCTTGCCGGTGACGGTGAACAGGGTGCCGGTGACCGGGTTGTAGGCGAGATCGGAGGTCTCGTCGTTCTCGAGGCCCGCCAGGGGCTTGCCCTGCAGCACCGCCTTGTAGCCCGGCAGCCAGATGCTGGCGGCACGCTCGCCCTTGCTCAGGTTGCGTTCGCTGAGCCAGAGGGAGGCGCGGTCATCGAGGTGCAGATAGCGGATGGAGGCGACGCAGGCCGCGAACAGCACCAGAAGGGTACAGGTGCGGAAATTGGGGCGGGGAAAGGACATGGCCATTGGCTACGGCTTCAGCTGGTGGCAGTCAGATCGCCTGCCACCGCCGAAGTTCCCTGGTGGCCCTCAGATGACGCCGCTGTCGAACGAGGAGTGGCCGACCAGTTCCAGGGTCAGGGCGTCGCCCTTGCTCAGCGGACCGACGCCGACAGGGGTGCCGGTCAGCACCACGTCGCCCGGCTGCAGGCTGAAGTGCTGGCTGATGGCCTGGAGCAGCGGCAGCACCGGGTTGAGCATGTCGCGGCTGTTGCCGTCCTGGCGCACGTCGCCGTTGATGGTCAGGCGGATGCCGATGTCGTCGAGCGCCTCGATGGCATCGCCCGGCACGAAGGGCGCCAGCACGCAGGCGCCGTCGAAGGCCTTGGCGACTTCCCAGGGCCAGCCCTTCTCTTTCAGCTTGGCCTGCACGTCGCGCAGGGTCAGGTCCAGGGCCGGGGCGAAACCGGAAATGGCATCGCGGGCCTCTTCCAGGCTGGGGTTGCGCGACAGCGGCTTGCCGATCAGCACGGCAATCTCCGCTTCGTAGTGCACCACGCCGCGGTCCTCGGGAATGGAGAAACCGCCCTCGATGGCCACCACACTGGACGCCGGCTTGATGAACAGCAGTGGCTCGGTGGGCACCGGGTTGTTCAGTTCCCTGGCGTGCTCGGCGTAGTTGCGTCCGATGCACACGACCTTGCCGAGGGGGAAGTGGATGCGGGTGCCGTCGACGTACTGGTGCTGATAGCTCATTTACCGACTCCTTGAAAAATTCGGGCTTGAGAGCGTCACGAGCGAAGGTCAGGCAAGGCGAAAACAGGTGAGGAAGCGGAGTTTACGAGCCGTAAATGAGCAGTCCGAACCTGTTTTCAACGCAGCATGGCCGAGCGCAGTAGCTCTCAGTTGAAGATTTTGCCGGGGTTCATGATCCCGTTGGGATCGAACACCGCCTTGATGGCCTTCATCACGGCGATCTCGGGCTCCGAGCGGCTGTAGGTGAGGTAGTCACGCTTGGTCATGCCCACGCCGTGTTCGGCGGAGATCGAGCCGTTGTACTTCTGCACGGTCTCGAACACCCACTTGTTGACGGTCGCGCACTTGGCGAAGAACTCGTCCTTGGACAGGGCGTCCGGCTTGAGGATGTTCAGGTGCAGGTTGCCGTCGCCGATATGGCCGAACCAGACCACTTCGAAGTCCGGGTAGTTGGCTTCGACGATGGTGTCGATGTCCTTGAGGAAGGCCGGCACCTTGGAAACGGTCACCGAGATGTCGTTCTTGTAGGGCGTCCAGTGGGAGATGGTCTCGGAGATGTACTCGCGCAGCTTCCACAGGTTCTGCAGCTGTTGCTCGCTCTGGCTCATCACGCCGTCCAGCACCCAGCCCTGCTCGACGCAATGCTCGAAGGTGGCCAGGGCGTCGTTGGCCACCTCCTCGGTGGTGGCCTCGAACTCCAGCAGCGCATAGAAGGGGCATTCGGTCTCGAAGGCCGCCGGCACGTCGCCACGGGCCATGATCTTGGCCAGGGCCTTGTCGGAGAAGAATTCGAAGGCGGTGAGGTCGAGCTTGCTCTGGAACGCGTGCAGCACCGGCATGATCGAGTCGAAGTCCGGAGTACCGAGGACCATCGCGGTGAGGTTCTTCGGCGCACGATCCAGGCGCATGGTGGCCTCGACCACGAAGCCCAGGGTGCCTTCGGCGCCGATGAACAGCTGGCGCAGGTCATAGCCGGTGGCGTTCTTGATCAGGTCCTTGTTCAGCTCCAGCAGCTCGCCGGTGCCGGTGACGACCTTGAGGCCGGCGACCCAGTTACGGGTCATGCCGTAGCGAATGACCTTGATACCGCCGGCATTGGTGCCGATGTTGCCGCCAATCTGGCTGGAACCGGCAGACGCGAAGTCCACCGGGTAGTACAGGCCCTTGTCCTCGGCGAAGTTCTGCAGCTGCTCGGTGACGACACCCGGCTGGCACACGGCGGTGCGGTCGAATTCGTTGAATTCGAGGATCTGGTTCATGTAGTCGAACGCCACGACCACCTCGCCATCGGCGGCGACGGCGGCGGCGGAAAGGCCGGTGCGGCCGCCCGACGGCACCAGGGCGACCTTGTGCTGGTTGGCCCAGCGGACGATGGCCTGCACCTGCTCGATGGTCTTGGGGAAGACGATGGCGGTGGGCGCCGGGGCGAAATGCTTGGTCCAGTCCTTGCCATAGGTGTTCAGGGAATCGGCGTCGGTCAGCACCTTGCCAGGCTCAACCAGGGTCTTCAGCTCTTCGATCAGGGCAACGTTGGTCATCAAGGGAACTCTCGAATCATTCATGGTCGCCCTGAGAACGTTTCAGGTCGCAACCGAGCAAGGAAAAAGGAGAACATGCTAGCATACGCACCCCGTGAATCATGCCTCACAGGCCTTTTCCGGGGTAGCTGCCGCACAGCCTTCTGAACTTTTCTACCGGGACAAATAGGTACGCAGATGAGCAAGACCTCCCTCGACAAGAGCAAGATCAAGTTCCTTCTCCTCGAAGGCGTCCACCAGAACGCCGTGGACACCCTGAAGGCCGCCGGCTACAGCAACATCGAGTACCTCAAGGGCGCGCTCTCCGATGACGAGCTGAAGGAAAAGATCGCCGATGCCCACTTCATCGGCATCCGCTCCCGCACCCAGCTGACCGAGGAAGTGTTCGACTGCGCCAAGAAGCTGATCGCCGTGGGCTGCTTCTGCATCGGTACCAACCAGGTCGACCTGAACGCCGCCCGCGAACGCGGCATCGCCGTGTTCAACGCCCCCTATTCCAACACCCGCTCGGTCGCCGAGCTGGTCCTGGCCGAAGCCATCCTGCTGCTGCGCGGCATCCCGGAGAAGAACGCCTCCTGCCACCGTGGCGGCTGGATCAAGTCGGCGGCCAACTCCTTCGAAATCCGCGGCAAGAAGCTCGGCATCGTCGGCTACGGCTCCATCGGCACCCAGCTCTCGGTACTGGCCGAGGCCCTGGGCATGCAGGTGTTCTTCTACGACACCCTGACCAAGCTGCCGCTGGGCAACGCCACGCAGATCGGCGACCTGCACGAGCTGCTGGGCATGAGCGACATCGTCTCCCTACACGTTCCCGAGCTGCCCTCCACCCAGTGGATGATCGGCGAGAAGGAAATCCGCGCCATCAAGAAGGGCGGCATCCTGATCAACGCCGCGCGCGGCACCGTGGTCGAGCTGGACCACCTGGCCGCCGCCATCAAGGACGAGCACCTGATCGGCGCCGCCATCGACGTGTTCCCGGTCGAGCCCAAGTCCAACGACGAGGAGTTCGAAAGCCCGCTGCGTGGCCTGGATCGCGTGATCCTCACCCCGCACATCGGCGGCTCCACCGCCGAGGCCCAGGCCAACATCGGCCTGGAAGTGGCCGAGAAGCTGGTCAAGTACAGCGACAACGGCACCTCCGTGTCCTCGGTCAACTTCCCCGAAGTGGCCCTGCCGTCGCACCCCGGCAAGCACCGCCTGCTGCACATCCACGCCAACGTTCCCGGCGTGATGAGCGAGATCAACAAGGTGTTCGCCGACAATGGCATCAACATCTCCGGCCAGTACCTGCAGACCAACGCCAAGGTCGGCTACGTGGTGATCGACGTCGACGCCGAGTACTCGGACCTGGCGCTGGAGAAGCTGCAGCACGTCAACGGCACCATTCGCAGCCGCGTCCTGTTCTGACCCTCAGGGCTGCTGCGCGTCGGCGATACGGCGTTGGGAACGGCCTCGAAGTGCTCATTCACAGAGGTGAACTCCGCGCTTCTCGGCCATTCCCGCCTTGTCTCGCTCTAGCTCGCGAGCCCTGACGAGCGCGCTGGGTAAATAAAAAGGGGAGACCTCGGTCTCCCCTTTTTCATACCTGCGATTGGCGCTGCGTCTCGTGTCGCAGGGTGTGCCGCGCGCACCGCCGCACGGTGCTCGACAGAGCTGGACAATGAAAAGGGAGGCCTCGGCCTCCCTTTTCATGCCCGCGATTTCACGTTCATTTCACGGTGACGGTGATCTTCTCGGAGATGACCGGCGGGTCCAGCGGTACGTGGTTCTTGTCACCCACCAGCAGCTGCAGGGTGTGCTTGCCCGGCGGCAGGGTGATCTGGGTTTCGGTCTGGCCCTTGCCGAAGTGTTTCAGGTTGTCGGTCATCGGCAGCGGCATGTTCATCGCCGGTTCCTTGTCGACATCGATCAGCAGGTGGTGGTGGCCCGTGGCGGGCGAATCGACCCCGGCCGGGGCGACGCCCATGCCCTGCAAACCGAACTTGACGCTGAACGTCTTGTCCACAGTGGCGCCGTCGGCGGGCTCGATGAAATAGACCTTCGCGCCTTCGGGCGCCGGTGTGCGCGGCATCTCGGCGAACGTCGCGGTGGAAACCACCGCCAGCAGGGCCGCAAGGCCCAGGGGAGCGAACGCAAGCTTCATGACTGACTCCTTGTTGGTAAGCAACACACTGACCCTTCGCGGCGGCGGAGGTTCACCTGCAGCCTAGCCGGCAATGGCTACGCTGAAACTGACCAGCCCGGGTCACCCATCGAGAAGAACCAGAGGTTTACCTGAAAATGCGCCTGTTGCACTGCCTGCTCGCCCTGCTCCCCCTGGTCGTCGCGCCCCTGGCCCGCGCCGACCTGATCGACGACGTCTGGGAGCGCGGCAGCCTGCGAATCGCCCTGGTGGAGGACGCGCCGCCCTACAGCTTCCGCCAGGAAGACAAGCTGACCGGCTACGAGGTCGAACTGGGCCACGCCCTGGCCGACGAACTCAACGTCAAGGCGGACTTCATCCCCGTGCCCCGGGACAAGCTGCTCGATGGCCTGCGCAGCGGCAACGTCGACATCGTGCTGAGCCGCGAGGCCCAGGCCGCACGCGAGGACCAGCAACTGGACTTCAGCGAACCCTATGGCAAGGGCGGCGGCCGGCAGCTCGCCGGCGGCGCCGATGCAGGCGGCCTGACCCAGTCCCTGGCGCCGGGCAAGCCCACCGCGCAGCCAGCCGAAAAGAGCGAAGAGGAACAGGCGATCCCCTTCCGCAAGGACAACCCGGCCTTCCGCAGCGCCCTGAACAACGCCCTGAGCAAGCTCAAGAGCAGCGGCCGTCTCGACGAACTCTCGCGCAAATGGCTGGAAGGCCAGGCGCCCACGACCGAAGCAGGCGCCCCGACGGAGCAGCCGGCACCACCGCCGGCGTCGCAACCCCAGCCGCCAGGGGATTCCGAGCAGTACTAGCCCGGCGCGCCCTCCAGCGTGGCCAGGTAGCGGGCGGCGGCGTCCAGCTGCGTCTCGTTGAACACCCGCACGCCCTCGGCACGCAGCAGCGCGGCCGTCACCCCCTCTCCCGGCACGCGGGTGCCGCTGAAGGTGCCGTCATAGGCCTCCTCGTTGCCGCAGGAAGGGCTGCGCGCCTTGAGCACCGCGACGCCGATGCCGTGGCGGCGCACCAGCTCCAGGGCGATGCGCGCCCCGGCGACGAACTCGGCGGTGACGTCCTCGCCGCCATCGGTCAGCACCGGCACCCGCCCCTCCAGCACCTGCGCCCCCTGCCCGCCGGGCACCTCGGCCGGCGCGCGGGGCGTCGGCAGGCCGCCGGCGACTTCCGGGCACACCGGCACGATGCGCCCCTCGTCCTGCCAGCGCTGCAGCAAATCGAAGGGCCCGTGGGCGCCGCCGTCATATCGCACCCGCTGCCCCAGCAGGCAGCGGCTGACCAGAATCTTCTGCATGAAATCACTCCTCGAAGGGCGCCAGCCTAGCGCGCCACGCCGCGACGGTCACCGCACGTAACACCCACCGGCTGCGCGGGCCGGCGCCAGCCTTTGGCTGGCCCATCCTTAGGCGGGAAGCGCCAGCGGGCACTGGCGCAGCGGCGGGGGCCTCACCAGACTGCGCCGGCCAACCCGCGAAGGACAGCCGTCATGCCCATAACAAGAACGATCCTGCACCCGCTCCTCGCCTGCTCCGCCCTGCTGTTCTGCACCACCGGCCAGGCCGCCATGGAATCCCTCGACAACCAGCAGATGGCCGACGTCACCGGCCAGGCCGGGATCAGCATCCGCCTGGACGTGATGGCACGCATCGACAAGCTGAGCTGGACGGACAGCGGCAACAGCGCCTCGCTGCGCAACATCCGCATCGACAACGGCTGCGACAGCCCCAGCGCCTGCCCCAATGGCGCCGGCGGCAGCTTCGCCCTGGGGCCGGCGCAGCTCGGCCTGACCCTGCCGATCTTCGGCGTCAACCAGCCGACCCTGATGATCGACGTGGTCAAGAACGCCAGCGGCAAGGACCAACTGGTGCTCACCCTGCCGGACCTGACCACCATCAACGACCAGCTGCTCCAGTCGGGCCTGCCCGCCCAGCGCATCCGCATGCGGGTCGGCGCCGACATGTACGTGGGCGACAGCAGCCTGGGCAATATCGAGATCCGCGACATCGTCGACCTGCGCGGCACCATCAAGGTCTGGGGCCACTGAGCCCCGTGCGCTTCAGAGCGGACCGTCACCACGGCGGCGGAACCAGCCGGTGAGCGAGAGGCGCTCGCGGCTGGCCGGCAGCACCTCGTGGGGCAGCTCGCCAGAGAGGAACACCACCAGGGTGCCGGCCTCGGGCAGCACGTCGCGCGTCGAGCCGTCGTCCAGGTACAGGCGCAGCTCGCCGCCCTCGCCGGGCAACCACTCGGGATTGAGGTAGAGCACCGCCGAAACCGCGCGGCGATCATCGTCGCGGAAGCGATCCAGGTGCTTCTGGTAGAAGGCGCCCGGCGGATAGAGGGCGAAGTGCGCCTCGAAGTCCTCCAGCCCCAGGTACAGTTCGCGGTTCAGGCGCAGCCGCAGCTCGTCCATCAGCGCCAGGTAGCGATCACAGGGCTCGGCCTGGCCGGGCTCCAGCCAGTCGATGCGGTCGCCACGGATGCCTTCGCGCACCTGCTGGCCATCGCCACGGCCGATCCCCGCCGGGCTCAGCTCGCCCGCCGCCGCCCTGGCACGGCATTCACGGGCCAGGGCGGCGACCAGATCGGCGTCGACGGCGCCCCGCTGCAACGACCAGCCTCGCTGGGCGATGTCGTCACTGGTGGGCTCGAAGGGGATGAAAGCGTGGGGATTCGGCATGGTCGGCGCATTCTAATCAGGCCGCAGAATGCCGCCTACAGCGTTCTGATAAATTTCTGACTCCACCCCCTGCGCGCCTCGACAAGCCCCGGCAGCAGCACGGAGAATAGCCCCCGCGCCATCATGGCCGGAGCCCCGGCAGCCGCCCCCTCCCGTCATGCAGCCCATCCCCCCGGCCGAACCGAACCCGCAGCCCCGGGGTCCTAGAACAACACCGGATAGCGCCTCCAGGAGTCACCATGCGCCTGCTTCTTGCCGTCACCTTCCTGCTCATCGGTCTGCCGGCGCTGGCCGACGACCACGCCAGCCTGTACCAGGCGGCGGGCTGGCCGGAACAGCGGGCGCACTTCAACGACGCCCTGGCGGCCGCCCAGCAGCGCTACCAGAAGACCCTGCCGCCAGCCGTCTACCAGGCGCTGGTGGAGAACAGCAACCAGCGCTTCCAGGCCCAGGCCATCGACCAGCGCGCCCAGGCCGCCCTGCGCAGCCAGCTGCAGGACCCACGCCCCGCGCTGGCCTTCTTCCAGTCCGAACTGGGCCGCAAGATCACCGCCGCCGAAGTGCTCGCCACCCGCCGCGACCAGTTGGCCAAGAACGCCAACGGCCTGCCGCGCATCGACGCCAGCGCCACCCGCCGCCTGCAGGTGCGCCATCTGGCCCAGGCGCTGCCGGCCAAGGAAGCCGGTGCCGAAGTCAGCCTGGCCCTGGCCGGGGTCGCCGCCGACAGCCTGAGCCAGATGCTGCCCGGCCTGCTCGGCGGCGGCCAGGCCCAGGGCCTGCTGGAAAGCCAGCGCCAGCGGGTGATGCAGCAGATCAGCAACGACCTCGACAACACCCTGCTCTATGTCTATCGCGACCTGTCCGATCCGGAGCTGGAGGAGTTCGTCACCTTCGCCGAGTCCGCACAGGGCAAGGCCTACTACCAGGCCGCCCTGGCCGCCGTGCGTGCCGGGCTCGCCGTGGGCCAGGACGCCGCCAGCCTGGCGCCGGCGCAGCAGGGTTACTGAGCCCGTCCTCTCCTCGAGCTGCCGCGGTGCGCATGCCGCACCTCGCGGCGGCTCGACGCCGACCTAGAGCCCCAGGCGCTCGCGCAGGAAGGCGAAATAGCGCTCCCGGTAATGCGCCGCCTCGTTCACCAGGTGGTGCCCCGCCCCCTCCAGCATCAGTACCTCGGGGCTGGCGAACTTTGCATCCAGCACCCTGAGGTTGTGCCGCCAGTCCACCGTCATGTCGGCGTCGCCCTGGATCACCAGCGGGCTGTGCCCACAGGGCGCCGACGCCTCGATGCGCGGCACCCAGCGCGCCAGTGCGCCGACCCAGGCGGTGGGCAGGTTGCGCGGCTGCAGCGGGTCGCGGTTGTGGAGGAAGTCGATGAACTCGGCGTCGCTGGAGTTGACGCTGAAACGCCGCGGGATGGACTCCACGAAGGGCCGCAGCATGCGGTAGCTGAATTTCGACCAGCCCCAGGCGCGGGGGCGCACCAGGGGCGCGAACAGCAGGCTGCGGCCGAGCCCGTCGGGCACCGCGCCGTTGAGCAGGAAGTCGAGGACGATCGCCCCGCCGGTGCTCTGCCCGGCCAGGTGCCAGGGCGCGGGCAGCTGCAGGCGCCCGGCCTCGCCCAGCAGCGCCATGAGAGTGGCCTGGTACTCGGCGAAGTCGCCGATGCTCGCCGGCGCGCCGCTGGACAGGCCATGGCCCGGCAGGTCGCAGGCGATCACCGCGAAGCCCAGCCCCAGCGCCCAGTCGATCAGGTGGCGGTAAAGCCCCATGTGGTCGTAGTAGCCATGCAGCAACACCAGCGTGCCGCGCGGCTCCCGTGGCCACCAGGCCTGGGTGGCCACGCAATAGCCGGCGACCTGCACGCAGCCCAGGCGGCTGCGCACGCTGTCCCCACGCGCCGGGAAGTCCAGCCCGTAGTAGGCACGGTAGGCCCTGAACATTTCCGGCTCGTCCCCCTCTGCGGCCAAGGGTCGCAGGAGCGCGCGCAGCTGATCGGGGTTCGGGGCGTCTGGCATCGGTACTTCCAAGGGGCTGTGCAGGGGCGCGGCCGGACCGGGCGGTCACGGCAGCACGGGCGGCGAAGGCTGCCGATATTCAGCTGAGCGGCCGCTCATGGCAAGCTATCGGCCCCCACCTGACCGGTTCCCCCATGCGCCGCCCCACCCGCAAGACCCTGCTCGGCCTGATCCTCGTCGCCCTCTGGCTGGTGGCCATGGCCGTCGCCTTCTGGTGGTTCGAAGGCCGCTACCTGCGCCCCTTCGACCAGCGAGCGGCGGTGTTCTCCGGCGCCAACCTGCAGCTGCCGGCGGCGCTGGCCGGCGAGGGCCACATCCGCCTGGTGCACTTCTGGGACCCGGCCTGCCCCTGCAACGTCGGCAACCAGCAGCACCTGGCGGAACTGCTGGAACGCTATGGGCCACGTGGCGTCGACTTCTACCGGGTGCGCAAGCCCGGCAGCGAGGGGAACCTGCCGGCCAACCTCCAGGCCCTGCGCGAGATCGAGGCACTGCCGGGCAGCGAGCAGCTGCCGGCCAGCCCTGCGGTGGCGATCTGGGACCGCCAGGGCCACCTCGCCTACTTCGGCCCCTACAGCGAGGGGCTGACCTGCAATTCCGCCAACAGCTTCATCGAGCCGGTGCTCGAAGCGCTGATGGCCGATCGCCCGGTGGAAGCCAGCAATACCCTGGCGGTCGGCTGCTTCTGCGCCTGGGCCGACGAAACAGCGCACTGACCTGCACTCAGCGCTCCTTCAACTGCACCGGCTGGAAGCGCTGGAAGATGGCCTCGGCCTCGCCGCTCTCGCGCAACACCTGCAATTCCCGGTTCAGTGCCTGCAGCAGCTGCTCGCCGCGGGGCGAGCCCTTGCTCAGCAGCAGGTAGAAGGCCTTGCTGGCCGGCAGCTCGACGAAGCCGAGGTCGGTGTGCCCCTGGTACGCGCCCAAGGCGATGCCGCCGTAGAGGGGTTCGATCTCGCTGGGGAAGAAGTCGCAGCGCAGGTGCTGCAGCAGGTCGAGGTTCTGCTGCACGCTGGCGTAGCGCGTGGGCTCGCGCACCAGGCCGTAGGGCTCGTAGTTGTAGCCGATGACCCCGCACAGGCGGAAGTTGCTCAGGGCAGCGGCGCCATTGATGCCGGGGGAGCGGGGGAAGCGCTGCTTCGAATAGAACAGCCCCAGGCGGGTGCGGTAGAGCGGCTCGCTGTAGTGGGCGAAGGCGGCGCGCTCGCGGGTGTAGCTGGCGTCCCAGGTCATCTCGCAACGGCCGCGCTCGGCGAAGCCGGCCAGCTCCTGCTGCACCCGCGCCCAGGGCCAGTAGGTCACCTGGTAAGCCAGCCCGAGTCGGTCCAGGGCAGTGAGCACCAGGGTCGTCGCCGAGCCGCTGAGGCGCTCGCGGTCCGCCTGGCCATCCCGGCGCTCCCAGAAGGTGTAGGGCGGCCATTCGTTGCTGTCGCCCAGGCAGATCTTCACCGGCTCGGAAGCTTCGAGACCGAGACTGGCCGCCAGCAGGCAACCTGCGATGAGTCGGTAGGACATCCCGACAACCCTCGTACGGGTGGCATCGACCGCCTCCCTGCCCATGCGGCGTCCCTCCCTGAGACGCCGGGTCACCGCGCGAGCGGTCGACCGAGCATAGTCCAGCGCAGGCGCTCAGGCGTCGCGACCCAGGCCGCGCGGAGTGACCCCTTCCCAACGACGGAAGGCGCGGTAGAAGGGCGACAGCTCGGCGAAGCCGCAGGCCCGCGCCACCTCGCGAATGCCCTGCCCCTCGGCCAGCAGCTCCCGCGCGCGCATGCGCCGTGCCTCGTCGTGCAGCGCCCGGAAACTGCTGCCCTGCTCCGCCAGGCTGCGCTGCAGGGCGCTGCGGCCGAGCCCCAGCGCGGCGGCGCAGGCGGCCAGGGTGCATTCGCCACGCTCCATGTGCAGCGCCAGCCAATAGCGCACCCGCTCCAGCAACTGGTTCTCCACCAGTTGCTCCAGCTGCAGCGCGGCCTCCTGCAGCAGCACCTCGAACACCCGCGGGCTGGCGCTGCCCAGGGGCCGGCCAAGCAGCTCGCGGGGCAGCACCAGGGCGTCGTGGGGCTGGCCGAACGAGGGCTCCATGGCGAACAGCCGCCGGTGCTCCCCCAGGCGTCGCGGGCGCGGGTGGCGGAAGGTCACGCCGAGCACCGGCAACGGGCCGCCGATGATGCTGGCGAGGGTCCGTTGCATCAGCAGCGCCACGCACTCGACCTGCTGGCGCAGGTGGCCGATGCCCCGGTAGTGCAGGTCGATCACCAGGCGCGCCTGCTCGCCGTCCTCCTCCAGGCGCGCGGCGAAGCCCCCGGAAACCACGTGCTGGTAGCGCACGAAGGCGTCGAGGCCCTGGCGCAGGTCACGCGCCGACTGCAGCAGGTAGCCCATCACGTCCATGGGGCGCGGGCGCATCACCTCGGCCAGGTGCAGGCCGATGTCCTCGTCGCCGGTGATGGCCGCCAGCGCCTGCCAGAAACGCGGCGCGCTGTCGTGGTCCTCGCGGCCGTCCAGCCAGGGCACCGACGGCGGCTGGCCGTAGACCCGGCGGTAGGTATCGGTCGGGTCCAGGCCGAGTTCGGCCAGCGCCTCGTAGAGCAGGCGGCGCAGGGTCGAGGAATGGGTGAGCGCGGTGCGTGGCAGCAGGGGCGGGATCATGGGGGCCTCCGGTTTTGACCCTATGCTTCGCGCTTCGCTGCATTTGGTCAATGCGAGGGTGCTCCCGGCTGCGCAGAATGCGCCCACTACAACAAGGAGAACCCTCCATGAAACGCACCCTCACAGCCCTCGCCGTGATCGTGGCCGCAGTGGCCGCCGGTGGCGCCTGGTACGCCCAGGGCAAGAAGCCACTGCGCGACGGCGAGCTGGCCCTGGAACACCTGCAGGCCCCGGTCAGCGTCCGCTACGACGAACGCGGCGTGCCCCATATCCAGGCCGCCAACGAGGCCGACATGTACCGCGCCCTGGGCTTCGTCCATGCCCAGGACCGCCTGTTCCAGATGGAGATGCTGCGCCGCCTCGCCCGTGGCGAACTGGCCGAGGTGCTGGGTGCTCGCCTGGTCGATACCGACCGCATGTTCCGCACCCTGGAGCTGCGCCAGCACGCCGCCGTCTACGCGAAGAAGATGGACATGGACAGCCCCGCCGCCAAGGCGCTGACCGCCTACCTCGACGGCATCAACCAGTACCAGGCCAGCCGCCCGGCACCCGTGGAATTCGACCTGCTGGGCATCCCCAAGCGCCCCTTCACGGTGGAAGACACCCTCTCCGTCGCCGGCTACATGGCCTACAGCTTCGCCGCCGCCTTCCGCACCGAGCCGGTGCTGACCTACGTGCGTGACGAACTGGGCGCCGACTACCTCAAGGCCTTCGACCTCGACTGGCACCCCGAGGGCGTGGTCGGGCAGAAGCTCGCCGCCAGCGACTGGCAGGCCCTCAACGGCCTCGCCCGCCTCAGCCACCAGGCCTTGGTCGAAGCCGGACTGCCGCAGTTCGAGGGCAGCAACGCCTGGGCCGTCTCCGGCAGCCGCACCGCCAGCGGCAAGCCCTTGCTGGCCGGTGACCCGCACATCCGCTTCGCCGTCCCGGCGGTGTGGTACGAAGCCCAGGCCTCCTACCCCGGCTTCGAGCTCTACGGCCACTACCAGGCGCTCAACCCCACCGCGTCGCTGGGGCACAACGGGCAGTTCGCCTGGAGCCTGACCATGTTCCAGAACGACGACCTCGACCTGATCGCCGAAAAGGTCAACCCGGACAACCCCGGCCAGGTCTGGTACCAGGGCCAGTGGGTGGACCTCCAGAGCCGCGAGGAGACCATCCAGGTCAAGGACGCCGAGCCGGTGAAGCTGACCCTGCGCCGCTCGCCCCACGGCCCCATCGTCAACGACGCCCTCGGAGCGCCCCCCGGCAAGACCCCGATCGCCATGTGGTGGGCCTTCCTAGAAACCGAGAACCCCATCCTCGACGCCTTCTACCAGCTCAATCGCGCCGACACCCTGGACAAGGCCCGCAGCGCCGCCGAGAAGATCCACGCCCCCGGCCTCAACGTCGTCTGGGCCAACGCCGCCGGCGACATCGGCTGGTGGGCTTCGGCCAAGCTGCCGCAGCGCCCGGACGGGGTGAACCCCTATTTCATCCTCGACGGTGCCAGCGGCGAGGCGGACAAGCCCGGCTACCTGCCCTTCAGCGCCAACCCCCATGAGGAGAACCCCGAGCGCGGCTACATCGTCTCGGCCAACTACCAGCCGCAGTCGCCCACCGGAGTCGCCATCCCCGGCTACTACAACCTGCCGGACCGCGGCCAGCGCCTGGACCAGCTGCTCGCGCAGAAGGACGTGAAGTGGGACCAGGACAACAGCCGCGCCCTGCAGCTGGAGACCGCCACCGGCTACGGCCCGCGCCTGCTCGCCCCGCTGCTGGGCGACCTGCGCGCCGCCGCGGCCGACGACGCCGAGCGCGCCCTGGTCGAGCAACTGGCCGCCTGGCAGGGCGACCACCCGCTGGACTCCACCGCCGCGACGGTCTTCGAACAACTGGTCTACGAGCTGGCCCGTGGCGCCTTCCACGACGAGCTGGGCGACGCCTTCTTCGACAACCTGCTGTCCACCCGCGTGCTCGACGTGGGCCTGCCGCGCCTGGCCGCCGACGCCGACTCGCCCTGGTGGGACGTGCGCAGCACCGACGCCCGCGAGACCCGCGCCGATACGGTGAAGGCCGCCTGGCAGGCCAGCCTCGCCCACCTGGAGCAGACCCTCGGCGCGGACAGCTCGAAATGGGCCTGGGGCCGCGCCCACACCCTCACCCACGGCCACCCGCTGGGCATGCAGAAGCCGCTGGACAAGCTGTTCAACGTCGGCCCCTTCGCCGCCCCCGGCGGCCACGAGGTGCCCAACAACCTGTCCAACCGCGTCGGCCCGGCACCCTGGGAAGTGGTCTACGGCCCCTCCACCCGCCGCCTGGTCGACATGGCCGACCCGGCCCACGCCATCGGCATCAACCCGGTGGGCCAGAGCGGCGTGGTCTTCGACCGCCACTACGACGACCAGGCCGAGCGCTACGTCAAGGGCGAGTACGTGCCGATGCACATGAGCGAAGAGGACGTGAAGGCCAATACCCAGGGAACGCTGAAGCTGGTGCCTGCCAGGTAGGTCGCAACCAGGCATGACGGGGCCCTGCGGATGCGGGGCCCCGTTCCTTGGGCCTTTGGGTGCCCCCGCATTCACGGGGGTGACGCAGTGGCGCGAAGTTCCGCATACCTCGTCATCCTTTCGAATGCGGGGATCCACTGAACCCGCCACGCCAGAAATCCCCTACCCGATGTTCGGAAACCTCTCAGAACGACTGATAGCACCATGATCCGCTCCCATCCCGAGGAGCAATTCCATGGCCACCCGCCAGCCCGCCGTCTACATCCTGGCCAGCCGCTTCAACGGCAGCCTCTACATCGGCGTCACCTCCGACCTGGTGAAGCGCATCTGGATGCATCGCAACAGCTATGTGGACGGCTTCACCCAAGGTCATGGCATCAAACGCCTGGTCCACTTCGAAATGCACGGGTCGATGCTGGAGGCCATCCAGCGCGAGAAGCGCCTGAAGAAATGGCGCAGGGAGTGGAAGGTGGAGCTGATCGAGTCGACGAACCCTCAGTGGCTAGACCTGTGGGATGAACTGGTCAGCCAGGGCTTTTAGTGGATCCCCGCGTTCGCGGGGGTGACGGAGTGAAGCGGAACGTCCCCACACCACCGTCAACCCCGTGCACGCGGGGGCCCACTGAACAGCGCCTCTACAAGATCCCCGCATTCGCGAGCATGACGGAGTGAGGCGAAGCGCCCCCCCAACCACCGTCACCCCCGCGCACGCGGGGGCCCACTAAGACCTATCCAGCGGACAAGGCCCTCAACTCCGATACAGCTTCAGGCTCTCGACCCGCGCCCGGTAGGCGGCGAGGCGGTCCTTGAGTTCGCCCTTGCGCCTGGAGGCGACGCAGTGCAGCAGCACGTTGAGGGCGCTGGTGAGGCCGCCGGTGGATTCGAGGATGAGCCCGGTCTTGGTCTTCATGGTGACGATCCAGGGCGTGGAGATGTGCCGGGCGATGCCGTATTCGTCGGTGAACACCACGAGGTCCGTGTCCTCCTTGAGGGTGTTGGCGAAGGCGATGCCGACATCGGCGTAGGGGGCGATGTCGATCAGCACCACGCAGCAGCGCTCGTCGCGGCTGTCCACCCACTGGCCGAGCACGCCCCGGTAGAGGTCGAGGAACTCCACCCCCGAGCGCACCAGCGACAGGCGGCTGGCGAAGTCCTCGGCCAGGCCGCGGATGGTCTGGAAGCCGCAGACGAACACACGCTCGGCCTCGGCGACGCGCGTGACGATGTCCTGCCAGTGCTGGCTGTTGAGCTGGTTGCCGAAGCTGACGAGGGCGTCGATCTCTTCGTTGAGGTGGTCCAGCAGGTCATCCGGCTGCTTCTCCACCCGCTCGATCAGGGTGGTATTGAGCAGCGACTGCACGCGGATGTCGTCGCGCAGCTCCTCCTTCAGGCTCTTCAGCCCCTTGTAGCCGAGGCGCCGCAGGAAGCGGCTGACGGTGTTGGGGCTGACCCCGCTCTTCTCCGCCAGGCTGGCGCCGTTCTCGAAGGCGATGGTCTCCAGGTTGGCCTGGATATAGGCCCACAGGGTGCGTTCGTTCGGCGTGAGCTTGCCTTCGATCTGCTCCACTTTGCTGTCCAGCATGCCTCGGTTCCCGCCCAATATTGGAAGATTAATGTCACTGTATTGAATATTGGAAGAAAGATACTTTATGCTCCACGGCGAGGCAAAAAATAAAAACACCGTTTCTTCCGCTATCCCTTCGGCCCATCGGCCATGCAAGAGCTGCCCCAGCCAGGCCCGCGCCAGCCGCGCCGGGCCCAGAACGGAGAACAGGAACATGCCCGCTCACCCCCTGCTGCATCCTTTGCGCCGCCTCGCCGCGCCGCTGCTCGCCACCACCCTGGCCTTCACCCTCGGCGCCGCACAGGCCGCCGAGGAGCTGCACCTGTACAACTGGGGCGACTACATCAACCCCGAGGTGCTCAAGCGCTTCACCGACGAGACCGGCATCAAGGTGTCACTGGACACCTACGGCAGCAACGAGGAAATGCTCGCCAAGCTCCAGGCCGGTGCCACCGGCTACGACATCGTGTTCCCCTCCGTGCACATGCACGACACCCTGTCCGCCCTGGGCCTGCTGGAGAAGACCGACATCGGCGCCAGCCCGGCCTTCGCCAACATCGACCCGGCCTTCCTCCGCGCCAAGTCCGACCCCAGGGGCGAGCAGTGCCTGCCCTACGCCTGGGGCACCGTCGGCATCTTCTACAACAAGACCAAGGTGGACCGCCCCATCGAATCCTGGGCGGATTTCTTCGCCCTGGCCGAATCCGGCAAGAAGGTCATCCTGCTCGACGACATGCGCGAGACCCTGGGCGTCGGCCTGATCGTCAACGGCAAGTCGGTCAACACCACCGATGCCGCCGACCTCAAGGTCTCCGAGCAGTGGCTGCTGGAGCGCAAGCCGCTGGTCTCGGCCTTCACCTACGACAGCGTGCCCATGGTGCAGTCGGGCGACGTGGCCGCCGCACACTACTTCGTCGGCGCCATGATGTACGTGAAGCAGGACCCGCAGAACCTCGCCTACGTCATCCCCAGGGAAGGCGCGACGATGTACCAGGAAGACATGTGCGTGCTCAGGAGCGCGCCGAACAAGGCCAACGCCAAGCGCTTCATGGAGTTCTTCCTCACCCCCGAGATCGCCGCCCTCAACACCCGGCAGCAGATGAACGGCACGCCCAACCGCGAGGCGCTCAAGCTGCTGCCCGCCGAGCTGCGCGACAACCCGCAGGTCAACCCGCCGGCCGATGTCATGGCCAAGCTGCAGATCTTCAACGACCTGGGCAAGGACCTGAAGAAGTACGACCGCGCCTGGACCCGCGTGCGCACCGCCAACTGAGCCAGCAAGAGAGCGGGTGCGCGACGCGCCCGCCGGAGTTCTCCATGACCTGCATCGTCAACAGTGCACCGGTGGTCCAGATCACCGCTGCGGTGAAGCACTACCGCGCCCCGGAAGGCCACGCCGTCCGCGCCCTCGATGGCGTCGACCTGTGCGTCGGCGGCAACGAGTTCGTCACCCTGCTCGGCCCCTCCGGCTGCGGCAAGACCACCCTGCTACGGGTGATCAGCGGCTTCGAAGGCCTCGACGGCGGCGAGCTGCGCATCCAGGGCCAGCTGATGAACGACGTACCCGCGCACCTGCGCCCGGTGCATACCGTGTTCCAGAGCTACGCCCTGTTCCCCCACCTCAGCGTCGGCGACAACGTCGGCTACGCGCTGGACATCCGTGGCGTGGCCAAGGCCCAGCGCAACCACCAGGTGGCCGACGCCCTCGAACTGGTGGGCATGGCGGGGCTGGAGAAACGCAAGCCCGGCCAGCTCTCCGGTGGCCAGCAGCAGCGCATCGCCCTGGCCCGCGCCATCGTCAACAAGCCCGCCCTGCTGCTGCTCGACGAGCCGCTCTCGGCCCTCGACCGCCAGTTGCGCCAGAGCATGCAGCGCGAGCTGAAGAACCTGCAGAGCGAGCTGGGCATCGCCTTCGTCTTCGTCACCCACGACCAGGAAGAAGCGCTGACCATGTCCGACCGCATCGTCGTGCTCAATGGCGGCCACGTGCAGCAGCTGGGAAGCCCGGAAGACATCTACGACCGCCCGGCCAACGCCTTCGTCGCCGGCTTCATCGGCGAGAGCAACCTGTTCGACGGCCGCGTCACCCGCCACCACGGCGACGCCGTGGAGTTCCTCACCGCCCAGGGCGACACCCTGCGCCTGCGTCGCACCGACCTGGTGCCGGGGCAGAAGCTCCAGGCCATGTTGCGTCCCGAGCAGTTCCACCTCGCCTGCCCGGGCGACCCGGCCCGTCACGCCTTCATCGAGGGCCGCGTGCTGCAGCAGGTGTTCATCGGCAAGGACTTCGAGCTGAGCGTGCGCACCCTGCACGGCAGCCCGGTGAAGGCGGTACTGCGCGCCCCCTCGCGGGAGCTGATGAGCACGCTCGAGGCCGGCGCGCGGGTGCAGCTGTGGTACGCCACCGATGCCCCGCACCTGCTGCTGGCGCAGGAGGCCCACCCGTGATCGCGCTCTCCCTCGCCGCCCGCGCACGCCTGCGCCTGGTGGCCCTGCTCGGCCCGGCGACCCTGGTGATCGTCGGCTTCTTCCTCGTGCCCATGGCCATCATGGCGCTCTACAGCCTGCTCGAACCGGGCCTGTACGGCGGCGTGGAATGGTCTTTCTACCCGGACAACTTCGGCCGCATCCTCGGATGGGCCGACGGCAGCAACGAAGAGTTCGACATCGTCTACCTGGAGATCCTGCTGCGCTCGTTCAAGCTGGCGGCGATCACCGTGGTGCTGACGCTCGCGGTCTGCTACCCGGCGGCCTTCTGGGTGGCGCGGCAGCCGGAGCGGCGGCGCAACTTCTTCCTGTTCCTGATCACCCTGCCGTTCTTCACCAGCCTGATCGTGCGGCTCTACGCCTGGGTGCTGATCCTGCGGCCCACCGGTTTCCTCAACCTGGCCCTGCAGGCCCTGGGCCTGGCCGACCGGCCGCTGAACCTGATCTACAGCGAAACCGCCGTGCTGATCGGCATGACCTACATCTTCATCCCCTTCATGTTCATGCCCATCTACGCCAGCGTGGAGAAGCTCGACCGCAAGCTGCTGGAAGCCTCCGCCGACCTCGGCGCCAGCCGCTGGCAGAGCTTCTGGCGCATCGTCTTCCCGCTGACTCTGCCGGGCATCGCCGCCGGCTCGATCATCGTCTTCATCCCAAGCCTGGGTAACTTCATCGTGCCCTCGCTGCTGGGCGGCGCACGGGTGGTGATGATCGGCAACCTGGTGGAGCAGCAATTCCTCGCCGCGCGCAACTGGCCCTTCGGCGCCGCCCTGGCGATGCTGATCATGGCCGCGATGCTGGTGTTCCTGCTGCTCTACGTGCGTTGGCAGTCGCGTTCGCAATCCAGGGAGGGCCTGGCATGAGCGCCCTCCTCGCCCGCCTCGGCCGCGGCCTGCTCGGCGGCTACAGCCTGGCCTTCTTCGCCTTCCTGTACCTGCCCATCGCGCTGATCGTCGCCTACTCGTTCAACGCCAACCCGGTGAACATGATGATCTGGAGCGGCGCCAGCCTGGACTGGTACCGCACCCTGTTCGGCTTCTCCAGCGCGCTGAACGAGAACGCGCTCTACGTGGAATCCACCGACCAGCTGGTGGCCGCCCTGCGCACCAGCCTCATCGTGGCCCTGAGCACCACACTGATCGCCACCCTGGTCGGCACCCTCACCGCCCTGGCGCTGGCGCGCTACCGCTTCCGCCTGCAGGGTTTCTACCGGGTGCTGCTGTTCCTGCCGATGCTGATGCCGGACATCGTCCTCGGCATCGCCCTGCTGATCTTCTTCGTCGGCAGCGGCATCCCCCTGGGCAAGACGTCGATCATCATCGGCCACTGCACCTTCCTCATCAGCTACGTGTTCCTCATCGTCAGCGCCCGCCTGGCGGGGATGGACACGCGCCTGGAGGAAGCCTCGGCGGACCTCGGCGCCTCGCCCTGGACCACCTTCCGCCGCATCACCCTGCCGCAGATCCTTCCCGGCGTGCTCGGCGGCGCCCTGCTGGCCTTCATCATCTCGATGGATGACCTGGTGATCACCTACTTCATCTCCGGGGTCGATGCCACCACGCTGCCGGTGTTCATCTACGGGATGATCCGTCGCGGCATCAAGCCCGAGATCAATGCCATCGCCACCCTGCTGCTGATCGCCTCGCTGCTCATCGCCTCCCTCGGGCTCTACCTGCGCAACCGCAAGCCCGCCACGTCCCCTGCCGAGAATGCCCATGGCTAAACCACGCGCCCGTGAACTCGGGCTGGCCGTCCCCGGCCGGCCCGGCCCCAACAACGCCATCACCGACGTGCCCGGCGTGCGCGTCGGCTACCGCACCCTCGATGCCGTCGCCGCCAACGGCAAGCGCATCAAGACCGGCGTCACCGCCATCCTCCCCCGGGGCCTGGAGCGCGAGCCGCAGCCGGTGTGGGCGGGCTTCCACGCCCTCAACGGCAACGGCGAGATGACCGGCACCCACTGGATCGAGCACGGCGGCTACTTCGTCGGCCCGGTGTGCATCACCAACTCCCACAGCGTCGGCATCGTCCACCACGCCGCCACGCGCTGGACCATCGACCACTACGCGCAGGCCTGGGATGCCAGCCACCTGTGGGCGATGCCGGTGGTGGCCGAGACCTACGACGGGGTGATCAACGACATCAACGGCCAGCACGTCACCGAGGCCGACGCCCTGGCGGCGCTGGCGGACGCCCGCGACGGCGCCATCGCCGAAGGCAACGTCGGCGGCGGCAACGGCATGATCTGCTACGGCTTCAAGGGCGGCACCGGCACCGCCTCGCGGATGCTGGAGATCGACGGCCAGGCCTATACCCTGGGCGCCCTGGTGCAGGCCAACCATGGCCAGCGCGACTGGCTCAAGGTGCTGGGCGTACCGGTGGGCAAGGCCCTGGGCGAGCAACCCGGCGGGCTCGACCGCGAGCGCGGCTCGATCATCGTCATCCTCGCCACCGACGCCCCGTTGCTGCCCCACCAGCTGCGCCGCCTGGCCCAGCGCGCCGGCCTCGGCATCGGCCTGGGCGGCACGCCGGGGGGCAACAACTCGGGGGACATCTTCCTCGCCTTCAGCGTGGCCAACCCGCGCCCCCTGCCGCAGCTCACCCCGGGCGGGCGCTTCAGCCTGGAGTGCCTGAACGATGAACACATCGACGCCCTCTACCTGGCGGCGGTGGAAAGCACCGACGAGGCCATCCTCAACGCCATGCTCGCCGCCGAGGACGCCGTGATGCAGAAGCCGGCCGGCCTCTGCCCGGCGCTGGACGGCGAGCGGCTGAAGGCGTTGTTGAAGGAGGCGGGGCGGGTTGAGGCCTAGCCCCAGGCACCGGCGCTCTTCGTAGGATGGGTAGAGCGAAGCGAAACCCATGCGGTTACGGGTTGCTCCGCATCGATGGGTTTCGTACCTCTACCCATCCTACACATCGCAGGACGCCGCTTTCGCGAATGAATTCGCCCCCACCGGTGGTCAACCGGTGGCCCGGGTTTCAGCCCGGTGAGGGCACCGGCGCGCTGCCGCCGGGCAGGTGTTCCTTGCAGTAGTCGACGAACAGCTGCGCCGGCTTGGTCAGCTGCGCGCGCTTGAGCCACGCGGCCACCAGGCCGGAGCCGGTGACGGGCTCGGCGATGTCCACCATCACCACCTTCTTGCCGTCGTAGGTGCACTCGGAATGCGGCCGGGTGACCAGCACCGAGAAGCCGAAGCCCTGCCCCACCATGCCGCGCACCATCTCGATGGAGGGCGAGCTGAAGCCGATGTTGGGGCTCAGGCCGAGCTCCTCGAACAGGCTGACGAAGTAGGTCCGGCTCGGCTGCACGTCGAGCAGGATCATCGGTTCCAGCACCAGGTCGCGCAGCGACACCTGGGCCTGGCGGGCGAAGCGGTGGTTCTCCGGCAGCAGCGCGTAGGGTCGCTGCGGCGGCATCAGCGGGTCGGTCTCGATGGTGGCGTCGAGCTCGTGCTGGTAGAGGATCGCCAGGTCGAAGCGCCCGGCGGTCAGCCCCTGCACCAGCTCCTGCTGCTCGCCATCGCCGATGCGGATCTCCACCCCCGGGTAGCGCTCGCGAAAGCCCGCGATCAGCCCCGGCAGGTAGAGCGGAGCCACGGTCTCGAAGCAGCCGATGTCGATCTGCCCGGCCACCACGTCGTTCACCGCCAGGGCGTTCTGCTCGAATTCCCAGGCCATGCGCAGCAGGTCCTGGGCCTTGCGGTAGAAGCGCGAGCCGCTGGGGGTGAGCGACACGCCCTGGGCGTGGTGGCGGATGAACAACTGCACGCCGAAGCTCTCCTCCAGCCCCTTGATGGCGGTGGAGATGGACGGCTGCGCGATGTACAGCTTGCGCGACGCCTCGGCCACGCTGCCGCACTCCACGGTCGTCACGAAGTACTTGAGTTGTCGCAGGGTGTAGTTCGCCACGGGGCACCTCGGCGTCGCGTGCCACCTGCGGTCATGGCCGGGCAGCTTGTTGTGGGCGGGGATCGTCCCTGCGAAACATACCCCAGGCATCGCGGCATGGGCTGCCGCGCTGCCGAGCTTTTTCTTATCCACCGAGCATATTTTTAATAATTTTCCTCGGCCGAGCTCTATCGCACCATCCGCTGCACTCGACTCACGAAGCCCGGACCGCGCAGACGGTCGGCGAGCAAGTGCAGCCTGTCCGCCCCCGGCCACCTCGCGCCTCGCCCCCGTCCCGCCCCGCAGCACCGCCCGACAACCGCGAATCGCCTTGCAGAAGGACAGACACATGACCGTTGAAACCATAGAAATCGATACGCTCGTCGTTGGCGCGGGACAGGCCGGCGTGGCCATGAGCGAACACCTGGGCAAGCTCGGCGTACCGCACCTGGTACTGGAACGCAGCCGCATCGCCGAAGCCTGGCGCAGCGGGCGCTGGGATTCGCTGGTGGCCAACGGCCCGGCCTGGCACGACCGCTTCCCGGGCATGGAATTCGACGTCGGCCCGGATGAGTTCCCCGGCAAGGAGCAGGTGGCGGACTACTTCGTCGCCTACGCCCGGCAGATCAACGCACCGATCCGCACCGGCGTCGAGGTGAAGAAGGTGGTGCGCAACCCCGACCGCCCGGGCTTCACCGTCGAGACCTCCATCGGCGTGATCCAGGCCAACCGCGTGGTCTCCGCCACCGGCCCCTTCCAGCGCCCGGTGATCCCGGCCATCGCCCCGACGCAGGGCACGCTCCACCAGATCCACTCCGCCGCCTACTACAACCCGCAGCAATTGCCCGCCGGCGCCGTGCTGGTGGTCGGGGGCGGCTCCTCCGGCGTACAGATCGCCGACGAGCTGATGCGGGCCGGGCGCAAGGTCTACCTCTCGGTGGGCGCCCACGACCGTCCGCCGCGCAGCTACCGCAACCGCGACTTCTGCTGGTGGCTGGGCGTACTCGGCCTGTGGGACGCGGAAGCCGCGCAACCGGGCCGCGAGCACGTCACCATCGCCGTCAGCGGCGCCCGGGGCGGCCACACCGTGGACTTCCGCGACCTGGCCAGCCAGGGCATCACCCTGGTGGGGCTGACGAAATCCTTCGAGAACGGGGTGGCGAAATTCAATGACGACCTGGCCGAGAACATCGCCCGGGGCGACGAGAACTACCTGTCGCTGCTGGATGCCGCCGATGCCTACATCGCCCGCAACGGCCTCGACCTGCCGGAGGAGCCCGAGGCGCGCCGCAAGCGGCCGGACCCGGAATGCATCACCCATCCGCTGCTCGAGCTGGACCTGGCCGCCGCCGGCGTCACCTCGATCATCTGGGCCACCGGCTACTCCGTGGACTTCAGCTGGCTGCAGGTGAACGCCTTCGACGACCAGGGCAAGCCCCGCCACCAGCGCGGCGTCTCCAGCGAACCGGGCGTGTATTTCGTCGGACTGCCCTGGCTGTCACGCCGGGGCTCCACCTTCATCTGGGGCGTATGGCACGACGCCAAGCACATCGCCGACCACATCGCCACCCAACGCAAGTACCTCGCCTACCGCGACGCCTCGCAGCGCCAGCAGGAAGGCGGCCTGAACGGCAGCCCCAGGGCCCCGCAGGCCGGTTCGCCCGCCCAGAAAGCCAGCATCATGGGAGTAAGTTGATGCCCACCCATACCCGCATCCGCATGTTCAACACCAAGGACACCTACCCCAACCAGTCCCTGGACAACGACCTCTGCCAGGCCGTGCGCGCCGGCAATACCGTGTACGTGCGCGGCCAGGTCGGCACCGACTTCGACGGCAACCTGGTGGGCCTGGGCGACCCGCGCGCGCAGACCGAGCAGGCCATGAAGAACCTCAAGCAACTGCTGGAGGAAGCCGGCAGCGACCTCTCGCACATCGTCAAGACCACCACCTACCTGGTCGACCCGCGCTACCGCGAACCGGTCTACCAGGAAGTGGGCAAGTGGCTGAAGGGCGTGTTCCCCATATCCACCGGCCTGGTGGTCTCGGCCCTGGGGCAGCCCCAGTGGCTGATGGAGATCGACGTGATCGCGGTGATCCCGGACGACTGGCAGCCGCAGCGCTGAGGAGCGACCCATGACTTTCTCGATCATCGGCCGCTGCGCGGAAACCGGGCAGTTGGGCATCGCCATCAGCTCCTCCAGCATCGCCGTCGGCGCCCGCTGCCCCTGGCTGCGCGCCGGTGTCGGCGCGGTGGCCACCCAGAACGTCACCCTGCCGGCCCTCGGCCCGCAGATCCTCGACCTGCTGGAGCACCAGCACCTCGACCCCGCCGCCGCCCTGGACCGGGCGCTGCACGCCAACGGCTGGAGCCAGTACCGCCAGGTGACGGTGATCGACGGCCAGGGCCGCACCGCCCTGTTCAGCGGCAAGGAAGCCCTGGGCCTGCACAACGCGGTTGCCGGCGAGCAATGCGTGGCGGCCGGCAACCTGCTCTCGGGCACCGGGGTGATCGACGCCATGGTGCAGGCCTTCGAAAACGCACCGGGCCTCCTGGCCGACCGGCTGCTGGCGGCCATGCACGCGGCGATGGCCGCCGGGGGCGAGGCCGGCCCGGTGCATTCGGCGGCGCTCAAGGTGGTGGACGACCTCACCTGGCCCATCGTCGACCTGCGCGTGGACTGGGCGGACGAGGACCCCATCGGCCGCCTCGACGGCCTCTGGCAAGCCTACCGCCCGCAGATGCAGGACTACATCACCCGCGCCCTGGACCCGACGGCAGCGCCCAGCTACGGGGTACCCGGCGATGAGTGAGGCGAGCAGCCGCGACCTGCTGGAGCGGCTGATCGGCTTCGCCACCGTCAGCCGGGACTCCAACCTGGAGCTGATCGCCTTCATCCGCGACTACCTCGCCGGCTTCGGCGTGGACAGCGAGCTGTTCCACAACCCGGAAGGCACCAAGGCCAACCTCTTCGCCACCCTCGGCCCGCGCGAGCGGGGTGGCGTCGTGCTGTCCGGGCACACCGACGTGGTGCCGGTGGACGGGCAGGCCTGGACCCTTCCGCCCTTCCGCCTGAGCGAGCGCGACGGCCGCCTCTACGGGCGCGGCACCGCCGACATGAAGGGCTTCATCGCGTCCGTGCTGGCGGCGGTGCCGCGCTTCCTCGAACGCCCGCTCCAGGTGCCGGTGCACCTGGCCTTCTCCTATGACGAGGAAGTCGGCTGCCTCGGCGTGCGCAGCATGCTCGCCGAGCTGGAGAAGCGCCCGCACAAGCCGCTGTTGTGCCTGATCGGCGAGCCCACCGAACTCAAGCCGGTGCTTGGCCACAAGGGCAAGCTGGCCATGCGCTGCCAGGTGCAGGGCGCCGCCTGCCATTCCGCCTATGCCCCCCATGGCGTCAACGCCATCGAATACGCCGCGCAGCTGATCGGCAAGCTGGGCGATATCGGCACGCGGCTGGCCCGCATCGAGCACCACGACCCGCGCTTCGACCCGCCCTTCTCCACGGTGCAGACCGGCCTGATCAAGGGCGGCCGGGCGCTGAACATAGTCCCGGCGGAATGCGAGTTCGACTTCGAGGTCCGCGCCCTGCCCGGCTTCGATGCCCAGCAGGTGGCGGATGAACTGCAGCGCTACGCCGAGTCCGAGCTGCTGCCGAAGATGCAGGCGGTGCAGCCCGACACGGCCATCCGGCTGCAGAGCCTGAGCGCCTACCCCGGCCTCGCCACTCCTCCCGACAGCGACGCCGCGCGGCTGCTGGCGCGGATCGCCGGCTCCAGCGAATTCGGCACGGTCGCTTTCGGCACCGAGGGCGGGCTGTTCGACCAGGCCGGCATCCCCACCGTGGTCTGCGGCCCCGGCAGCATGGACCAGGGGCACAAGCCCGACGAGTTCATCAGCCTCGAACAGCTCCACGCCTGCGACGCCATGCTCCTGCGCCTGGCCGACTACCTGGAGAACCCGGGCTGATCCACCGCCCGACACAACGCTTCAGCCCGGATGGCGCCCGGTGCTAACGTGGCCGGCCATGCCACAAGGACGAAGGAGCGAAGAATGGTGATCAGGAAGATGGCGCCGGCGGACATCGATGCAGTCAGCGCGCTGTGCATGGCGGCCTTCAATGCTTCGGTCGCGCCCACGCTGCCCGCGCAAGGTGTCGAGACCTTCGCCAAGGTGGCCGCCGCCGAGGCCTTCCTGCAGCGCTTGCAGGGCGACAACCTGATGCTGGTCTACGAAGTGGCCGGCTCGCTCCGCGGCATTCTCGAACTCAAGGAAGGTCGCCACCTGGCCATGTTGTTCATCGACCCCCAGCACCAGCGCCAGGGCATCGGCCAGGCACTGGTGAAGGCGATGACCGCACACGCCCGGGTGGATGCGATCACGGTCCGGGCCTCGCTGACCTCGGTGGGCGCGTACCTGCGCTACGGCTTCCAGTGCAGCGGTGAGACAGGCGAATTCGCCGGGCTCACCTACCAGCCGATGGAGTTGCGGGTCACCTAGCCGGGCCAGGCACGGCCATAGGGTGGGCCGTGCGGCGCTCCGCTTCAGCCCACCGGCTGTTCGCCAACGGCCGTAGGGTGGGCTTCAGCCCACCGACGATGCGTCGGTGAGCTCATCGCGGATGAATCCGCTCCCACGAACAAGAAGCGGCCTGCACGCTGGGTGGAACGGTGGGCGAATGAATTCGCCCGTACAGGCGTCCCTTTTTTCCGGTGTTTTCGCACCCCTATGGCGCACCCTGCAGGCCCGCCGCCCCAGGCTGGAGCCAAGGGCGGGAGGGCGCTGCGCGCGTGCTTGCGCTACCGAGCTTTTTCTTATCCACCGAGCATATTTTTAATAATTTTCCTCAGCCGAACTCTGTCGCACCATCAGGCCCAGTCACGAATAACAACCAGACCGCGAAGACGGTCGAGTGGGAGTGCAGCGTGTTCGATCTCGGCTATTGGCAGCAGCGAGCTGCCCGGCAAGCATTCATTGACCAGGCGCTCATCGACGGCCGCCTGGTATCCGCCGCATCCGGCGCCACCTTCGATTCCATCAACCCCGCGACCAACCAGCTCCTGGCCCGCGTCGCCGCCTGCGGCGAGGCCGAGGTGGACCTCGCCGTGCGCAGCGCCCGCCGCGCCTTCGAGCAGGGTCCCTGGGCACGCATGGCGCCGGTGGAGCGCAAGAAGGTGCTGCTGCGCCTGGCCGAGCTGATGCTGGCCCACCGCGAGGAGCTGGCCCTGCTGGACTCCCTCGACATGGGCAAGCCGGTGATGGACGCCTACAGCATCGACGTGCCCGGTGCCGCCAACGTCTTCGCCTGGTACGGCGAGGCGCTGGACAAGCTCTACGACCAGGTGGCGCCCACCGCCCCCGGAACCCTGGCCACCATCACCCGCGAAGCGCTGGGCGTGGTCGCCGCCGTGGTGCCCTGGAACTTCCCCCTCGACATGGCCGCCTGGAAGCTGGCCCCGGCGCTCGCCGCCGGCAACAGCGTGGTGCTCAAGCCCGCCGAGCAGTCGCCCTTCTCCGCCCTGCGCCTGGGCGAACTGGCCCTGGAGGCCGGCATCCCCGAGGGCGTGCTCAACGTGGTGCCGGGCCTGGGCGAGAGCGCCGGCCGCGCCCTCGGCCTGCACCCGGACGTGGACTGCCTGGTGTTCACCGGTTCCACCCAGGTGGGCAAGTACTTCATGGGCTATTCGGCCCAGTCCAACCTCAAGCAGGTCTGGCTGGAGTGCGGTGGCAAGAGCCCGAACCTGGTGTTCGAGGACTGCCGCGACCTCGACCTGGCCGCCGAGAAGGCCGCCTTCGGCATCTTCTTCAACCAGGGCGAGGTGTGCTCGGCCAACTCGCGCCTCTACGTGCAGCGCTCCATCCAGGACGAATTCATCGAGCGCCTGCTGGCCAAGGCCCGCGACTGGATGCCCGGCGACCCACTGGACCCGGCCAGCCGTGCCGGCGCCATCGTCGATGCCGCGCAGACCGGCCGCGTCATGGGCTTCATCGAGGGCGCCCAGGGCCAGGGCGCGCGGCTGCTGGCCGGTGGCCGGCGCCTGAGCTTCAACGGCTCGAGCAACTTCGTCGAGCCCACCGTCTTCGCCGATGTGCGCAGCGACATGACCCTGGCGCGCGAGGAGGTCTTCGGCCCGGTGCTGGCCATCAGCGCCTTCGACAGCGAGGAGGAAGCCATCCGCCTCGCCAACGACAGCGTCTACGGCCTGGCCGCCTCGGTGTGGAGCGACGACCTGCACCGTGCCCACCGCGTCGCCCGCGCGCTCAAGGCGGGCACCGTGTCGGTGAACACCGTGGACGCGCTGGACGTCACCGTGCCCTTCGGCGGCGGCCGGCAATCGGGTTTCGGGCGCGACCTCTCGCTGCATTCCTTCGACAAGTACAGCCAGCTGAAGACCACCTGGTTCCAGCTGCGCTGAGGTCGCGACGACGACCCGGCCGCGCCTCGCCGCGCGGCCGCCATGACAAGAAAACCATCCGCGCCCGTGCACGCGCGGAGCCCCGGCCCCAGGGCCACAACTGCCTCGACAACTGAACACGACTGAAAAGTAGTGAGGGAGTTCTCATGTCCAGATCCTTGCGTCCCACCCTGTCCACGGCCTTCGGGCTGGCCCTGCTCACCACCCTCGGCATCGCCCAGGCCCAGCCTGCGAAGCTCACCGTGATCTCCTTCGGTGGCGCCACCAAGGCCGCCCAGGACGCCGCCTACTTCAGGCCGTTCGAGCAGAGCGGCGCGGCCAGGGTGGTGGCCGGCGAATACAACGGCGAGCTGTCGAAGGTGAAGGCCATGGTCGATATCGGCCAGGTCAGCTGGGACGTGGTGGAGGTGGAGAGCCCCGAGCTGCTGCGCGGTTGCGAGGAAGGCCTGTTCGAGCCCATCGACCCGGCCCTGCTCGGCGATGCCGCGAGCTTCATGCCCGGCACCCTGAGCGAGTGCGGCGTGGCGAGCTACGTGTGGTCCATGGTGCTGGCCTACGACGCCGGCAAGCTGGCGGCGGCGCCCACCTCCTGGGCCGACTTCTGGGACCTCGAGCGCTTCCCCGGCAAGCGCGGCCTGCGCAAGGGCGCCAAGTACACCCTGGAGGCCGCGCTGCTGGCCGACGGGGTGAAGCGCGAGGACCTGTACAGCGTGCTGGCGACCCCGGAAGGCGTCACCCGCGCCTTCGCCAAGCTCGACCAGATCAAGCCGCACATCCAGTGGTGGGAGGCCGGTGCGCAACCGCCGCAGTGGCTGGCGGCCGGCGACGTGGTGATGTCCGCCGCCTACAACGGTCGCATCGCCGCCGCGCAGAAGGAGGGCTCCGCGCTCGCCATCGTGTGGAACGGCAACCTCTACGACCCGGACCACTGGGCCATCGTCCGCGGCAGCCCTAACAAGGCACTGGCCGAGCGCTTCATCGCCTTCGCCAGCCAGGCCGGGCCCCAGAAGCAGTTCTCCAGCCAGATCCCCTACGGGCCGGTGCGCCAGGACGCCCTGGCGCAGCTGCCCGCGGCCACCCAGGCACAACTGCCCACCGCGCCGGCGAACCTCGCCGAGGCGCAGCTGGTGGATGCGGAGTTCTGGGTCAACCACGGCGAGGAGCTGGAGGAACGTTTCAACGCCTGGGCGGCACGCTGAGCCATGGCTTAGCCCACGCGGGTTCAGCCCCGCGCGGGCGGGGCTGAACGACGGGTGCACCCGTCACACCAGCCGGCGGCCCCTGAGCCGCAGGCGGATAACAAGAAGATCGGGAGAGCGTCATGAGTGCGAGTGTTTCCATCCCTGCCAAGGGGCAATCGGGCGGCCTGCGCCGCGTCCTCGGACTGGGCCCGCTGGTGGCGGTCGCCGTCGGCCTGGTGGTGTCCCAGGGTGTGATGGTGCTGATGCTGCAAGGCGCCGGCCTGGCAGGGCTGGGCTTCATCATTCCCCTGGGCATCGCCTACCTGCTGGCGCTGACCTATGCCCTGTCGTTCTCCGAACTCTCGCTGATGATCCCCCGCGCCGGCAGCCTGAGCAGCTACACCGAAGTCGCCATCGGCCACTTCCCGGCCATCCTCGCCACCTTCTCGGGCTACATGGTGGTGGCGATGTTCGCCCTCTCCGCCGAGTTGCTGCTGCTCGACCTGATCATCGGCAAGGTCTACCCCGGCGCGTTGCCGCCCATGCTGGTCGCCTATGGCGTGCTCGCCCTGTTCACCGGCTTCAACCTGCTGGGCATCGACGTCTTCGCCCGCCTGCAGAGCGCCCTGGCGCTGGTGATGGTGGTGAGCCTGCTGGCCCTCGGGCTGGGCGCCGTCGGCAGCGACCTGGCCGCCACCACGACGCCACTGGACCAGGGCTGGAACCCGTTGCAAGCCGGCGCGCTGACCCTGGCGGCCATGGCCATCTGGGGCTTCGTCGGCGCCGAGTTCGTCTGCCCCCTGGTGGAGGAGACGCGCCGCCCGGAGCGCAACATCCCGCGCTCGATGATCATCGGCCTCACGCTGATCTTCGGCATCATCGTCCTCTACTGCCTCGGCGCGCTGCTGTGCATCCCCCGCGAGCAACTGGCGGCCGACCCGCTGCCGCATTTCCTCTTCGCCACCACCGTGTTCGGCGAGGCCGGCAAGCTGTTCCTGGTGGCCGCCGCGGTGACCGCCACCTGCAGCACGGTCAACTCCTCCCTGGCCGCGCTGCCGCGCATGCTCTACGGCATGGCGCAGAACGGCCAGGCCTTCCCGCAGTTCAAGCGCCTCAGCCGCCGCGCCCGCACGCCCTGGGTGGCGGTGCTGTTCATCGCCGCCATCACCGGCCTGCCGATCCTGCTGCTCGGCCAGGACCCGGACGCCATCAGCCTGTTGCTGCTGGCCGCCGCGCTGGCCTGGCTGCTGGCCTACATCATCGTGCACATCGATGTGATCGCCCTGCGCCGCCGCTACCCGCACATCGCGCGGCCGTTCCGCTCGCCCTTCTATCCCTGGCCCCAGGTGCTCGGCATCGCCGGCATGCTCTTTGCCATCTACCACGTCTCGCCGACCCCGGAGATGACCGCGAAGATCTTCGCCACCGCCGGCGTGGTGCTCGGCCTGATCTCGGTGATCGCCGTGGCCTGGATCAGGCTGGTGATGGACAAGCCGCTGTTCGTGCCCGAGCCGCTGACCCCTTCCGAGCCGGCGCCGCTGACCCGCGCCGCCCTTTCCCCCGAACCACTTTGACGAGCAGGAGAAGACCATGAACGCTCCCATCACCCCGCAGCGCAGTACCGAGGACTACCAGGCGGCCGATGCCGCGCACCACATCCATGCCTTTCTCGACCAGAAGGCACTGAATGCCGAAGGCCCGCGCGTGATCACCCGGGGCGAGGGCCTGTACCTGTGGGACAACGACGGCAAGCGCTACCTCGACGGCATGTCGGGCCTGTGGTGCACCAACCTGGGCTACGGCCGCAAGGACCTGGCCGCCGCCGCCGCCCGCCAGCTGGAGCAGCTGCCGTACTACAACATGTTCTTCCACACCACCCACCCGGCGGTGGTGGAGCTCTCCGAACTGCTCTTCAGCCTGCTGCCCGGCCACTACAGCCACGCCATCTACACCAACTCCGGTTCCGAGGCGAACGAGGTGCTGATCCGCACCGTGCGTCGTTACTGGCAGATCCTCGGCCAGCCGCAGAAGAAGGTGATGATCGGCCGCTGGAACGGCTACCACGGCTCCACCCTGGCGGCCACCGCCCTGGGCGGGATGAAGTTCATGCACGAGATGGGCGGGCTGATCCCCGACGTCGCCCACATCGACGAGCCCTACTGGTTCGCCCAGGGCGGCGACCTGACGCCGGCCGAGTTCGGCCTGCGCTGCGCCCGCCAGCTGGAGGAGAAGATCCTCGAACTGGGTGCCGAGAACGTCGCCGGCTTCATCGCCGAGCCCTTCCAGGGCGCGGGCGGGATGATCTTCCCGCCGGAGTCCTACTGGCCGGAGATCCAGCGCATCTGCCGCCAGTACGACGTGCTGCTGTGCGCGGACGAGGTGATCGGCGGCTTCGGCCGCACCGGCGAATGGTTCGCCCACCAGCACTTCGGCTTCCAGCCCGACACCCTGTCCATCGCCAAGGGCCTGACCTCCGGCTACGTGCCCATGGGCGGCCTGGTGCTGGGCAAGCGCATCGCCGAGGTGCTGGTGGAACAGGGCGGCGTGTTCGCCCACGGCCTGACCTACTCCGGGCACCCGGTGGCCGCCGCCGTGGCCATCGCCAACCTCAAGGCGCTGCGCGACGAGGGCGTGGTCGCCCAGGTGAAGAACGACACCGGCCCCTACCTGCAGCAGTGCCTGCGCGAGGTCTTCGCCGACCACCCGCTGATCGGCGAGGTGCAGGGCACCGGCCTGGTGGCGGCGTTGCAGTTCGTCCAGGACAAGGCCACGCGCAAGCGCTTCGACAACGAGAACGACATCGCCTGGCGCTGCCGCACCCTCGGTTTCGAGGAGGGCGTGATCATCCGCTCCACCCTGGGCCGGATGATCATGGCGCCGGCCCTGGTGGCCACCCGCGCCGAGCTGGACGAGCTGGTGGACAAGACCCGCCGCGCGGTGGAGCGCACGGCGCAGGAGATCGGCCGCGGCTGAGCAAGAACCGTAGGGTGGGCCGGGCGGCGCTCCGCTTCAGCCCACCAGCGATACAACAGATGAACCGGGGCCGCCTCCAGGCCCCGGTGCAGGAGGAAACGGTGGGCTGAAGCCCACCCTACGAAGCGGAGAACAGCGTGCAGGTGGCGGCCCTCTAGGCCGGCGCCGCGATGACCCGGTCCCGCTCCACGGCGCGGCACCGCACGACGCACCGACCGCCCCACGGCCCATGGAGGGAGCCGCAGCAGAACAGGACCCCAGGCCCACGCAGGCCGGGGCGCGGAACGAATTTGGCCCCTGGCCGGTACTGCCCAGCAATCCAACAACTAAGCCCATAGGCTGCGGGAGTGTTCCAATGATCCAGTCCTTGCTTCGTCGCTTCACCCTTCCCCTCGCCTGCACCGCGCTGGCGTTCTCCGCCGCCGGCGCGCAGGCGGGCACCCTGTCCATCGGCCACACCACCTGGGTCGGCTACGGCACGCTGTACCTGGCTCGCGATCTCGGCTACTTCAAGGAGCAGGGCCTGGATGTCGAGCTGACCACCATCGAGGAAGCCTCGATGTACATGGCCGCCCAGGCCTCCGGGAAGCTCTCCGGCTCGGCCTCGACCATCGACGAGATCCTCAAGTACCGCTCCAAGGACTTCTGCTTCAAGGCGGTCGCCGCGCTGGACGAGAGCTACGGCGGCGACGGCGTGCTGGTGGGCAACGGGGTCACCAGCCTGAAGGAGCTCAAGGGCCAGTCGGTGGCGGTCAACGAGGGCTCGGTCTCGCAGTTCTGGCTGTCCTACCTGCTCAAGCACAACGGCATGACCATGGCCGACCTGGATATCCAGAACATGACGGCCGACGACGCCGCCACCGCCTTCATCGCCGGCCGCGTGCCCGCCGCCGTGACCTGGGAGCCGCACCTGTCGCTGGTGCGCCAGAAGGGGGAAGGCAAGGTGCTCATCGACAGCAGCAAGACCCCCGGCGTGATCGTCGACGTGGTGGCGCTCTCCTGCGACGTGATCGACAAGCAGCCCGAGGACGTGAAGGCGCTGGTCAAGGGCCTGTACAAGGCCGTGCAGTTCACCAAGGACAACCCCGAGAAGGCCCACGAGATCATGGCCAAGGGCGTCGGCGGCTACCTGGCCGACCCGGTGGAGCTGGCCAACGCGGCCAAGGGCGTACGCTTCTACGACCAGGCCATGAGCGAGGGGCTGCTCGGCGTGCCCGGCAAGCCCGGTGACATCAAGGGCGTGATCCGCCTGGCCAACGAGACCTGGAGCGCCCTGCAGGGCAAGCGCTACGAGGTCAGCTACGACGATCTCGTCGACACCCGCTTCGTCAGCCAGTAAGGGGAAGACCATGGCCTCTCGACACTCCTGGCTGAACCGCTGCCTGACCCCCAAGGTCGAGCTGCCGGCGAAGCTGATACTCGGCGCGGGCAGCCTCGGCTGGCTGCTGGTGCTCGGCCTCTGGGCCGGGCTGTCCTACGGCGGCGTGGTGCCGGCGATGTTCCTGCCCACCCCGGGCGCGGTGCTGGAGGCGGCCGCGCGCCTGGCCGGCGACGGCACCCTCGGCAAGCACGTGCTGGCGAGTGTCGAGGTGGTGCTCATCGGCTTCGCGGTGTCGTCCCTGGTGGCGGTGCCGCTGGGGCTGCTGATGGGCAGCTTCCGCATCGTCCAGGCCTTCCTCGAGCCGCTGGTGAACTTCGTCCGCTACCTGCCGGTGACCTCCTTCGTGCCGCTGTTCATCCTGTGGATCGGCATCGGCCTGGAGCAGCGGGTGACGGTGATCATCTTCGGCGTGTTCTTCCAGCAGCTGGTGATGATCGCGGACGTTTCCAAGGGCGTCTCGCGGGACCTGATCAACGCCTCCTACACCCTGGGTTCGAGCCGCCGCGACGTGGTGCTCCACGTGCTCGGCCCGGCCTCCCTGCCCGGCGTGCTGGACACCCTGCGGGTGACCATGGGCTGGGCCTGGACCTACCTGGTGGTGGCCGAGCTGGTCGCCGCCAGCAGCGGCCTGGGCTACATCAGCCTGAAGGCCATGCGCGGCTTCCAGGTGGACGTGATCTTCCTCGCCATCGCCATCATCGGCCTGCTCGGGCTGGTGACCGACCAACTGTTCCGACTCCTCCGACTGAAGGTGGCCTCATGGGCGCAGTAGCAGCCATGCACAACCAATCCGTGGCCGCGCCTGCGCTGCCCGCGAACCCCGCCGAGCGCCTGCGCGTGGACAACGTCTGCCTGCGCTACCAGAGCCCGGGCGGACAGACCTTCGCCGCGCTGGAGAACGTCTCCCTGAGCGTGCCGGACCAGCAGTTCGCCGTGCTGGTGGGGCCCTCCGGCTGCGGCAAGTCGAGCCTGCTGTACCTCACCGCCGGCCTCGCCGAGCCCACCTCCGGCGAGATCCACGTGGGCGGCAAGCGCGTCGAGGGGCCGGGTGCCGACCGCGGCATGGTGTTCCAGGGCTACACCCTGTTCCCCTGGCTCAGCGTGCGCGAGAACATCGAGTTCGGCCTCAAGCGCAAGGGCATGCCCAAGGGCGAACGCCAGGAGATCGTCGACTTCTACCTGGCCGAGGTGGGCCTGGCGAGCTTCGCCGGGCATTACCCCAAGCAGCTCTCCGGCGGCATGATGCAACGCGTGGCGATCGCCCGTGCGCTGGCCAACGACCCGCAGATCCTGCTGATGGACGAGCCCTTCGGCGCCCTCGACAGCCAGACCCGCATGCAGATGCAGAAGCTGTTGCTGCGGGTGTGGGAGCACAGCAAGAAGACCGTGGTGTTCGTCACCCACGACATCGACGAAGCCATCCTGCTGGGCGACCGCATCTACGTCATGGGCGCCCGCCCCGGCCACATCAAGCGCGAACTCGACGTGCCCATCCCCCGCCCGCGCGACCTGGACATGGTCATGGACCGCGCCTTCATCGAGATGAAGCGCGAGATCCTCGGCCTGCTCCACGACGACCTCGAAGAGATGCACTGACAGCCCGGGGCGGCGCGCCCGCCTCGGCACCACCGCAAGGAGGGCCCCATGCCCGCTTCGACTCCATCGCCCCGGCGCTTCGACTACCTGGTGGTCGGCGCCGGATCGGCCGGCTGCGTCCTGGCCAACCGCCTCAGCGCCGACCCCACCGTGCGCGTCTGCCTGATCGAGGCCGGCGGCAGTGACGCCAGCCCCCGCGTGCAGACGCCGGCCGGCACCATCACCCTGTACAAGAGCCGGCGCTTCAGCTGGAACTTCTTCTCCGCGCCCCAGACGCGCCTCAACGGCCGCCAGCTGCACTGCCCGCGCGGCAAGGCGCTGGGCGGCTCCAGCTCG
The DNA here is from genome assembly GCF_037153275.1 of Pseudomonas sp. USHLN015. NCBI lineage: Bacteria > Pseudomonadati > Pseudomonadota > Gammaproteobacteria > Pseudomonadales > Pseudomonadaceae > Pseudomonas > Pseudomonas sp. USHLN015. The sequence goes on from NZ_JBBCKP010000001.1 coordinate 235,899, forward strand.
ATGAACTCGATGATCTACATCCGTGGCGACGCCTCCGACTACGACCGCTGGGCCGCACTCGGCTGCGACGGCTGGAGCTGGCGCGAGGTGCTGCCGCTGTTCAGGAAATCCGAGGGCAACCGCCTGGGCCAGGACCCGGCCTACCACGGCACCCGCGGCGAGCTCGCGGTGGACCGCGCCCGCGACCCCAATCCGCTGTCGCACCTGTTCATCAAGGCCGCCGAGGCCATCGGCCTGAAGCGCAACGACGACTTCAACGGCGGCCAGCTCGAAGGCGTCGGCATCTACGACCTGACGCAGAAGGACGCGCGGCGGCTGTCCAGCTACCGCGCCTTCGTCGCGCCGGTGCGCGAGCGGCCGAACCTGGAGGTGCTGACCGGCTGCAAGGTGCTGTCGCTGCTGCTGGAGGACGGTGCCGCCCAGGGCGTGCGGGTCGAGCGCGACGGCGCGGAACTGCGCCTGGAGTGCGGGCGCGAGGTGATACTCGCCGCCGGCGCCATCGGCTCGCCGCAGGTGCTCCTGGCCTCCGGCATCGGCCCCCGGGCGGAGCTGGAGGCGGCGGGCATCGCGGTGCAGGTCGACCTGCCCGGCGTCGGCAAGAACCTGCAGGACCACCTCGACGGCCTGGTCACGGTGCGCTCGCCGAGCCCGCTGACCCTGGGCTTCTCCTGGGGCTCGCTGCCCAGCGTGCTGCTCTCGCCCTTCAAGTACCTGGCGCAACGCAAGGGCTGGCTGACCACCAACTACGTGGAAGCCGGCGGCTTCGCCCGCACGCCCCTGGCCGGCGCGCTGCCGGACGTGCAGTTCCACTTCGTGCCGGGCTACCGCAGCCATCGCGGCCGCCTGTTCGAATGGGGCCACGGCTACGCGGTGCACACCTGCGTGCTGCGCCCCGGCAGCATCGGCGAGCTGCGGGTGAAGGCGCGCGGGGCGATCGAGATCGACTACAACTTCCTCGCCGACCCGCAGGACGCCCGGGTGCTGATCGAGGGCATCCGCCTGGCGCGGCGCATCCTCGCCGACGCCGCCTTCGATGGCCTGCGCGGCAGGGAGATGCTGCCCGGCGCCGAGGTGCAGAGCGACGAGCAGCTCATGGCCTACATCCGCGAGCACGCGGCCACGGTGTTCCACCCGGTGGGCACCTGCAAGATGGGCGTGGACGCCATGAGCGTGGTGGACCCGCAACTGCGGGTGCGCGGGGTGAAGGGCCTGCGCGTGGCCGATGCGTCGATCATGCCGACCCTGGTCAGCGGCAACACCAATGCGCCGTGCATCATGATCGGCGAGAAGGCGGCGCAGTTGATCCTGGAAGGTGGGGCGGCCGAGGCCGATGCACGGGAGGAGGTGGCGGTGGCAGCGGTCTAGTGGGTCCCCGCGTTCGCGGGGATGACGGTGCGCACACCACGCGAGGCGCGCCACCCTGTCGGAAATGAAAAAGGCCACCCGAAGGTGGCCTTTCTCGTTGGCGGCACGCGGTCAGGCCGGTTGGCTGGCGGCGCGGCGCTTGTTGCTGGACGCGGCTTCGGCGGCCATGGATTCCATGGCTTCCTGGATGGCGCGCTTGCGGCGCTCCTCGGCCTGGCGACTGAAGTACCAGGCGAAGAAGGTGAACAGCGACACGGTCAGCAGGATCAGGCTGGCCACGGCGTTGATCTCCGGCTTCACGCCCAGGCGCACGGCGGAGAAGACCTCCATCGGCAGGGTGGTGGAGCCGGGGCCGGAGACGAAGCTCGCCAGCACCAGGTCGTCCAGGGACAGGGCGAACGACATCATGCCGCCTGCCGCCAGGGACGGCGCGATCATCGGAATGGTGATCAGCAGGAACACCTTCCATGGACGCGCACCGAGGTCCATGGCGGCCTCCTCGATGGACAGGTCCAGCTCGCGCAGGCGCGCCGACACCACGATGGCCACGTAGGCCGAGCAGAAGGTGGTGTGGGCGATCCAGATGGTGACGATGCCACGCTCCTGGGGCCAGCCGATCAGTTGCGCCATGGCCACGAACAGCAGCAGGAGCGACAGGCCGGTGATGACCTCGGGCATGACCAGCGGCGCGGTGACCAGGCCGCCGAACATCGTACGGCCACGGAAGCGCGGGATGCGGGTCAGGACGAAGGCCGCCAGGGTGCCCAGCGCCACCGCCGCGATGGCGGTGTAGCAAGCGATCTCCAGGGAGCGCATCACCGAGTTCATCAGCTGGGTGTTGTCGAGCAGGCCGACGTACCACTTCACCGACCAGCCGCCCCAGACCGTCACCAGCTTGGAGGCGTTGAACGAGTAGATCACAAGGATCAGCATCGGCAGGTAGATGAACAGCAGGCCGACCCACAGCATCACGTTGGAGAAACTGAAGCGCTTCATACCTTGCCCTCCAGTTCCTTGGCTTGGTTACGGTTGAACAGGATGATCGGAACGATGAGGATCGCCAGCATCACCACTGCCAGCGCGGACGCTACCGGCCAGTCGCGGTTGTTGAAGAACTCCTGCCACAGCACCTTGCCGATCATCAGGGTCTCCGGGCCGCCGAGCAGTTCGGGGATCACGAACTCGCCCACCACCGGGATGAACACCAGCATGGAGCCGGCGATGATGCCGTTCTTCGACAGCGGCACGGTGATCTTCCAGAAGCTGTTGAAGTTGCTCGAACCGAGGTCCGAGGCGGCTTCCAGCAGGCTCTGGTCGTGCTTCACCAGGTTGGCGTACAGCGGCAGGATCATGAACGGCAGGTAGGAATAGACCACGCCGATGTAGACCGCGGTGTTGGTGTTGAGGATCTGCAGCGGTTCGCTGATCAGGCCGATGCCCATGAGGAAGCCGTTGAGCAGGCCGTTGTTGCTGAGGATGCCCATCCAGGCGTAGACGCGGATGAGGATGGCGGTCCAGGTCGGCATCATGATCAGCAGCAGCAGCACGGTCTGCGCTTCCTTGCCGGCACGGGCGATGGCGTAGGCCATCGGGTAGCCGATCAGCAGGCACAGCAGGGTGCTGAAGAAGGCCATCTTCAGCGAGCCGAGGTAGGCGGCCAGGTAGAGTTCGTCCTCGCTCAGCATGAAGTAGTTGCCGAGGTTGAGGACGATCTGCAGCTGGTTGTCGGCCCAGGTGTAGATCTCGGTGTAGGGCGGGATCGCGACGTCCGCTTCCGCGAAGCTGATCTTCAGCACGATGGCGAAGGGCAGCAGGAAGAACAGGAACAGCCAGAGGAACGGGATCCCGATCACCGCGTGCCGGCCCGTGGGCAGGCGTTTCTTCAGTCTGGAGATTTTCATGAGCGCAGCACCACCCCGCTGTCGTCCTCCCACCACACGTAGACTTCATCGTCCCAGGTCGGACGTGCGCCACGACGCTCGGCGTTGGCGACGAAGGACTGGACGATGGAGCCGCTTGGCAGCTTGACGTAGAACACCGAGTGGCCACCCAGGTAGGCGATGTCGTGGATCTTGCCGCGCGACCAGTTGTACTCGCAGGTGGGCTGCTCGGTGGTGACCAGCAGCTTCTCGGGACGCAGGGCGTAGGTGATGCGCTTGTCCTGCACCGAGGTGGTCACGCCGTGGCCGACGTAGATCGGCCGCTCCAGTTCGGGGCAGGCGATCAGGGCGTGGGCCTCGAGGTCTTCCACCACTTCGCCGTCGAACAGGTTGACGTTGCCGATGAACTCGCACACCAGGCGGCTGATGGGGGTCTCGTAGATGTCCACCGGGCTGCCGATCTGCTCGATGCAGCCCAGGTGCATGATGGCGATGCGCTGGGCCATGGTCATGGCCTCTTCCTGGTCGTGGGTCACCATGACGCAGGTCACGCCGACGCGCTCGATGATCTCCACCAGCTCCAGCTGCATCTGCGAACGCAGCTTCTTGTCCAGCGCGCCCATGGGCTCGTCGAGCAGCAGCAGCTTGGGACGCTTGGCCAGCGAGCGGGCCAGGGCCACGCGCTGGCGCTGACCACCGGAGAGCTGGTGCGGCTTGCGCTTGGCGTACTGGGTCATCTGCACGAGCTTGAGCATCTCGGTGACGCGCTCGTCGATCTCGGCAGCGGGCAGACGGTCTTGTTTGAGTCCGAAGGCGATGTTCTGCGCAACAGTCATATGCGGGAAGAGCGCATAGGACTGGAACATCATGTTGATCGGCCGCTCGTAGGGCGGCATGTCGGTGATGTCGACGCCGTCGAGGAAGATGCGACCCTCGGTCGGACGCTCGAAACCCGCCAGCATGCGCAGCAGGGTCGACTTGCCCGAGCCCGAGCCACCCAGCAGGGCGAAGATCTCGCCCTTGTTGATGGTCAGCGAGACGTCGTCCACCGCAAGGGTCTCGTCGAACTGCTTGGTCACCCGGTCGATCTTGACCAGCACCTCTTTGGGTTGCTGGTTGCCCTCGAGGGCTTTCTTGTAGGCACCGGAGGCTATTGCCATTACCACACTCCCAATTCTTGCTAGCCGGCCATTATGGCCGGTTGCGTTGAGTATCGCTCGTTAGGCGCGAGACACGCGTCCTGGTCCGCTCGTCGCCCGCTCTGGCGCAAGCTGCGCGGGCCCTGCCCGCGCGGCTCGCCCCCGATCACTTGCCCGACTTGACCTTGGTCCAGCTCCGGGTCATCAGCCGCTGCACCTTCGGAGGCAGTTCCTCCGAGACATACAGCTTGTCCAGCACCGCTTGTGGCGGGTACACGGACTCGTCGTCACGCACGTCCTGATTCATGAATTCGCCCGACTTGGTGTTCGGGTTGGCGTAGCCCACGTAGTCGCTGACCTTGGCGATGACGTCGGGGCGCAGCAGGTAGTCGATGAAGGCATGGGCCTCCTTGACGTTGGCGGCGTCGGCCGGCACGGCGACCATGTCGAACCACAGGTTGCCGCCCTCCTTGGGGATCGCGTAGGCGATCTCGACACCCTTGCCGGCTTCCTCGGCGCGCGCGGCGGCCTGGAAGATGTCGCCGGAGAAGCCCGCCGCGACGCAGATGTCGCCGTTGGCCAGGTCGCCGATGTACTTGGAGGAGTGGAAATAGGTCACGTAGGGGCGGACCTCCATCAGCTTGGCCTCGGCCTTCTTGTAGTCGTCCGGGTTCTTGCTGTTGGGGTCCAGGCCCAGATAGTTGAGCATGGCCGGGATCATCTCGTCGGCCGAGTCGAGGAAGGCCACGCCGCACTGGCTGAGCTTCTTGATGTTCTCGGGCTCGAAGATCACCGACCAGGAGTCGATCTTGTCGACGCCGAGCACGGCCTTGACCTTCTCGGCGTTGTAGCCGATGCCATTGGTGCCCCAGAGGTAGGGAACGGCGTACTGGTTGCCGGGGTCGTTGGCTTCCAGGCGCTCGAGCAGCGCGGGGTCGAGGTTGCCCCAGTTCTTCAGCTGGCTGCGGTCCAGCTTCTGGAAGGCGCCGGCCTTGATCTGCTTGCCGAGAAAGTGGTTGGAGGGGACGACCACGTCATAGCCGGTGCGGCCGGCCAGGAGCTTGCCCTCGAGGGTTTCGTTGGAGTCGAAGACGTCGTAGACGGGCTTGATGCCGGTTTCCTTCTGGAAATCGGCCAGGGTGGTCTCGCCGATGTAGTCGGACCAGTTGTAGATGTGCACCGTCTGCTCGGCCTGGGCCTGTGAAGCCAGGGTCAGCACGGCGGCGGTGATCAGGGTTTTGCAGAAGGAAACTCGCACACTTTAATCCTCTTGATAGGCCGGGCCGCTGGCGCACCGGGGCGCGCCGCGGAGTTTCTTGTCGGGTTGTCGTCTCAACGACCGCTTTTTATCCGGGTCCAGTCACGGGTCAGCCAGCGCTGGACATCGCGCGGGCGCTCCCGGGCCACGTAGAGCTTGGCCATCACTTCCGGCGAGGGATAGACGCCGGGGTTCTCGCGCACGCTGGCATCCACCAGCGCGGTCGCATCCTTGTTGGCGTTGGCATAGGAAACGTAGTCGCTGATCTTGGCGATCACATCAGGGCGCATCAGGTAGTTGATGAAGATATGCGCCTCTTCCACGTGCCTGGCGTCGCGGGGGATGGCCAGCATGTCCGCCCACATGGCGGTGCCTTCCTTGGGGATCACATAGACGATGTCGTCCGTGCGCCCGGCTTCCCGCGCGCGGCTGGCGGCCTGGAGCATGTCGCCGGAGTAGCCGAAGGCGATGCAGATGTCGCCGTTGGCGAGGTCGGCGATGGACTTGGAGGAGTGGAAGTAGGTGATGTACGGGCGCACCTTGAGCAGCTGTGCGGTGGCCTTGTCGTAGTCGGCACGCTCGTGGGTGTGGGGCGAGCCGCCGAGGTAGTTGATCATCTGCGGCATGACTTCGTCGCCGGAATCGATCAGGGCCACGCCGCACTGGGTGAGTTGCCTGACCACGTCGGGATCGAACAGCAACGACCAGGAATCGAGTTTGGCATCGGCGCCGAGGATGGCGCGCACCTTGGTGGCGTTGAGGCCGATGCCGTTGGTGCCCCACATGTAGGGCACGGAGTATTCGTTGCCCGGATCGCCGCCGGCGAGGTTCTTCAGCACGGCAGGGTCCAGGTGGGAGAGGTTCGGCAGCTTGGACTTGTCCAGCTTCTGGTAGGTGCCGGCCTTGATCTGCTTGGCCAGGAAGTGGTTGGTGGGGACCACCACGTCGTAGCCGGATTGCCCGGTGGCGAGCTTGCCGTCGAGGGTTTCGTTGGAGTCGAAGACGTCGTAGACCACCTTGATCCCGGTTTCCTTCTGGAAGTTCTCCAGGGTGTCCGGGGCGATGTAATCGGACCAGTTGTACACATGCACGACACGCTCCTCGGCCTGTGTCATGGACACGGCGAGGAAGCTGGCCAGCAACCCGTACAGCCAGGGGCGATTGCGCATGAGGAGGTCCTCTCGGGGTGGTTCACCCTCCGGCGGGGCGCCGGAGGGTGGGTCTGGGTGTTACTTGCCCGACTTGATGGTGGTCCAGGTACGGGTCATCGCGCGCTGCACCTTGGCCGGCAGATCCGGGAAGGCGTAGAGCTTGGCCATGGTCTCCTTGCTCGGGTAGATGCCCGGGTCGGTGCGGATCGCCTCGTCCACCAGCGGGGTGGCGGCGGCGTTACCGTTCGGGAACTGCACGAAGTTGGTGATCTCGGCCATCACGTCCGGCTTCATCAGGAAGTTCATGAAGGCGTAGGCGGCGTCCGGGTTGGCGGCGTCGGCGGGGATCGCGACCATGTCGAAGAAGGTGCCGGCACCTTCCTTCGGAATGTTGTAGGCGACCTTCACGCCAGCCTTGGCCTCGTCGGCACGGGACTTGGCCTGGTACACGTCACCCGAGTAGCCCACGGCCACGCACAGGTTGCCGTTGGCCAGGTCGGAGATGTACTTGGAGGAGTGGAAGTAGGTCACGTGCGGACGGATCTTGAGGAACAGCGCCTCGGCTTCCTTGAGCTGCTTGGGGTCCTGGCTGGTCGGGCTGTAGCCCAGGTAGTGCAGGGCGATCGGCAGGATCTCGGTGGGCGAGTCGAGGAAGGAGACGCCACAGGACTTCAGCTTCTCGATGTTCTCGGGCTTGAACAGCAGGTCCCAGGAATCCACCGGGGCCTTGTCGCCGAGCACGGCCTTGACCTTGTCGACGTTGTAGCCGATGCCGATGGAGCCCCACATGTAGGGGAAGGCGTACTGGTTGCCCGGGTCGGAGACCTCGACGGTCTTCAGGAGGTTCGGGTCCAGGTTCTTCCAGTTCGGCAGCTTGGACTTGTCCAGCGGCTGATAGACCTTGGCCTTGATCTGCTTGGCCAAGAAGTTGTTGGACGGCACCACGATGTCGTAACCGGACTTGCCGGCCAGGAGCTTGGCTTCCAGGGTCTCGTTGGAGTCGAAGACGTCGTAGACGACCTTGATGCCGGTTTCCTTGGTGAACTTCTCGACGGTGTCCGGGGCGATGTAGTCAGACCAGTTGTAGACGTGCAGCACCTTGTCTTCTGCCTGCGCCACGCCGGCCACAGCGCCGGCGAGCGTCATGGCGAGCAGGGTCTTGCCGAAGGTTTTGAACATGCGGGTAGCTCCATTTGTTGTTTAAGTGTCCGAGCGGCGTCGCCACCGCCCGGTGAGCCTGGCCAACGCACTGGCGCAGTCTGGCAAGGTCAGGGGCGCGCTTACAACAGCTCGCGGGATGCGATTGTTTGCAAACTCGCCCATTTGCTCAACCCAGAACCGCACTCGCGGTGAGATCGAGGCACTTGCGGGCCTTGGTCACCAGTTCGTCGATCTCGTCCTCGCTGATCACCAGCGGCGGCGAAACAATCATAGTGTCGCCTACCGCACGCATGATCAGGCCATTGCGGAAGCAGTGCTCGCGGCACTGCATGCCCACGCCCAGATCGGTGAAACGCTCACGGGTCTTCTTGTTCTTGACCAGTTCCAGGGCGCCGACCATGCCGACCCCGCGCGCTTCGCCGACCAGGGGATGGTCAGCCAGCTCCTGCCAGCGTTGTTGCAAATACGGTGCCGTTTCCGCCTTCACTTTCTCGACGATCTTCTCTTCGCGCAGGATGCGGATGTTCTCCAGCGCCACCGCAGCGGCGACCGGGTGACCGGAGTAGGTGAAGCCGTGGTAGAACTCGCCGCCCTGGTTGAGCACCTCGACCACCTCGTCACGGACGATCACGCCGCCCATGGGGATGTAGCCGGAGGTCAGGCCCTTGGCGATGGGCATCAGGTCCGGGGCGTTGCCGTAGTACTGGCTGCCGAACCACTCGCCGGTGCGGCCGAAGCCGCAGATGACTTCGTCGGCGATGAACAGAATGTCGTAGCGGGCGAGGATCTCGCGGATCTTCGGCCAGTAGGTTTCCGGCGGGACGATCACGCCGCCCGCGCCCTGGATGGGCTCGGCGATGAAGGCGGCGACGTTCTCCTCGCCGACTTCGAGGATCTTCTTCTCCAGCTGCTCGGCAGCCCAGACGCCGAACTCCTCGGGGGCCATGTCGCCACCCTCGCCGTACCAGTAGGGCTGGGCGATGTGGACGATGCCCGGGATCGGCAGGTCGCCCTGCTCGTGCAGCGCCTTCATGCCGCCGAGGCTGACGCCGGCGACGGTGGAGCCGTGGTAGCCGTTCCAGCGGCCGATGACCACTTTCTTCTTCGGCTGGCCCTTGGTCGCCCAGTAGTGGCGGACCATGCGCAGCACGGTGTCGTTGGCTTCGGAGCCGGAGCCGGTGAAGAACACGTGGTTCATGCCCTCGGGCGCAAGCTCGGAGATGGCCTTGGCCAGTTCGATGACGGGCGGGTGGGCGGTCTGGAAGAACAGGTTGTAGAAGGGCAGCTCGCGCATCTGGCGGGTGGCCGCCTGCACCAGTTCCTCGCGGCCGTAGCCGACGTTGACGCACCACAGGCCGGCCATGGCGTCGAGGATCTTGTTGCCCTCGCTGTCCCAGATGTAGACGCCGTCGGCTTTGGTGATGATCCGCGCGCCCTTGGCATTCAACGCCTGGTAGTCGGTGAACGGCGGCAGGTGGTGGTCGCGACTGAGTGCCTGCCATTCAAGGGTCTGGGGGTTGGTCACTTGGCTCTTCATTATCTACACCTCTATGCAAATCTGGGTTGGCGTGCCGCGCCACGAACGCGGCACGCCGTTTGGATCAGACGGAAAGCAGCAGGAACTCACGCTCCCAGGAGCTGATGACGCGCTTGAAGTTCTCGTGCTCGGCGCGTTTCACCGCGACGTAGGCACTGATGAACTTGGTGCTCAGGTACTTCTCCAGGGGCTTGCAGTTCTCCAGGCGCTCGAGGGCGTCCTCGAGGGTCAGCGGCAGGCGCAGGTTGCGGCGCTCGTAGCCACGCCCCTTGACCTGCGCGCTCGGCTTGATCTGCTCGACCATGCCGATGTAGCCGCACAGCAGGCTGGCGGCGATGGCCAGGTAGGGGTTGGCGTCGGCACCGGCCAGGCGGTTCTCCACGCGGCGGTTCTGCGGGGTGGCATCCGGGACGCGCAGGCCCACGGTGCGGTTCTCCTCGCCCCACTCCACGTTCACCGGCGCCGAGGTATCGGGCAGGAAACGGCGGAAGGAGTTCACGTTCGGCGCGAACAGCGGCAGCAGCTCGGGGATGAACTTCTGCAGGCCGCCGATGTGGTGGAGGAACAGCTCGCTCATGGAGCCGTCTTCGTTGGAGAAGATGTTCTTGCCGGTCTTGATGTCCACCACGCTCTGGTGCAGGTGCATGGCACTGCCCGGCTGGTCGGTGATCGGCTTGGCCATGAAGGTGGCGGCGACATTATGTTTCAGCGCGGCCTCGCGCATGGTGCGCTTGAACACGGTGATCTGGTCGGCCAGGGACAGGGCTTCGCCGTGACGGAAGTTGATCTCCATCTGCGCCGGGCCTTCCTCGTGGATGAGGGTGTCCAGGTCCAGGTCCTGCGCCTCGCACCAGTCGTACATGTCCTCGAACAGCGGGTCGAATTCGTTCGCCGCGTCGATGGAGAAGGACTGGCGGCCGGTCTCAGGGCGACCGGAGCGGCCGATCGGGGCCTGCAGCGGGTAGTCCGGGTCGTCGCTGCGCTTGGTCAGGTAGAACTCCATCTCCGGCGCGACGATCGGGCGCCAGCCCTTGTCGGCGTAGAGCTTGAGCACTTTCTTGAGGATGTTGCGCGGCGACAGCTCGATGGGGTTGCCCATCTTGTCGAAGGTGTCGTGGATCACCATCGCGGTGGGTTCCAGCGCCCAGGGCACGAGGAACACGGCGTTCTCGTCCGGGCGGCAGACCATGTCGATGTCGGCAGGGTCGAGCAGCTCGTAATAAACGTCGTCCTCGACATAGTCGCCGGTAACGGTCTGCAGCAGCACACTCTCGGGGAGGCGCATGCCCTTCTCGTCGAGGAACTTGTTGGTCGGCGAGATCTTGCCCCGGGCAATGCCGGTAAGGTCGCTGATCAAGCATTCAACTTCGGTGATTTTGCGTTCTTTCAACCAGCTTGTGAGCTGGTCCAACTTGGTAGTCATAAAGACCTCAGGGTGTGAGAGCTGCAACTGGTATAGCTGAGCTCAGCGTTGCCCCGCCCTCTTCCTGCAAGCCTCACCAAAGGCCTGGAAGATGGCGAGATAATCGGGGTTCGAACGAACCTGCCATTCGGGGTGCCACTGTACTCCGAGCGCGAAACTCGCAGCGCCGACGACCGAGCAGGATTCGACCAACCCGTCAGGCGCCAGCGCTTCTACGTGAAGGCCCGGCGCCAGACGTTCAACGCCCTGGCCATGAATGGAATTGACGAGGATCTCCGCCGGCAAGCCGATACCGGCGAGGATGCCACCCGGCTGCACATGCACGGGGTGGCGGGGTGCGTACTGCACCTCGAGCGGCTCGTCGGCCGGCTCGCGATGGTCCATGAAGCCTTCGACCTCGTGCACCTTCTGGTGCAGCGTGCCGCCGAAGGCCACGTTCATCTCCTGGAAGCCGCGGCAGATGCCGAGCACGGGCACGCCCGCGGCCACGGCGGCACGCATCAGCGAAAGCGTGGTGCCATCGCGCTGCGGATCGTGGAGGGTGCCGGGCTCGCTGGCCGGGCCGGAATAATGATGGGGTTCGACGTTGGAAGGCGAACCGGTGAACAGCAGGCCGTCTAGACTGGCCAGAAGGGAAGTCGTCTCGATGAGCTCGCCGAGAGCGGGAACAATCAGAGGAACACCGCCGGCGCCAAGGGCCACCGCACGAAGATACTTGTCACCCGCTATATGGTAAGGATGCAGACCGATCTGCTTGGTGCAAGCGGTTACGCCGATTAACGGCAGGCGAGACATGAGACACCCGTTTTATTGCTGTTATGGGTTGCGACCGAGCTTAGCGTTGTTCATTTTTTTACACAATAGGGCTGTAAAAAATCGAACACACCTCGCTGAGCGCCGCGTGCGCCATGGCCCCGAGAGGGGTCAGATGCCCCTCAAACGCCCCAAAATTGGCCATATGGCCCTGTTTTAGGGCAAAATGGGGCGCTATTGACATCGTTAGGGGATTCCGATTGACTCTCACCCTAGCGAACGTGTGATTGATATTTTTAACAAGAAAGGTGTTGCATCATGTCGGTACCCCCGCGTGCCGTTCAGCTTCAAGAAGCGAACGAGTTCCTTAAGGAACATCCTGAGGTCCAGTTCGTCGACCTCCTGATCGCAGATATGAATGGAGTAGTCCGAGGCAAGCGAATCGAACGCGCCAGCCTCCACAAAGTTTACGAAAAAGGCATCAACCTCCCCGCTTCCTTATTCGCCCTCGATATCAACGGCTCCACCGTTGAAAGCACCGGCCTCGGCCTGGACATCGGCGACGCCGATCGCATCTGCTACCCGATCCCCGGCACCCTGTGCGACGAGCCCTGGCAGAAGCGCCCCACCGCGCAACTGCTGATGACCATGCACGAGATGGAAGGCGAGCCCTTCTTCGCCGACCCGCGTGAAGTGCTGCGCCAGGTCGTCGCGAAGTTCGACGATCTCGGCCTGACCATCTGCGCCGCGTTCGAGCTCGAGTTCTACCTGATCGACCAGGAGAACGTGAACGGCCGTCCGCAGCCGCCGCGCTCCCCGATCTCCGGCAAGCGTCCGCAGTCCACCCAGGTCTACCTGATCGACGATCTCGACGAGTATGCCGACTGCCTGCAGGACATCCTCGAAGGCGCCAAGGTCCAGGGCATCCCGGCCGACGCCATCGTCAAGGAAAGCGCTCCGGCCCAGTTCGAGGTCAACCTCCACCACGTGGCGGACCCGATCAAGGCCTGCGACTACGCCGTGCTGCTCAAGCGCCTGGTGAAGAACATCGCGTACGACCACGAGATGGACACCACCTTCATGGCCAAGCCCTACCCGGGCCAGGCCGGCAACGGCCTGCACGTCCATATCTCGCTGCTGGACAAGCATGGCAAGAACATCTTCGCCAGCGAGGATCCCGAGCAGAACGCCGCATTGCGCCATGCGCTCGGCGGTGTGCTCGAGACCCTGCCCGCCTCCATGGCCTTCCTCTGCCCGAACGTGAACTCCTACCGTCGCTTCGGTGCGCAGTTCTACGTGCCGAACGCACCGAGCTGGGGCCTGGACAACCGTACCGTGGCCCTGCGCGTGCCCACCGGCAGCGCGGATGCGGTGCGCATCGAACACCGCGTCGCCGGTGCCGATGCCAACCCGTACCTGATGATGGCGTCGATCCTGGCAGGCGTGCACCACGGCCTGACCAACCAGATCGAACCTGGCGCCCCCATCGAAGGCAACTCGTACGAGCAACTGGAGCAGAGCCTGCCGAACAACCTGCGTGATGCGCTGCGCGAGCTGGACGACAGCGAGATCCTGGCCAAGTACATCAGCCCGGACTACATCGACATCTTCGTCGCGTGCAAGGAAAGCGAGCTGGAGGAGTTCGAACACTCCATCTCCGACCTCGAGTACAACTGGTACCTGCATACCGTGTAAGCGAGTCGAAAGACGCCGGCCCCAGGGCCGGCGTTTTTTTTGCCCGCCATGTCCACCCGTCCCCTCATCCGCGACGCTGGAAGGGCGCCGTGGAACCGCGCAAAGGCCCGATCCAGAGAGGCCCAGTCGCTGACATGCATCAACCTGCTGAAACATACGCGTAGCAATAATGCTCCGCCAACCATCAGGGAGGACTCCATGCCCCGCTTCCTCGCACCGCTGCTGCTCGCGCTGTTGCCGACACTGGCCAGCGCCGAAGACACCATCCGCGTCTACAACTGGAACGACTACATCGCTCCCCAGGTGCTCAAGGACTTCGAGCAGCAGACCGGCATCCGCGTGGACTACCACACCTTCGCCAGCGCCGAGGAACTGCAGAAGGCCATGGAGAGCGGCGAGGCCATCGACATCGTGGTGCCCTCCCACAACAACCTTCCCGAACTGATCAAGGCCGGCCGCCTGCAGCCCCTGGACTTCAGCCGCCTGCCAAACCGCAAGCACCTGGACAAGCAGCTGCTCAGCAAGCTCGCCGCCGTCGACCCCAACAACCAGCACGCCGTGCCCTACCTCTGGGGCGCCGTCGGCCTCGCGGTGAACACGCCCCAGGCCGAGAAGGCCTACGGCGGCCCGCTGCCGTCGAGCTGGAGCGTCCTCTTCGAACCCGAGCAGAGCAAGCGCCTGGCCAGCTGCGGCATGAGCGTGCTCGACGCCCCGGACGAAGCCCTGTCGATCCTCATGACCTACCAGGGCCGCACCCTCGCCCGCACCGCGCCCAGCCGGCTCAAGCGCTCCGCCGAGCTGCTCGGCGGCCTGCGCCCGAACCTGCGCTACATCGACAGCGAGCGCTACATCGAAGACCTCAACAAGGGGCGGCTGTGCGTCGCCATGGCCTGGGTCGGCGACGCCCTCAACGCCGCGGCCGCCGGCCAGCCGGTGCGTTTCGTGGTGCCCGACGAGGGCTCGGTGCTGTTCATCGACAACCTCGCCATCCCCAGCAGCGCCAACCGCGCCGACCTCGCCCACCGCTTCATCGACTTCATGATGCAGCCCAAGGTCGCCGCGCAGGTCACCAGCGAAACCCTCTACCCCAACGGCAACGCCGACGCCCGCGAATTCCTCGCCGCCGACCTGCGCGACCAGCCGGGCCTCTACCCCGACAAGGAAACCAAGCGCCGCCTGTTCGCCCTGGAATCCCTGCCGGACAAGCTCGGCGCCACCCGCGACCAGGTCTGGGCCGAGTTCCGCGACGGGCACTGAGCCGTCAGCGCAGGCAAGCGCGCAACCCGCCCTCCAGCGCCTGCCGCCCGGCGAACCCACGCCGGGCGATGAACACCAGGCGCATGCCATCGCCCACCGGCCCGCTCACCGGGCCGAACTGGCTGCGCCGCCCCACCTGCTGCAACCAGAGCGCCCCGCCGGCCGCCTCCAGGCGCACCCAGCCCTTGAGGCGGAACAGGGCATCCGGCAGGCCCGCCAGCCAGGCCCGCAGGCGCCCGGCATCGAAGACCCCCTCGCCTTCCCAGACCCAGGACTCGAACAGCTGTCCGTGGTCCTCCGTCGCCACCGGCGTCAGCACTCCGGGCACCCGGGATGGCGGCTCCGCATCCAGCCACAGCGAATCCGGCAGGTCGGCCTGCACCCCGACATGCAGCAGCGCACGCCCCGGCAACGCCTCGCGCAGGCGCGCCAGCTCGTCCGCGTCCACCAGGTCGCTCTTGTTCAGCAGCAGCACGTCGGCCGCCGAAACCTGGGCGCGGGCCAGCCGTGCGTACTCGCCCTCCAGCGACAGGTGGCGGGTGGCGTCCACCAGGGTGATCACCAGGTCCAGCCGCAGCAGGCCACGCAACTGTGGATAACCCAGGGTCTGCACGATGCGCTGCGGGTCGGAGACGCCGCTGCACTCGATGACGATGCGCTCCAGGCGCGGCGAGAGCTGCGCCAGGCTGGCCAGCTGCGCCAGCAGGTCCTCCTGCACCGTGCAGCAGATGCAGCCGTTCTGCAGGCTGTACACCGCATCGGTGACCTCGGCCACCAGCGCCGCATCGATGTTCAGCGCGCCGAAATCGTTGACGATCACCGCCAGCCGGCTGTCCCCCGCGCGCCGGACCATGCGATTGAGCAAGGTGGTCTTGCCGGCCCCGAGGAAGCCTGCCACCACCGTGACCGCGATGCGCTCGTCCATGGCCTACCCCTGCGCCTCGATCACCGGAGGTTCGCCCTTCCAGACCGCCTCCAGGCCGAGCCCGGCCAGCGCGCCCTGGCGGTCGTAGACCAGTTGGCCCTCGACGAAGGTCAGCAACACCTGGGTGCGGTGGATGTAGTTGCGCGCCGGCAGAGCGAACAGGTCGCGGTCGAGCACGATCAGGTCCGCCGCCTTGCCCACCTCCAGGCTGCCGGTAACGGCCTCCAGGCCCATGGCGATGGCGCCATTGCGCGTGGCCACGCGCAGCGCCTGCTCCAGGGTGATCGGCTCGCCGAAGCAGGCCGGGTCGCCGTTCCAGGGGTTCTGCCGGGTGACCATGGTCTCCAGCGCCAGCCAGGGGTCGATCGACGCCACCGGCCAGTCGGTGCCGAACACCGCCGTGCCGCCGGCCTCCAGCACGCCCTTGAAGTCGTAGATGCGCTTGAGCCGCTCCTGGCCGTAGCCCGAACGCGCGCCGCTGGCGAAAGGAGTCGGGTACCAGGCGGCGGGCGAGAACTCGGCGATCACCTGCAGCTCCTGGAAGCGCTTGAGGTTGCCCGGGTGCAGCAGGGTGCTGTGGGCGCACTGGTGGCGCACGCCACTGAAACCGTTGCGCCGCCGTGCCTCGGCCACCGCATCGAGGAACACGTCGGAGGCGCCGTCGCCGGTGCAGTGGGCGATGACGCGGAGGCCCCGGCGGTCCATGTCCACCAGCATGTCGGTGATGTGTTCCGGGGTGAGGTTGAGCTTGCCCCGCCAGTCCGACTCGTTCGGCCAGGGCGTGAGCAGGAAGGACGAACGCGGCTCCACCGTGCCGTCGAAGTGGAATTTCACCGCGTTGGCACTCAGCCGGGCACTGCGGTAGTAGTGCCGCTCGCCGGCCAGCAGCTGCCAGCGCCGGCGCACCGGGAAGATGTCGTCCTGCCAGCTGATCGCCGCCTCGATGCGCACCGTCAGCTCGCCCGCGTCGTCCAGCGCCTTCAGCGCCTGCAGGCGGTGCTCGCAGACGTGCACGTACTTGCTCGCCGTGACCCCGCGCGAACTCTGGAAGTGCACGCCGTCGCGGTAGGCGCGGCGCAGCACCGCCACCGGGGTCGGCGGCATGGCGGCGTGGATCATCGCGTAGGCGCCGTCGATCATCAGCCCGGTGGGCTCGCCGGTCAGCTCGTCGCGCTCCAGGTAGCCGTTGCGCGGGTCGGGGGTGTGGCGGTCGATGCCGGCCAGCTCCAGCGCCTTCGAGTTGACCATCATGGTGCCCCACATGCGATCGAGCAGGGCCACCGGGCGGTCCGGCATCACCGCATCGAGCCAGGCGCGGCCGGGCACCAGGCCCGCCTCGCGGAAGGTGTAGCGCACCCAGTACTGGCCGTGGATCCAGCCCTCCCCGGGGTGGGCATCGGCATAGGCGCGGATCGCCGCCTCCAGCTGCGCCGGCGTCGGGTCCTCGATACCGACATCGAGGTCGTCGCTGTAGCGCGGCGCCAGGGCCAGGTCCGGGTGGGTGTGCATGTCGTGCAGGCCGGGCATGCAGAAGGCCCCGCCCAGGTCATGCACGCGGGTGGCCGGGCCCTTGAAGGCCTGCACGGCGGCGCGGTCGCCCACGGCCAGCAGGCAGCCTCCGCGGATCGCCACCGCCTCGGCCCAGGGCTGCGCCGGGTCCATGGTGCAGATTCGACCGTTATCGAGGATCAGGTCGGCGAAATGGCCAGTGGCCGAATGGGTCGAGGTGAAGTTGTCGGCGTCAGTCATGGCGGCACCTGATTATTTTGGGGCGTGGCCAGGCCCGGCGCAGGAATGCGCCATGAGCCTGGTTCGGTCAGGGGTTGCGGCGGGTCAGCGCTGGGTCTGCAGGCGCTCGATGAAACCGGCGATGCGCCGGCAGGCTTCCTCCAGCTCGGCATCGGAGACGGTGAACGAAAGCCGCACGAAGCCCCGGCAGCTGGCACCGAAGGCTTCGGCATCGAGCACCGAGACCCCGGTCTCGCGGAACAGCTGCCAGGCGAAGTCCATCCCCGAGAGGCCGGTGCCGCGTACGTCCACCAGCATGAACATGCCGGCCTCCGGCACCTTGCAGCGCAGCAGCGGCACATCGGCGAGCCCCCGCACCACCAGGTCGCGGCGGCGGCGATAGAGCTCACGCGCCGCGCCGACGATCGCCTCGTCCAGCTCCAGCGCCTTGAGCGCGGCCGCCTGGATGAAGCCCGGCAGGCCGTAGACCATGCACAGCATCAGGTTGTCGAGGTGGCCGATCAGCGCCGGTGGCGCCACCACCCAGCCCACGCGCCAGCCGGTCATGGCGTGGCTCTTCGACAGGCTGTTGAGCACCACGGTGCGCCCGACCATGCCTTCCAGGGTGGCGATGCTGCGGTGCGGTCGGTCGTAGGTGAGCTGGCCATAGACCTCGTCGGACAGCACCCAGAGGTCGTGACGGCGCGCAACCTCGGCGACCGCCTGCAGCTCCTCGTCGGTGTAGACGTTGCCGGTGGGGTTGTTGGGCGTGGCCAGGGCGATGCCCCGGGTGCGCTCGGTGAGCACCGCCTCCAGCGCCTCGACGGTGAGGCGGAAATCCCCTTCCGCCGGCTGCGCGATGCTCACCAGGCGTGCGCCGGACGCCTGGATGCTGGCGGCATAGGTCAGGTACATCGGCTCCGGCACCAGCACCTCGTCGCCGCTCTCGAACAGGCACATGGCGGTGGCGTAGAGGCCGTTCTGCGCCCCGGCGACCACGGCGACGTTGTCCACCTCGACCGGGATGCCCAGCAGCGTGCGCTGCTTGGCCGCGATCGCCTCGCGCAGCGGCGTGCGGCCGATCACTGCGGTGTAGTGGGTGTCGCCCTGGTCCAGGGCCTCGATGGCAGCGGCGCGAATCGGCTCGGCGGTGGCGAAGTCCGGGTCGCCAATGCTCAGGACGATGGCGTCCTCGCCACGCTCCTGGGCCGCGCAGGCCGCGTAGTGGATGTCCCAGGCGCTGACGGTCTCGCCGCTGATGCGCCCGACCAGGGATGAATACTTCATGCACGGCTCCTTGGGATCCGGTTCCATGGGTTCAGGCCTGGCGCTGCGGCGTACGGCCGATGCGCGCGAAGCCCTGTTCGATGAGGAAGGCCAGGACGATGTAGACCACCGCCACCACCAGCAGCGGCTCGTACACCTTCAGCGTCTGCGCACGCACCAGGTTCGCCGCGCCGAGCAGGTCGGTGACCGCCACGGTGGACGCCAGGGCGGTGGACTTGAGCAGCATCACGCTCTCGCCGGCCAGGGTCGGGCGCAGCATCTGCAGCGCCCGGGGCATCCACACCCGCCGCAGCACCTGAGCGGGGCGCATGCCGTAGGCCCGCGCCGCCTCCAGCTCGCCACGGGGTACCGCACGCAGGCCGCCGCGCAGCACCTCGCCGACATAGGCGCCAACGCTCAGGGTCAGGGCGAAGGCGACGTACCAGAAGCCCTCGCGCAGGTAGGGCCAGAGCAGGCTGTGGCGGATCAGCGGGAAGCTGGCGAAGACGCTGCCCACGCCGTAGTAGAGGATGTAGATCTGCACCAGCAGCGGCGTGCCCCGCAGCACGCTGGTGTAGAAGCGCGCAGTGCCCGACAGCAGCGGGTTGCGCGACAGGCGCGCCAAGGCCACCGAGACGGCCAGCAGGAAGCCGAAGCTGGCCGAGATCAGCAGCAGCTGCAGGGTCAGCAGCGCGCCGCGCGTCAGTTCGCCGGTGAAGCCATCCAGCCAGGTGAAATCCATGAGCCCTCCTAGGCGAGCCTCGGCATCCAGCGTTCGAAGCGTGCCTCGAAACGCCGGAAGACCAGGCTGGAGACCAGCGTGATCAGGTAGTAGAAGGCCGCCACGGCCAGGTAGAACATCAGGTAGTGCCGGGTCGAGGCGGCCGCCTGGCGACCGGCGCCCAGCAGCTCGCTGTAGCCCACCACACTGATCAGCGCGCTGTCCTTGACCAGCACCAGCCAGAGGTTGGACAGGCCGGCGACGACATGGGGCAGCATGCTCGGCACCAGCACCCGGCGCAGCACCAGGGCGGGCTTCATGCCGTAGGCACGCGCGGCCTCGATCTGGCCCACGGGGATGGCCTCGATGGCGCCGCGGATGATCTCCGCCGAATAGGCGCCCTGGACGATGCCCAGCACCACGATGCCGGCGAGGAAGCCGTTGACCTCCACCGGCGGCTGGCCGGCGGCGGCCATCAGCAGGTTGAGCAGGTCGGAGCCCGCGTAGTACAGCAACAGGATCAGCAGCAGCTCGGGCACCGCGCGGTACAGCGTGGTGTAGCAGTTGGCCCAGATCACCAGCCAGCGCGGCCCCCAGAGCTTGACCAGGGCGACCAGCAGGCCCACGGAAAGGCCGAGTACGAAGGCCCCGATGGAGATGCCCAGGGTCTTGATCGCCCCCTGGGCCAGGGCCTGCAGCCAGCCGTCGGCGAACATCAGCCGGTGGAAATCGGTAGCGCTCATGAATGCACCTGCGAGGGAAATGGCCGATTGCACATCACTGCCGGGCCGAGATGTCGGCCTTGAAATAGTGCCCGCGGAGGGTGTCGTAGGTGCCGTCGTCGCGCAGCGCCTGCAAGGCCAGGTTCAGGCGCTCGCGCAGGGCGTCGTTGCCCTTGCGCACCGCCGCGCCCACGCCTTCGCCGAACAGCGGGTCCTGCGGCGCCACGCCCTTGCCGGCGAGCATCGCGTTGTCCGGCAGCTCGAGCACCGGCTCCACCGCCAGCTGGTCGGCGAGCATGATGTCGATGCGGCCGCTGCGCAGGTCGGCGAGGATGTCGTCCTGGGCGTTGTAGTAGCGCACGGTGGAGTCCTTGCCGAAGTACTTCTTGGCATAGGCGGAGTGGGTGGTCGAGCCCTGCACGCCGATGATCAGCCCCTTCAGGCCTTCGGGCGTGGGCTGCACGTCCAGGCTGCGGTCGGCGACCCAGAGGGCGGGCGTGAAGAAGTAGGGCTCGCTGAAATCCACCACCTCGCGGCGCTCGGGGGTGATCGACAGCGAGTTCAGCACCACGTCCACCTGCTGCGCCTTGAGCGCGGGGATCAACCCGTCCCAGGCCATCTCGTTGAGCGGGCATTGCACCTGCATGCGCGTGCACAGGGCGGCGATCAGCTCCGGCTCGAAGCCGCTCCACTGGCCCTTGCCGCTCTTGAAGGAGAAGGGTGGGTAGGCTTCCTGGGCGATGCCGAAGACGATCTTCTCCTGGGCCACGGCGACACTGGCGACGCCGGCCAGCAGGGCGGCCTGGAGCAGGGCGATGAGGCTTCTTTTCATGGTGTGTCCCTCGTTGTGGTCGTTGTTGTCGGCAAGCTGCCGGGGGAATCAGCGGTTGTCCTGGGCCATCACGAACTGCCGGCAGCGCTCGCTGCGCGGGTCCAGCAGCACCTGGGAAGGCGGGCCCTGCTCCTCGATGCGGCCCTGGTGGAGGAACACCACCCGGCTGGACACATCGCGGGCGAAGGCCATCTCGTGGGTCACCAGGATCATGGTGCGGCCCTCATCGGCGATGCCCCGGATCACCCGCAGCACATCGCCGACCAGCTCGGGGTCGAGCGCCGAGGTCGGTTCGTCGAAGAGCAGCACCTGCGGCCGTACGGCCAGCGCCCGGGCGATGGCCACGCGCTGCTGCTGGCCACCGGAGAGGAAGGCCGGGTAGGCATGGCGCTTGTCCGCCAGGCCGACCCGCTCCAGCAACTGCTCGGCGTGGCCGATGGCGTCCTGGCGCTTCTCGCCGAGCACATGCACCGGCGCCTCGATGACGTTCTCCAGCACCGTGCGGTGCGGCCACAGGTTGAAGTTCTGGAACACCATGCTCAGGCGGGTGCGCAGGCGCTCCACCTGGCGCGGGTCGCCGATGCGGCCGTGGCCGGCGCGGTCACGCTTGAGCGCGACCTTCTCGCCATTGATGTGCAGGCTGCCGGCATCCGGGATCTCCAGCAGGTTGATGCAGCGCAACAGCGTGCTCTTGCCCGAGCCGCTGGCACCGATCAGCGAAACCACATCGCCCTCGCGGGCCTCCAGGGAAATCCCCTTGAGCACGTGGTGCTCGGCGTAGCTCTTGTGCAGCGCGTCGAGGGCGACCACGGGCGTGGTCGA
This sequence comes from Pseudomonas sp. USHLN015, assembly GCF_037153275.1. Classification (NCBI taxonomy): domain Bacteria; kingdom Pseudomonadati; phylum Pseudomonadota; class Gammaproteobacteria; order Pseudomonadales; family Pseudomonadaceae; genus Pseudomonas; species Pseudomonas sp. USHLN015. The sequence continues at coordinate 257,534 of NZ_JBBCKP010000001.1, forward strand.
CGCCGCGGCGGGGGGTGTCGTGTTCATCGGGTTTCTCCCCTGGCCGGCAGGAAGTCGGCGGCGTCGAGTTCGATCAGGTGCGGCTCGCGGGTCTCGACCAGGCTGCCGAGCAACTCGCGCAGGGCTTCCAGGCTGCGCACCGCGTGGTGGCTGACGTGGCAGGCACGGGCCAGGGCCGCGAAGTCAGGGGCGAGGATATCCACGCCCAGGGGCGGCACCTCGCGGGCCACCATGTAGTCGCTGATCTCGCCGTAGCAGTGGTTGTTCCACAGCACCAGGATCACCCCGATCCCCGCCTCGCGGGCGGCGATCAGTTCGGCGCTGGAGAACTGCACGCCACCGTCGCCGGCCAGCGCCAGCACCGGCCGCGCGGGGAGCGCCAGCTTGGCGCCGATGGCGGCCGGCAGGGCATAGCCGAGGGTGCCGTAGCCGGTGCCGGCGTTGAACCAGCTGCCGGGAAGCGGGGCGCGATAGCCGAGGGCGCCCTGGTACACCGGCTGGGTCGAATCACCCACCAGCACCGGCGCCGGCAGGGCGTCACGCAGGGTGTCGAGCAGCGCCTGCATCGTCCGTTGCCGGGGGCTCCAGAGCTCGCGTTCGGCGGCGTTCACCCGGCGCACGGCGGCCTGCGCCCAGCCGCCGTCACGCATGGCACGGGGCAGGGTCGCGAGCAGGGCCCGCAAGCCGAGCCCGGCGTCGCCCAGCAGGCCGACTTCGGCGCGCTGCACGCCGAGTATCTGCAGCGGGTCGATATCCAGGCGGATCATCGGCACCTCGAGCGACAGGGGGCCGAGACCGAAGAAGTCGTAGTCGGTCTCGCCCAGTTCGGTGCCCACCGCCAGCACCACGTCGGCCTCGGCGAACAGCGCACGGCCATGGGCCGATGACTGCACGCCGTCGAGCAGCAGCGGGTGGTCCGGTTGCAGCAGGCCACGGGCGTTGGTGGTCAGCGCCACCGGTGCCTGCAGGCGCTCGGCCAGCTCGCGCAGGGCGGCGGCGCCACCCCGGGCACCGCCACCGGCGAGGATCAGCGGCTGGCGCGCCCCGGCCAGCAGGGCCGCAGCCTCGGCCACCGCGGCCGGCGCCGGGGCGGCGGCCTGGGGCAGCGCACGGGGGCGCAGGTCGAGGCCGTCGGCGGGCAGCTCCAGCACATCCAAGGGGATTTCGATATGCACCGGGCGGGGCCGCGCGCAGCGGAACAGGGCGAAGGCGCGGGCCAGCACCTCCGGCAGCTCCTGGGGCCGTTGCAGCGTATGGCTGAAGGCGCAGACGCCGGCGACCATGGCGCGCTGGTCCGGCAGCTCATGGAGAAAGCCGTGACCCAGGCGCTGGTGCTCGCGGCGGCTGGTGGTGGAGATCACCAGCATGGGCACCGAATCGGCGTAGGCCTGGCCCATGGCGGTGAGGATGTTGGTCATGCCCGGGCCGGTAATGATGAAGCACACGCCCGGCTTGCCGCTGGCGCGGGCGTAGCCGTCGGCCATGAAGCCGGCCCCCTGCTCGTGGCGGGGGCTGACATGACGCAGGCGGCTGCCGGCGAGGCCGCGATAGAGCTCGACGGTGTGCACGCCGGGGATGCCGAAGACGGTTTCGACGCCATAGCCTTCGAGCAGCTGGACGAGCGCCTGGGCGCAACTGGTCATGCGAGCACCTTTTGTTATTGGTATGGGCTCCCGGCGCGGGGCCGGAGGGCAGTCCGGGAAGGGCCCGGCGGAATGGCCCCATTATTGGTGAGTCGTGCGCTACAACAATCGAATTGTTTTTGCCGTATTGTTCAATCCGATTCACCATTCGACGCCCCATGACCGCCCTCGGAGCCCCCATGCGCTACCCCTCGATGACCGCCATCCGCGCCCTGGACGCCATCGCCCGCCTGGGCAGCGTGTCGGCTGCGGCCCGAGAACTGAGCCTCACCCGCAGCGCCATCAGCCACCAGGTCAGCAGCCTGGAGCAGAGCCTCGGCTTCGCCCTCACCGAGCGCATCGGGCGCGGCATCGGCCTCACCTACCAGGGCGAGCGCTATGCGCGGGAAGTGCACAAGGTCCTCTCCACGCTGCAGGAGGCCGCCCTGGGCCTCGACGAGCAGCAGGTCTCGGGGCGGCTCTGCGTGAGCTGCAACCCCGGCTTCGCCACCTACTGGCTGTGCCACCACATCGGCGCCTTCCTCCGCCAGTTCCCCCAGGTGCAATTGCAGGTGATCTCGCCCCGCGCCCCGGACGACACCAGCAACGGCAACGCCGACCTGTTCATCGCCTACGGCATCGGCGACTGGCCGGACCAGTGGGTGGAGCAGATCGTCCCCTTGCGCTTCTTCCCGGTCTGCAGCCCGCGCCTGATCAACGCCCACGGCGGGCTCAAGAGCCCCCAGGAGCTGGGCGGCTTCCCCCTGCTGCACATGACCGACCACACCGACTGGCGCGTCTGGCTGGCGACCGCGGGCGCCTCCAACATCGACGCGGCCACCGGCATCGTCTTCTCCGACGCCCACTGCGCGCAGTCGGCGTGCATCGCCGCCCAGGGCATGGCCATCGGCGACAACCTGCTCAGCGGCGACGCCCTGGCGCGCGGCCTGCTGGTACGTCCCTTCGAGATCAGCATCGACTCACATCGCGGCTATTACCTGGTGGCCGACCCGCTGCGAGCCGAGCGCCCGGCCGTGCGTGCCTTCAGCAACTGGGTGAAGCACCAGCTGCAGGCCAGCCTCCCGGGGCTCAACAAACGCAACGAACCGCTGGTGGACCACCCCCGCTAAGGCCCGCCCGGGCGGGGCGGCTGGCAGGGATGCAGCGGGGCGGGATGGCCTGGGCAGGCCGGGGATGACGCGGAGGCGGTTCAGGGCTGCCCGGCCGGAACGGCCGGGGAAGGGGCTACGCCGCCCGAGCAGGCAGGCGGTTCACCAGAGCACCGAGGACCAGAACACCTGCCCGATGATCTGGATGCCGGCCTGGGGACGCTCCTCGTCGGGGTACTCATCGCGCTTGTAGCTGCGCAGGCGAATCTGGCCGGCCGGAAGGCGGTGCAGGACCTTGATCCTCAGCATGCCTTCGTCGACCAGGGCGTAGACCTTGCCATCCACCAGCTCGCAGCGCCCACGATCGATTCCGAGGACCGCGCCATCGGGAAAGAGCGGCTCCATGCTGTCGCCGCTGACGATGACGCAGGCAACGTTTTCCGGTTCTATCTGACGCTGCTGCAAGGCATGTCGGCTGAAGCGAATACCGGAGTAGTCCAGTTCCTCCAGCGCGGCGGGACGCTCTGAATCGCCCTCGGCCTCGCGCAGCAGCGGAAGCTCGATTTCGTATTCATAGCGGGACGACTCAGGTTCTCCGATGGTCATAGGGGCCACGCCATCCGGGGCGTCTGCGGCCTGCTTGCCGTCGTCGGGCGCCATGGACGATTGCACGGCCTGCCCGCCGATGCTCAGCGGAGGCATGTGCAGCGCGCCGAGTATCTGGTTGATACGTGTCAGCCCGGGCTCGCGACGCCCGCCGAGCCAGTGCGCGACGGCGCCCTGGGTCACGTGCAGGCGTTCGGCCAATTGCTCCTGGGTGACGCCGAGATCTTTCATCCTGGCCTTGGCCAGCAGGTTCCATTTCTTCATGGGCGCGACATTACGCGCCGTATTGCCGGCGACCAGTGACCCAGTGTAATACACCCTCGAAGCACGAATTACCATGTGTATTATCCCTAAGCGGGTTGTTCCTCTGGCATCCGGCGACCGGACGCCACGGGTTTTCAACCTCCCTCCGCCCGCCGATGCGTGCCCGTGTTCCACTCGCGGCCCGCCAGCCGGCAGGACCAGGCGTCGGGAAGAACGCCGGTCGCCGGCCCGGGCCCGTGGCCCCCAGGCATGGGCGCGCAGGGCGGAGGGAGGCTTTCAGTTACAGCGCCCGGATGGGCATGTGCCGCAAGGCACCCAATCGCGAAAGGAGATGCGACATGCAATTTCAACTCACCGTCCTGTGCCTCGGCATCCACCGCCACAGCCTCGAAGGCCACGACCAGTGCTACGCGGTCATCGCCCGGCAGCCGGCGACCGACGAGGAGCGCGACCAGCACCGTGGCTACCTGGTGCAGCAGGTGACCGCCGAGCCCCGCCTGTTCGAGCAGATGGCCTGGCTGGATACCCCTGCCGAGCTGAGCTTTCTCTGCACCATCAGCGCGGAGCCGGGGGGCCATTATCGACCGCATCTGCTCAGCCTCTGCCACTGAGCACCGCCGTGGCGTGCCGCCCGTCTCGGGCTGGTTTGACAGCCTCGGGCGCATTCACGGAAGCTGCGCGCTTCCGTGAATCCATGCACCACAGCGGACGTCTGCATGCCGAAACGCCCGAACGCACCCGATTCCCCCGCGAGTACGCCCAGCCGCCCCAGTTACGTCCTTCCCGTGCTCGCCGCCCTGTTGCTGCTGGTGGGCCTGGGTGGCTGGCTGTGGGTGCAGGGCGGCAAGCCGTACGTGCCGGCCCGGGCCACGGTGCCGACGCTTGCGGAGCAGGGGCCGGCGCAGATGGTCGACGAGCAGCAGTGCGGCACCTGCCATGCCCCCCAGGCCAGGGCCTGGAAAGGCTCCCACCACCAGTTGGCGATGCAGGAGGCCACGCCACGCTCGGTGCAGGGCGACTTCGACGACGCCCGCTTCGACGGCGAAGGCGGGAGCACCCGCTTCTTCCGCAAGGACGGTGGCTACTGGGTGAACACCACGGGCCCCGACGGCCAGCCGGCGGATTTCAAGGTGGCCTATGCCTTCGGCGTCGCGCCGCTGCAGCAATACCTGCTGGAGTTCCCCGGCGGCCGCCTGCAGGCCCTGGACGTGGCCTGGGATACGCGCAAGAAGGCCTGGTTCCACCTCGCCCCCGGCCAGGGCGTCGATTTGCGCAACCCGCAGCACTGGAGCAAGCCGTCGCAGAACGCCAACTTCCAGTGCATCGATTGCCATACCACCGGCTACGTCCGTGGCTTCGACGACGGCACCGGCACCTACGCCAGCCAGTGGCACGCCCTGGGCGTCGGCTGCCAGGCCTGCCACGGCCCGGCCTCGCGCCACCTGGAATGGGCACGCTTCAAGGGCCTGCATTCCCAGGCCGGCTTCGCCCTCGACCTCACCCGCGCCAGCAACCGCCTGCAGGTGGAGACCTGCGCCCGCTGCCACGCCCGGCGCGTGCCGCTGAACGATGACTACGCCTTCGGCAAGCGGCTGATGGACAACTACCTGCCCAGCGCGCTGACCCGTGAACTCTATGAGCTGGACGGCACCTTCAAGGAGCAGGTCTACGAGAACGGCTCCTTCACCCAGAGCCGCATGTACGCCCGGGGCCTGAGCTGCAGCACCTGCCACGACCCACACGGCGGCGGCCTCAAGGTCCAGGGCAATGCCCTCTGCACCCAATGCCACAACCCCGCCGGCAAGAGCGCCGTGGCCGGCATCGACGACAGGGGCCTGAAGGCGCGCGACTACGAAGCCTCCGAGCACCTGCGCCACACCGCCGGGCAGCCCGGCTCGCAGTGCATCGACTGCCACATGCCGGGCAAGACGCTCTTGGGGGTCGACTACCGCCACGACCACGGCTTCAGCCTGCCCAACCCGGGCCGCGCGCTGAAGCTCGGCACGCCCGACGCCTGCCTCGGCTGCCACCAGGATGTCGCCGGCCAGGCGGTCGCCGAGCAGTTCGAGCACTGGTACGGCAAGGCCCGGGACACCGCGCCGCGCTACGACGAAAGCCTGGCCCTGGTGCGCAACGGCCGCCCCGGCGCCTCGCGCGCGCTGTTCCAGCAACTGGAACGCGGCGACCTGCCGGCAATCCGTCGCGCCACCCTGCTCGCCGAGCTGCCCGGCTACCCCAGCGAGCGGGCCCTGAACCTGGCCGCCAACGACCTCAACCACGCCGCGCCCCAGGTGCGCGAGGCGGCGGTGCGCGCGGTCAATGCCCTGCTGCCGCCGGAGCAACGCCGCGACCTGCTGGGCCCGCTGCTCAACGACCCGGTGCTGGCCGTGCGCGCCATCGCCGCGCGCGGCCTGCTGGGCATGGGCACCACCGGCCTGGGCAATTACGAGAAGGCCTGGAACAAGGCCATCGGCGAGTACGAGGCCATCCAGCTGAACCTGGCCGAGCGCGCCGAGGCCAACCTCAACCTCGCGTCGCTCTACCAGGGCAACGGCCGCGCCGACCAGGTTGAGGGCCGCCTGCGCACCGCCGTCGAGCGCGACCCCGATTTCCTCCCCGCCCGCGTGGCGCTGGTGCAATGGCTCGACGCCAACTACCGCTGGGAGGAAGGCCAGCGGCTGCTGGCCGAGGCCCTGCGCGACCATCCGCAGTCGGCGCTGCTGCACCATGCTCGCGGCCTGGCGCTGTTGCGCAAGGGGGAACGCCAGGACGCCATCGTCGCCTTCCGCGAGGCGGTGCGCCTGGAGCCCGGCAATGCCCAGTACGGCCACGCGCTGGCGACCGCGCTGCACGACGACGGCAAGCTGGAGGAAGCCTGCCAGCGCCTGGAAGAGGTGCTGGAGAACGCCCCGGCCAACCGCGAGGCTCGCCTGACGCTGATCGGCTACTGGCGCGAGGCGGGGCAGATCCAGAAGGTGCAGGCGCTGCTCGCCGAGTTGGAGCAGCTCAATCCGGACGACCCGGCATTGAAGCGCGAATAGCGGAGCCGCAGTCATGCCCGCTGGCCAGCTGCCATGACCGATCGGCGGCTGCCAGGTGGCGCAACGGAACTCCCCGGGGCCGCCCGGAATCTCAGTTCCAGGTCCCCACACAACAACCTGGAGTCATCCCATGCGTACCACAGTAGCTGCCGCTGTCATCGCCCTGGCCGCCATTCCTGCTGGCTCGGCCATGGCGGATACCTTCTGGCGCAACGTGATCTCTTCCGGCGCCACGACCGCTTCCACCTACGTGACCTTCAAGGATCACAAGCTGATCGTGGCGGCCCGCGAGGACGCCAGCAGCTTCGTCGCCAGCGACGGCGCCATCCGCGGCCCCTTCCTGGAAGCCGCCCTGAAGCAGGTCCGTGCCGACAACCCCGGCATCCAGGCCAGCGACGAGGAACTGGCCACCGCCATCCTCGCCAGCGAATAAGGGAAACCCGCAGGCGCGGGCGCTTGCAGCGCGGCATGGAATGCACCGAGGGCCCTCAGCACGGCTGAGGGCCCTTTTCATTGCCCCGGCGCCGCGCGCCGAAGCGTTACCCGGCGCGCACCCTGCGCATCCGGTGGTTGCGGGCGGCGCTTGGCTCAGGCAAAAAGCAACGGGCCGGCGTCATGGCGCAACGGCTCCTCCATTCCCTTCCCACAAGGACGTACCCCCATGGGCAACCCCGTTCCCACGCTGAAGATCGTGCTGGTCCTGATGATCGTGATCGACCTGTTCTGGTTCGGCGAGCGCGTGCTCTCGATGCTCGACTTCAGCCTCTTCGATTTCATGCCGAGCACGCTGATCAACCTCGTCGGCCTGGCCAGCAGCCTGCTTCTGATCGTCTTCAACGTGCTGCTGATCGGCCTGCTCGGACGCCTGCAGCTGAAGGCCGAGTGATTCCGACCCCGGAGCGGCTACCGGGCACCTGCAAGAACGTCGGCGAGGCCGTCGGTGCAAGGCAAAAGCAGGCTAGAAGCGCAGTTCACGCCGTGTGAATGAGCACTTTGAGCCTGTTTTCAGCGCAGCGATGGCAACGCCGGCAGTTTTCGAGAGGCCCTATTCGCGGTAGTCCTCCAGGGGCACGCAGGCGCAGAACAGGTTGCGGTCGCCATAGACGTTGTCGACGCGGTTCACCGTCGGCCAGTACTTGTGCGCCCGGGTGTGCGAGGTGGGCGTGACGGCCTGCTCGATGCTGTAGGGGCGCTCCCAGATGCCCACCACGTCGGCCAGGGTGTGCGGCGCACGCTTGAGCGGGTTGTCCTCGGCCGGCCATTCGCCGGCCTGCACCTTGGCGATCTCCGCGCGGATGCCGAGCATGGCCTCGATGAAGCGGTCCAGCTCGTGCTTGGACTCGCTCTCGGTGGGCTCGACCATCAGGGTGCCGGGCACCGGGAATGACATGGTCGGCGCGTGGAAGCCGTAGTCCATCAGGCGCTTGGCCACGTCCTCCTCGCTGATCCCGGTCTCGGCCTTGAGCGGGCGCAGGTCGAGGATGCATTCGTGGGCGACCCGTCCGTTGCGCCCGGTGTAGAGCACCGGGTAGGCCTCGCCGAGACGCTTGGCCAGGTAGTTGGCGTTGAGGATGGCCAGCTCAGTCGCATCCGCCAGCTGCGGGCCCATCATGGCGATGTACATCCAGCTGATCGGCAGGATGCTGGCGCTGCCCCAGGGCGCCGCGCTGACCGCCCCGTTCTCCGGGTCCGGTCCCTTGAGTTCGATCACCGGGTGGTTGGCGACGAAGGGCGCCAGGTGCGCGCGCACACCGATCGGCCCCATGCCCGGGCCACCGCCGCCGTGGGGGATGCAGAAGGTCTTGTGCAGGTTCATGTGCGACACGTCGGCACCGATGTCGGCCGGGCGCGCCAGGCCGACCTGGGCGTTGAGGTTGGCGCCATCCATGTAGACCTGCCCGCCCTGGGCGTGGACGACTTCGCAGATCTCGCGGATGCCTTCCTCGTACACGCCGTGGGTCGAGGGGTAGGTGGCCATCAGGCAGGACAGCTGCGCGCCCGCCTCGGCCGCCTTGGCCTTGAGGTCGTCGAGGTCGACGTTGCCGGCCTTGTCGCACTCGACTATCACCACGCGCATGCTCGCCATCTGCGCCGAGGCCGGGTTGGTGCCGTGGGCCGAGGCGGGGATCAGGCAGATGTTGCGGTGCGCCTCGCCCCGGCTCTCGTGGTACTTGCGGATCGCCAGCAGCCCCGCGTACTCGCCCTGGGCCCCGGAGTTGGGCTGCATGCAGATGGCGTCGAAGCCGGTGATCGCCCGCAGCCATTCCTCCAGCTCGGCGATCATCGCCTGGTAGCCCTGTGCCTGTTCCAGCGGGGCGAAGGGGTGGATGGCGGCGAACTCCGGCCAGGTGATGGGGATCATCTCGCTGGTGGCATTGAGCTTCATGGTGCAGGAGCCGAGGGGGATCATCGACTGGTTGAGCGCCAGGTCCTTGTTCTCCAGCTGCTTGAGGTAGCGCAGCATCTCGGTCTCGCTGTGGTGGGTGTTGAACACCGGGTGTTCGAGGTAGGCGGACTCGCGCGCCAGGGCGGCGGGAATGCCCGGCACCAGCACCCCGGCGTCCAGCTCGTCCACCGAGAGGCCGTGGTCGGCGCCGAGGAAGATGCTCCACAACTGCTCGACGGTGGCCACGCTGCTGGTCTCGTCCAGGCTCAATCCGAGCCGGCCGCGCCCGAGGATGCGCAGGTTGATGCGGGCGGCCTTCGCCGATTCGATGATCGCCGTCTGGCTGCCGCCCACCTCCAGGGTGAGGGTGTCGAAGTAGTGCTGGTTGACCCGCTGCATGCCCTTGCGTGCCAGCCCCTCGGCGAGGATGGCGGTGAGCCGGTGCACGCGCTGGGCGATGCGCTTGAGGCCCTGGGGGCCGTGGTAGACGGCGTAGAAGCCGGCGATGTTGGCCAGCAGCACCTGGGCGGTGCAGATGTTGGAGTTGGCCTTCTCGCGGCGGATGTGCTGTTCGCGGGTCTGCAGGGCCATGCGCAGGGCGAGGTTGCCCCGTGCGTCCTTGGAGACGCCGATGATGCGCCCGGGCATGGCGCGCTTGAATTCGTCGCGGGTGGCGAAGAAGGCGGCATGGGGGCCGCCGTAGCCCATGGGCACGCCGAAGCGCTGGGCCGAGCCGAACACCACGTCGGCGCCCAGCTCGCCGGGCGGGGTCAGCAGCAGCAGGCCGAGCAGGTCGGCGGCGACGCAGGCCAGCGCCTGCTGGCCGTGCAGGTGGTCGATCAAGGGGCGCAGGTCGCGGATCTCGCCATGGGTGTCGGGGTACTGCAGCAGCGCGCCGAACACCGGGTAGGAAGGCAGGTTCTCCACCGCATCCACCACCAGCTCGAAGCCGAAGGCCTCGGCGCGGGTGCGCACCACGGAGAGGGTCTGAGGGTGGCAGTTCTGGTCGGCGAAGAACAGGTTGCTCCTGGCCTTGGCCACGCGCCTGGCCAGGGCCATGGCCTCGGCGGCGGCGGTGGCTTCGTCCAGCAGCGAGGCGCTGGCCAGCTCCAGGCCGGTGAGGTCGATGGTCATCTGCTGGAAATTCAGCAGTGCTTCCAGGCGGCCCTGGGCGATCTCCGGCTGGTAGGGGGTGTAGGCCGTGTACCAGCCGGGGTTCTCCAGCACGTTGCGCAGGATCACCGCCGGGGTCAGGGTGCCGTGGTAGCCCATGCCGATCAGGCTGGTCCACACCTCGTTGCGCTGCGCATGGGCGCGCAGCTTCGCCAGGGCGCCTTCCTCGTCGAGGGCGGGAGGCAGGTCCAGCGGGCGGTTGAGGCGGATCGCCGGCGGCACCGTCTGCACCACCAGTTCGTCGCGGTCGGCGAGGCCCAGGGTCTCGAGCATGGCCTGCTGCTCGGCCGGGTCCGGGCCCAGGTGGCGGCGGAGGAACGCATCGGGCTGTTGCAGTTGGGACAGCGGAGGGATGTGCGACATGGGATCGGCCTCTGGAAATGGCCCGATAAGCTTAGGCAAGCATTTCCAGGATGGCCGGCCGGCTGGTCGGGGAGACCCGCCGGGCGGGGCGCCGGCGGCCGCCCCAGGGGGAGCGGCGCGCCGGGTGGGGTCAGGCGTCGGAGTCGGCGGAGGCCTTGTAGGCGGCGGCGTCCAGCAGCTTGTCCAGCTCGGCGGTGTTGGCCGGCTTGAGCTTGAAGAACCAGGCGCCGTAGGGGTCGCTGTTGACGTCTTCGGGGGACTCGGTCAGTTGCTCGTTGATGGCGATCACCTCGCCGGAAACCGGCGAGTAGATGTCCGAGGCGGCCTTCACCGACTCGACCACGCCGGCTTCCTGGCCGGCGGCCAGGGTCTTGCCGACTTCCGGCAACTCGACGAAGACCACGTCGCCCAGGGCTTCCTGGGCATGGTCGGAAATGCCCACGGTAACGCTGCCATCGGCTTCCAGGCGGGCCCACTCGTGGCTGGGGGCGTAACGCAGATCGGCGGGGATGTTGCTCATTGTTCAGGCTCCTAAAGGACGGCGGCGGTCGGCCCGCCAGGAAAATTTAGATCAAGGCTTTGCCATTGCGAACAAAGTTCGGCTGGACGACACGAACCGGGTACCACTTGCCACGGATTTCCACCTCGGCGCGATCACATGTCCCCGCCGGCAGGCGGGCCAGGGCGATGGACTTGCCGAGGGTGGGCGAGAAGCTGCCGCTGGTGATCTCACCCTCGCCCACGCCCTCCACCCGCACCACCTGGTGGGCACGCAGCACGCCGCGCTCCTCCAGCACCAGGCCCACCAGCTTCGGCTGCTCGCCGGCGGTGCGCTGGGCTTCCAGCGCGGCACGGCCGATGAAGTCGCGGCCAGCAGGTTCCCAGGCGATGGTCCAGGCCAGGTTCGAGGCCAGGGGCGAGTTGTCCTCATCCATGTCCTGGCCATAGAGGTTCAGGCCCGCCTCCAGGCGCAGGGTGTCGCGGGCACCGAGGCCGATGGGCGCGATACCGGCGCCCACCAGTTCGTTGAGAAAGCCGGCCGCCTGGTCGCGCGGGAGCATGATCTCCAGGCCGTCCTCACCGGTGTAGCCGGTGCGGGCGATGAACCAGTCGCCTTCGGGCAGGCCCTGGAAGGGCCTGAGTTCATGGATCAGCGAGGCGCGGGCACTGCTCACCAGCTCGGCGGTGCGGTGGCGCGAGGCGGGGCCCTGGATGGCGAGCAAGGCCAGGTCGCTGCGCTCCTCGAGGCGTACCGCGAAACCTTCGGCCTGCTTGTGCATCCAGGCCAGGTCCTTGTCGCGGGTGGCGGCGTTGACCACCAGGCGGTAGCCGTCGTGGGTGAGGTAGACGATGAGGTCGTCGATGACGCCGCCACGCTCGTTGAGCATGGCGCTGTAGAGCGCCTTGCCGGGGGTCCCGAGGCGGTCGACGTCATTGGCCAGCAGGCGCTGGAGGTAGGCCGCGGCCTGGCTGCCGGACACGTCGACCACGGTCATGTGGGAGACATCGAAGACGCCACAATCGGTGCGCACCTGGTGGTGCTCATCGACTTGCGAGCCGTAGTGCAGCGGCATGTCCCAGCCGCCGAAATCGACCATCTTGGCCCCCAACGCCAGGTGCAGATCGTAGAGGGGGGTACGCTGTCCCATGGGTTTCTCCTTCCGGGCTTGGCGAAGATGCGGACGGGTGCGGAGCCCTTGCCGGGCCTGGCTTTGGGCGGCCCAGGCGGGGGCTCCCGGCACCCTTTCATGCAGACGCGCCGCAACGAATGGCGCGCATTGTAGCCGCAAGGTGGAAGACTGGACACCCGACCGGCGACCCACCGGTCACGCCATGTTTCAGCGCCCGAAACCCCGGGCGGAACGGCGGATCAGGCCGACCACCGGCAGCAGCCCCACCAGCACGAGGCTCAAGGCGGGCAGCGAAGCGCGGGCCCATTCGCCCTCGCTGGTCATCTCGAAGATGCGCACCGCGAGCGTGTCCCAGCCGAACGGACGCATCAGCAGGGTGGCGGGCATCTCCTTGAGCACATCGACGAACACCAGCAGCGCCGCGCTCAGGGCACCGGGTACCAGCAGCGGCAGGTAGACCCGCAGGAACAGGCGAGGGCCACCGACGCCGAGACTGCGCGCGGCCTCCGGCAGTGACGGGCGGATGCGTGACAGGGCACTCTCCAGCGGCCCATGGGCCACCGCCATGAAACGCACCAGGTAGGCCAGCAGCAGCGCGGTCAGGCTGCCCAGCAGCAGCGGCTTGCCGGCCCCGCCGAGCAGCACGGACACGGGCACCACCAGTTCGCGGTCGAGCCAGCTGAAGGCGAGCATGATGGCCACCGCCAGCACCGAGCCCGGCAGGGCGTAGCCGAGGTTGGCAAGGCCCACCGCCAAGCGGATCGGCCGGTTCGGCTCCTGGCGCCGGGCGAAGGCCAGCAGCAAGGCGACCGCAACGGTGATCAGCGCCGCCATCGCGCCCAGGTAGAGGCTGTGCAGGATCAGCCCCAGGTAGCGCTCGTCGAGGTCGAAGCGACCGCGCTGCCAGCACCAGACGAGCAGTTGCAGCAGGGGGATCACGAAGGCGCAGGCGAACACCAGGCCGCACCAGGCGCTGGCCGCCCAGGCCCGGGCGCCACGCAGGTGATAGAGGGCGGCGCCACGGGGCCGTTCGCTGGCCGGGCGGGTGACGCCACGCGCGCGGCGCTCGCCATAGAGCACCAAGCACACGCCGAGCAACAGCAGGCTGGCCAGCTGGGCCGCGCTGCCGAGGCTGAAGAAGCCGTACCAGGTCTTGTAGATGGCGGTGGTGAAGGTGTCGAAGTTGAACACCGAGACCGCACCGAAGTCGGCCAGGGTCTCCATGATCGCCAAGGCCAGCCCGGCGCCGATGGCCGGTCGCGCCATGGGCAGGGCGACGCGCCAGAACGCCTGCCAGGGCGTCAGCCCCAGGGTGCGCGCGGCCTCCATCAGCCCCCGCCCCTGAGCCAGGAAGGCGCTGCGCGCCAGCAGGTAGACGTAGGGGTAGAAGACCAGCACCAGCACGGTGATCACCCCGCCGGTGGAACGCACCCGGGGCAGGCGCACGCCGCTGCCGAACCCTTCGCGCAGCAGGCTCTGCACCGGGCCGGCGAAGTCGAACAGGCCGATGAAGACGAAGGCCAGCACGTAGGCGGGGATGGCGAAGGGCAGCATCAGCGCCCAGTCCAGCCAGCGCCGGCCGGGGAACTCGCACAGGCTGGTGAGCCAGGCCAGGCTGACGCCCAGCAGCGTCACCCCGCAGCCGACGCCGAGCACCAGCACCAGGCTGTTGCCCAGGAGGCGTGGCAACTGGGTGTCCCACAGGTGCGCCCAGATCTCCCGGTCCACCTCGTGCCAGGACAGCAGCAGCACGCAGAGCGGCAGCAGCACCAGGGCGGCGATGGCGAAGGTGATGGGATACCAGCGGCGCAGGGCGGGACGCTTCAAGCGGGGTTCTCGACCGGGCGGGAGTAGGGTGGCGAGGGGCGCCCACCGGGGAGCGCCCCGGCGTGGGTCAGTTCCAGGACACCCGGTCCATCATGCGGATGGCTTCGGCCTGGCGCTTGCCGGTGATTTCCACCGGTACGTCGTCGGCCTTGAAGGCGCCCCAGGCGGCCACTTCGGCCGACGGCTGCACCGACGGGTTGGCCGGGAATTCCTGGTTGACCCCGGCGAACAGGCTCTGCGCCTCGGGGGTGGTCATCCACTCCACCAGTGCCTTGGCCGCCTCGGGATGAGGCGCGTGGCGGGTCAGGCCGATGCCGGAGAGATTGACGTGCACGCCACGGTCGGCCTGGTTGGGCCAGAACAGCTTGGCGCGCAGCTGCGGATTCTGCTGATGCAGGCGCCCGTAGTAATAGGTGTTGACGATGCCCACGTCACACTGGCCGGCGTCCACCGCCTGGATCACCGCGTTGTCGTCGGCGAAGGGGTCGGTGGCCAGGTTGGCGACCCAGCCCTTGAGCACCTTCTCGGCCTCGGTGGCGCCGCGCGCCTCGATCAGGGTGGCGGTCAGCGACTGGTTGTAGACCTTCTTCGAAGAGCGCAGGCACAGGCGGCCTTCCCATTTGGAATCGGCCAGGGCCTCGTAGGTGGAGAGCTCCTCCTGCTTCACCCGCTCGGTGGAGTAGACGATGGTGCGCGCGCGCAGCGAGAGGCCGGTCCAGCTGTCGGTGCCGGAGCGGTACTGCGCGGGGATGTTGGCCTTGATGGTGGGGGAGCTGAAGGGCTGCAGGATGCCCATCTGCTCGGCCTGCCAGAGATTGCCGCCGTCGACGGTGAGCAGCAGGTCGGCCACGCCGTTCTCGCCCTCGGCCTTGATGCGCTGCATCAGCGGGGCTTCCTTGTCGGTAATGAACCTGATGGGGACGCCGGTCTTCGCGGTATAGGCATCGAACACCGGCTTGATCAACTCGTCGATTCGCGACGAATAGACCACCACTTCATCGGCTGCCTGGACGGAGGTAGCGCCCAGGCCGACGGCCAGGAGCGTGAGCAGGGAATTGCGCGCCTTCATTTGCGAATGCCTCGCGATGGACAAAAGGAGTCAGATGATAATCAACCTCAGTTGGCATCCGACGGCGCTTTGTATGACGAGGTGTTTCGCCCGGGCCGCGCGCGCGACCCGGGGAGGTCAGACGCGGGCGAGCTCCGGCAGGTCGCCGGAAAGGCCCAGGGCCTGGCGCACGAACAGGGCCTTGGCCTCGGGCAAGCCGTCGACCAGGTCGAGCCCCGCGTTGCGCAGCCAGCGCAGCGGCAGCGGGTCGGCCTGGAACAGGCGCTGGAAGCCTTCCATCGCCGCCATCATCCCCAGGTTCTGCGGCATGCGCCGGCGCTCGAAGCGGCTGAGCACGCGCTCATCGGCCAGGCGCTCGCCACGGCCATGGGCGTGCAGCAGCACCTCGGCCAGCACCGCGGCGTCGAGGAAGCCGAGGTTGACGCCCTGCCCGGCCAGCGGGTGGATGGTGTGGGCGGCATCGCCGACCAGGGCCAGGCCCGGCTCCACGTAGCGCTTGGCGTGGCGCTGGCGCAGCGGGATGCACAGGCGCGGATCGGCGGCCTCGATGCGGCCCAGGCGATGCTCGAAGGCCTTGCCCAGCTCGACGCGGAAAGCCTCGTCGTCCAGGGCCATCAGGCGCGTGGCCTGCTCGGGCGTGGTGGACCAGACGATGGAGCACCAGTGTTCGTCGCCCTGGCGATCCAGCGGCAGGAAGGCCAGCGGCCCGTCGTCGGTGAAGCGCTGCCAGGCGGTGCGGCGGTGCGGCTGTTCGCAGCGCACGCTGGTGACGATGGCGTGGTGCAGGTAATCCCACTCGCGGGTGGCGCAGCCGGCCAGGCGGCGCACGGCGGAATTGGCACCGTCGGCGGCGATCACCAGCGGGGCGCGCAGCTCGCGGCCATCCACCAGGGTCAGCAGCCAGTCGTCGCCGGAACGCCGCAGGCGCTCCAGGCGGGCGTTGGGCAGCAGGCCGACGCCGCTGTCGTGCAGCGGCTCCAGCAAGGCTTCCTGGATCACCCGGTTCTCGACGATGTGGCCAAGCACCTCGGCATGCACGCTGGCGGCGGAGAACTGGATGTTGCCGGTGCCGGAGCCGTCCCAGACCTGCATCTCGCCATAGGGGCTGGCGCGGCGCGCGGCGACGCCGTCCCAGGCACCGAGGCGCTGGAGGATGCGCTGGCTGGCGGCGGACAGGGCGCTGACCCGTGGCTCGAAGGCGGCCTCGGCGTCGAAGGGCTTGATGCTCAGGGGGCTGCCGTCGATCAGGATGATCTCCAGGCCGCTGTCCTTGAGCGCCAGGCCGAGGGCACTGCCCACCATGCCGGCACCGACGATGATCAGATCCGCTTGCATGTGCATTCCTTAGGCGGCTTGCCGCGCGCGCGGCTTGAGCCGCACATAGAGGGTCTTGTGCACCCTGGCGACCAGGGTGCCTTCACCGTCGCGCACGTCGACGTGCAGCTCGGGCAGGTATTTTTCACCATCGGCGGTGTGCTGGCGGATGCGCGCCAGCAGCGCGTCGTCGATGCGGAACTCGGCGTAGACCGGGCCCTTGCCGGGGGAGACGAAGTCGATGCTGGCGGCCTTGTCCCAGACGATGTAGTCGCGTCCGAGCAGGTTCATCAGCATCAGCATGAAGAAGGGATCGGTCATGCTGTAGAGCGAACCGCCGAACTGGGTGCCGACGTAGTTGCGGTTGTACCAGCCCAGCGCCAGTTTGACTCGTACCAGACGGAAGTCTGCGCTGATCTGCCGCACGCGCACACCCGCACCGAGGTAGGGCGGGTAGATGTTCAGCGCCCAGCGCAGGAAGCGCGCCTTGCGCGCCATTCGACGGTCCTGCATCGCGCGGCTCAGAGGGGGCGGGTGCCCAGGCCCATGGCCTGGCGGGCGAACCAGCGCTTGGCCGGGGGCAGCAGGTCGAGCCCCAGCAGGCCCAGGTTGCGCCCGGTGGCCAGCAGCGGCTCCTTGTTGGAAAACAGGCGCGTCACCTGGTCGGAGAAGCCGACGGTGAGGTCCTGGTCCAGGCGCTGGCTGTCGAGGTAGCCCTGCAGGGTGGCGAAATCGCCCAGGGGCGCCGTGCTGGCCAGCAGCGTCTCGGCCAGGGCCACGGTGTCGCGCAGGGACAGGTTGTAGCCCTGGCCGGCGATGGGGTGCAGGCTGTGGGCGGCGTTGCCGAGCACCACGAGGTTGGCGCGCACCTGCTCCTCGGCTTCCACCAGGGTCAGCGGGTAGAGGTGCCGCGCGCCCACCTGGCCGAAGGCGCCCAGGCGATAACCGAAGGCTGCCTGCAGTTCGGCGAGGAAGGCGCGGTCGTCGAGACGGGAAAGACGCTCGGCGTCCTTGCCCGGACGGGTCCAGACCAGCGCGCAGCGGTTTTCCGCGAGCGGCAGCAGGGCCATCGGGCCTTCGTCGGTGAAGCGCTCGAAGGCCTGCCCGCGATGGGCTTCCATCGGGCTGACGTTGGCGATCAGCGCGGTCTGCCCATAGGGGTTGCGCTTGACGCCGATGCCCAGTTGCTCGCGCAGCCCGGAGCGGCCGCCGTCGGCCAGTACCGCCAGGTCGCAGTCGAGCTGGGTTTCATCGTTGAGGCTGAGGCGATAGCCGTCCGCCAGGGGCTCCATGCGCACCACTTCGGCGGGGCAGCGCCAGCTCACCACCTCGGCGTCCAGCGCCTGCCAGAGGCACTGGCCGAGCCAGGCGTTCTCCACCACGTAGCCAAGCGCCGGGACGCCCTCCTCGATGGCGGCCAGGCGCGCGGCGCCGAAGCGGCCACGGTCGGACACGTGGATCTGCAGGATGGGCTCGGCGCGGCGGGCGATGGCCTGCCACAGGCCGAGGCGCTCGTAGATCTGCCGGGTGCCGAACGACAGCGCCGAGGAGCGCGCGTCGTAGCTGGGCTGGTAACTGTCACCGGGGGCGAAGGGTTCGATCAGGGTGATCTTCCAGCCGCGCGCCTTGGCGCCTTCCTGCAGGGCCAGGGCCAGGCTGGCGCCCACGAGGCCGCCGCCGATGATCGCCAGTTGGGTACGTTGCATCACGCGGCCTCGGTTCGTGCGGCGGCCATCAGGGCCTCGATTTCGGCGACCGTCTTGGGTACGCCACCGGTGAGGATCTCGCAGCCCTTCTTGGTCACCACCACGTCGTCCTCGATGCGCACGCCGATGCCGCGCCACTTCTTCGGCACGTCCTGGTTGTCGACGGCGATGTAGATGCCCGGCTCGACGGTCATGGCCATGCCGGGTTCCAGCACGCGCCATTCGCCACCGACCTTGTATTCGCCGACGTCGTGCACGTCCATGCCCAGCCAGTGGCCGGCGCGGTGCATGTAGAAGGGCTTGTAGGCTTCGCTGGCGATCAGCTCGTCGACATCGCCCTGCAGCAGGCCGAGCTCGACCAGGCCCGCGGTGATCACGCGCACGGTGGCCTCATGGGCTTCGTTCCAGTGCTTGCCGGGGGCGATCTCGAGAAAGGCGGCTTCCTGGGAGGCCAGCACCAGCTCGTAGATGGCCTTCTGCTCGGGGCTGAAGCGGCCGCTGACGGGGAAGGTGCGGGTGATGTCGCTGGCGTAGCAGTCGAGCTCGCAGGCGGCGTCGATCAGCACCAGGTCACCGTCCTTGAGCAGCGCGTCGTTCTCGCGGTAGTGGAGGATGCAGGCGTTCTTGCCGGCAGCGACGATGGAGCCGTAGGCCGGCATCTTCGCGCCGCCCTTGCGGAACTCGTATTCCAGCTCGGCTTCCAGGCTGTATTCGTAGAGGCCGGCGCGGGCGGCCTGCATGGCGCGCACGTGGGCGCGGGCGGAGACCTCGCCGGCCTCGCGCATGACCTTGATCTCGGCCGCCGACTTGTACAGGCGCATGTCGTGCAGCAGGTGGTCGAGGGCGACGAACTCGTTCGGCGGCTGGGCGCCCTGGCGGGCCTTGGAACGGATCACGTTGACCCACTCCATCAGGTGCTGGTCGAACTCGGGATTGGTGCCGATGGAGTAGTAGACGCGCTCGCGCCCCTCGATGAGGCCGGGGAGGATGTCGTCGATGTCGCCGATGGGGAACGCGTCGTCGGCGCCGTATTCGCTGATGGCGCCATCCTGGCCGGCACGCAGGCCGTCCCACAGCTCGCGCTCGGGGTCACGCTCGCGGCAGAAGAGCACGTATTCGCCGTGCTCGCGCCCGGGGATCAGCACCAGCACCGCTTCGGGCTCGGGGAAGCCGCTGAGGTACTGGAAGTCGCTGTCCTGGCGGTACACGTGCTCGACGTCGCGATTGCGGATGTGCACCGGCGCCGCAGGCAGGATGGCGATGCTGTTGGGCACCATCTGCGCCATGAGGGCCTTGCGACGACGGGCGAATTCGGACTTCGGGATACGGGTCATGCGCGCTCCTTACAAGGGGCGCCCATGCGCCCGTGACGCGGGTTCAATGCAGAGAGGTTTTCGGCGCCGGAGCCACCGGCGCGGGCTTCCTGGCGCACTCGCTGAACAGCAGCAGGGGCGCCACGCGCAGGTACTCCATCACTTCCATATAGTCGGTCTCGCCGTCCTCGGAGTCTTCCAGGGCGCTCTGCACCTGGGCGATGGAGGCAAGATCCTGGAGCACTTCGACCGCCTCGCCGGACAGCGCGCCTTCGCGTGCGGTCAGGCCGAAGCCGCCGAGGAAGCCCTGGCACCACTGGCCGAGGGCGGCGGCGCGGTCGGCCAGCGGCGTTTCGTCGTCGGGCAGCAGCAGCACGACGGCCATCTCGCTGCCGGTGAGTTCGTCCTTGACCATCTCCTGCAGGCCGATCAGGGCCTGGCGCAGGTTGTCCTGCGGGGCGCTGCCGAGCAGCTCGGCGGCATCCTCCAGCCAGGGCTCGGCGTCGAAGCCCGCGCCGGCGCAGCTGCGCCCCAGCAGGAGGCCGTGAAGCTCGGCGGGAGAGACGGGCTGACCGCTGGTGGCGAGCAGGGTGGCGAAGGCGGAATACGGGGAATTGGAACTGGGCATGGGTGGCTAGGCGCCAGAGGGCGCAATCACTAGAATGACGGCCTCGTATCCTAGCATCGGCACGCGCGCCAAGACCATCGACCGCCGCCGACGGGTTTGACCCTGGATCGGGCCGATCCTATATAGTCCAACCATTCATCGCCCAAGTAGAGAGCCCATGGAAGACGCGGAACTGCAAGCCCTCACCGCCAAGCTGGAGCTCCTGATCCAGCGCGTTGAGCAGCTCAAGTCGCAAAACCGGCAACTGCAGGCGGCTGAAAAGGCCTGGAAAGAAGAACGCGCTCATCTGATCGAAAAGAACGAAATGGCCCGGCTGAAGGTCGAAGCGATGATTTCGCGCCTGAAAGCCCTGGAGCAGGATTCATGACCCAGCCGAACACCGTCACCGTCCACATCCTCGACAAGGAATACTGCATCGCCTGCCCCTCGGACGAGCGCGCCAACCTGGAAAGCGCCGCCCGCTACCTCGACGGCAAGATGCGCGAGATCCGCACCAGCGGCAAAGTCATAGGCGCCGACCGCGTCGCCGTGATGGCCGCCCTCAACATCACCCACGAACTGCTGCACAAGCAGGAGCGCCTGGACCAGGAAGCCACCTCGACCCGCGAGCGCGTGCGCGACCTGCTCGAGCGTGTCGACCATGCCCTGGCCGCTGATCCGGATGGTCACGAAGCCTGACGCCAGAGCCTTCTCTTGGGGTATACTCGCCGGCAGCTCCCTGGTGTGTTTGCCAGTCGGTGATGTCCCTGAGCCGATACGCACAACCACGGGGGTTGTAAGTGGGGCCGGTGTGCATGTCCGCCTGACGGAAAGCCTTAACGCCTCCTGCAACCTCCACCTTGAACTTTCGGGTTCAAGGGCTAAACCGACAGCGGCATAACCGGGGAGTCGTACCCTTCATGATCAGCGCCGGCACTCTCTCCCGCCCGGCCCTGCGGCGCCTGCTCAGGCAGACACGCCGCACGCTTTCCCCTCTCGAACAGAAACGCGCCGCCCGCGACCTCTACCGCCAGCTCGCCCACCATCCGCTGTTCCGCCGTGCCCGCCATGTGGCGCTGTACCTGCCGGAAGACGGCGAGATCGACCCGCGCCCCTTGCTGCGCGAGGCACAGAAGCGCGGCAAGGCCACCTACCTGCCCGTGCTCAAGGCCTGGCCACCGACGCGCATGGTGTTCCAGCGCCTGCGTCCGGGCGAGAAACTGGTGCGCAACCGTTTCCGCATACTCGAACCCCGCGCCAATGGGTCGCAGCAGCGCCCGGTGTGGACGCTGGACCTGGTCCTGCTGCCGCTGGTGGGATTCGACGAGGACGGCGGGCGCCTGGGGATGGGCGGCGGTTTCTACGACCGCAGCCTGGCCTATCGCGCACGGCGCAAAAATTGGCAGAAGCCGACGCTGCTGGGCCTGGCCCATGAATGCCAGAAGGTGGATCGGTTGCCCTTGGCGAGCTGGGACGTGCGCCTGCAGGCGACGGTGACGGACGGGGACTGGTATCGCGGGAACTGAGGCGGCACCGCATTCCTTGCGGCGCCGTCGGAGAATCAGGGCTGCTGGATGCTGACAGGCGCGCCTTGGCGCTGCTCCCACAGGCTCTGGGTGTAACCCGTGGTAACCACGCCCAGGCCGAAGAGTATGACCAGTACCCAGAGAAGATCGGGTTTGCGTTTCATCGATTGCCTCCCCCTTCAAGGCAAACGTTCCGCGATGACTTGCGGCGGTTGCTTTTAGTTATGGGCCGCGAGTGGTCTGCGGCTTAAAGTGCGGCATTCTCCGGCAACGCTGGGGAACACGCAATTTATGACGCCAGCCGACCGTCGGCCAGTTGATGATTTTTCGTCCGCGACAAGGACCGGACGTCAGGAGCAAAGTTCATGCCTTACTGGTTGATGAAATCAGAACCCGACGAACTGTCGATCCACTACCTGCAGCGGCTGGGCCGCGCGCGCTGGGACGGCGTGCGCAACTACCAGGCACGCAACTTCATGCGTGCCATGCAAGAGGGCGAACTGTTCTTCTTCTACCACTCCAGCTGCCCGGAACCGGGCATCGCCGGGATCGCCCGCATCGTCGGCGCCACTTACCCGGACCCGACGGCGCTGGACCCCGGCAGCCATTACTTCGATGCCAAGGCCAGCCACGAGAAGAACCCCTGGAGCGCGCTGGACGTCGAGTTCGTCGAGGCCTTCCCGACGGTCATCCCGCTGGCGACGCTGAGGGCCCAGGCCGCGCTGGAGGCGATGCCGCTGGTGCAGAAGGGGTCGCGCCTCTCGGTGATGCCGGTGCGCGACGAGGAATGGCAGGCGGTGCTCGCGCTGCGCTGAACGCGAGCCCGGGTCAGGGCTGGATGATCAGGTTGTTGAACAGCAGGTCGTCCACCAGCGGCTTGCCCTCTTCCTGCTGCAGCACCTGCTGGACCTGCTTGAGCGCCTCCTGGCGCAGTTTCTCTTTGCTATCGGGCGTGGCCAGGCTCTCGTCGGTCTGCTGGGCGAACAGCATCACCAGCTGATTGCGGATCAGCGGCTCGTGGTACTCCACCGACTTGGCGGCGTCCGCCCCGGCCACCTGCAGGGAGATATCGGCCTTGTAGTACTTGAGCTTGGGGCCCGCACCGTAGTTGCCCACCAGCGCCGGCGTCAGGCCGACATAGGCGACCTTCGGGGCAGCAGCCTCGCCCTCCTTGGGTTCTTCCTTCTCCTCGTTGGCCAGGGCGGCGAAGGGGATGAGCAGGGCCAGCAGCAGTGCGAGGGTGGTTTTCACGGGGATCATTCCTGAGGAGGCATGCCGCCTAGCATAGCCAGACCCGCGCGCCGGCCCAAGCCCGATGCTTATGCATGGCTATCAGGCCGGGCCATGCTCGTTGACCCACCGGGCCGGCTACCTACACTGCCAAGCCATCAGGCCAACCTGCCGCGCCCTTCGCGCCGGCATCCACGTTGAGGAAGCGTCCATGAAAGCCGTCCTGTGCAAAGCCTTCGGCCCAGCCGAAACCCTGGTGCTCGAAGAGGTTGCCAGCCCCGAGCCGAAGAAGAACGAAGTGCTGATCGACGTGCATGCCGCCGGCGTCAACTTCCCCGACACCTTGATCATCGAAGGCAAGTACCAGTTCAAGCCGCCGTTCCCCTTCTCCCCGGGTGGCGAAGCGGCCGGCACCGTCGCCGCCGTCGGCGAGAAGATCACCCACCTCAAGCCCGGTGACCGGGTCATGGCGCTGACCGGCTGGGGCAGCTTCGCCGAGCAGGTGGCCGTGCCCGGCTACAACGTGATGCCGATCCCCAAGGGCATCGACTTCAATTCCGCCGCCGCCTTCGGCATGACCTACGGCACCTCCATGCACGCCCTCAAGCAGCGCGCCAACCTGCAGCCGGGCGAGACCCTGCTGGTGCTGGGCGCCTCCGGTGGCGTCGGCCTGGCGGCGGTGGAGATCGGCAAGGCCATGGGCGCCAGGGTGATCGCCGCCGCCAGCAGCGCCGAGAAACTGGAAGTGGCCAAGGCCGCGGGCGCCGACCTGCTGATCAACTACAGCGAGTCCAGCCTCAAGGAGAAGGTCAAGGAGCTGACCGGCGGCCAGGGCGCGGACGTGATCTACGACCCGGTCGGCGGCGACCTGTTCGACGAGGCCATCCGCTCCATCGCCTGGAACGGCCGCCTGCTGGTGGTCGGCTTCGCCAGCGGCCGCATCCCCGAGCTGCCGGTGAACCTGACCCTGCTCAAGGGCGCCTCGGTGGTCGGCGTGTTCTGGGGCTCCTTCGCCCAGCGCCAGCCCCAGGACAACCTGGCCAACTTCCAGCAACTGTTCGCCTGGCATGCCGAAGGCAAGCTCAAGCCGCTGGTCTCCCAGGTGTTCCCGCTGGAGCAGTCCGCCGACGCCATCAATGCCCTCGGCCAGCGCAAGGCGGTGGGCAAGGTGGTCGTCAAGGTCCGCTAGGCAACCGGGCAGTACTGGGCCCGCCCCGCCACGAAACGGGAGCGGGCCCTTTTCTTTCCGGGCGTCTCAGCCCGCCGCCAGCAACGGCGACGGACGCCGGCGGAACCAGTCGCTGGCCTGTTCGTAGGCATGGGCCAGTTGCAGCACCGCCAGGTCCTTCTGGTGCGGGCCGATGATCTGCAGCCCCATCGGCAAGCCGTCCGTGTTGAACCCCGCCTGCACGTTGGCCACCGGGCAGCCCGACAGGGTCCCGGGGATCACCACCTCCATCCAGCGGTGATAGGTATCCATCGCCACGCCCTCGATCGCCTTAGGCCAGTGCTGCGCCTTGTCGAAGGGGAAGACCTGGGCGCTGGGCAGCAACAGGAAATCGAAACGCTCGAACAGCCGGCTCACCACGCGATACCAGTCGCTGCGGGCGGCCGAGGCGCGGTAGACCTGCTGGCCGCTCAGGCGCAGGCCGTTTTCCACCTCCCAGCAGGCTTCGGGCTTGAGCAATGCGCGTTTCGCCGGGTCCTCGTAGGCCGCCGCCAGGCCGCCGGCCACCAGCCAGTGACGCAGGGTCAGCCAGGTGTCCCAGAGCCGCTCGCGGGAAAAGCCCAGGCTCGTCTCCTCCACCACGCAGCCCAGCGCCTCGAAGTCCTTCAGAGCGGTGCGGCACAGTTCCAGCACGCCGCGCTGCATCGGCAACTGGCCGTCGAGATCGCCCAGCCAGCCCAGGCGAGCGCCCCTGAAGTCGCGCTGCAGCGAACCGGCGAAAACCTCGCCGCCAGCGGCGATGGACAGCGGTGCGCGCGCATCGCCACCGGCCTGCACCGAGAGCAGCAGGGCCACGTCGCGCACGGTGCGGCCCATCGGCCCCTCGTAGCCGAGCTGGTCGAAGAACAGGTCGGCGCTGTCGTCGAAGGGCACGCGACCCTGGGACGGGCGGAAGCCGATGACGTTATTGAACGCCGCCGGGTTGCGCAGCGAGCCCATCATGTCGCTGCCATCGGCCACCGGCACCAGGTGCAGCGCCAGCGCAGCGGCGGCGCCTCCGCTGCTGCCGCCGGCCGTGCGGGTGGGGTCGAAGGCGCAACCGGTAGCGCCGAACAGCGGGTTGTAGCTCTGCGAGCCGAGGCCGAATTCCGGCGTGTTGCTCTTGCCGATGAAGATCGCCCCGGCCGCGCGCAGGCGCTCGGCCATGATGCCGTCACGTGCCGGCACGTGGTCGCGGAACAAGGGCGAGCCGTAGGTGGTGGTGATGCCCCTGACCGCCGACAGGTCCTTCACCGCATGGGGCAGACCGTGCATCCAGCCCCGGTAGAGGCCCCGCGCCAGCTCGGCATCGCGTTCATCGGCCTGGGCCAGCAAGGCCTCGGCCGGTTGCAGGCTGACCAGCGCATTGACCGCCGGGTTGAAGCGTTCGATCTGGGCCAGGTAATCCAGCATCACCTCGCGGCAGGACACATCGCGTGCGCGGATGCGCTCGGCCAGCTCGGCGGCCGGCAGGCGCACCAGCTCGCTGATCGGGCTTGCATGACTCATGGGCAGTGATCTCGTTCCGTCTCGTTTTCGTTATGCGCCCCCACGACGGCGGGGGCGTCGTTCATCAACGCATCAGGCTGGTCCACAGGCGATCGGCCAGGCGGATGGCACCGGCACCGCAGGTCTGGCTGAACACCACCTTGGTGCCTTCGGGGATGTGCAGCTCCGGGGCGTCCTTGAGGCCGGGCTCGAGGAAGGGCTCGACGCCTTGCACCGGGCTCTGGTGCTTGAGGAAGTTCTGCGTCAGCGCGGCGTTCTCCGGCTGGCTGAGGAAGGCGATGAAGGCCTTGGCGTTATCCAGGTTGCGAGCGCCCTTGGGGATCACCAGGTTGTCCACCCAGGCCATCACGCCTTCCTTCGGGTACAGGTACTCGAGGCTCGGCTTCATCTCCCGCGCGCGCAGCGACGAGCCGCCCCAGAACATGGACATGTCCAGCTCGCCGGCCGCCAGGCTCTCGCGGATTGCACCGGCCTTTGAGCTGTAGGTGCGCACATGGGGCTTCTGTTCCTTGAGCAGCGCCAGCACCTGCTGCATCTGCTTGGGGTCCTCGCTGCACAGCGGGATGCCCAGGTAGAGGCTGGCGGTGTCGATCACCTCGCTGACCGAGTCGAACATGTTGATGCGCCCCTGCAGCTCCGCCGGCGGTTTGAACAGCAGTGCGTAGCTGTCCGCCTCGCCCTGGTAGCGCTCGCGGTTGACCACCACGCTGGTGGTGCCCCAGATGAAGGGCGCGGCATAGGCGCCCTGCGGGTCCCAGGCGGGCTTCTGCAGGTTGGCTGTGAAGCCCTGGTAGTAGGCCTCCTGGCCGGGTTCGAAGCGCTCCAGCAACTGCTCCTGGATCAGGATCGGCACGAACTGGTGCGAGGGAATGGCGACGTCGTAGCCGGCACCGCCCTGCTTGAGCTTGGCCAGCAGCGTCTCGTTGGAGTCGTAGGAGTCCACCGTGACCTTGATGCCGCTCTCCTTTTCGAACTTCTCCAGGATCTGCGGCGAGAAATAGCCGCTCCAACTGATGACGTTGAGCGTACCGGCGGCCTGCGCATCGGCAGCCAGGGCGAGGCCCAGCGAAGCACCCAGAACAGCGATCAGCTTTTTCATGCGTCAATTCTCCAGGGTCAGGTTCTTGTCCGGCCAAGCAGCCAGGACAGGGTCACGAAGAGCACGGAAACGCCGAGGATCAGCGTCGACACGGCGTTCACGTCGGGCGTCACGCCCATGCGCAGCAGGCCGAAGATGAAGATCGGCAGGGTGGTGGTGCCGGCCTGGGAGACCATCATCGAGATCACGAAGTTATCCAGCGAGACGATGAAGGCCAGCATCAGCCCGGAGAGGATCCCCGGCATCAGCAGCGGCAGGGTGACCTTGCGCAGGGTGCGCCAGGGCCCGGCGTAGAGGTCCGCGGCGGCCTGCTCCAGGGACAGGTCCATGTCGTTGAGCCGGGCGCGGATCGGCAGGTAGGCGAAGGGGATGCAGAACACCGTGTGGGCGATGATCAGGTTGCCGTAGCCCAGGGACAGGCCGAGGGTGGAGAACAGCGCCAGGGTGGCGACGCCGACCACGATCTCGGGCAGCACCAGCGGCAGCATGATCGCCCCCATCGACAGCCGCAGCCCCTTGAAGCGTGCGCCGCGCGAGGTGGCCAGGGCCGCCAGGGTGGCGATGACGGTGGCGATCAGGCTGGCGCACAGGGCGATCAGCAGGCTGTTGCCAGCGGCCTGGCGCAGCGCCTGGTTGGCGAAGGCGGCGCGGTACCAGTCGAGGCTGAAGCCGCTCCACACCGTGGCCGACTGGTTGGCGTTGAACGACAGCACCACCAGCACCAGGATCGGCGCATAGAGGTAGAGATAGAACAGCAGGCTGAAGCCGCCGAAACCGGGGAAGTGGTGCACGCCGAGGCGACGCTCGAACAGCTTCATCACACACCTCCCCGGGCGATGCGCACGCGCTCGGCACGCAGCGCGTAGAGGGTCAGCACCAGCATCACCGCGGCCATCAGCACCAGGGCCAGGGCGGAGCCGAAGGGCCAGTTACGGGCGTCACTGAACTGCCGGAAGATCAGGTTGCCGAGCATCATCCGCGTGCCGCCGCCGAGCAGCTCCGGTGCCACCATGGCGCCGAGGCAGGGCACGAAGGTGAGGATGGCGCCGGCGAGGATGCCCGGCCGCGCGATGGGCAGCACCAACTTGCGCAGCGTGCGCCAGCGGCCCGCATAAAGGTCCTGGGCCGCTTCCAGCAGGCGCATGTCCATCTTCTCCAGGGTCGCGTAGATCGGCAGCACCACGAAGGGCGCATAGGTGTACACCAGCCCCAGCAGCACCGCGCCGTCGGTGTACAGCAGTTGCAGCGGCCGGTCGAGCACGCCGAGCCCCATCAGCGCGCCATTGACCACGCCGGTCTCGCGCAGCAGCAGGATCCAGGCGTAGGTGCGGATCAGCAGGTTGGCCCAGAACGGCACCGTGATGAGGAAGATCAGCAGGCCGCGCTTGTGGGGCGGCTGCATGGCCAGCCACACCGCCACCGGGAAGCCGATCAGCAGCGTGACCAGGGTGGTCGCCGCGGCGATGCCGATGGAGCGCAGGGCGATCAGCAGGTAGGAGTCGACGAAGGCCAGGCTGTCGTCCAGTTGCCGCTCGAACAGCAGCGACAGGTAGGACTCGGTGCTGAACACCGGCTCGACCCCGCCATAGGGGTTGGCCTCCATCAGCGAGTAACCGACCACCAGCAGGATGGGGAC
Organism: Pseudomonas sp. USHLN015; assembly: GCF_037153275.1. NCBI lineage: Bacteria > Pseudomonadati > Pseudomonadota > Gammaproteobacteria > Pseudomonadales > Pseudomonadaceae > Pseudomonas > Pseudomonas sp. USHLN015. The sequence continues at coordinate 285,772 of NZ_JBBCKP010000001.1, forward strand.
GATCAGGAACAGGCCGATGGCGAGCAGTGCCGGGCTCACGCCGAGCAGGTTGCGCAGGGATTGCCGACGCTCGTGGAGGGCGGCGCCGGTGAGGGTGGATCGATGCATGGAGGCCTCCGGGCTCAGTCCAGCAGGACGCTGGCGCTGCCGTTCTCGAACTGCAGCGCGGCGCGCTCGCCGACACCGAAGCGCCGGTGGCGGACCTGGCTGTTGGGCATGCGCACGGTCAGGCGCGTGCCGTCGTCGAGGCTCACCTGGTACTGCAGGTCGGTGCCCAGGTAGACCTGCGCCTCCACCCGGCAGGGCAACGCGCCGGCGGTATCGTCGGCCCCCAGGTGCACGCGCTCGGGGCGGATCGACAGGCTGACCCGGCTGCCCGGCAGCACGCCTGCCACGGTCTCGGCCCGGAACGGTTGCCCGCCCGGCCCCTGGCACAGCGCCTGGTCGCCCTCGAGGCCCAGCACCTGGGCATCGAGGAAGTTGGTCTCGCCGATGAAGTCGGCGACGAAGCGATTGCGCGGGCGCTCGTAGATTTCCTGCGGGGTGCCGACCTGTTGCACCTGGCCCTCCGAGAACACCGCGATGCGGTCGGACAGGGTCAGGGCCTCTTCCTGGTCGTGGGTGACGAAGATGAAGGTGATGCCGGTCTTCGCCTGGATCACCTTAAGTTCCTCGCGCATCGCCTGGCGCAGCTTGAGGTCGAGGGCCGAGAGCGGCTCGTCCAGCAGCAGAACCCGGGGGTGCGGCGCCAGGGCGCGGGCCAGGGCGACGCGTTGCTGCTGGCCGCCGGACAGCTGCGTCGGGCGACGATCGGCGAAGCGCTCCATCTGCACCAGGGCGAGCATCTCGGCCACGCGCCCGGCGACCTGGGCACGGCTCATGGCCCGGCCCAGCGGCTGGGATTCCAGGCCGAAGGCGAGGTTCTGGGCGATGGTCATGTGCGGGAACAGCGCGTAGTGCTGGAACACCGTGTTGACCGGGCGCGCGTAGGGAGGCAGGTCGGCGATGTCCTCGCCATAGAGGTGGATGCTGCCGGCGCTGGGGTATTCGAAGCCGGCGATCATCCGCAGCAGGGTGGTCTTGCCGCAACCGGACGGGCCGAGCAGCGTGAAGAACTCGTTGTCACGGATTTCCAGGTCGACGTGCCTGAGGGCGACGGGCCCGGACTGGGGATCGCCGTAGACCTTGCGTACCGCGCGGATGGATACCGCCGCGGTCTGCACTGCATGCAGGGCGTTCATGGCCTTACCTCCGTGTCCGCGCCGCGAGGGTCCGCTGGCGGGACTTCTAGTTGTTCTGGGCAGGACTGAGTGCTCGTGGCGAGCGGGCGGAACGGGCGCGCCTGTTGTCGTTGCGGCGCTACCTGGCCCGGATACTCGGCCAAATACCCGCGACAGGAAACTTCAATTTCCTTACATTGGCTGTTAATAAAATTAACAGCCAGGAGCCCCGTGATGGCCGAACCACGCCTGCCGCCGCTCAACGCCCTGCGCGCCTTCGAGGCCGCTGCCCGCCTCGGCAGCTATGTCGCCGCATCGCGGGCGCTGCACGTCACCCAGCCGGCCATCGGCCGCCATGTGCGCCTGCTGGAGGACTGGCTCGGCGTGCAGTTGCTGGAACGCACGCCGCGCGGCGTGCTGCTCACCGAGGCCGGGCGGCGCTACCACGCCAAGGTGTCGCGGGCGCTGCGGCAGATCGCCGAGGCCGGCGCCGAGGTGGCGGCCAGCGACGCCCCGCGCTGGTTGCGCATCCTCGCCGTGCCGGCCTTCGCCAAGCGCTGGCTGATGCCGCGCATGGAGTCGCTGCGGCAGCTGCGCCCGGGCCTGAAGATCGCCATCGAGCCCAACCCCACCTTCACCGCCGTGGACGGCCAGGGCGCCGACCTCGGCATCGTCTACGGCATGCCCGGACAGTACCCGCAATGCCGGGCCACCCTGCTGCAACCCAATGTGTTCCCGGTGTGCTCGCCGCAGTACCTGGCCGCCCACGGCCCGATCGCAGGAGCCGACGAGCTGGCGCGGCACAAGCTGATCCATGTGGACGACGGTGAATGGTGGAACGCCTGGCTGGCGGCCGTCGGCTGCGCCGTACGGGTCAGTTCCGACGTGCTCTACGTGAGCAACGACCACGCGCTGAGCATGGCCGAGAAGGGCCACGGCATCGCCCTGGCCAATGAGGTGCTGGTGAGCCAGGAACTGGCCGCCGGCCTGCTGGTACGCCCCGTGTCGCTGCTGGCGCCGCTGGAGAGCTACCAGGCGCTGCTGCCGACCGAAGAGGTCAGTGCCGATATCCAGTGGTTCCTGGGGTGGCTCGCGGCCGAGTTGCGCGCGGAATTCCCCGAGCTGGCGTGATCCCCGGCCGGTTGACCGTAGGATGGGTAGAGGTACGAAACCCATCAGGCGGGCTTCCCGGCGAGCACCCTGCCCGTGCTTACCGCATGGGTTTCGCTTCGCTCTACCCATCCTACGGGCCGCCCGGCTTATGCCGGATTCGGTGCGCCCCGGGTCGGCGACATCGATGGATGCCACCGGCCTGGGGCCCGGATGGACCGGCCGCACAGCGCCTGGCTGCGCAACCGGTCACCGGCCCGCGTCAGTTGCAGGCGCCCACATCCCTCCAGACCTTGCCGCTGCCTTCGCCACCGATGGTGGCGGCAGTGGGTTCGTTGCCCTTGGTCCACCAGCGGGCGATGTAGAAGCGACCGTTGTGGCTGACCTTGTCATTGGCCCAGTAGGTTCCCTGGGGACTCCAGGCACCCTGGCAGCCGGTCGGGGTTTCCACCTTGTCCGCCAGCACCATCACGCTGTGGTCACGGCTGGCCACATGGGTGCCGTTGCTCAGGTTGAGGGTGAAGCGGTAACTGATGTCCTTGTCGCCCTTGGGCGCGACAAAGCTCAGTTTCGACCCCGAGGCCTGGAAGGAGACGCTGGGCGTCACGGTCCACTGGTAGCTCAGCGCCAGGCCGGCCGGATCGCTGGAGCCTGCGGCGTCCAGGGTCACCGTTTCACCGCCCTTGGCCTGGCTGGCGCCAGCGATGCTCGCCACCGGCGGCTTGACCGTTTCCGGCGTCTCGGCCAGCACCTTGACCTGATGCACCCGGGTGGCGCTGTGCTTGCCGTTGTTCACCGTCAGGCTGACGCTGTAGGTCACGTCCTGGGCGGCCCTCGGGGCGACGAACTTCATCAGGTCGCCAGCCGCTTCGAAGACGACGCTGGGGTTGACGCTCCAGCTGTAGCTGAGCTTCAGGCCCGCTGGGTCGCTGGACCCGCTGGCGTTGAGGTAGACCGTTTCGCCCGGCTTGGCCTGGCTCGCACCGCCGATCACCGCCACGGGCGGCTTGACCTCCACCACCGGCGGCTCGACCGGTTTCTCGCCGCCACTCTGGCAGGGGCCCAGGTCACGCCAGACCTTGCCGGAGCCGTCCGGGCCGGTGGTGCTGGCCAGGCCCGGCTCGGCGCCGGAGGTCCACCAGCGAGCCTGGTACTGACGACCTTTCCACTGCACCACATCGTTGCCGACGTAAGTGCCTCTGAGCGTCCATTCCGGCTTGCAGCTGGCGGTGGCGGCCTGGCCCTTGACCAGCACCTCGTGGGTCCGGCTGCTGCTCTGCTTGCCGTTGCTCAGGGTCAGGGTGAAACGGTAGCGGGTGTCTTCCTGCAGCTCGGGCGCGGTGAAGCTGATGCGCGCGCCGTCGTAGTCGAAGTCCAGGCGCGGCGAGGCTTCCCAGGCGAAGCTCAGGGCATTGCCCTGGGGATCGCTGGAGGCCGAGGCATCGAGGACGATCCTGTCCCCGGCGTTGGCTTCGGTCTTGCCGCTGATCACCGCTACCGGAGGTTCACCGGCATTCACGGGCTTGAGGGACGCAGCCTTGACCTCGTTGTCGGCGCTGAATTCGCCGTCGGCCAGCAGGGTCCAGCCGCCGTTGACGCTGCTGCTGCCGTAGACCTGGTAGCCCTTGATGTTGCCGCTCAGGCCGGCGTCCTGGCGGGGCAGGTAGTGCAGTTGCGAGAAGCGGCTATCGGCCCCCAGGTCGATCACCATTTCATGGGGATAGCGCGCGCCCGCCGCCGAGCTCCAGTAGGAGTTGGGATTGCCGTCGATCGCGTGGCTGCCGACCGCCGTGCCAGGCACGGCGCTGCTGGTGGACAGGATCGTCCAGCTCTCGCGGGGCAGGGCCTTGCCCTTGGCATCCACCAGCAGCAGTTCGGCGACGCTGGCGCTGTCCTGGCCGTCCACCGCCGAGGTGGCGACTAACTTCAGGTAGCGGCCCTGGGCGGTGTCCTGGGTGAGGCCGTAGGCGTGGGCTTCGAGCACCTGGTCCTGGGTGGCTAGGTTGTCGGTGTTGATCGCCAGGTACCAGCGCCCCGGCTGCGGGTCGTTCACCCCCAGGGAGACGTTGTGGTTGCGTACCGAGCGGTAGTCGTAGCTGGTGCCACTGGGCTGGGCGCCGCGCTTGAGCAGCAGCTGGACCTGACCGGCCTTCTCGGTGAGTTCGCCGTCCACCACGCTGAACACCAGGCGCCGGGTGCCTTCGGGGACATCCACCGGGAAGTAGCGCGTCTGGCCGCTGCTCAGGCTGACCTTCTGGTTGAGGATCGAGGTGCCTCGTTCCTCTTCGAGGGGCACCACGGACGGGCTGTAGGCCGACATCCGCGCCGCGTTTTCCCGCCAGACCCGGGCCATGTTGGCGGTGTCCGCGTGGCCCAGCGGCACGCCCCGGCTGTCCTTGACATCCGGGTTGGAGAAATAGCCCACATGGTTGCCGCACAGTATGGTGCCGAGCCGGCCGTTGTTGTAGCCGAAGCGGTAGCTGCTGCCGTCGGAACAGTGGTTTCCGCCGATATTGTGGGCCAGTTCATGACGGAACGCGGTGGACGACTTGATGGAGTTGATGGTGTAGCGGCCGTTGATGTAGCCCCAACCTACGGCCGTGTCCTGCCCGGGAGTGCCCACGACGAAGCTGGCGACCACGTCCGGGCTGTAGCGACGCATGCCTTCGGCGAAGACGTTGCGTACCTGACCCAGGCTAGGGCTTGTGATGGGCGTGTCCTGAGCCACCACCTGGGTACCTACCAGACGCAGGCGCACGCCCTGGACCTTGGACTGTTGCAGCGCGCGGTTGACCGAGGCCACCTGGACCAGGGCGTAGGCTTCGTGGTCGCCGATATAGTCGGCGGCGGCCTGGGAGAACCCGGCCAGCAGGTCGATCACGGTTTCGCCCTGGACGTTGCGGTTGACCTGGAAACTGCGCAGGCCGCTGCGCAATTCCTTGATCGCCGGCGTCTCGCTGCCGTCATCGGCGACGTAGTCGACGCTCGACGGCTCGAAGGCCGCCCCGGCGTCGAGGTGGATCATCGACTGCTGGCCGTTGGCGTCGCCGCGGATGATGGCGTTGGCGTCCGGCAACAGGGCGATGAAGCTGCCATCGGGCCGCGCGGCCAACGTCATTTCCCCAGGGGCGCTCAGGGTGCGGGCACGTCCCTCCAGTTGCCCGGTCATGACCCGCAGGTCCTTGAATGCATCGCCGAGCTGCGGGGCGAGACTGCGGACGCGCATCCCGGTTTCCCGCTCCAGTTGCTCGGTTCCGGCCTCGGCGACGCTGAACGGGGTCGCCCTGGCGCCCGGCAACTGGAGGTTGATGAAATGACCCTGGATGACGGACTCGATGCCGTGCTGGCTGTCATCGGCCAGCGCCATGCCGCCCGGCAGAAGCAGGGCCGCTCCCAGGCTGGCACTCCATCGTCGGGTGGCGCGGGAAAGGGCGTTCAATCGGAAGCTCGACATAACTGTTCCTCGGTAGTCACGGCGCGGCACGAGGCCAGGCGAACAGGACCGCTGGAGCGGCCGCGCGAGTGATGAGATAGGGGGTTTTGCCGGCAGCCGCGATCATAGGCAGGGCGCGTATGGCCGTACATGATCGGGCGGTGTTTTCGTACCTGTCCTAGGCCGGCCAGGCGCGGACGCCGGGGCTGGCATCGCGCCAGCCCTGGCGGCTCAGGGCCGCGACGGAGAGGTAAGGAGGCGCTGCGCGTCTCATCGCCCCGTCGTGGGTGACGGGGCTCGCGGCACGGTGGTTGGCGCGGGCCTCACGGCCGGGGGGCGTAGGCGAAGACGTCGGCACGCATCTGGTGGGCGTCCATCCCCGCCGCCACCAGGGCGTCGAGGGTGGCGTAGACCATGGCCGGCGAGCCGCTGGCGTAGACATGCAGCGGCTTGAGGTCGGGGAAGTCCTGGCGCACCGCTTCGTGCAGCAGCCCGCAACGGCCCTGCCAGCCACAGGCATCGCTGACCACCTGGTGCAGGGTCAGGTTGTCGAGGCCCTGCCATTGCGCCCAGTGCGGCAGTTCGTAGAAGTCCTCCGGCCGTCGCGCGCCCCAGTACAGGTGCACCGGGTGCCTGAATCCCGTGGCGCGGCAATGCTCGATCAGGCTGTGCATCTGCGCCATGCCGGTGCCGGCGGCGATCAATACCAGCGGGCCTTCGGGAAGCTCGGCGAGGTGGGTGTCGCCGAAAGGCATCTGCACCCGGGCGATGCCGGTGCGCTGCAACTGCGCCAGCAGGGCCTGGGCGCTGGGCTCGCGGGCGAGGATGTGCAGCTCGATATCGCGCCCTTCGCTGGGCGCGGAGGCCAGGGAGAAGGCCGAGGATTCGCCATCCTCGCGCGCGATCAGCAGGTATTGCCCGGCGTGGTAGCGCGGCGGCTTGCCGGCCGGGGCGCGCAGGCGCACGCGCCACACGTCGCCACCGGCATCGATGCAGGCGCTGACCTGGCAGTTGAGCATGCGCACCGGCAGCTCGCCGGGAGCGAGCACGCCGTCCCAATGCAGCACGCAGTCTTCCAGGGGTTCGGCCAGGCAGGTGAAGAGTTCGCCGTGGTCGAGCTCGACGCCGGCCTGGCGCACGCGGCCCTCGACCAGCAGGGCCGCGCAGATGTGGCAGTTGCCGTTGCGGCAGCTCTGCGGGCACTCGTAGCCGAGGCGCCGGGCCGCCGCGAGGATGTTCTCGCCGGCCTGGATCTCCAGGACCGCGCCGGAGGGTTGCAGCGTGACCCGCATCAGTCGATACCCAGGCTGGACCAGATGTCGTCGACGCGGCGGGTCACCGCCTCGTCCTTGACGATGGCCCGGCCCCATTCGCGGGTGGTCTCGCCCGGCCACTTGTGGGTGGCGTCCAGGCCCATCTTGGAGCCGAGGCCGGAGATGGGCGAGGCGAAGTCCAGGTAGTCGATGGGGGTGTTGTCGATCATCACGGTGTCGCGCTTGGGGTCCATGCGGGTGGTGATGGCCCAGATCACGTCGTTCCAGTCGCGGGCATCGATGTCGTCGTCGGTGACGATGACGAACTTGGTGTACATGAACTGGCGCAGGAAGGACCAGACGCCGAGCATCACGCGCTTGGCGTGGCCGGGGTACTGCTTCTTCATGGTCACCACCGCCATGCGGTAGGAGCAGCCTTCGGGCGGCAGGTAGAAGTCGGTGATCTCGGGGAACTGCTTCTGCAGGATCGGCACGAAGACTTCGTTCAGCGCCACGCCTAGGATGGCCGGCTCGTCCGGCGGGCGGCCGGTGTAGGTGCTGTGGTAGATGGGCTTGCGGCGCCGGGTGATGCGCTCGACGGTGAACACCGGGAAGGTGTCGACCTCGTTGTAGTAGCCGGTGTGGTCGCCGTAGGGGCCTTCCGGGGCCGTCTCGCCGGGATGGATCACGCCTTCCAGCACGATCTCGGCACTGGCCGGGACCTGCAGGTCGGAGCCGATGGCCTTGACCAGCTCGGTGCGGTGGCCACGCAGCAGGCCGGCGAAAGCGTACTCGGAGAGGGTGTCCGGCACCGGGGTCACCGCGCCGAGGATGGTCGCCGGGTCGGCACCGAGGGCGACGCAGACGGGGTAGGGCGTGTCCGGGTGCTTCTGGCACCACTCGCGGTAGTCCAGCGCGCCGCCACGGTGGCTGAGCCAGCGCATGATGACCTTGTTGCGGCCGATCACCTGCTGGCGGTAGATGCCGAGGTTCTGCCGCTCCTTGTTGGGGCCGCGGGTGATGGTCAGGCCCCAGGTGATCAGCGGCGCCACGTCGCCCGGCCAGCAGTGCTGGATCGGCAGCTTGCCGAGGTCGACGTCGTCGCCTTCCTCGATCACTTCATGGCAGGGGGCATCCTTGAGGACCTTGGGCGCCATGCTGATGACCTTCTTGAAGATCGGCAGCTTGGACCAGGCGTCCTTCAGCCCCTTGGGCGGCTCGGGCTCCTTGAGGAAGGCCAGCAGCTTGCCGATCTCGCGCAGCTCGGAGACATCATCCGCACCCATGCCGAGGGCCACGCGCCCGGGCGTGCCGAACAGGTTGCCGAGCACGGGGATGTCATGGCCGGTGGGGTTCTCGAAGAGCAGCGCCGGGCCTTGCTTGCGCAGGGTGCGGTCGCAGATTTCGGTCATTTCCAGGATCGGCGAGACCGGGGCGGTGACGCGCTTGAGCTCGCCACGCTGTTCCAGGCCGCTGATGAATTCGCGCAGATCGCGATACTGCATGCTTGAGCCTCGCATGGGGCGTGCAGGTCGGGGCGCAAAGTTTAGCGCCGAACTGGGTTATTCAGAAGGCCACGACGAATCGCAGAAACGCGAAGGCCGGGTTTCCCCGGCCTTCCTGGTACCAACCCGACCTTACTTGCGCTTCATGGACATGAAGAATTCGTCGTTGGTCTTGGTGTCCTTGAGCTTGTCGAGCAGGAACTCGATGGCGGCGATCTCGTCCATCGGGTGCAGCAGCTTGCGCAGGATCCACATGCGCTGCAGTTCGTCCTCGGCGGTCAGCAGCTCTTCGCGGCGGGTACCGGACTTGTTGATGTTGATGGCGGGGAACACGCGCTTCTCGGCGATGCGGCGGTCCAGCGGCAGCTCCATGTTGCCGGTGCCCTTGAACTCCTCGTAGATCACCTCGTCCATCTTCGAGCCGGTCTCGACCAGCGCGGTGGCGATGATGGTCAGCGAACCGCCTTCCTCGATGTTACGGGCGGCACCGAAGAAGCGCTTGGGCTTCTCCAGGGCATGGGCGTCGACACCACCGGTGAGCACCTTGCCGGAGCTGGGGATCACGGTGTTGTAGGCACGCGCCAGGCGGGTGATGGAGTCCAGCAGGATGACCACGTCCTTCTTGTGCTCGACCAGGCGCTTGGCCTTCTCGATCACCATCTCGGCGACCTGCACGTGGCGGGTCGGCGGTTCGTCGAAGGTGGAGGCAACCACTTCGCCGCGCACGGTGCGCTGCATCTCGGTCACTTCTTCCGGGCGCTCGTCGATCAGCAGGACGATCAGGTGGCACTCGGGGTTGTTGCGGGTGATGTTGGCCGCGATGTTCTGCAGCATGATGGTCTTGCCCGCTTTCGGCGGGGCGACGATCAGGCCGCGCTGGCCCTTGCCGATCGGCGCGCAGAGGTCGATCACGCGGCCGGTGAGGTCTTCGGTGGAACCGTTGCCGGCTTCCATCTTCAGGCGCTCGTTGGGGAACAGGGGCGTCAGGTTCTCGAACAGGATCTTGTTCTTGGCGTTTTCCGGGCGGTCGAAGTTGATCGAGTCAACCTTCAGCAGGGCGAAATAGCGCTCGCCTTCTTTCGGCGGGCGGATCTTGCCGATGATGGTGTCGCCGGTACGCAGGTTGAAGCGGCGGATCTGGCTGGGCGAGACGTAGATGTCGTCCGGGCCGGCCAGGTAGGAGGAGTCTGCGGAGCGCAGGAAGCCAAAACCGTCCTGGAGAATCTCCAGCACGCCGTCACCGGAGATTTCCTCGCCGCCTTTGGAATGCTTCTTCAGCAGGGCGAAGATCACGTCCTGCTTGCGCGAACGGGCCATGTTCTCGAGGCCCATCTGTTCGGCCATTTCCAGCAGTTCGGCAATCGGCTTTTGCTTGAGTTCGGTCAGATTCATAGGAATGACGTAAGTACGAAAATTGAGAAGGAAGGAAAGCGTTGAGCTTTAGAGGCCGCGCCGCGGAGAGGCGACAGGATCGCTGTGCTTATTCGATTTGGAATGCGTCGGCGGCGGCTTGCGAAGGGCAACGGAATGACGCTGCGGACCCGAATTTAACACCCGCATCCCGGGGCGTCTAGTACCGATTCAACAAAAAACCCCGCAGATTGCGGGGTTTCTCGCTACGGTCCGAAGGCTCGCCGGAGACCCGGCGGGACTCAGATGTTGGCGTCGAGGAAGGCCGCCAGCTGGGACTTGGACAGGGCGCCGACCTTGGTCGCCTCGACGTTGCCGTTCTTGAACAGCATCAGGGTCGGGATACCGCGTACGCCGTATTTCGGCGGGGTGTCCTGGTTCTCGTCGATGTTCAGCTTGCAGATCTTCAGCTTGCCCTGGTAGTCCTTGGCGATCTCGTCGAGGACGGGGGCGATCATCTTGCACGGGCCACACCACTCGGCCCAGTAATCGACCAGCACAGCGCCTTCGGCCTTGAGCACGTCCTGCTCGAAGCTGGCGTCGCTAACGTGGGAGATGAGTTCGCTCATGGATGTTCTCCGTGGATTCGGATGCGGAAATTGGCGGCCATCATAGCCCGGCTTTCCCCGGACCGAAAGCCGCTGGCGATTGAGCCTTCCTATGGAGGTGCGTTGGAAAACTGATGGATAACCGCCTGCGCGTCAATCCGCCGCGGCCATTTATCGCCCTGTGCCGGAGCCTTCGCGAACACCGCCACCGGGAGGCGGGGCGCCGCCTATAGTAAGGAGGCGGCCGTCATGAAGCGGAAACTTCTCCGTGGCATTCTGTGACGCCGCCTGCCATTCCCTTGCACGAGCGTTCCACGACTCGCGTTGGCGCAACGTGACGATCGTGGCAGGATGGCGCCGTTCAGAAACGAGACACCAAGACCATGCCCTCGACCCGTCGCGCCGAAACCCCTTCCCTGATCGCAGCTATCGACCTGGGCTCCAACAGCTTCCACATGGTGCTGGCCAAGGCCGATCACGGGGAGATCCGCATCCTCGAGCGCCTCGGCGACAAGGTGCAGCTCGCCGCCGGCCTGGATGACGAGCGCATGCTCAGCGAGGAAGCCATGCAGCGCGGCCTCGACTGCCTGCGCCGCTTCGCCCAGATGACCAACAGCCTGCCCGAGGGCGCGGTGCGCATCGTCGGCACCAACGCCCTGCGCGAGGCGCGCAACCGCGCCGAGTTCATCCGCCGCGCCGAGGCCATCCTCGGCCACCCGGTGGAAGTGATCTCCGGCCGCGAGGAAGCCCGCCTCATCTACCTGGGCGTCTCCCACAGCATCGCCGACACCCCCGGCAAGCGCCTGGTCGCCGATATCGGCGGCGGCAGCACCGAGTTCATCATCGGCCAGCGCTTCGAGTCGCAGCTGCGCGAGAGCCTGCAGATGGGCTGCGTGAGCTACACGCAGCGCTATTTCCGCGATGGCAAGATCACCCCCGCCCGCTACGCCCAGGCCTACACCGCCGCGCGCCTGGAGCTGATGGGCATCGAATACAGCCTGCGCCGCCTCGGCTGGCAACAGGCGGTGGGCGCCTCGGGCACCATCCGCGCCGTAGGCCTGGCGATCCAGGCGGCCGGCATGGGCAGTGGCGAGGTCAACCCGGAAGGCCTGGCCTGGCTCAAGCGCAAGCTGTTCAAGCTGGGCGAGGTGGAGAAGCTCGAACTCGACGGCATCAAGCCCGATCGCCGTGCCATCTTCCCGGCCGGGCTGGCGATCCTCGAGGCCATCTTCGATGCCCTCGAACTCAAGCACATGACCCATTCCGAAGGCGCCCTGCGCGAAGGCGTGCTCTACGACCTGCTGGGCCGCCACCACCACGAGGACGTGCGCGAACGCACCCTCAGCGCGCTGATGGAGCGCTGCCACGCCGACGCCGAGCAGGCGGCCCGCGTCGAGGCCAAGGCCCTGGAAGCCCTGGAGCAGGTGGCGGACGCCTGGGAGCTGGACGACGAGTGGCACCGCGACCTGCTGGTCTGGGGCGCCCGCGTCCACGAGATCGGCATGGACATCGCCCACTACCAGTACCACAAGCACGGCGCCTACCTGATCGAGCACTCGGACCTGCCGGGCTTCTCCCGCCAGGACCAGCAGATGCTCGCGCTGCTGGTCCGTGGCCATCGCCGCAACATCCCCAAGGACAAGTTCGCCGAGTTCGGCGACGAGGGCGTCAAGCTCATCCGCCTTTGCGTGCTGCTGCGCTTCGCCATCCTCTTCCACCACATCCGCACAAGCCAGGAGACCCCCCAGGTCCGCCTGAAGGTGGGCCCGCAGAGCCTGGACGTGCAGTTCCCCGAGAACTGGCTGGCGGCCAACCCGCTGACCCAGGCGGACTTCGAACAGGAAGCCACCTGGCTGAAGCGCATCGACTTCACCCTGCAGGTGAGCTGAAGCGAGACGCCGGAAGCGGACAGCGAAACGGGGCCAGAGGGCCCCGTTTTCGTTGGTGCGGCCCAGTGGCCGGTCAGCGCGCGCTGACCGGCGGGTTGAGCAGCTTGTCCAGCAGGATGGCCTGGGCGCTGCGCGGGTTCTGGTTGCCGCTGGGGCTGTTGCGCAAGTAGCGACCGTCGGGCTGCAGGGCCCAGCTGTGGGTGTTGTCGGCGAGGTAGGTCTCCAGCTCCTTCTTGACCCGGGTGATGAGCTTCTTGCCCTCCACCGGGAAGCAGGTCTCCACGCGCATGTCGAGGTTGCGCTCCATCCAGTCGGCACTGGAGAGGTAGAGCAGCTCGTCGCCACCATTGAGGAAGTAGTAGATGCGGCTGTGCTCGAGGAAGCGGCCGATGATCGAGCGCACCTGGATGTTGTGCGAGACGCCGGGGATACCCGGGCGCAGGCAGCACATGCCGCGCACCACCAGGTCGATCTTCACGCCGCTCTGGCTGGCCTTGTACAGCGCGCGGATGACCTTCGGGTCGGTCAGCGAGTTGACCTTGGCCATGATGTGCGCCGGCTTGCCTTCGGTGGCGTGCTGGGCCTCCTTGGCGATCATGTCCAGCAACGACTTCTTCAGGGTGAAGGGCGCGTGCAGCAGCTTCTTCATGCGCAGCGTCTTGCCCATGCCGATCAGCTGGTTGAACAGCTTGTGCAGGTCCTCGCAGAGCGCGTCGTCGGCGGTGAGCATGCTGTAGTCGGTGTACAGGCGCGCGTTGCCGGCGTGGTAGTTGCCGGTGCCCAGGTGGGCATAGCGGCGCAGCTCGCCATCCTCGCGGCGCAGGATGAGCATCATCTTGGCGTGGGTCTTGAAGCCGACCACGCCGTAGATCACCACGGCGCCGGCAGCCTGCAGGCGGCTGGCCAGCTGCAGGTTGGATTCCTCGTCGAAGCGCGCGCGCAGCTCGATCACCGCGGTGACCTCCTTGCCGTTGCGTGCCGCTTCCACCAGGGCGTCGACGATCTCGGAGTTGGCACCGGCGCGGTACAGCGTCTGCTTGATGGCCAGGACGTTGGGGTCCTTGGCCGCCTGGCGCAGGAAGTCCACCACCGGGGTAAAGGACTCGAAGGGGTGCAGCAGCAGGATGTCCTGCTTGCCCACCACGCTGAACAGGTTCTCGGCCTTCTGCAGCAGCTTGGGGATCACCGGGGTGAAGCTCGGGTGCTGCAGTTCGGGGTGGCTGTCCAGCCCTGTGATGCTGAACAGGCGGGTCAGGTTGACCGGGCCGTTGACCTGGTACAGCTCGCTCTCGGCCAGGCCGAACTGCTTGAGCAGGTAGTCGGACAGGTGTTTCGGGCAGGTGTCGGCCACCTCCAGGCGCACCGCATCGCCATAGCGGCGCGAGAACAGCTCGCCGCGCAGGGCGCGGGCCAGGTCCTCGACGTCCTCGGTGTCCACCGAAAGATCGGCGTTACGGGTCAGGCGGAACTGGTAGCAACCCTTCACCTTCATGCCGGGGAACAGGTCGTCGGCATGGGCGTGGATCATCGACGACAGGAACACGAAGTTGTCGCCGGGGCCGCTGATCTCCTCGGGGACGCGGATCACGCGCGGCAGCAGGCGCGGCGCCGGGATGATCGCCAGGCCCGAGTCACGGCCGAAGGCATCGACACCCTCCAGCTCGACGATGAAGTTGAGGCTCTTGTTCACCAGCAGCGGGAAGGGGTGCGTCGGGTCGAGGCCGATGGGGCTGATGATCGGCGCGATCTCGTCGCGGAAGTAGCGGCGCACCCAGGTCTTGAGCTTGGGCGTCCAGTAGCGCCGGCGGATGAAGCTGACCTGGTGCTTGGCCAGCTCCGGCAGCAGCACGTCGTTGAGGATGCTGTACTGGCGCGCCACCTGTTCGTGCACCAGCTCGCTGATACGGGCCAGCGCCTGGTGCGGCAGCAGGCCGTCGGCACCCGCCTGTTCGCGGGCGAAGGTGATCTGCTTCTTCAGGCCGGCGGCCCGGATCTCGAAGAACTCGTCGAGGTTGCTGGAGAAGATCAGCAGGAACTTCAGGCGCTCGAGCAGCGGGTAGGACTCGTCGAGCGCCTGCTCCAGGACACGGATGTTGAACTGCAGCTGCGACAGCTCCCGGTGGATGTACAGGCTGCTGTCATCCAGGCCCGGGATCACCGGAGCCGGCGCGGGGGCCGGCGGCGGAGTCTCCACGGGAGCCGGGGCGGGGGCCTCGGCGACCGGCTGCTCCGGCACGGGCTCTTGTTCGGGGTTCGACGCTTGGTTCAGTCCATCGGTGTTCATCTGGTTTCCTGCTGGGGAGTCAGGCTCCCGCCTTGAGCATTTCTGCGGCACGCACGGCGAAGTAGGTAAGGATGCCATCAGCGCCCGCACGTTTGAATGCGGTCAGCGATTCGAGTATGACCGCCTCGCTCAGCCAGCCGTTCTGGATGGCCGCCATGTGCATGGCGTACTCGCCGCTGACCTGGTAGGCGAAGGTCGGTACGCGGAAGGCATCCTTCACGCGCCAGACGATGTCCAGGTAAGGCATGCCCGGCTTGACCATGACCATGTCGGCGCCTTCGGCGAGGTCTGCCGCCACTTCGTGCAGGGCCTCGTCGCCGTTGGCCGGGTCCATCTGGTAGCTGGCCTTGTTGGCCTTGCCGAGGTTGGCGGCCGAGCCCACGGCATCACGGAAGGGCCCGTAGTAGGCACTGGCGTACTTGGCCGAGTAGGCCATGATCCGCACGTTGGGGAAGTCGGCCAGCTCCAGCGCTTCGCGGATCGCCTGGATGCGGCCATCCATCATGTCCGAGGGCGCGACCACCTGGGCGCCGGCCTCGGCGTGGGACAGCGCCTGCTTGACCAGGGCGTCCACGGTGATGTCGTTCTGCACGTAACCGTCGGCGTCGAGGATGCCGTCCTGGCCATGGGTGGTGAAGGGGTCCAGGGCCACGTCGCTGATCACGCCCAGTTCCGGGAAGCGCTCGCGCAGGGCACGGATGGCGCGCTGGGCGATGCCGTCCGGGTTCCACGCCTCGGCGCCGTCGAGCGACTTGCGCTCCAGCGGTGTCACCGGGAACAGCGCCAGCGCGGGGATGCCCAGAGCCACCCAGCCGGCCGCAGCTTCCAGCAGCAAGTCGATGGACAGGCGCTCGACGCCCGGCATCGAGGGCACCGCTTCACGGCGGTTCTCGCCGTCCAGCACGAACACCGGGAGGATCAGGTCGTCGACGGTCAGGGTGTTTTCACGCACCAGGCGGCGGGAGAAGTCATCACGGCGATTGCGGCGCAGGCGGGTAGCGGGGAACAGGCGATTGGCGGGGGTAAAGCTCACGACAGACTCCAGGGTCCAAAGGAGGACACAGTGCGACATTTATAAGCGGCAATTATGACCGAATGGTAACAATGCATGACAGCGACGCTCTGTCGCGTTCGACGAAATTTCCGAGGCCCCACGAGGGCTGGCCGTGAACCAGTCGACCCTCGACTGGCGGTTCGCCACCCTTTAGAGCTTTTCCCGCAGCGCCAACCCGGTTAGGCTTCGCGTTCATTTTTGCCGCGCTGCCTAACTGATGCTGCAACAATTTCTCCAGGATTTCGGCTACTTCGCCCTCTTCCTCGGCACCTTCTTCGAGGGCGAGACCATCCTGGTCCTGGCCGGCTTTCTCGCGTTCCGCGGCTACATGGATATCAACCTGGTGGTGATGACGGCGTTCTTCGGCAGCTATGCCGGCGACCAGCTGTGGTACTACCTCGGCCGCCACAAGGGCCGGCAGATCCTCGCCCGGCGCCCGCGCTGGCAGGCGATGGGCGACAAGGCCCTGGAGCACATCCGTCGCCACCCGGACATCTGGGTGCTGAGCTTCCGCTTCGTCTACGGCCTGCGCACCGTGATGCCGGTGGCCATCGGCCTGTCCGGCTACCCGCCGCTGCGCTACCTGATCCTCAACGGCATCGGCGCCATCGTCTGGGCCCTGGCCCTGGGCTTCGCCGCCTTCCACTTCGGCGCCGTGCTCGAAGGCATGCTGGGCAACCTCAAGCGCTACGAGCTGATGGTGCTCGGCGTGCTGGTGGTGATCGGCGGCTTGCTCTGGCTGCGCCGCCGGCTGCGCAACAGCCGCGAAGCCAAGGCGAACGCCGGCGAGCCTCCGCAGCCGTAGCCCGCCCCTCCCGCCTCAGACCGCCAGCGCCGCCTCGCGCCGCCCCAGCGCGAACAGCGCCAGCACGCTGGCCAGGCCGTGCACCCCCAGCACCAGCCAGGCCGACGGGCTGGTCGGCAGCATGCCAAGCCCCCCCGCCAGCCACAGCACCGGCACGTTAGCCGCCAGCCGCGCCAACTCCAGGCGCAGTGCCCAGGGCCGGTTTTCCAGCCACGCGCCGATGACGAACAGGCCGAACGCCACCCAGCCCCAGCCCAGCAGCACGGCGCCCAGCGGCAAGCCGTCGCCCGCCCCCAGCAGGTAGCTGCCACCCACCACGTAACCGACGAACTGCAGCGCCGCATACAGGGTGCGCCCGCCCGACAGCGGCACCTCGAACTTGCTGAAACGGCTCAGGTCCGGCTTGGCCTGCGGGTACTTGAGCGCCACATCCGCAGGTCGCCAGCCGGTGCGCATGAACCAGATGCGCAAGCGATCCCACCAGGACCCGGCGCGCACCGCATCCCGCCAGAGCACCGAGTAGAACTGCAGGTTGGCCCAGATCGGGTTCCAGCTGGCCAGCGGCGTGGTCACGCCGAACACCACCGGTTCCTCGTCCAGCTCCTCCTGGAAGGTGCCGAACAGGCGATCCCAGAGGATGAAGACGCCACCGTAGTTGCGGTCCATGTAGACCGCGTTCTGCGCATGGTGGACGCGGTGGTTCGAGGGGCTGATGAAGAACCACTCGAACCAGCCGAGCTTCGGCACATGGCGCGTGTGCACCCAGAACTGGTAGAGCAGGTTGAGCGCGGCCACCGTCAGGAACACCAGCGGCGGCACGCCGGCCACCGCCATCGGCAGGTAGAAGATCCAGCCGAAGAGGAAGCCGGTACTGGTCTGGCGCAGCGCCGTCGAGAGGTTGTACTCCTCGCTCTGGTGGTGCACTGAATGCGCGGCCCAGAGCACGTTGCGCTCGTGGCCCAGGCGGTGGTTCCAGTAGTAGCAGAAGTCGTAGAAGACGAAGGCGAACAGCCAGACCCACGGGCTGTCCGCGCGCAACTCGAACAGTGCCAGGTGCTGCCAGGCATAGGTGTAGGTGAGCACCCCCACCGCCTTGGTCAGCAGCCCGCTGGTGGTGGACAGCACCCCGGCGCTGAGGCTGTTGATGGCATCGGCGGTGCGGTAGGTGCGCACCCCGCGCCAGCGATCGGCGAGCAGCTCGATGCCGATCAGCAGGAAGAAGAAGGGGACCGCGTAGAGGACGTAATTCATGATGTCAGCCGTATCGTTATGCCGATCAAGGGACTAGGATTGCCAGGCTCGATGCTACGCCCGCGCCTCTCCGGGGCCCCTGGCGCCGCATGCCAGCCCAACCGGCATATGACGACACATGCGCATAACCACACGACGCACCTTTTCCATCCTGCTGATCCTGATCGCCACGGCCGCCCTCCTGGGACTCTATCCCTATCGCGCCGCGCTGCTGCCGGCCGCCGACGACCTGGCGTCCGCGCGCGAGCGCCTGGCGCCCCACCTCAGCCTGTTCACCCCGGCAGGCGAAGGCCCCTTTCCCACCGTGCTGGTGTTCCACGGCTGCAGCGGGCAAAGCCCGGGCTTCGTCGAGAACGTGAAGAAATGGCTGCTGCCCCAGGGCTACGCATTGCTCTTCGTCGACAGCCTGGGCGCACGTGGCATCCATGACTGGCATCCGGTTTGCGACGGCAAGCTGCTGTGGGGCAACGAGCGTGCGCTGGACGTCTACGCCGCCCTCGACCTCGCCCGCTCGATGCCCCGCCTGGATCACCGGCGCATGGCCCTGCTCGGCTACTCCCACGGCGGCTGGAGCATCCTCGATGCACTCGCCTACGACGGCGGCGCCGGCCATGGCTTCCCCCGCATCGGCCAGCAGGCGCTGGACGGTGTGCGCGGCGTCATCGCCTTCTACCCTTACTGTGGATTCCCCGCGCACCTGCGCCAGGGCAAGGGGCGCGACCTGCCGGTGCTGATGTTTCTCGGTGGCAAGGACAGAATCACTGACCACCTTCAGTGTCTATCAGCTATAGACGGGCTCGAACTCGAACAACTGCAACTGGTGCAATACGGCGGGGCCGACCACGTGTTCGACCAGCGCAGCGACCTGAATACCTACCAACCCAGGCTGGCCGAGGATGCCCACCAGCATGCCCAGGCGTTCCTCCAGGAGAACCTGAAGGCGGCCCAGTGAAGCGGAGAACGCTATGAACAAGAAAGTTGCTGTGATTCTTTCCGGCTGCGGCGTGTACGACGGCGCGGAGATCCACGAGAGCGTGATCACCCTGCTGCGCCTGGACCAACGCGGCGCACTGGCGCAGTGCTTCGCACCCAACATCGCCCAGCACCACGTGATCAACCACCTCACCGGCGAGGAGATGCCCGAGAGCCGCAACGTGCTCACCGAGTCCGCACGCATCGCCCGTGGCGCGGTGAAGGACGTCCGTGAACTCAAGGCCGAGGACTACGACGCCCTGATCATCCCCGGCGGCTTCGGCGCGGCGAAGAACCTCTCCGACTTCGCCCTCAGCGGCGCCGACTGCAGCGTGCAGCCCGACGTCCTGGCCGCCGCCCAGGGCTTCGCCGACGCCGGCAAGCCGGTGGGGCTGATCTGCATCGCCCCGGCCATGGCCGCGAAGATCTATGGCGCAGGCGTCACCTGCACCATCGGCACCGACGCCGACACCGCCGGTGCGCTGGAGAAGATGGGCGCCGAGCACGTCGAGTGCGTGGTCAGCGAGATAGTCGAGGACAAGGCACGCAAACTGGTCACCACCCCCGCCTACATGCTCGCCCAGTCCATCAGCGAAGCCGCCTCGGGCATCTACAAGCTGGTCGACCGCGTGCTCGAACTGACCCACGCCGACCACTGACGGCCAGGCGGGCGGCCCTGGCCGCCCGCCACTGCAAGCCGCTCCCGCCAATCCGCGTGCCATTTGGGCCGCGCCCCTGTTCAAGCGCCCCGCGCTGCGTCAGCGTCGCACTCTCGACCCCGACGCAGGTGCAGCATGAGCGACAACGACTTCGTCCTGACCCCGGAACTGCAACAGGCGGTCCGGCGCTTCTTCGAACGCATCCCCTTCAACCAGGTACTCGGCATCCAGCTCGGCGAGCTGTCGCAGGAGCAGGTGACCATGCACCTGCCGATGAAGGACGAACTGATCGGCAACTTCGTCCATGGCATCCTCCATGGCGGGGTGATCTCCTCGCTGCTGGACGTCACCGGCGGCGCCATGGCGCTGATCGGCGCCTTCGAACGCCACCAGGGCCTGTCCACCGCCGAACGCATGGAGCGGCTGTCCAAGCTCGGCACCATCGACCTGCGTATCGACTACCTGCGCCCGGGGCGCGGCCGCGCCTTCACCGCCACGGCGGTGCTGTTGCGCTCGGGCAACAAGGTCGCGGTGGTGCGCTCGGAACTGCACGCCGACGACGGCACCCTGGTGGCCGTCGGCACCGGCACCTACCTCTGCGGCTGAGGGCGTTCAGCCCCGGGCGAGGCGGGTCAGCAGCCGGTCCAGCGAGTTGGAGAACGCCTGGCGGTCCTTGTCGCTGTAAGCGGCCTGGCCACCCCCCATCTGCCCCTGGTCGCGCAGGTCGGTGAACAGGTTGCGCACCGCCAGCCGCTCACCCATGTTGCGCTCGTCGAATTCGCGGCCACGCGGATCCAGCGCGGCGACGCCCTTCTTCACCAGCCGGTCGGCCAGCGGCACGTCGCTGCAGATCACCAGGTCGCCTGGCTCGGCCTGCTCCACCAGGTGATCGTCCGCCGCATCCGGCCCGCTCGGCACCACCACCAGGCGCACGCAGGCGAAGGCCGGCTTCACCTGGCTCTGCCCGGCCACCAGCACCACCTCGAACTTGCGCTTGAGGGCGAACTTGATGACCTGGTCCTTGGCGGCACGGGGGCAGGCGTCGGCGTCGATCCACACACGCATGGGCTTGGGCTCCGGAAAGGTTGCGGGCGCGCAGTATGCCAGCGCCCCCCTGCGGATGCTCGCTGCGCCACCATGCCGCAGCGCCTGCGAGATCAAAATGATCTCACTGTGCCAGCAATTTTCACCGATATCCCCCTATAATCGCCCGCCCTTCCCGCACCGCCGGTGCCCCGGAAGGCCCCTGCGGGGATTGGCAGGAAGCCGCCACATGCCATTGCACGCCTGGGTCAGCTGGAAACGGCTGGCAGTATCAAGGACTCGACGAGGAACCCATGGCATCCCGCGCCCTCACCGCCCTGGCGGCCTGCTTCGCCCTGCAGCTTGCCGGCTGCTCGGTCCTGCGCAGCTACGAAAGCGAACTCACCGCCACCAGCCAGCACCTCGCCCGTGGCGAAGTGGACGCCGCCCTCGGCACGCTGGAAGCCAACAACAGCGGCGAGGACAAGGACCTCCTCTACTACTTCGAAAAGGGCGAGCTGCTGCGTGCACGTGGCGACCTCACCGGCAGCCAGGCCGCCTGGCGCCAGGCCGACCGCATCGTCTTCCAGTGGGAAGAGGCGATGAAGGCCGACCCTTCGCGCTACCTGGGGCAGGCCGGCGCCTTCCTCGCCAACGACCGGGTGCGTCGCTACGAGGGCTACGACTACGAGAAGGTCATGCTCACCACGCAGATGGCCCTCAACGACCTGGCCGTCAGCGACTTCGACGCCGCCCGTACCGAGATCCGCAAGACCCACGAACGCGAAGCACTGATCGCCGAGCTGCGCGACCGGCAGTACCTCGACAGCGAGGAAGAGGCCGAGCGCCAGGGCATCAGCACCCGCTTCGAAGACCTGCGCGGCTACCCGGTGGCCTCGCTCGATGCCCCCGACGTGGTCAACCTGAAGAACAGCTACCAGAGCGCCTTCAGCCACTACCTCGCCGGGTTCGTATACGAGGCCCTGGGCGAAAAGGGCCTGGCCGCCCCCGGCTATCGCCAGGCCGCCGAACTGCGCCCCGGCACGCCGCTGCTGGAACAGGCCCTCCTGGACCTGGACGCAACGCCTGCGGCGGACGCCGGCAGCGACGTGCTGCTGGTGCTGCAGAGCGGCCTGGCGCCGGCCCGCGACTCGTTGCGCATCCCGCTGCCGGTGCCCCTGGAGTCCGGGATGATCATCAGCACCGTGTCCTTCCCGCTGCTGCGCGACGACACCAGCACCCCGGCGCCGGCCTTCGTCGAGGTGGATGGCACACCCACCGCCCTCACCGAACTCAGCAGCGTGCGCGCCATGTCGCACCGCGCCCTGCGCGACGACATGCCCGGCATCATCCTGCGCACCACCGTGCGCGCGGTGACCCGGGGCGCCCTGCAGAAGCAACTCAACGACAACGGCAACGCCCTCGCCAGCCTGGCCGTCGGCATCATGTCGGTGGCCAGCGAAGGGGCCGACGAGCGCACCTGGCGCACCCTGCCCGGCAGCATCGGCGTCGCACGGTTGCGCCTGGCCATGGGCGAGCACCGCCTGGCCCTGCCCACCGCCCATGGAGTGCGCGAATTCACCCTGAAGATCGATCGGCCCCACCAGGTGGTCCCGCTGCGCCTGGTGGCCGGCCAGGTCTACGCCCAGGGCGCCGTCACCCCGACCACACCCGGCGTCCGCGCCGTGGCCAGCAACCAGACACCCTGAGGAACACACATGCGCAATCTGCTCGTCGCCGGGCTCGCCCTGGCCCTGCTGGCCGGCTGCTCCGGCCGCGAAACCGCCTCCAGCAAGGTGGCGCCCATGGGCGATGTCGAAGACATCGAAGTGGACACCATGCGGGTGGCCCGCGAGAACGGCTTCCTCACCGTCAAGGTGAAGCTGACCAATACCTCCAGCCACAACCGCACCCTCTACTACCGCTTCGCCTGGCTCGACAGCGACGGCTTCCCCGTCGCCGGCGAGGAGAGCTGGAAGGCCTTGCCGATCTACGGCACCCAGACCACCGTCCTGCCGGCCATTGCCCCCGTACCCAAGGCGACCGACTTCCGCCTTGAAATGAACACCCCCGACTGATCACGAGAGAGCGAATCCCCATGCGCCTTGTCCGCACCACCTGCATCGCCGCCTTCGCCCTGGCCGCCGCCGGCTGCGCCAACAACCCCTCGCCGGTACTCGGCGGCGGCAACATCAGCTATGGCGACAGCAAGGCCGTCGAGCTGATCACCAACGAGTTCGGTTCCACCGACCTGCAGATGATCGCCGAGTCCATGACCCGCTCGCTGGCCCAGTCCGGCGTGCTCCAGGGCCGCCCGGTGATCCAGGTCTACGACGTGAAGAACAAGACCAGCGAGTACATCGACACCCGCGAGATCACCACCTCGATCAAGACCCAGCTGCTGAAGTCCGGCACCGCACGCTTCGCCAGCGACAACACCGACATGCAGAGCCAGGTCGACCAGCTGAAGCTGCAGAACCAGAGCGGCCTGTACAAGAACTCCACCATCGCCAAGACCGGCAACATGGTCGCCGCCAAGTACCGCCTGGAGGGCTCCATCAGCTCCATCGTCAAGCGCAGCAGCGACTACAAGGACGTCTTCTACAAGTTCAGCCTGCAGCTCGTCGACGTCGAGAGCGGCCTGGCCGAATGGATGGACGAGAAGGAAATCCGCAAGACCACGGAGCGTTGATATGCGCGCATTGATCGGCCTGTTCGTCGCCAGCCTGGCACTGGCCAGCCACGCGGCACCCAAGGTGGCGGTGACCGACCTCGCCTTCGAGGAACGCGTCCGCGAGTACATCCACACGGTGAACGCCCAGAGTGCCTCGCAGGTGAGCGGCTTCTCCGGCAGCGCCTCCAGCAGCTACTCGGAAGAGGAAGGCACCTACAGCTACATCGAGCGCGGCGAGCTGCGCAAATTCACCGGCGACATCAAGGGCGAGATCCTCAAGTCCGGCACCTTCCAGCTGGTCCAGGGGCGCCCCTACGGCAGCGACAACGAAGGCCTGCACGACGTGATCGGGCGTATCGCCCAGGGCCAGTTCCAGGGCGCGGACTACGTGCTGTTCGGCTCGCTCTCGGACGCCGACTTCCGCCAGGACGTCAACGCCATCGACAACACCGACACCTACTCCACGGTGCTGGGCCTGACCCTGGTGGCCGACTTCAGCCTCATCGACACCCGCACCCACGAAGTGAAGGCCGCCTTCACCGCGATGGGTGAAGCCCAGGACGTGAAGCTGGTGAAGGGCGGCGACAGGCGCGTCTCCCCCAACCGGGGGCGCGTGGTGCGCGAGGTGTCGAAGGCCCTGGGCGAAGATGTCGCCCGGCAGCTGCGGGAGCAGCTCGGCGTGGGCCCGGCGGCAGTGACCGACAGCGGGCGCTACGGGGCGCTGCCACCGGACGAACCAGCGAAGATCCTGCATTGAGGCAAGCGGCCTGCGGGCCGCTTTTCTTTTGCCGCTGCCAAGGCTCAGCGCCGGTAGAACGCCTCGCAGCATTCGCGCAGGGCCTGGGACAGGTTGTCGTCCTCCAGCTCGATGAGGTCGAGTTCGAGGTCGTCGGGCAGCAACTCGGCCACCAGCGCGGCGAGGCGGCGGCGCCCGGCCAGGTCGGTGCCGGAAACGCCCAGCAGCAGGCGCGGCTGCGGGCCGAGCGCGGGGTCGCGCAGGGCGGCGAGGAAGGCTTCGTGGATGTCGAGCTCGCCACAGGCGGCGCTCAGGGCCTGCTCCAGCGGAGGGTGTCGCAGGGGGGCGATGGCGAGGTCCGGCGAGTCGCCATAGACCCCGTCCCGGCTGTTGGATGGCGGCATGCCGATGCTCCTTTGGGAAGACCGGCAGCCTAGTGCCCGTGCGCCACCTTGTCGCGGCGCCGGGTCACGTTCAGGCCATCGACTGGATCACGCCGGGACGCGACGCACGGTGGCCAGCAGCGCGGCGGCGCCGACGAAGAGCACGGCGAAGCCGCGGTTCATGGACCGCTGCTGGCGCGGCGAGCGCAGCACGCGCAGGACCTTGGCGGCCAGCCCGGTGTAGCCGGCCATGACGATCAGGTCGACGGTGATCATGGTCGCGCCCATCACCAGGTACTGCTGCACCAGCGGCGCATGGGGGTCGATGAACTGCGGCAGCACGGCGAGCATGAAGACGATCGCCTTGGGGTTGCTGACGTTCACCAGGAAGCCGCGCAGCACCATGGTCAGCGGCCGGCCAAGGGGCCGCTCGGCGGAGTCGGCGGACAGGTCGCTGGGCAGCGCGCGCCATTGGCGGACGGCCAGGTAGACGAGGTACACGACGCCGAACCACTTGATCGCGCTGAAGGCCATGGCCGAGGTGGCGAGGATGGCGCCGACACCGGCGGCGACGATGGCGATCTGCAGGGCCAGGCCCAGCTGCAGGCCGATGGCGTTCCAGTAGCCGCGCAGGAACCCGTATTGCAGCCCGGAGGACATGGAGGCGATGGCGCCCGCGCCGGGCGAGAGGCTGATCACCCAGCAGGCGACCAGGAAAGCGAGCCAGGTGTGCATGGCCATGGCGTGAACCTCGGAAAACGGAAGGGGGGGCCGAGCAGACTACCCGCTGCGCTTGGCGCTGCCCAGCCCCGGCCGGCGGCTCAGCGCCAGCGACGCACCGCCTTCTGGAAGAACAGGCTGTTGGGCACCTGCACCAGGGCGCCGTCGGCGCTTTCACCGAGGTCCTGCAGGGTGGTGTAGAAGAGGTTGATGGCCACCACGCGGCCCTTCACGCCGGGCTTGTCGGCGCTCTCCACGACCTCCACCACATCGCCCAGGCGGAACGGGCCGAGGGAGAAGATCAGCACCGCGCAGAACATGTTCGAGAGCACGCTCCAGATGGCGAAGAAGGCCACCGCGGCGACGGCGGTGAAGCCGGTCAGCGCCGTCCACAGCACCTCGGCGGAAACCCCGAGACGCTCCAGCACCAGCATGAAGGCGCTGCCCAGGATCAGCCAGCGCAGCAGGCCGCGCAGGGGCAGCAGGAGCTCCTGGGGCAGCTGTGGATAACGCGCGCCGAGGCGGGTGATGCCACGGGTGACGATGCGCTGCACGAGCCAGGCGAGAATCAGGATGAGCAGCACCTGCGCCGCTCGGATCAGGGGTTCGCTCCAGGCCGTCAACAGCACCAGGTCTTCCATCAGTCACTCGCCTCCAGTTGGCTCTGCAGGTTTTCCAGGAGCTCCAGCGCCTCCAGCCACTTCTCCTCCAGCTCGCCTTCGCGGGCCTTGAGCCTGGCCTGTTCGGCGAGCAGGTCGCGCAGTTCGTCCTTGCGCGAGGCCTCGTAGAGGCCGGAGTCGCCCAGGCGGGACTCAACGGCGGCGAGCTTCTCGTGCAGGGTGCCGAGCTCCTTCTCCAGCTTCTCGGCCTCGCGCTTGTGCGGGGCCAGTTGCTGGCGCAGCGCGGCGGCGGCCTGGCGCTGGGCGCGCTTGTCGGTGCCCGTGCCGGCACCGGCGGCGGGGGTGCTGGCAGGGGCCTGGCGGGCGCGGTAGTCGACCAGCCAGCGGGCGTAGTCGTCGAGGTCGCCCTCGAAGGGCTGGATGCGGCCGTCGGCCACCAGGAGGAACTCGTCGGTGGTGCTCTTGAGCAGGTGGCGATCGTGGGAGACCACCAGCACCGCGCCGGCGAACTCCTGAAGGGCCATGGTCAGCGCGAGGCGCATCTCCAGGTCCAGGTGGTTGGTCGGTTCGTCGAGCAGCAGCAGGTTGGGTTTCTGCCAGGCGATCAGCGCCAGGGCCAGGCGCGCCTTCTCGCCACCGGAGAAATTCAGCACCGGCTCGTCGCAGCGATCGCCACGGAAGTCGAAGCCGCCGAGGAAGTCGCGCAGGGTCTGTTCGCGCTCGGTCGGTGCCAGGCGCTGCAGGTGCAGCAGCGGGCTGGCCTTGGGATCGAGGGAGTCCAGCTGGTGCTGGGCGAAGTAGCCGATGGCGAGGTTCTCGCCCCGTGCCAGGCGCCCGGCGACAGGCGCCAGCTCACCGGAAAGGGTCTTGATCAGGGTGGACTTGCCCGCGCCGTTGGGGCCGAGCAGGCCGATGCGCGCACCGGGGACGAGCTGCAGCTTGACCTGCTGCAGCACCACCTTGTCGCCGTAGCCGAGCTGGCCTTCGGCGACGTCCAGCAGCGGGCTGGAGATCTTGTCGGCCTCGCGGAAGACGAAGTCGAAGGGCGAGTCGACGTGCGCAGGCGCCAGTTCCTCCAGGCGCTCAAGGGCCTTGATCCGGCTCTGCGCCTGGCGGGCCTTGGTGGCCTGGGCCTTGAAGCGGGCGATGTACTTCTCCATGTGCGCACGCTGGGCCTGCTGCTTCTCGTAGGCCTGCTGCTGCTGCGCCAGGCGCTCGGCGCGGGTGCGCTCGAAGGCCGAGTAGCCGCCGCGGTAGAGGGTCAGCTTCTGCTGTTCCAGGTGGGCGACGTTGTCCACCACCGCATCGAGGAAGTCACGGTCGTGGGAGATCAGCAGCAGGGTGCCGGGGTAGCCCTTGAGCCACTCCTCCAGCCAGAGGATGGCGTCGAGGTCCAGGTGGTTGGTGGGCTCGTCGAGCAACAGCAGTTCGGACGGGCACATCAGCGCCTGGGCCAGGTTCAGGCGCATGCGCCAACCACCGGAGAAGTCGCCGACGCGGCGGTCCATCTGCTCGCTGGTGAAGCCCAGGCCGGCCAGCAGCTTGCGCGCGCGGGCATCGGCGGTGTAGCCGTCGGCACTGTCCAGCTCGATGTGCAGGCGGGCGATGGCAGTGCCGTCATGGCCCGCCTCGGCGGCGGCCAGCTCGGCCTGCACGCGGCGCAGGTGCACGTCGCCGTCGAGGACATAGTCCACCGCCAGGCGGTCGAGGGTGTCCACCTCCTGGCGCATGTGTGCGATGCGCCAGTCGGCCGGCACGAAGCAGTCGCCCGCGTCGGGGCCGAGCTCGCCGCGCAGCAGGGCGAAGAGGCTGGATTTGCCGGCACCGTTGGCGCCGATGAGGCCGACCTTCTGGCCGGTGTGCAGGGTCAGTTCGGCGCCTTCGAGCAGGCGCTGAGGACCACGCTGTAGTGTGAGGTTCTGGAGTCGGATCATAATGGCGGCGGAGTTTATCAGCTTCATTCCCCCACCGCCCGGTATGCGCCATGCCCCCCGATCTATGGAGTTTCGCCCTTGATCTCTACGCCCGTCCGGGCGTCGAAGATGCCTGCCTGCGCCTGCAGGAACAGGGTGCCGATGTCTGCCTGCTGCTGGCCGGCGCCTGGCTCGCGCGCCGGGGCGTCAGGCACGACGATGCCCGCGAGGAACAGCTGCGCCTGATCGCCGAACCCTGGCAACGGGAGGTCGTGGAGCCCTTGCGTGCGCTGAGGCGTGGATGGCGCGAAGCGGCGGCCATGGACGAGGAACTGCGCACGTTGCGCGAGGCGGTGAAACGGCTGGAGCTGGATGCCGAGCGGCGTCTGCTGGCCCGCCTGGAGCAGGCTGCCGCGCCCTGGCCGGAGGCCGCTGGGCATGACATGGGATGGCTGGAGGGACTGGCCGGAAAGGCGGGGGAGAGTGACCGCGACGCGCTGCAATCGCTGCGCGTCGCGGCCCTCGAGGCTTAAGCCGAAGGCGTGGTCGGCGCTGCGCCGTTGGCAGCCGACGGAGCCGGCGTGGCAGCAGCGGTAGGAGCCGGTGCGGCAGGCTTGGCGACCGGTGCGCTCACCGGGGCGGCGGGCTTGGCCGGGGCCTTCGCGGCAGGCTTGGCAGCGGGTTTGGCAGCGGCCTTGGGTGCCGGCTTCGCAGCCGGCTTGGCCGGAGCCTTGGCGGCGGACTTGGCAGCTGCCGGCTTGGCGGCGACAGGCTTGGCTGCAGGTTTCGCCGCGGCAGCGGGCTTGGTAGCAGCGGGTTTCGCTGCGGCTTTCGCCGGCGCCTTGGCAGCGGGCTTGGCGGCCGGTTTAGCAGCCGGCTTGGCAGCGGGTTTCGCGGTAGCGGCAGGCTTGCTGGCGACGGCCTTGGCCGGCGCTTTCGCGGCAGGCTTGGCCGCCGGTTTGGCAGCGGCTTTCACCGGAGCCTTGGCGGCGGCGGGCTTGGCAGCAGCCACTTTGGCCGGGGCTTTCGCAGCAGGTTTGGCGGCAGGCTTGGCAGCAGCGGGTTTGCTTGCGGCAGCCTTGGCCGGTGCTTTCGCGGCAGGTTTGGCAGCGGGTTTGGCGGCAGGTTTGGCAGCGGGTTTGGCGGCGGCTTTCGGCGCGGCCTTGGCGGCCGGTTTGGCGGCAGCGGGCTTGGCCTTGGCTTCACGAGCGACCAGCGCCTTGGCAGCGGCCTCTTTCACCTTGCCGACGCCCTGGGCGATCTTCAGGCTTTCCTGGGAGTCGCGCTTGAGGTCGGCGATGTAGGAGCGGGTCTCGGCCTGGCGGGCCTTAAGTGCGTCGAGCAGGCTTTCCAGCTCCGCGACGGCTTCCTTGGATTTGGCTTGCGCCTTCGCTTTGCCGGCCTTGGCAGCATCCTGCAGCTTGGTCCGCGCACCGTGGAGTTTTTCCTGGGCCTTGCCGCGTTGCTTCTCCAGTTTGGTGAGCAGTTTTTCGGCATCGACCAACGCTTGGCTACAGGCGTTTTCGAGGTGTTCGATCAGGCTGTGGGAAAGTTGCTGCAGCAGGTGCAGCGGGGTGCTTACGGGCTTCTTCTTGGCCGACATGGTGCGCCTCCGGGCGGACGTGGTTGCGCCCATACTAGACGCCTGTTTGAGCCATCGCTAGTTCCCCGTTATTCCAAACTGCATGGCTGGCATAATCGCCCGCATTCCGCTCCTGGAGAACGCCCGATGCGCATCCTCGCCTCCCTGCTTTTCTGCCTCTTCGCTCTGCCCCTTCAAGCCGCCGACGAGCAGAAGGATCTCGCCTACAGCATGGGCGTGAAACTGGGGGAGCGGCTGCGCCAGGAAGCACCGGATCTGCAGTTGGACTCACTGCTGCGCGGGCTCGCCCAGGCCTATCGCGGCGAGAAGCCGGAACTCGATGCGCAGCGCATGGAACAGCTGCTCGACGCCCACGAGACGGCCCTCGAACGCAACGGCCAGGACATGCAGAAAGCCATCGCCGCGGAGAGGCGCTTCATCGCGCTGGAACGCGGCAGGTACGGAGTGCGCGAGTTGAAGGATGGCGTGCTGGTGACCGAGCTGCGGGCCGGCAGCGGCGCGAAGCCGGGCGCGCATTCGCAGGTGCGGGTGAACTATCGCGGGCAGTTGGCCGACGGCAGCGTGTTCGACGAGAGCGACGGGCCGCAATGGTTCCGCCTCGACAGCGTGATCGCCGGCTGGCGGGATGCGTTGCAGGAGATGCCGGTAGGGGCGAAGTGGCGCCTGGTGATTCCTTCGGCCCAGGCCTATGGCGCGGAAGGCGCGGGGGACCTGATTCCGCCCCACGCGCCCCTGGTGTTCGACCTCGAGCTGCTCGAGGTCCGCTGAATCACGCGAGCTGCGCGCCCTGGTTCTGGTGGGCGTTGTGCAGCACCTCGATGAGGCAGTCCTCCAGTTCGAAGCGCTCGTGCAGCAATGGACCGAGGCGCTTGAGCTCGGTGGCCAGGCAGACTTCGCGGCTGGCACTGCCGTCGCAGCAGTCGTTGAAGCTCAACGCGACCTCGGTGATGGCTTCGATACGGGGGTAGATCTGCTTGGCGAGATCCAGGCCGCGCTGGTCGCCAAAGGCCTTGGCCTCGTTGAGCAGTTGTTCGTAGACCTCGAAGTGCCCCGCCGACACGTAGTCGACCAGTACTTCGCAGAACCCCTGCAGGTCTTCCACCGCAGGTGCCTCGGGTCTGTCGCTGACGCTGGTGAAGACCCTGACCAGTTCCTGGCGCTCCAGCAACCAGCGGTCGATCAACTGGTGTACCCCACCCCAACGTTCCTGAGCGTTCTGGCAACTTTCGAGCATGATGTCCTCGCTTCCCTTTCGGTAATGCTTTGTTCGTCTGCTCCGAGACGGTTTTTTGTCGATCGGCGCAAAAACGGGGAAGACGGCGCGGAAGTGGCAACTTTCCGGCGTCGCGTGCGGGCCAGATTATGCCCGTGCCTGCCTGCCAGCAAGGCACCTCGTCGAGAAAATTTCATACGAGCGTTTAATCGTCGCGCCAGAGCCGGCGCGGCTTGTGCATCAGGGGCGGGAGGGTGCGACGAGAACGCGCACCCGGCTGCAAGCCAGGCGCGGCGGGTGGTGCGATCAGGCGCGACGCAGCATCTGGTAGAGCGAGAAGAGGATGCAGCCGGCGAACGCCAGCAGGCTCCACTCGGGAATACTCATGCCGAACAGGGTCCAGGTGACTTCGGCGCAGTCGGCCGTGCCGTGCAGCATCAGCTTGATGATTTCCTGGAAGGGCAGCGCATCCATCATGTATTCCAGGCTCGGCAGGCAGGCCGGAAGCTGGTCCGCGGGCACGCCCTGTAGCCAGACCTGGCGGCCGGCGGTCGCGGCGCCACCGGCGGCGAACAGCAATGCCAGCCCGGCGTAGACGCGACGGCCTCGGGCCTGGGGCGCGTGCAGTGCGGCGATCAGGCAGACCACGCCGAAGAGAATGATGAAGATGCGCTGCACGATGCACAGGGGGCAGGGCTCCAGGCCCATCGCGTGTTCCAGGTAGAGCGCACCGCCCATGACGGCGACACAGGCGAGGAAGGCGGCGAAGAACAGGGAACGGGGGCTGGCCAGGGTCATGGCGGCTCCGAGGAGTGATGAGAGGCCGATACGGTAGAGGAAGCCCATTGGCCTTTCAAGGCGACCGTCTAGTCTGCAGCGGGTGCCCATCCAGAGAAGAACGCCATGCGTCGGTTACTCGCCCTGCTGCTTTTCATGCCCCTGCTGGCCCAGGCGCAACTGCCCCTGGACAGGATCCGCCTGCCGCCGGGGTTTCGCATCGAAGTCCTCAGCGACCGGTTGCCCAGCGCCCGGGAGATGGCCTGGGGCGCCAAGGGCACGCTGTTCGTGGGCAGCAATGCCGCCGGCAAGGTCTATGCGCTGGACACCACCAGCGGCCGCGTACGCACGCTCGCCAGCGGGCTGCAGATGCCGGTCGGCGTAGCCTTCCACGAAGGTGACCTGTATGTCTCGGCGATCAGCCGCATCCTGCGCCTGCGCGACATCGAGACGCATCTGGATGCGCCACCGCAACCCGAGCAGGTCGGCCCGGCCTTCCCCGCCGAGACCCATCACGGCTGGAAGTTCATCGCCTTCGGCCCCGACGGCAAGCTCTACGTGCCGGTGGGTGCGCCCTGCAACGTCTGCGAACGCGACCCCGATCGCTACGCCGCACTGCACCGCATGAACCCCGACGGCAGCGGCCTGGAACGGGTGGCCCGGGGCATCCGCAACACCGTGGGGTTCGACTGGCATCCGAAGACCGGCGAGCTGTGGTTCAGCGACAACGGCCGCGACCTGCTCGGCGATGACATGCCGGACTGCGAACTCAACCGCATCACCGCACCCAACCAGCACTTCGGCTTTCCCTACTGCCACGCCGGCAGTGTCGCCGACCCCGAGTTC
Organism: Pseudomonas sp. USHLN015; assembly: GCF_037153275.1. Lineage (NCBI taxonomy): Bacteria > Pseudomonadati > Pseudomonadota > Gammaproteobacteria > Pseudomonadales > Pseudomonadaceae > Pseudomonas > Pseudomonas sp. USHLN015. The sequence continues at coordinate 317,673 of NZ_JBBCKP010000001.1, forward strand.
GGCACACGCCCCTGCGAGGATTTCGTCGCCCCGGTCGCCAGGCTCGGCCCGCACGTGGCGCCGCTCGGGCTGCGCTTCTACACCGGCGGCCAGTTCCCGGCGGAGTACCGCGACAACCTGTTCATCGCCGAGCACGGCTCGTGGAACCGCAGCGAGAAGATCGGCTACCGCATCAAGCGCGTGGAACTGAACGACGATGGCAGCCTCAAGCGCCAGAGCGTGTTCGCCGAAGGCTGGCTGGAGGATGGCGAGGTCTGGGGGCGCCCGGCGGACGTGCTGGTGGCGCCGGATGGCTCGCTGCTGGTCAGTGACGACCAGGCCGGAGCCATCTACCGCATCAGCTACGAGGGTTCGTGAGAGACGCGCCGCCAGGGCGGCGCGACATCAGGCGACGCGTTCGCCGGGTAGGGGCAGGGCGGGCAGGTGCTGCACCAGGCCTTCCTGGAACAGCTGGTTGCTGCGTTCCAGCTCGCCCATCTGCGCCAGCAGGCGCGCCTGCTCGGCGCAGAGTTCCGGCTCGCGGGAGAAGCTCAGGCCGGTATCGAAATACTCCCGCGCCTTGCCCCACAGGCTGTTCTGCAGGCACAGCCGGCCCAGGGTGAGGAACAGCGCCGGGTCGGTCGGGTGGTCCTTGAGGAAGGCTTCGGCGGTCTGCAGCTGGCGCGCCGGATCGGCGCCACGCAGGCGTCCGTAGAAGCGCACCAGGGCGTCGTCATAGCCACGCTTGAGGGCGATGCGCACCGCCTCCTCGGCCTCGGGCTCGGCCCCCAGGTGACGCAGCTGGTCCGCGAACGCCAGCACCAGGCGTGGCTCGGCGCGCTGCGCGGCGGAAAGATGCTGCCAGGCCTGGATCAGCGGGTTGAGCGCGGTCTCGCCCTCGTTGAGGCCGGCCTGCCCGGCGTGCACCAGGCGGTCGCTCCACACGCTCAGCTCCAGCTGGTTGAGTTCGGATTCCGGTAGCGCCTTGTTCTTGCGCAGGTCGGGCAGCAGGCCGACCAGGGCCGCCGAGTCACCGCGCTGGCGATGCAGCTGGAGCAACTGGCGCAGCACCTGGTGATGGCGCGGATGGCGCTCCTGCATGACCTTGAGGGTCTCCAGCGCGGCATCGGTCTCGCCACGCTCCTGTTGCAGTTCGGCATGGGCCAGGGCGATGGCCAGTTCGGCCTGCGGCTGGCGTTCCAGGGCGCGCTCGAGGAGCTGGTCGCTCTCCTCGTACTGGCCGATGCGGTTGGCCGCACGGGCCGCACCGAGGTAGTACATCAACGGCTGCGGATCGGCCTCGGCGGCACGGCGCAGGTGGCGCAGGGCGCGGGCCCAACGGCCTTCGGCCAGGTCCAGCAGGCCTTGCTCGGAGGCCAGGCGCACCCGACGGCGGGCATTGCGCCGGGACCAGGGGTTGACCACGCCGCCGGAGACGAACACCAGGGTCAGCAGCGCGCGCACCAGCCAGAGCAGCAGCACCACCACGGCGACCAGGGCGAGGAAGGCCCAGAGGCTGGACTCGTAGCGGAAGCCCTTGTAGGCGAAGAGTACGTAGCCGGGATGCTGGACCACGGCCATGCCCACCAGGGTGCCCGCAGCGGCCAGGAGCAGCAGGACGAGGATGATCCGTCTCATTGGCCCTGGCCCTCCACCGGCGGCGCCGCTTCGGGGTCCTGCGACGGGTCGGCCTCGGGCGCCGCAGCGGCCTTCGGATCGGCCAGGCGCTGGCTGCGCTGCAGGTAGGCCTGGAGCGCTTCGAGGGAAGCACCGAGGTCGGGCGTCTTCACTTCGACCGGCTGGGTGGCGAGTTCGTCGATGCGCGCCAGCAATGCACGGCTCTCCGGGTTCTCGGCGTTGAACTGCGAATCCAGCACGTCACGCGCCTGCTTCAGCGACTGGCGATAGACCTGGGTCTTGCCGTGCAGTGCCGCCCACTGCGCCTGCTCCAGGGCGAGCGACAGCGCCAGGCGCACCTGGGACAGCCCTTGCCCGGCGAGCAGCGGCTTGATGTTCTGGTCGGCGTCGAACTGGATGCGGAAGTAGTGGGAGAGCTTTTCCAGCCACTCGGCCCACCAGCTGCCACCGTCGCCGTCGGCGGCCATGTTGCGCAGCACGCCGCCCTTGTCCTCGAAGGCCGGGGCCAGGGGGCTGAGCTGGGTGGCCTGCTCGCGCAGCGCGCCGAGTTGCAGGAACAGACCGGTGCGGTCCGGTTGCGCCGTGGTGCGCAGCGCCTCGAGGCTGCGCGAAAGCTGCTCGCGGGCGGCGAACGCGGCGGGGTCGTCCTGCTCGCGGAGGATGTCGTCGGCCGCTTCCACCAGGGCCTTGGCGCTGGTGATGTCCTGCAGCGCTGAGAGACGCAGGCTGGCCAGGCGCAACAGGTGCTCGGCCTCGGCCAGGCGCCAGTCCTTGCGGCTGGCACCGAGAACGGTCTCCAGGCGCTGGCTCAGGCGTTGCTGGTCGCCCTGCAGGTCGGCCAGCAGGCGGCGGCGCTCGTCCAGCTCTTCGGCGCTGGGCAGCTGGTCGAGGCGCTCGGTGAGCTTCTTCTCGCGCTGCTGCAGGGACTGGGCCTGGCCACGGGCGTCCTCGACCATGCTCAGCTGCTGCTGGTCGCGAGCCTCGAGGCTGCGTATCTGCCACAGGCTCCAACCGGCGACGGCGACGCCGGCGGCGCCCACCAGCAATGCCAGGATGGCCAGGCCACCGCCCCGGGAAGCCGGCTTGGCGGTGGCAGGAATGACGGGCTCGGAGGCCGGGGGTTGCTGCTCGGTTTTAGCCAGATCTGCTTCGCTCACGTATCCATCCTTTGCATCAGGGGGCCGGGGCCGGTTGATTCTCCAGCGCCGCCAGCAAGGCCGAGGCGCTGGCGCCCCGGCAGTCCACAACGACTTGCGCGCCCGCATCGCGCGCCAGTTCGGCCACGCGCGGGCTCGGTACGAACAAGGGTAGACGGGCCAGGGTGGGCCAATCATCCCCGGCCAGTGCGTTCAGGTGCTCGAAACCCTGCCCACTGCTGACCACCAGGCCGTTCAGGCGTTCCGCTCGAATCAGCCGCTGCAGGCTGCGCGGCGGGTAGTCGGGCAGGCGGCGGCGGTAGAGTTCCAGATAGTCCACCGTCACGCCTTGGCCGCGCAAACGCTCGGCGAGGAATTCTCGGCCACCCTCGCCACGCATGATCAGCACGCGCGCGTGCGGGGCGGCCAGCGCCTCGGTGAATGCCGGCAGCGCCAGCAGGGCTTCGCTGTCATCGCCGCTTTCCGGCCAGTGGGCATCGAGGCCGGCAGCCGTGAGCACCTCGCCGGTGGCGGCGCCGACGCTGAACCAGCGGACCTGGCCGGGAGGTTGCGGCCAGTGGCGCTCGAGGCGCTCGAGGCCGAGGCGGGCGGCGGGCTTGCTGACCACGATCACCGCGCGATAGCGGTCGAGGCCCAGGAGGGTGGCGCGGTGTTCGGGGGCGTCGTCCAGCGGCTGGATCTCCAGCAGTGGCAGGCTGGCGCTGTGCACGCCGTGCGAGGCGAGGATCTCGCCCAGCACGGCGCTGTCGTCGGCGGGGCGCGTCAGCAGCAGGCGCCAGCCGGTCACGAGTGGCCGGCCTCACCATAGACGGCCTGGAGGATGGCCTCTGCGCCCTGGCCCAGCAGGTCTTCGGCGACACGCACGCCAAGGCTCTCGGCGTCGCTGGCCAGCGCGCGGGATTCAGCGCGCAGCAGGGTGCCGCCGTCGGGCTGGCCGACCAGGCCGCGCAGCCACAGCTGGTCGTCCTCGAGGATCGCGTAGCAGGCGATGGGCACCTGGCAGCCGCCATTGAGGCGCTTGTTCAGGGCGCGCTCGGCGGTGACGCGCAGGGCGGTGTCGCGGTGGTGCAGGGGCGCCAGCAGGGCGTGGATCTCGGTGTCGGCGGTGCGGCATTCGATGCCCACCGCGCCCTGGCCGCCGGCGGGCAGGCTGTCGTCGACGCTGATGGAGGAACGGATTCGTTCCTGGAAGCCGAGGCGGATCAGGCCGGCGGCGGCGAGGATGATGGCGTCGTATTCGCCGGCGTCGAGCTTGGCCAGGCGGGTGTTCACGTTGCCACGCAGGAACTGGATCTTCAGGTCCGGGCGACGCGCCAGCAGTTGGGCCTGGCGGCGCAGGCTGGAGGTGCCGACCACGGCACCGGCGGGCAGCGCGTCGAGGCTTTCGAAGGTGTTGGAGACGAAGGCATCGCGCGGGTCTTCACGTTCGCAGATGCAGAACAGGCCGAGGCCGTCGGGGAAGTCCATGGGCACGTCCTTCATGGAGTGCACGGCGATATCGGCCTCGTTCTCCAGCAGGGCGGTTTCCAGCTCCTTCACGAACAGGCCCTTGCCACCGATCTTCGCCAGGGGCGCGTCGAGCAGCTTGTCGCCGCGGCTGACCATGGGAACCAGGCTGACCTTGAGCCCGGGATGGGCCTTCTCCAGGCTGGCTTTGACGAACTCGGCCTGCCACAGGGCCAGGGCACTCTTGCGGGTGGCGATGCGAATCTCGCGGGACATGGATGATGACTTCCGGAAGCAGGACTGCCCGGAATGATAACAGGCAAGACAGCCGCAGGCGCGCAGGTGGGAAACCCGGCGTCTGCGGCCATGCGTCCTAGAGGTTGTGCATCAGCTTTCGCACTCCGGCGACGTGGCGCCGGCTGACCGTCAGCGCATCACCGTTGAGGCCCTTGAGGAACAGCTGGAAGTGCCCGAGCGGGGTGCGTTGCAGGCGCTCGATGCGCTCGCGGGCGACCAGGGCGTTGCGGTGGATGCGCACGAAGCGATCGCCGAACTCGTCCTCCAGCGCCTTCAGCGGTTCGTCCAGCAGGACCTCGCCGTGCTCGTGACGCAGGGTCACGTACTTGTGGTCGGCGATGAAGTAGATGACCTGGTCCAGGGGGATCAGCTCGATGCCCTTGCGAGTCCTGGCGCTGATGTGCGAACGCGGGCCGGTGCCGCTTTCCGCGGCGGGGCGGGTGAGCGCCGCAAGCTGCACCCGGTTCGGGCGCTCGGCCTTCTTCAGGGCTTCGGCCAATGACTCCGGCCGCACCGGCTTGACCAGGTAGCCCACGGCGCTGACCTGGAAGGCATCCAGGGCGAACTCGTCATGGGCGGTGCAGAAGATCACCGCGGGCGGCGCTTCCTTCTCACAGAGCCGCGCGGCCACCTGCAGGCCATCGAGCCCTGGCATGCGGATGTCGAGCAGCACGACATCCGGTTTCAGGCTGTCGATCAGGGTCAGAGCCTCTTCGCCATTGGTGGCGGCGGGCTCCAGAACTCGGTATCCGTCGAGGTCGCCGACCAGGCGGCTGAGACGCTCTCGGGCAAGGGGTTCGTCATCGACGATCAGGACATTCATATTGCTCGGGCTTCCTGCGTGAGTCTCGCACAAGGATAGCGTAGACAGGTGAAGTGGCGACCGTCACGGCGCTCCACGCTGAGACTGGCTCTGGAGCCGAAAAGTGCCGTAAGTCGGGCATCAATATTCGTCAGTGCCTGGTGGGTTCCGCGTGAAGGCTGGGGTTCCGCACCCGTGTCGAACGGGTTGCTCACGCAGAGCAGGAACACACCATCCCTGTACTCGGCTTCCACCCGCACCAGTCCCCCTTCTATACGCGGTTGAATGCCATAGATGAGGGCATTCTCCAGCAGGGGTTGCAGGGTCAGTTGTGGAATCGGCAAATCATCGGGCACTTCGTCTACCTGCCAATCCAACTGTAGCCGTTCTCCGAGACGATATTGCTCGATCGACAAATATCGTTTCGCCAGTTCCAGCTCCTCGGCCCATCTGACCAGGGTGCCGGGCTTGGCCAGGCTGGCGCGGAACAGGTCGGAAAGATCGAGCACCGCCTGCTCGGCCTTGTACGGATCGATGGCCACCAGGCTGGCGATGCTGTTCAGGCTGTTGAACAGGAAGTGCGGGCGGATGCGCGCCTGCAGCGATTCGATGCGCGCGCGCAGCTCGGCCTGCTGCTGCCGGCGCCACTGGCTCTGCAGGTAGAAGTAGCGCAGCAGCAGCGCCGACATGATCAGGCTGATCAACCCGTGGCGCAGGTAGAGGTTGACCTCGCCGGCGCGCGGCAGCGGCCCGCCCAGGTCGTAGTAGTCGGCCACGGCGGTGCAGGTGAGGGTCAGGCCGACCACGATCAGGCAGCAGATGATCCCCGCCAGCGCCGCGCTGATGCGCGCCAGCAACGGACGCAGCCGACACAGCAGGGCGGCGGAAAGCAGCACGATCCACTGCACGAAGAGCGAGGTCAGCGCCAGGCGCACCCAGTCGAAGTTGGGCAGCATGGGCTCGGCCAGCACCAGCACCATCACCAGCAGCTCGGCGAGCAGCACGAGGCCGAGCAGCGCATCCGGCAGGCACAGCTCGGGCAGGAAGAAATCGTCGATGGACGCGGCGGGGCGCGCCTTGTTGCGGCTGTCGTCAGGCATCCGGGCAGTTTCCGTAAGCGCCCGCCGGGCAGCAAGCCAGAGCGCTCCGGCCGGGCGAAATAAAGCACCGAAATGCTGCTGGAGATGAAAAACTGTGAAGCAGGCTACAAACGCCGACCGGCAGGTCGCTCGGACGGGACGCGCCGGTTTCGCCAGCAACGCTGTTATTATCGCCGGTAATTTTTCGGCCATCGGCCTTCCTTCACCTCCAGCACCGAGCCCACTCATGAGCACCGACAAGACCAACCAGTCCTGGGGTGGCCGCTTCAGCGAGCCCGTCGACGCCTTCGTCGCCCGCTTCACCGCCTCCGTCGACTTCGACAAGCGCCTGTATCGCCACGACATCATGGGCTCCATCGCCCACGCCACCATGCTGGCCGAAGCCGGCGTGCTGACCGCGGACGAACGCGACGCCATCGAGAAGGGCCTGAAGGAAATCCAGGCCGAGATCGAGGCCGGCACCTTCGAGTGGCGCGTCGACCTGGAAGACGTGCACATGAACATCGAGGCGCGCCTGACCGACCGCATCGGCATCACCGGCAAGAAGCTGCACACCGGCCGCTCGCGCAACGACCAGGTGGCCACCGACATCCGCCTCTGGCTGCGCGACGAGATCGACATCATCCTCGGCGAGATCACCCGCCTGCAGCAGGGCCTGCTGGAGCAGGCCGAGCGTGAAGCGGACACCATCATGCCCGGCTTCACCCACCTGCAGACCGCGCAGCCGGTGACCTTCGGCCACCACCTGCTGGCCTGGTTCGAAATGCTCAGCCGTGACCACGAGCGCCTGGTCGACTGCCGCAAGCGCGTCAACCGCATGCCGCTGGGCAGCGCCGCCCTGGCCGGCACCACCTACCCGATCCAGCGCGAGGTCACCTGCCGCCTGCTGGGCTTCGACGCCGTCGGCGGCAACTCGCTGGACGGCGTGTCCGACCGCGACTTCGCCATCGAATTCTGCGCCGCCGCCTCCCTGGCGATGATGCACCTGTCGCGCTTCTCCGAGGAGCTCGTGCTCTGGACCAGCGCCCAGTTCCAGTTCATCGACCTGCCCGACCGCTTCTGCACCGGCTCCTCGATCATGCCGCAGAAGAAGAACCCCGACGTGCCCGAGCTGGTAAGGGGCAAATCCGGCCGGGTGTTCGGCGCCCTGACCGGCCTGCTGACCCTGATGAAGGGCCAGCCGCTGGCCTACAACAAGGACAACCAGGAGGACAAGGAGCCGCTGTTCGACGCCGCCGACACCCTGCGTGACTCCCTGCGCGCCTTCGCCGACATGATTCCGGCGATCAAGCCGCGCCACGCGGTGATGCGCGAGGCGGCCCGCCGCGGCTTCTCCACCGCCACCGACCTCGCCGACTACCTGGTGCGCAAGGGCCTGCCCTTCCGCGACTGCCACGAGATCGTCGGCCACGCGGTGAAGTACGGCGTCGACTCCGGCAAGGACCTGGCCGAGATGAGCCTCGACGAACTGCGCCGGTTCAGCGACCAGATCGACGACGACGTCTTCGCCGTGCTGACCCTGGAAGGCTCGGTCAATGCCCGCGACCACATCGGCGGCACGGCACCGAACCAGGTTCGCGCCGCCGTCGCCCGTGGCAAGGCGCTGCTCGCCGCACGCTGATCACCAGGTCGCCCCGCGACCGGCAGGGATGCCCATGCAGGACCACACCCCCGACACCTGGCCGACGCATGTCGGCCAGCGTATTTCCATCGTCGGCTGCTCGGGCTCGGGCAAGACGCATCTGGCGCGCCGCCTGGCCTCGCGCCTGGGCTGCCCGCACATCGAGCTCGACGCGATCTTCCACCAGCCCGGCTGGCAGCCCCTGCCCCGCGCCGAATTCCGCGCGCGGGTCGAGGCCGCCCTGCAAGCACCGCGCTGGATCGTCGAAGGCGCCTACTCGGCGGTGCGCCCGTTGACGCTTTCCCGTGCCGACACGGTGATCTGGCTCGACCTCCCGCGCCCGGTCGTGATGCGCCAGGTCATCGCCCGCACCCTGGGCCGCCTGCTGCTGCGCAAGACGCTCTGGAACGGCAACCGCGAACGCCTGCGCAACCTGCTGAGCCTGGACCCGGAGCGCTCGATCATCCTCTGGACCTGGACCCGCCACGCGGTCTACCGCGCGCGCTTCGCCGCCGAGCAGCAGGACCCGGCCAACGCCGGGGTCCGCTTCATCCGGCTGGGGTCGCGAGCGGAACTCGACGCCTGGCTGGACAGCCTGCCCGGCTGAAGCCGGGCCTCAGCCCCGCGCGCGGGCCTTGACCGCCTCGAGGAAGCCGGGCATCTCCCGCGCCTTGTCGGCGGCGATGCGCTGCACATGGGCTTCGGCGCCGAGCTTGGCCAGCAGCGCACGGGCGCCGGGCAGATCCGCCAGCAGGTCGGTGGCGAACAGCTTCTGCGCCACCTCGCAGGCGAGGTCGATGCTGTAGAGGAAATACAGGTCGGCGAAGCTCATGGAGTCGCCCGCCACATAGGGCGCGAAGCGACCGTGACGCGCCAGCGCGGCGACCCCGGCCAGCAGCTCGGCCTTGCCCTTCTCGAGGATCGCCTCCGGCAGCGGCATGCCGAAGAAGGCCTGTGGATAACAGCTGCGCGCCGGCAGCTCGATGTACAGCTCGATCTCACGGACCAGCGCACGGACCACGCCACGCTGGTAGGGGTCGGCCGGCAGCAGCGGACGCTGGGGGAAGCGTTCTTCCAGGTATTCGAGGATGGCGCCGGTCTCGTTGATGAAGCCCTGCTCGGTCTCCAGCACCGGTACCTTGCCGCGCGGGCTGATGGCGAGGAACGCCGGCTCCTGGCTGCCATGGACCAGCACTTCCTCGAAGGGGATGCCTTTGGTCAGCAGCGCCAGCTTGACCATGTTGTAGTAGTTGCTGACGGAAAAACCGTGGAGCTTGAGCATGGGGGCCTCCTGGCCGTGCGGGGTGGGCGTCCGTTCTTATAGACCCGCCCACCCGGGCCGCGCCAGCAGGATCAGGACAGTGAATGGAGGGGCACGCCGTGGCACACTGCGTGCCTGCACAACGAGGAGAAGCGCCATGAGCGAGCACGACGACAGCGAAGAAGCCTTCGCCGAGGAAACCCTGATCGAGGCCATCGAGAACCAGCTGGAAGCCGACAACCCGCCGGCAGCCAAGGCCACCCTGAACAAGCTGACCCTGGTGGGCTACGAGCGCGAGGAGAGCGTCCAGCTCATGGCCCTGGTGCTGGCTCGGGCGATCGGCCGCCTGGAGCAGGACCAGCCCTTCGACCTGGCCTGGTACGAAGCCGCCCTCAGGGCGCTGCCCGAGCTGCCGGACGACAGCGACGAAGACGACGAGGAAACTTGATCCACGCCGGGATCACCCGTCGCAACAGGCCCTAGCATCGCGCCACCCCACCCGAGCGTCGTCGAGGTCCAGGCCCCCATGAGTTCGAGCCCGCTGCGCATCACCCGCCTTGCTCGCCGAGCGCTCTCCGGCCTGCTGCTCCTGCTGGCCGCAGGCGTCCATGCCGAGCCGTTGCAGATCGGCGCCGAGGACGACTGGTACCCCTTCACCGCGTTCCGCGATGGCGCTGTGCGCGGCATGTCTGCGGAGATCGTGCTGGCCGCCTTCGCCGCCGTCGACACCCCGGTGGAGCTCGTGCCCTATCCCTACTCCCGCTGCATGCAACTCGCCCTCCAGGGCAAGCTGGCGGGCTGCTTCAACACCGCGCCGGACGCACGTATCGCCGAGGCCTACCAGTTGCCGCGGCACCCGTTGTTCCGCGACGACATCCTGCTCTGGTCGCGTGTCGACCGGGCCACCCCGGTGGTGGACCTGCAAGGCCTGGAGGGCGCGCGGGTGGCCGTGACCATCGGCTACGAGTACGGCGCCCGCTTCGATGCCCTGCGCACCCTGGAGCGGGTGCCGGTGCGCAAGGACCTCAACGGCTTCCTGATGCTGCAGCACGGCCGCGTCGACTACGTGGTGGCCTACCGCGCCACCACCGCCGAGCTGCTGCGCGAGCACCCCGAGCTCGCCGGCAGCTTCCAGGCCGTGGGCACGGTGCACCAGCCGGAGCTGTACCTGTCGTTCTCGCGCAGCGCATCGCGCGCCGGCTGGCTGCTGCAGCGTTTCGACAAGGGTATGCAGCGCATCCAGGAAGACGGTCGCTACCAGGCGATCCTCGACCGCTGGCAATACGGCGAGGCGATCTACCCGGCAGACTGAGCCCGGCCTACTACACTGATCCGTCACACCCGCCCGCACGAAGGCGGGCCCACCAGAAGCCCAGGAGTCACCATGTCGTATACCCCCGAGCTGATCGCCGAACTGGAACTGCTGACCCTGTTCAACCTGGACAACACCCAGGAGGGACTCAAGGTGCACAACAACGCCTCGTCCAAGGTCATAGGCGCGGTCACCCGTCTCCACCAGAAGAAACTCATCACCCAGCCCGATGGCGGCTACCTCACCAGCCTGGGGCTGGACGCCGCCGAACACGCCCAGAGCCTGCTCACCATCCTCACCACCGAGCCCGTCCATTCAAGCTGAAACGCGTCCGCGCCGATAACCCGGGCACAACCCTGCCCGGCCGCTTCGCCGGCTGGTAGGCTGTGCCCATCCACCCGGCAGAAGCTCCATGACGCGCACCCAGGAAATCCGCCCCGACATCGATGACGGCATCGACCGCAAGGTCCTCGCGCAGCTGCGCGCGCGCTTCCTCAAGGTCAACGGCGGGCGCCTGGAACGCGCCATGCAGGGCCTTTCCACGCGCCAGCAGCTGGTGCTGCGCCTGTTGCCGCTGCTGTTCCACGTCAACCATCCGCTGCTGCCCGGCTACGTGTCCGGGCAGACGCCTGCGGGCCTGTCCAACTACGAGCCCGACGACGAGGTGCTGGCCGAAGTCCAGCGCCTGACCCGCTCCTTCGCCTACAAGGCACGCCGGGGCAACCCGCCGATGCCGATCCACGGCCTGTTCCTGATGGGCAGCCTGGGCACGGTGGCGCAGGCCGAGCAGAGCGACATGGACCTCTGGGTCTGCCACGCACCGGACCTGTCCGCCGCCGAGGTGGCCGAACTGCGCCGCAAGTGCGAGCAACTGGAAACCTGGGCCGCGACCCAGGGCACCGAGGCGCACTTCTTCCTCATCGACCCCCAGCGTTTCGTGGTCGGCGACCGCGAAACCCAGCTCACTTCCGACGACTGCGGCACCACCCAGCACTACCTGCTGCTGGACGAGTTCTACCGCACCGCCATCTGGCTCGCCGGGCGTACGCCGCTCTGGTGGCTGGTGCCGGTCTACGAGGAAGGGCGCTACGCCGAGTACACCGAGAAACTGCTGTCACGCCGCTTCATCCGTGCCGAGGAGGTGCTGGACCTGGGCCACCTGGCGCACATCCCGGTGGGCGAGTTCATCGGTGCCGGCATGTGGCAGCTGTTCAAGGGCATCGAGTCGCCCTACAAGTCGGTGCTCAAGCTGCTGCTCACCGAGGTCTACGCCAGCGAGCACCCACGGGTGCACTGCCTGTCGCTGCGCTTCAAGCACGCCGTCTACGCCAACCACCTCGACCTCGACGAGCTCGACCCCTACATAGTCGTGTACCGCCGCCTGGAGGAATACCTGACGGCGCGCGGCGACCGCGAGCGCCTGGAGCTGATCCGCCGCTGCCTCTACCTCAAGGTCAACAAGAAGCTCAGCCGCCCACCGCGCAACCGCCGCAAGAGCTGGCAACGCCTGCTGTTCGAGCGCCTGACCCGCGAGTGGCAGTGGGATGCGCGGCAGCTGGCCATGCTCGACAGCCGCAGCCAGTGGAAAGTGCGCCAGGTCGGCGCCGAGCGCCGCGCGCTGGTCAACGAGCTGACCTACAGCTATCGCTTCCTTTCCGAGTTCGGCCGCAGCCAGCACGCCATCAGCTCGCTCAACAGCCGCGACCTCGGCGTGCTCGGCCGGCGCCTCTATGCCGCCTTCGAACGCAAGGCCGGCAAGGTGGAATTCATCAACCCCGGCATCGCCCCGGACCTGGCCGAGGACACCCTGACCCTGGTGCAGTGCCCCAGCCCGGAGGCCCAGGGCGAGACCCAGTGGGCGCTCTTCCCGGGCAGCCTGAACGCCCAGGAGTGGCGCGACTTCGCGCCGATCAAGCGCGCCCACGAGCTGATCGAGCTGCTCGCCTGGTGTCACCGCAACGGTGTGATCGACCCCAGCACGCGCCTGTCCCTGAACCCCGGCACCAGCGACCTGTCCGAGTTCGAGCTGTCCAACCTGATCGCCAGCCTGCAGCAGTGCATTCCGCTGCCGCTGCCGCCGGTGGGCGAGGCCGCGCTGCTGCGTGCCAGCGCGCCCAGCGAGGTGCTGCTGCTGATCAACGTCGGCGTCGACCCGCTCAAGCAGCACAGCCAGATGAACGTGCACATGACCACCGAGCGCACCGACTCCCTGGGTTACTCCGGCGTGCGCGACAACCTGGTGCTGACCATCGACCAGGTCACCCTGAACAGCTGGAACGAGCTGCTGGTGACCCGCTACGACGGCCCCTTCGCCCCGCTGGACTGCCTGCGCGACTTCCTCAACGCGACGCCTGCGGACATGCAGCCGAACCTGCGCGTGCGCTGCTTCTGCCGCAACCGCGCCCAGGCCATCGCCCAACGCGTGGAAGAGCTGTTCCGTGACGCCCTGGCGCACCTGGGCAGCCCCGACACCACCCGCTACCTGCTGCAGGTCCGCCAGCAATACCACGTACTGGAGCTGCTGCCCGGGCAGGTCAGCCACACCGCCCTGGATGACCTGCCGGCGCTGCTGGAACACCTGGGCGAGGACCTGCCGACCTACAGCCCGCTGTTCCTCGACCGCTACGCCCTGGAAGGCGAGGACCTGGCGCTGATCCTGCCGCTGGGCCGGCCGAACTGCATCCAGGTGTTCTTCCGCCAGGACGGCGAGAGTGCCGAACTGACCCTGCTCGACGAGCACAACGCCCTGTGGCGCCAGCGCCAGCCGTTCCGCGACCAGCAGAGCCTGCTCACGCCGCTGCAACGCTTCCTGCAATCGGTGCTCTACCGACGCAACGCCCTGCTGCCCCTGGACAGCCCGACGCCACCGAGCGACCTGGAGATCCTCTATTACGAAGTGCTGCCCTCACCCCCGCAGCGCGCGCAGCAGGTCGAGCGCCGCGCCGCGCCGCAGGCGCCGGTCAGCCATCCGTTCTACGACGTGCAGGCGATCGTCGAGCCGCTGGACGCGGATCGCGTCCACGTCACGCTCTATTGCAACCATCGGGAATTCTCGGAACTGGAATACGGCGGCGAGCTGTTCGCCTCCGTGGCCCGGCACATCCTTTCGCAGCGCAGCGAGGCCGAGCGTTACCCCTGCTACATCACCGACCTGGACCTGTCGCGGGTCCTCGGCGAGGGCCATGCGCAGACGGTTCATTACCTGCGCTACAAGGCCGAGCTCGAAAAGCAGCTCAACCAGGCGCTGAACAAGGCCTGACCGCCGGGGAGGCGGCCAGGTCGTCGATCAGCGATCGTACTCGCCAGCCGCCTCGGGCTGGTACTCGACCGCCAGCAATTGCAGCTTGAGGGTCTTGCCACCCGGGGCCGGCCAGTCGATGTGCTGGCCCACGGACAGGCCGAGCAGCGCGCTGCCGATAGGCGCGAGGATGGAGACGGTGCCTTCGCCACCGGCGTCCTGCGGGTAGACCAGGGTCAGGTGGTAATCCTTGCCGCTCCCCTCTTCACGACAGTGCACGCGGGTATTCATGGTCACTACGCCCGGCGGTACCTCCTCGTGGCCCACCACCTGGGCGCGAGCGAGCTCCCGCTCCAGCGCCTCGGCGCCGGGGCCGAAGTCCTCCAGTTCATCGAGCAGACGCTCCAGTCGCTGCAGGTCGAGGCGGGTGATGATGATCGAGGGTTGAGTGGTCATGGCAAATCCGAAACTCCTGAATCCTTGGCTCAAAAAAGCGAAACCCCGCCCGGAGGCGGGGTTTCAGATCTGTGAGCCGATGCGTTCGAGCACCGGCCCGACCGACACTACGTCAGTGCGGGCGCTGTTGGCAAGACCGGGCGGTCAGCGGGCACGTTGGCGCACGCGCCGAGCAGCCTGCTCGCGGATCTGCCGGCGACGTTCATCGCCTGCTTCGTTCCACTCCAGGATCTCACCCAGGGTGCGTCCGCATCCGACGCAAACGTCGGTGTCGTCCAGGCAGCACCTGCGGATGCAGGGCGAGGCCTGCGGAGCGGGTTCGTCAGAGCTCTTCGAACTCAAGTTCTTCACCGGATTGCTCGCGGGTCACGCGGCCCAGCAGTTCGCCCAGGGGCTCCTCGCTGGTGTCGCAGATCCACAGGCCGGCGGCCTCGTCGTAGTCGAAGTGGAAACCGCCGGAACGCGCCGCCACCCACAGCTGGCGCAGCGATTCCTGGCGGCTGAGGATGACCTGGGTGCCGTTCTCGAAACGGATGGTCAGGACGCCTGCGCTGTTCTCCAGGTCGACGTCCAGGTCGCTGCTGTCGAAGATATCTTCGATGGCTTCCTGAGCGGCATCGATCAGATCGTGGAAACGCGCTTCGCTCAAACTCATTGGGGGCTCCTCAGGGAAAGGGTGACAAATGGCGCCGGTACTCGCCGGGGCTCTGCCCGGTCCAGCGACGGAAGGCTCGGGCCAGCGAACCGGGCTCGCTGAAACCGACGAAGAAGGCGATATCGGCGAGTTCCAGCGCCGGATCGCGCAGATAATGCAGCACCAGCTGCTGGCGCGTCTCGTCCACCAGCTGGCTGAACGACAGGCCGGCCTCGCGCAGGCGACGCTGCAGTGTACGCGGACTCAGCGCCAATGCCTCGGCCAGGCGCTCCAGGTCGGGGCCCTGCTCCGACAGCTGGCCGGCGAGGATGACCCGGGCCCGGTCGAGCACGCTGTTGCCCCGGTTGATCTCGCCAAGCAGGCGATCGGCGTAGGCATCGAGCATCTGCCGCACCTGGGCATCGGCCTGGCCGAGGGGAGTGGCCAGCAGGCGACGGGGGAAGACCAGCGCGTTGTCCGCCTGGCCGAACAGCACCGGGCAGCGGAAGATCCGCTGGTACTCGGTGAGATCGGCCGGCGCGGCATGCTGGAAACGCACCTCGGTGGGCGGGATGTCCAGGCCGCTGATCCAGCGCCCGAAAGTCACCCAGCCGGCGAGGGACTCCTCCGCCACCTGCTCGCGCTGCTGCGGCAGCAAGGGTTCCCAGCTATGCACCACCAGCGGCTCATGGCCCGGGCGCTCCGGCTCGTCGGCCAGGTCGACCCGCCCCAGGTTGCCCACCAGCGCCGCATAGCGCGCCTGGCGGTGCAGGGCATCGGCCAGGGTCGCGCAGCTCATCAGCAGGTAACCGAGCACACCGTAGTAGCCGGGCCGCACCGCTTCACCCAGGTGCAGGCCGAGGCGCGTGTCGCCGGTCAGGCGGATGCCCTGGGCGAGCAGCTCGAGGTAGGCGCTGGCGGCAATGCGCTGGTCGCGCTGGCCGAGGATGGCCGGGGTCAGCTGGACGTGCGCCAGCAGCTCGGCAGGCTCGATGCCCTGGCGCGCCAGGTGATCGACCAGGCCTTGCAGGTAGGCCACCGAAACCGAGCTGGCCAGCGGGGTGGATAGGTCCATTCGGCCTCCGTTTTTGGGCGCCAATCCTAGGCCCGTGGAGGGCCTATTGGCTAGCCGCAAGCCACGTCCGGCGGGTTTTCCGGCGCATAGGCAAGGCGCCGGGCGGTCGGTATACTCCCGGGCAATTCACGCTTTCTTCAAGGATTTCGCCATGAAGCGACTGCTCACCCCTTTCGTCGCGCTCGTCGCCGTTGCCTGCCTGCTCGCCGGTTGCGGCCAGAAGGGCCCGCTGTATCTGCCGGACGAATCCAAGCCGTCTTCCGCCGAACATTCGCACTGAGGGGGCGCTGATGGACGCCTTCACTTACCGCGACGGTGAGCTGTTCGCGGAGGGCGTGGCGTTGTCCGCCATCGCCTCGCGCTTCGGCACGCCCACCTACGTCTACTCCCGCGCCCATATCGAGGCGCAGTACCGCTCCTATGCCGATGCCCTGTCGGGCGTCCCGCATCTGGTCTGCTATGCGGTCAAGGCCAACTCCAACCTCGGCGTGCTGAACCTCCTGGCGCGCCTGGGCTCGGGCTTCGACATCGTCTCCAGCGGCGAACTGGAACGCGTGCTCGCCGCCGGTGGCCGCGCCGACCGCATCGTCTTCTCCGGCGTCGGCAAGAGCCGTGACGACATGCGCCGCGCCCTGGAAGTGGGCGTGCACTGCTTCAACGTCGAGTCCACCGAGGAGCTCGAGCGCCTGCAGGTCGTCGCTGCCGAGATGGACATGCAGGCCCCGGTCTCCCTGCGGGTGAACCCCGATGTGGACGCCGGCACCCACCCCTACATCTCCACCGGCCTGAAAGAGAACAAGTTCGGCATCGCCATCGAGCAGGCCGAGGCCGTTTACCTGCGCGCCGCCTCGCTGCCGAACCTGGACGTGATCGGTGTCGACTGCCACATCGGCTCCCAGCTGACCACGCTGCCGCCCTTCCTCGATGCCCTCGACCGCCTGCTGGCGCTGATCGACCGCCTCGCCACCCAGGGCGTGCACATCCGCCACCTGGACCTCGGCGGCGGCCTGGGCGTGCGCTACAAGGACGAGCAGCCGCCGGTCGCCGGCGACTACATCAAGGCCGTGCGCGAGCGCATCGCCGGGCGCGAGCTGACCCTGGTCTTCGAACCGGGCCGCTACATCGTCGCCAACGGCGGCGTGCTGCTGACCCAGGTGGAATACCTCAAGCACACCGAGCACAAGGACTTCGCGATCATCGACGCGGCCATGAACGACCTGATCCGCCCGGCCCTGTACCAGGCCTGGATGGACGTGGTGCCGGTCGAGCCTCGCGATGGCGAGAAGCGCCGCTACGACCTGGTCGGCCCCATCTGCGAGACCGGCGACTTCCTCGCCAAGGACCGCGAACTGGCGCTGGCCGAAGGCGACCTGCTGGCCGTGCGCTCCGCCGGTGCCTATGGCTTCGTCATGAGCTCCAACTACAACACCCGCGGCCGCGCCGCCGAGGTGCTGGTGGACGGCGAGCGGGCATACGAGGTCCGCCGTCGCGAGACCGTCGAGGAACTCTACGCCGGCGAAAGCCTGCTACCGGAGTGAACCCATGCTGCTGCGTTTCACCAAGATGCACGGCCTGGGCAATGACTTCATGGTCCTCGACCTGGTCAGCCAGCACGCGCACATCCAGCCCAAGCACGCCAAGCAATGGGGCGATCGCCACACCGGCATCGGTTTCGACCAGCTGCTGATCGTCGAGGCGCCGACCAACCCGGACGTCGACTTCCGCTACCGCA
This sequence comes from Pseudomonas sp. USHLN015, assembly GCF_037153275.1. Taxonomy (NCBI): domain Bacteria; kingdom Pseudomonadati; phylum Pseudomonadota; class Gammaproteobacteria; order Pseudomonadales; family Pseudomonadaceae; genus Pseudomonas; species Pseudomonas sp. USHLN015. The sequence goes on from NZ_JBBCKP010000001.1 coordinate 335,421, forward strand.
TCTTCAACGCCGATGGCTCGGAGGTCGAACAGTGCGGCAACGGCGCCCGCTGCTTCGCCCGCTTCGTGCTGGACAAGCGCCTGACGGTGAAGAAGCAGATCCGCGTCGAGACCAAGAGCGGGATCATCGAGCTGGACGTGCGCGCCGATGGCCAGGTCCGCGTCGACATGGGCCCGCCCCGCCTGGCGCCCCAGCAGATCCCCTTCGTCGCCGACGCCGAGGCACTGAGCTACGCCGTCGAGGTCGACGGTCGCCAGGTCGAGCTGGCCGCCCTGTCCATGGGCAATCCCCATGCGGTGCTGCGGGTCGACGACATCGGCAGCGCCCCGGTCCACGAGCTGGGCCCGAAGATCGAGCACCACCCGCGCTTCCCGCAACGGGTCAACGTCGGCTTCCTCCAGGTCATCGACCGCCACCAGGCGCGCCTGCGCGTGTGGGAGCGTGGTGCGGGGGAAACCCAGGCCTGTGGCACCGGCGCCTGCGCCGCCGCGGTCGCCGCCATCCGCCAGGGCTGGATGGACTCGCCCGTGCAACTGGAGCTGCCGGGTGGCAAGCTGTCCATCGAATGGGCCGGCCCCGACCAGTCCGTGATGATGACCGGACCCGCCGTACGCGTGTACGAAGGGCAGGTCCGCCTATGAGCGAGCAGCGAGCATGAGTGACAAGCACCAGGAACCGCCTCAGCACCTCGAGGCCGAGACGGTCGCCGCCTACCTGCGGCACCACCCGGAGTTCTTCGTCGACCACGAGGAGCTGATCCCCGAACTGCGCATCCCGCACCAGCCGGGCGAGGCCGTCTCCCTGGTGGAGCGCCAGGTCAAGCTGCTGCGCGAGCGCAACATCGAGATGCGCCATCGGCTCTCGCAGCTGATGGACGTCGCCCGGGACAACGACCGGCTGTTCGACAAGACCCGCCGCCTGGTGCTCGACCTGCTCGACGCCGGCACCCTGGAAGAGGTAGTCAGCGCGGTGGAAGACAGCCTGCGCCACGAGTTCCAGGTGCCCTTCGTCAGCCTCATCCTGTTCAGCGACAGCACCCTGCCGGTAGGCCGCAGCGTCACCAGCGTGGAAGCGCAACAGGCCGTCGGCGGCCTGCTGGTCGCCGGCAAGACCATCTGCGGCGTGCTGCGTGCCCATGAGCTGGAATTCCTCTTCGGCAAGGAAGAGGGCGCCAAGGTCGGCTCCGCCGCCGTGGTCTCCCTCAACCACCAGGGCCAGCACGGCATCCTGGCCATCGGCAGCCATGATCCGCAGCACTACAAGAGCTCACTGGGCACCCTGTTCCTCGGCTACATCGCCGAGGTCCTGGCCCGTGTGCTGCCCCTCTTCGCCTCCCCGCTGCGTTCGGTGAGGTAGGCGGCGGGCGACGGCACAGCGGCAGGAGTAGACGGATGAACGCCGATCTGGACCGCTACATCGAGCACCTGCGCAGCGAGCGCCAGGTTTCCCCCCATACCCTCGACGGCTACCGTCGCGACCTGGGCAAGGTTGTCGCCCTGTGCGAGGCCTTCGCCGTCGCCGACTGGTCCGCGCTCGACCCACGCACCCTGCGCAGCATGGTCGCCCGGCTGCACCAGCAGGGGCAGTCGAGCCGCAGCCTGGCACGCCTGCTCTCCGCGGTACGGGGGCTCTACCGCTACCTGGTACGCGAAGGCGTCTGCCGCCACGACCCGGCCAGCGGGCTCAGCGCGCCCAAGGGCGAGCGCCGCCTACCCAAGACCCTCGACGCCGATCGCGCCCAGCAGCTGCTGGACGGCGCGGTCGAAGACGACTTCATCGCCCGCCGCGACCAGGCGATCCTTGAACTGTTCTATTCCTCCGGCCTGCGCCTGTCCGAGCTGGTGGGCCTGAACCTCGACGGCCTCGACCTGGCCGACGGCAGCGTGCGCGTGCACGGCAAGGGCAACAAGGTGCGCGAGCTGCCGGTCGGACGCATGGCCCGGCAGGCGCTGGAACGATGGCTGCCACTGCGCGCCCTGGCCAACCCGCAGGACGGCGCCGTGTTCATCGGCCGCACCGGGCGCCGCCTGGGGCCGCGCGCCATCCAGTTGCGCGTGCGCGCCGCCGGGGTGCGCGAGCTGGGCCAGCACCTGCATCCGCACATGCTGCGCCACTCCTTCGCCAGCCACATGCTGGAGTCGTCCCAGGACCTGCGCGCCGTGCAGGAATTGCTCGGCCACGCGGACATCTCCACCACGCAGATCTACACCCACCTGGACTTCCAGCACCTCGCGGCGGTCTATGACAAGGCCCATCCCCGGGCCAAGCGGAACAAGGCGAGCGACGAATGAGCATCCAGCTGATCACCTTCGACCTCGACGACACCCTCTGGGATGTCGCCACCGTGATGCACGGCGCCGAGGCGGCGCTGCGCGAGTGGCTGGCGCTGCAGGCACCGAAGCTGGGCCCGGTGCCCATCGAGCACCTGTGGGCGATCCGCGCGCGGCTGCTGGCGGACGAGCCCGGGCTCAAGCACCGTCTCAGCGAGCTGCGCCGGCGCATCCTCTTCCATGCACTGGAAGAGGCCGGTTATCCCCGTGACGAGGCGGGCACCCTGGCCAGCCGCGGCTTCGAGGTCTTCCTCGAGGCACGTCACCGCATCGACCTGTTCCCCGAGGTGCACCCGACCCTGGAGATTCTCGCCAACCGTTATCGCCTGGCGGTGATCACCAACGGCAACGCCGATGTGCGCCGCCTGGGGCTGGCCGACTACTTCCAGTTCGCCCTGTGCGCCGAGGAGCTGGGCGTCGGCAAGCCCGACCCGCACCCCTTCGAGCAAGCCCTGAAGCGCGCCGGGGTCGCGGCCGAGCGGGCGGTCCACATCGGCGACCACCCCAGCGACGACATCCACGGCGCACGCAACGCCGGGATGCGCGCCATCTGGTTCAACCCGCAGGGCAAGCCCTGGGAGGGCGAGACCGATCCTGACGCGGAGATTCGCAGCCTGGCGGAACTGCCAGCCCTGCTGGGCCGCTGGAACACCCCGGGCTGAGTAACCGGCGCCCATGAAAAAGCCCGCTGAAAGCGGGCTTTTTCATGGGGCGACGAACCTCAGATGGGACGGCTGCCGTACTTGCTGTCGGGCTTCTTCGGCGGGTCGGCGACCACGTTGGGCTCGACCTCCTGCACCTTGCCGCCACGCGCCAGGAATTCCTCCATGGCCCGTGCGAGCGCATCGCGCTCCTTCTGCTTGGCTTCGATGCTCGGCAGTTCCTCGACCTCTACCGCCGCCTTCTTGCTCTTGCCGGCAGGCGCGGGGGATTCACTGTCGCTTTCGCTGTCGCCGTCGTCGCTGTCTTCGGCTGCGGCGAGCTCCTCGCCCTCATCCTCGTCGGATGCCTCGAGCTCGTCTTGTTCCAGATCTTCGTCGCTCATGTTCTACCTCTTGTCTTGCCAAAGCAGGTTAGTTATAGCCCAGCCGCGCCAGCGCGCTAACGCCACTGGAAAAAAATCAGATCGCCTCGCCATTGAGCGTGGCGACTACCCGGCGTGCACCGCCATGATCGCGATGTTCCCCCAGGTAGATGCCCTGCCAGGTCCCCAGCGCGAGCCGCCCTTCCTGTATCGGCAGCGTCAGCTGGCAGCCCAGCAGGCTCGACTTGAAATGCGCCGGAAGGTCATCCGGGCCTTCGTAGTCATGTTCGTAGCCACCTTCCCCCTGGGGCACGAGGCGATTGAAGAATCGCTCGAAATCGCGCCTCACGGAGGGGTCGGCATTCTCATTGACGGTCAGTGATGCCGATGTGTGCTGCAGCCACAGGTGCAACAGACCGACACGACAGCGTCGCAGTTCCGGCAAGTTCGCAAGCAGTTCATCGGTCACCAGATGAAAGCCCCGCGGTCGCGCGCCAAGGGTGATCAGTGTCTGCTGCCACATGCGCATCTCCCGCTGCGAAGTCGTCCGGCGCGCATTCTAGCGCGGCTCCAGAAAAAGCAAAGGGCGCCTTGCGGGCGCCCTTCGTGGCTCGTGTTGCAATCTCTGCCGACGCCGCGTGGCGACGGCAACCTCGAGCGAGCCAGGGCCCCAGGTCCGGCGGCACCGGGCCGCCGCGGATCGGCCCGGCACTGGGGCCGGGCCTCGTCGCTTACAGGTTGTAGCCGCGCTCGTTGTGCTGCGCCAGGTCGAGGCCTACGGTCTCTTCCTCTTCGCTTACACGCAGGCCGATCACCAGGTCCAGGACCTTGAGGATCACGAAGGTCACGACAGCGGTGTAGATCACGGTGAAGGCGACGCCCTTGAACTGGATGAACACCTGGCTGGCGATGTCTTCGACGGTGCCGAAGCCACCCAGGGCCGGGGCCGCGAACACACCGGTCAGCAGCGCGCCGATGATGCCGCCGATGCCATGCACGCCGAAGGCGTCCAGGGAGTCGTCGTAGCCCAGCTTGCGCTTGAGGCTGGTGGCGCTGAAGAAGCACAGGACGCCAGCGGCCAGGCCGATGATCAGGGCACCCATCGGGCCGACGGTGCCGGCGGCCGGGGTGATGGCGACCAGGCCTGCGACCACGCCGGAAGCGATGCCCAGGGCGCTCGGCTTACCGTGGGTCAGCCATTCGGCGAACATCCAGCCCAGGGCGGCGGCGGCGGTGGCGATCTGGGTCACCAGCATGGCCATGCCGGCGGTGCCGTTGGCGGCGACCGCGGAGCCGGCGTTGAAGCCGAACCAGCCGATCCACAGCATGGCGGCGCCGACCAGGGTGTAGCCCAGGTTGTGCGGGGCCATCGGGGTGGTCGGGTAGCCCTTGCGCTTGCCCAGAACCAGGCAGGCCACCAGGCCGGCGACACCGGCGTTGATGTGCACCACGGTGCCGCCCGCGAAGTCCAGTACGCCCCAGTCCCACATCAGGCCACCGTTGCCGCTCCACACCATGTGGGCGATCGGCGCGTAGACCAGGGTGAACCAGATGGCCATGAAGATCAGCATCGCGGAGAACTTCATGCGCTCGGCGAAGGCACCGACGATCAGGGCCGGGGTGATGATGGCGAAGGTCATCTGGAAGGTGATGAACACGCTTTCAGGGAAGGCGGAGGTCAGGCTGTCGACGGTCAGGCCGGACAGGAAGGCCTTGCCGAAGCCACCGACGAAGGAGTTGAAGTTGACGACGCCCTGTTCCATCCCGGTGGTGTCGAAGGCCAGGCTGTAGCCGTAGATGACCCAGAGGATGCTGATCAGGCCGGTGATGGCGAAGCACTGCATCATCACCGAGAGGATGTTCTTGGAACGCACCATGCCGCCGTAGAACAGCGCCAGGCCGGGGATGGTCATGAACAGCACCAGCGCGGTCGCGGTCAGCATCCACGCGGTATCACCACTGTTCAGCACGACCTCGTCGGCGGCCATGGCCAGGCCGGGGGTGACGAGGGACAAAAGGGCTCCTAGCCCTGCGGCTTTACGCAGAGTCATGTTGTTTTCTCCTGGGGCGTTGGGGTTCGGAGGCTTAGATCGCGTCTGTGCCGGTTTCGCCGGTACGGATACGGATGGCCTGTTCCAGATTGACGACGAAGATCTTGCCGTCACCGATCTTGCCGGTGTTGGCTGCCTTGGTGATGGCCTCGATCACGCGATCCAGCTGATCGTCGGCGATGGCGACATCGATCTTCACCTTGGGCAGGAAATCGACCACGTATTCCGCGCCACGGTACAGTTCGGTGTGACCCTTCTGGCGACCGAAGCCCTTGACCTCGGTAACGGTGATGCCCTGCACGCCGATCTCGGACAGCGACTCGCGCACGTCATCGAGTTTGAACGGCTTGATGATGGCAGTGACTAGCTTCATGAAACTCTCTCCCGTATTGGTGGACTTGCCCCAGGAAAAACGAACCCGGCTCAAGTCTAAGCGCAGTGTCTGGCTTTGTAACGCGTCGAACCGCCCTGGCTCGGCCACTTCGAACGCAAACCAACCGCTTCCGGCGAAACACTCCCCCGCCTCGCCCGACACACCGGTACTGCATCGGTGCATGCGTCATGAGCCCTAAAGCAGAAAGCTTGCCAGCTCCGTCAAAAGCGCTTCTTTTCAAGCAGATACTGGCCGTATGCCCCCTCGGTGCCCGTTGCGGCACCGGCGACACGCACCAACTTGGCGCAGCGGATGATCGGTCGTTGCTCAAAAATCGTGCGCCGTCCATCCGGATCGGCCTGCCACCGCCCGTGGTAGACTGCGCACCGCCTGTCCATGGAAGTCCATCATGCTGCCGCCCAAAGCCCTGCTAGACGCCCTCGGTGCCCACGCCTCCCGCCTGTTCAACGGTGATACCCCGCTGCCGCGCGCCGAATTCGAAACCCAGTTCAAAGCCCTGCTGCAGAGCGCCTTCAGCAAGCTCGACCTGGTCAGCCGCGAGGAATTCGACAGCCAGATGGCCGTCCTCGCCCGTACCCGCGCCCGCCTCGAGGCCCTGGAAGCCAAGGTCGCCGAGCTCGAAGCCACGCCGACACCGCCGCCGACCGAATGACCCGGCGGCCGGTGACAGCGATCAAGGAGTGATCATGTCCCTGGCCCTCGTCCACAGCCGCGCCCAGGTGGGCGTGGAAGCGCCGGCCGTCACGGTCGAGGCGCACCTGACCAACGGCCTGCCCTCGCTGGCCCTGGTCGGCCTGCCGGAGACAACGGTGAAGGAGAGCAAGGACCGCGTCCGCAGCGCCATCCTCACCAGCGGCTTCGAATTCCCGCTGCGCCGCATCACCCTCAACCTCGCTCCCGCCGACCTGCCCAAGGACGGAGGTCGCTTCGACCTCGCCGTCGCGCTCGGCATCCTCGCCGCCAGCGGCCAGGTGCCGGCCTCCAGCCTGGAGATGCTCGAGTGCCTGGGCGAGCTGGCCCTCTCCGGCGCCGTGCGCCCGGTCCAGGGCGTGCTGCCGGCCGCGCTCGCCGCCCGCACCGCCGGACGCACCCTGGTGGTGCCACGGGAGAACGCCGAGGAAGCCAGCCTCGCCAGTGGCCTGCGGGTGATCGCCATCGGCCACCTGCTGGAGCTGGCCGCGCACCTGAACGGGCAGGCGCCCCTCGAACCCTTCGTTTCCGCCGGCCTGCCCGACCAGGCGGCCTCCTACCCCGACCTGATCGAGGTGCAAGGCCAGGTGGCGGCCAAGCGCGCCCTGCTGGTGGCGGCGGCGGGGGCTCACAACCTCCTGCTCTCCGGGCCGCCGGGCACCGGCAAGACGCTGCTCGCCAGCCGCCTCCCGGGCCTGCTACCCCCCTTGCAGGAGCAGGAGGCGCTGGAAGTCGCCGCCATCCACTCGGTGGCCAGCCACGCCCCGCTGGATGCCTGGCCCCTGCGCCCGTTCCGCCAACCGCACCACAGCGCCTCCGGCCCCGCCCTGGTGGGCGGAGGCAGCAAGCCAAGGCCCGGCGAGATCACCCTCGCGCATCAGGGCGTGCTGTTCCTCGACGAGTTGCCCGAGTTCGATCGCAAGGTGCTCGAAGTGCTCAGGGAGCCCCTGGAAAGCGGCGAGATCGTCATCGCCCGCGCCAACGACCGTGTGCGCTTCCCCGCACGCTTCCAGCTGGTCGCCGCGATGAACCCCTGTCCCTGCGGCTACCTGGGCGACAGCGCCAACCGCTGCCGCTGCACGCCCGAACAGATCCAGCGCTACCGCGCCAAGCTCTCCGGCCCGCTGCTCGATCGTATCGATCTGCACCTGACCGTCGCCCGCGAAGCCACGTCGCTGGACGACCCGCTTCCCGGTGGCCAGGACAGCGCCAGCGCCGCCGCCGAGGTGGCCCGCGCCCGCCAGCGCCAGCTCGATCGCCAGGGCTGCGCCAACGCCTTCCTCGATCTCCAGGGCCTGCGTCGCCATTGCCCGCTGCCCGAGGAGGACCGCCGCTGGCTGGAGGGTGCCTGCGAGCGCCTCGGCCTGTCGCTGCGGGCCGCACACCGCATCATCAAGGTCGCCCGCACGCTCGCCGACCTGGAAGACACCGAGGCCGTCGCCCGCCACCACCTCGCCGAGGCACTGCAGTACCGTCCCTCCTCGGAGCCCTGAGCCGGCAAAGCAGGGAAACACTTGCACCCAGGCGCCCGCCGGAGCCGATGGCATACTGCGGCCCCACCCGCCCAGCCCCGGTCCCGTGCGATGAACAGCCTGCAACTCGGCCCCCTGGCCATTTCCTCCGCACAAGCCCTGTTCTACCTGGGCTTCTTCGCCGCGCTCGCCTGCGGCTGGTGGCAGGGCCGCCGACGCGGAGGCAATCCCGAGCCCGTGCTGTTCGCCATGCTCTTGGCCGGCGTGCTGGCGGCGCGACTCGCCTTCGTCGCCCTCTACTTCGCCGAGTACCGCACCGAACCCTGGCGCATGCTGGACATCCGCGATGGCGGCTTCCTGTTGCTTCCCGGGCTGGCGATGGCAGCGCTGGTGGGGTTCCTGCATGCCCGCCGCCAGCCGGCCGTGCGGCGCCCGCTGGGCATCGCGCTGCTGGTGGGCGCCCTGCTCTGGGGCGGCGGCAGCGCGGTGATCGCGGCACTCGAGCGTGGCCGGCAACTGCCGGAGGTGGCGCTGACCGACCTGGCGGGCAAGCCCGTCGACCTGCGCGAACGGGATGGCCGCCCGCTGGTGGTCAACCTCTGGGCCACCTGGTGCCCGCCCTGCCGCCGCGAGATGCCGGCCCTGCAGGCGGCGCAGAAGGCCCGGCCCGACCTGCGCTTCGTGCTGGTCAACCAGGGCGAGAACCGCGAGCAGGTGCAACGCTTCCTGCGGGAGCAGGGCCTGGACGTGCAGGACGTACTGATCGACGGCAGCAACCGCTTCGGCGCCCTGACCGGCTCCTACGGCCTGCCGACCACGCTGTTCTATGACCGCAAGGGGCGCCTGCTCAAGAGCCACATGGGCGAGCTGTCCAGCGCCAGCCTGAGCCGGGCGCTCGAGGACCTGGCCGGAAAATGAGCGCCGGCACGACCGGCCCCCATGAAAAAGGCGCCCCGAGGGGCGCCTTTTCTCATTGCGGTGAAACCGGGGCCTAGCGGAAGCGCCCCACTTCCTGGCGCAGCTCCTCGGCCAGGCGATCCAGCTCCTGGGCGGTCTGCGCCAGGTTGGCGACCACCTCGCGCTGCTCGCTGTTGGCCAGGGCGATGCTCTGCAGGTTGCTGCTGAGCAGGGTCGCGGTGCTGCTCTGCTCCTGGGTGGCGGTGGTGATGGCGGCGAACTGCTCGCCGGCGGCGCTGCTTTGCTGGGCGATCTGCGCCAGGGCAGCGGCGACCTTGGCGTTGCGCGCGAGGCCGTCCTGCATCAGCGCCTTGCCGTGCTCCATGGTGCTGATGGCGCTGGCCGTCTCGTCCTGGATGCTGCCGATCATGCTGGAGATCTCGGTGGTCGCCTCGCGGGTGCGGGCAGCCAGGTTGCGCACCTCGTCCGCCACCACGGCGAAACCACGGCCCTGCTCACCGGCCCGGGCCGCCTCGATGGCGGCGTTGAGCGCCAGGAGGTTGGTCTGGTCGGCGATGGCGGTGATCACGCCGACGATGCCGCCGATCTCCTGGGAGCGCTGGCCGAGGGTGTTGATCACTTCGGCGGTGCCGTTGAGGGCTGTGGATATCTGTTCCAGCGCCGCCGAGGCCTCGCCCATCGAGCTCTGGCCGATGCGCGTCTGCTGGGCGTTGTCACTGGCCAGGCGCTCGGTGGCGCGCATGTTGTCGGCGATGTTCAGCGAGGTGGCGCTGAATTCCTCCACCGCACCGGCCATGCTGCTGATCTCGCCGGATTGCTGCTCCATGCCTTCATAGGCACCGCTGGAGAGCCCGGACAGCACCTGGGAACGGCTGCCGACCTGCTGCGCCGAGCTGCGGATGTGCGCCACCATGGTCGACAGTGCCTCGCCCATCTGGTTGAAGCTGCGCGCCAGCTCGCCGATCTCGTCGTGGCTGGAAACATCCAGGCGCACGCTGAGGTCGCCCGCACCCAGTGCCCGGGCCTGTTCCACCAGCTCGCCCAGCGGGCGCAGGCGCTTGCGCAGCAGCCAGATCACCGCCGCCACCGCCAGCGCCATGGCCAGCAGGCTGCCGAAGGCCAGCTGGCCGCCGACGCTCCAGGTGACCTCGCGGATCTCCGCCTTGGGCATGCTCGCCACCACCTGCCAGGGGCCGTCGGCGAACGGCACGGCGACGCTGAAGAAGTCCTGCGCGCCGTCATTCCAGAAACGGCCATGGCCGGACTCGCGGGCCAGCGCGGCGAGGGTGTCGCCGATGGCCTCGGGGCGGTGCACGCCGGCCGGGGTCACCAGCCACTTGCCGGCTTCGCCCATCAGCGCCAGGGAGCCGGTCTTGCCGATGCGGAAGCGCTGCAGGTTGGCGAACTGGGCGTTCTGCGCGTCGGTGTAGTCGAAGCCGACGAAGAGCACCGCGATGACCTGGCCGCCGCTGTCGCGCACCGGCGTGTACTGGGTCATGTAGTAGCGATCGAAGAGCAGCGCCCGGCCCACGTAGTTCTGCCCGGACAGCAGGCGCTGGTAGGCGGGGTGGGCGTGGTCGAGCACGGTGCCGATGGCGCGGTTGCCGTCCTGCTTGTTCAGCGAGGTGGTGATGCGCACGAAGTCCTCGCCATCGCGGACGAACACCGTGGCGACACCGGCGGTGAGCTGGCGGAATTCGTCCACCAGGGTGAAGTCGTTGTTCAGCGCCTGGCCGTTGAGGTACAGGGCCGGCGGGTTGAGCGCGGCGACCGGCACGCGCTCGTCGGCATGCAGGGTGACGCCACTGGCGAAGCGCTGCTCGAACAGGCTGGCCAGGCGCTGGGTGCTCTCGCGCAGGCTGCCGTGGAAGGTGCTCAGCTGGTCGGCGAGCAGGCGCGCTTCGCTGGCCAGGTGCTCTTCACGGGTCGCGATGTTGGCCTGGTCGAGGGAACGCAGGGCGAAGAGCGTGCTGCCGCTGATCAGCAGCACGAGGATGAGGGCGAGGGCGGCGGCGAGCTGCCAGGCGATTCGTGACCTGGGCGGGTTCATGGGGTTTTCTCCAGTATTTTGCAGGCAAGGCTGGCGAGGAACTTCTGTGGCTCCTTCGGCGGGCGGCGAGAATACTTGACCGCCCTAGTGAGGTATAGGACGCATCTGCTCAAAGCACCGGAAAAATCTGTAAGCAGACGCCACGCGGTTCTAGCGTTTGAATTCCACCGCCGGCAGGCGCATGGCCGCCACCTCGGCCAGCAGGTAGTCGCGCAGGCGACGCAGGCGGTCCTGGCCGCTGCGTACCTTCGGCCAGACCAGGTGGTAGCTGTCGCCACTGGGCACCGCCGTGGGCCAGGGCAGGCCGATGCGGCCCTGCTCCACATCCTCGGCGACCATCACCAGGTCGCCGATGGAGACGCCGTAACCCCGCGTGGCGGCGACGATGCCCAACTCCAGGGTGTCGAACACCTGCCCGCCCTTGAGCGGGATGTCCTGCTCCAGCCCCATCGCCTGCAGCCAGCGCCGCCAGTCACGCCGGTCCGGCGTCGGGTGCAGCAACTCGGCCTGCTTCAGCCGTGCCAGGTCCCAGGGCCCGTCGGCGGCGGCCGAGGCCGCGCTCACCGGGATCAGCCACTCGGCGAACAGCTCGACGCTTTCCCACTCGTCGCTGAAGCCGCCGCTGCTCAGCAACACCGCGCAGTCGAAGGGCTCGTGGTTGAAGTCGACCTTGTCGACGTCCATCCAGGCACTGGTCAGCTGCACCTCCACGTCCGGGTTCTGCAGGCGGAAGCGCGACAGCCGGGCGAGCAGCCAGCGCATGGTCAGGGTCGAGGGTGCCTTGAGGCAGAGGATGCTGTCGTCGACCCGCAGGGTGGCGCAGGCACGTTCCAGGGAATCGAAGCCCTCGCGCAGGCCGGGCAGGATCATCCGTGCCGGCTCGGTGAGCTGCAGGTTGCGCCCCTTGCGCTCGAACAGGCGGCAGGCGAAGTGCTCCTCCAGGGTCCGGATGTGGCGGCTCACCGCGCTCTGGGTGATGGCCAGCTCCTCGGCGGCACGGGTGAAGGAGGCGTGGCGCGCCGCGGCTTCGAAGGCACGCAGGGCGTAGAGCGGTGGCAGGCGGCGCGTCATGATGAACCCACTCATGAGTCAGAGTCATGGAAGGCATCATTTTTTTCCCTTTGTGGCGCGGATTCAAGCGCTGGAGAATCCATCGTCCCTGGCCCGGTGCGTTTTCGGGCTCCGCTCCCCACAAGTGACCCAGACTCATGCCACAGCAGATCCGCTCCGAACTCCTGGCCATTCTCCGCCTCGCCGGCCCGCTGATCGCGGCGCAACTGGCCAACGTGCTGATGGTGTTCACCGACACGGTGATGATGGGCCTGCTCGGCCCGGCGGAACTGGCCGCCGGCGGCCTGGGGGCGGCGAGCTATTCCTTCGTCTCGATCTTCTGCGTCGGCGTGATCGCCGCCGTGGGCAACCTGGTCGCCATCCGCCATGGCGCGGGCGACAGCGCCGGGGCGGCGCGCCTGACCCAGGCCGGCCTCTGGCTCGGCTGGGGCCTGGCCCTGGGCGCCGGGCTGCTGCTGTGGAACCTGGGCCCGCTGCTGGCCCTGTTCGGCCAGGAGGCGCACAACATCGAGGGCGGCATGCGCTTCCTCTCCACCCTGGTGTTCGCCCTGCCCGGCTACATGACCTTCATGGCCCTGCGCGGCTTCACCAGCGCCATCGGCCGTCCCGGGCCGGTGATGGCCATCAGCATCGGCGGTGCGCTGGCCAACTTCGCCCTCAACTACATGCTCATCCATGGCTGGTTCGGCTTGCCGCCACTGGGCCTGGCCGGCATCGGCCTGGTCACCGCGCTGGTGATGAGCGCCATGGCGGCGCTGCTGGCCTGGCACGTGACCCGCCACCCGGCCTACGCCGCCTATTCCCTGCGCCACGGCCTGCTACACCCACGCCTGGACGACCTGCGCGAGCTGCTGCGCCTGGGCCTGCCCATCGGCGGCACCTATGCGGTGGAGTCCGGGCTCTTCGCCTTCGCCGCGCTGTGCATGGGGGCGCTGGGCAGCCTGTCGCTGGCGGCGCACCAGATCGCGATCATGTCCGTGTACGTCGCCTTCATGGTGCCGGTGGGCATCTCCTACGCGGTGACCTTCCGCATCGGCCAGCACTTCGGCGCCGGCCGCCTGGAGGACGCGCGCCGCGCCGGGCGCCTGGGCATCGCCGTGGGCGCCGGCTGCATGCTGAGCTTCGCCGCGCTGTTCTGGCTGGCGCCGGAATGGGTGGTGGGGCTGTTCCTCGACCGCACGGCGGGCGAGTACCAGGAAGTGGTCGCCCTGGCCGTGAGCCTGCTGGCCATCGCCGCGCTGTTCGAGCTCTTCGACGGCATCCAGACCATCGCCATGGGCGCCATCCGAGGGCTCAAGGACGCCAAGACCACCTTCCTCGTCGGCCTCGGCTGCTACTGGCTGGTGGGTGCCCCGGCGGCCTGGCTGCTGGCCTTCCCGCTCGGCATGGGCGCCCAGGGCGTGTGGTGGGGGCTGGCTTCGGGGCTGGCCTGCGCGGCGGTCGGGCTGACCCTGGGCTTCGAATGGAAGACCCTGCGCATGCTGCGCCCGCAGGTGCCGCTGGCCGGGGCCTGCGAGGCCGGCTGAGGGTTCAGACCCCGGGCAGGCCCGTGAGCAGCGGCTGGCGCACGCCGAACACCAGGAAGCGCGCGAGGTCGGCCAATGGCAGCGGCTTGCTGATCCAGTAGCCCTGCACCTGGTCGCAGCCGAACTGGCGCAGCAGGGCCAGTTGCTCGGAGGTCTCGACGCCTTCGGCCACCACTTCCAGGTTGAGGTTGTGCGCCAGGTTGATCATCGCGCGCACCAGCTGGCGGTTCTCGGGACGGTCCTGCATGCCGCCGACGAAGCTCTTGTCGATCTTCAGCAGGGTGATGGGCAGGCTGTTGAGGTGGACGAAGGAGGAGAAGCCGGTGCCGAAGTCGTCCAGGGAGAAACGCACGCCGACCTTGCCCAGTGCCTGCATGGTCTGTTGCACCTGCTCGCTGCGGCGCATGACCGCCGTCTCGGTGAGTTCGAACTCGAGCCACTGGGCGTCGACGCCGCGCTCGCTGATCAGGCGGTTGAGGGTCGGCAGCAGCTGGCTGTCCTGGAACTGGCGGAAGGACAGGTTCACCGCCATGTGCAACGCCGGCAGGCCGCGTCCGCGCAGCCATTGCATGTCGCGCAGGGCACGGGAGATGACCCAGTAGCCGAGCGGTACGATCAGCCCGCTTTCCTCGGCCAGGGGCACGAATTCGTTGGGCGAGAGCAGGCCGCGCTCGGCGTGGCGCCAGCGCACCAGGGCCTCGAGGCCGACGATGCGACCGGTCTCCAGGCAAAGGCGCGGCTGGTAATGCAGCTCCAGCTCGTCACGGCGCAAGGCCCGGCGCAGCTCGCTTTCCAGGTCGGCGAGGCTGCGGGCGCTGCGGTTGATGCGTTCGTCGAACACGTGGAAGGTGCAGCCCTGCACGGCCTTGGCCTGCTGCATGGCGATGTGCGCGTGCCACATCAGCGGGTCGGCACCCTCGTCGGAGCGGGCATGGGCGATGCCCAGGCTGCAGCCGATCAGCAGGCTCTCGCCATCGACCCAGTAGGGCTCGCCGAGCGCTTCGGCGATTCGTTCGGCGACCTTCTCGGCGCGGGACGGGTCGCGGCGGGTATCCAGCAGCAGGGCGAACTCGTCGCTGCCCAGGCGGGCGAGCTGGTCGCCGGCAGCCAGCTCGCCCTTGAGCCGCGCCACCACCTGCAGAATCAGGCGGTCGCCGGCCTGGTAGCCGAGGGCGTCGTTGGCGTGGCGGAAGTTGTCGAGGTCCAGGTGGCCCAATGCCAGGCCGCGCCCGGCGAATTCGGCAAGGCGGGCCGCCAGCAGGGTCTGGAAGCCCTGGCGATTGGCGATGCCGGTGAGCGGGTCCTGTTCGGCCAGGCTCTGCAGGGTGTCCTGCAGGGTGCGGCGCTCGCGCAGGTAGCGCAGGCTGCGGCGCAGCAGGTCCGGGGTCAGTTGGTCATGCACCAGCCAGTCGCTGACACCGGCTGGGGCCTCTTCGGGCTCGTGCTCCAGCAGCAGGATGGTGGGCAGGTGGCAGCGACCGGGTGCCGGCAGCAGGCCGGGGGTGCATAGCAGCAGGCCGCCGTCGGCATCGTCGAACAGGCTGCTCGCGGCTTCCCAGGAAGGGGCGGTTATGAGCGGGGCGACGCTGCCCAGCGAGCCGAGCAGCTCGCGTAAGGATTCCGCCCAGCCAGGCGTTTCCGCCAGCAGGAGCATGCGCGTGGGCTCGGCAAGCGCGGACAAATGACCTCCCCGGGGTCACAAAACAATGGCTTCTAAGGCCTGATTCGCGTCGTGATCGACGTCGTTCTTCTAGTGCGTTCCTGGCACATTGCCGCGAACTCTGCGCGAAATGTGAACAGCCATCAACACCGATTGTCGGAACAATCGTACTTGATGAATGGAAATATCCAAGCATGACCCTTCATCAAGGGGCGCTGCGTCACACTGTTCGGCACACATCGGCATATCCGGGCCGGCCTGCTAGAATGCGCGGCCATTCCCCCGTGATACATCCAGCATGTCCCGACTCAATCCCCGGCAGCAGGAAGCCGTGAACTATGTCGGCGGCCCTCTCCTGGTGCTCGCCGGCGCCGGCTCCGGCAAGACCAGCGTGATCACCCGCAAGATCGCCTACCTCGTGCAGGAATGCGGCATCCGCGCCCAGTACATCGTGGCCGTCACCTTCACCAACAAGGCCGCCCGCGAGATGAAGGCGCGCGTCGGCACGCTGTTGCGCGGCGCCGAAGGCCGCGGCCTGACGGTGTCCACCTTCCACAACCTGGGCCTGAACATCATCCGCAAGGAGCACGCCCGGCTGGGCTACAAGCCGGGCTTCTCGATCTTCGACGAGTCGGACATCAAGGCGCTGCTGACGGACATCATGCAGAAGGAGTACGCCGGGGACGATGGCGCCGACGAGGTGAAGAACTACATCGGCTCCTGGAAGAACGACCTGATCCTGCCCGAGGAAGCGCTGGCCAACGCGCGCAATCCCAAGGAGCAGACGGCCGCCGTGGTGTACCTGCACTACCAGCGCACCCTCAAGGCCTACAACGCGGTCGACTTCGACGACCTGATCCTGCTGCCGGTGAAGCTGTTCCAGGAGAACCCGGACATCCTCGAGAAATGGCAACAGCGCGTGCGCTACATGCTCGTGGACGAATACCAGGACACCAACGCCAGCCAGTACCTGCTGGTGAAGATGCTGGTGCAGCACCGGGCGCAGTTCACAGTGGTGGGTGACGACGACCAGTCGATCTACGCCTGGCGCGGCGCGCGACCGGAAAACCTGATGCAGCTCAAGGAAGACTTCCCGTCGCTGAAGGTGGTGATGCTGGAGCAGAACTACCGCTCCACCAGCCGTATCCTCAAGTGCGCCAACGTGCTGATCGCCAACAACCCCCACGTGTTCGAGAAGCAGCTGTGGAGCGAGATGGGCGTCGGCGACCCGATCCGGGTGATCCGCTGCCGCAACGAGGATGCCGAGGCCGAGCGCATCGCCATGGAGATCCTCACGCTGCACCTGAAGACGGAACGCCCCTACAGCCAGTTCGCCATCCTCTACCGTGGCAACCACCAGGCCAAGCTGATGGAGCTGAAGCTGCAGCACCACCAGGTGCCCTACAGGCTGTCGGGCGGCACCAGCTTCTTCGGCCGCCAGGAAGTGAAGGACCTGATGTCCTACTTCCGCCTGCTGGTGAACCCGGACGATGACAACGCCTTCCTCCGCGTGATCAACGTGCCACGCCGGGAAATCGGTTCCACCACCCTGGAGAAGCTCGGCAACTACGCCACCGAGCGCAAGATCTCGATGTACGCCGCCGCCGACGAGGTCGGCCTCGGCGAGCACCTCGACAGCCGCTACACCGAGCGCCTGCAGCGCTTCAAGCGCTTCATGGACAAGGTCCGCCAGCAATGTGCGCAGACCGATCCCATCGCCGCCCTGCGCAGCATGGTGATGGACATCGACTACGAGAACTGGATCCGCCAGAACGCCTCCAGCGACAAGGTCGCCGAGTTCCGCATGGGCAACGTCTGGTTCCTCATCGACGCCCTGAAGAACACCCTCGAGCGCGACGAGGACGGCGAGATGACCATCGAGGAGGCGATCGCCAAGCTGGTGCTGCGCGACATGCTGGAGCGCCAGCAGGAAGAGGAGGAGGGCGCCGACGGGGTGCAGATGATGACGCTGCACGCGTCCAAGGGCCTGGAATTCCCCTATGTGTTCATCATGGGCGTGGAGGAAGACATCCTGCCCCACCGCTCCAGCATCGAGGCCGACACAATCGAGGAAGAGCGCCGGCTCGCCTATGTCGGCATCACCCGCGCCCGGCAGAACCTGGCCATGACCTTCGCCGCCAAGCGCAAGCAGTACGGCGAGATCATCGACTGCGCGCCGAGCCGCTTCCTCGACGAGCTGCCGCAGGAAGACCTGCAGTGGGAAGGCATGGAGGACACGCCGGTCGAGGTCAAGGCGGTGCGCGGCAACACGGCGCTGGCGGACATCCGCGCCATGCTCAGGAAGCCCTGAGGCCCCCGGCCGCCTGGCTGCCGGGGACTCCCGCGCGTGCTGTCACAAGGGCATCGCGCGATGCCCCCGCGCCGAGGTAGAATGCCGCGCTTCATCAGCGACAGCAGCTTCGCAGGAAGCCCCTCCCGTGAACATTCTCAAAGAAAAGATCCTCTCCGAAGGCATCGTGCTTTCCGACCAGGTGCTGAAGGTGGACGCCTTCCTCAACCACCAGATCGACCCGCAGCTCATGAAGCACATCGGCCATGAGTTCGCCGAGCGCTTCCGCGGCCAGGGCATCACCAAGATCGTCACCATCGAGGCCTCGGGCATCGCCCCGGCGGTGATGGCCGGCCTGGAGCTGGGCATCCCGGTGATCTTCGCCCGCAAGTTCCAGTCGCTGACGCTGAAGAACGACCTGCTGATCTCCAAGGTGTTCTCCTTCACCAAGCAGACCGAGAGCACCATCGCCATCTCCGCCAAGCACCTGACGGCCTCCGACCATGTGCTGGTGATCGACGACTTCCTCGCCAACGGCCACGCCGCCAAGGCGCTGATCGACCTGATCAGCCAGGCGGGCGCGAGCATCGCCGGCCTCGGCATCGTCATCGAGAAGTCCTTCCAGGATGGCCGCGCCCTGCTGGAAAGCGAAGGCTACCGGGTGGAATCCCTGGCCCGCGTCGGCTCCCTGGCCGACGGCAGCGTCACCTTCATAGATTGACGGGCACCTGCGACAACGGGTCGCAGCAGCCGGACACGAAAAAGCCGCCCGAGGGCGGCTTTTTCATTGATGCCAGGTTCCTGTTACAGGCCGGACATCTTCTTGATGGTCGCTTTCAGCTCGTCATCGGTGCAGTCGGCGCAGGTGCCTTTCGGGGGCATTGCGTTGATACCGGTGATGGCCTTGGCCAGGATGCCGTCGAGGCCGCCCTGGTGGTCGGCACGCTCTTTCCAGGCAGCGGTGTCGCCGATCTTCGGTGCACCCAGGACGCCGGCGGTGTGGCAGGCGCCACAGTGCTTGGCGATGATGTCGTCCGGCGTCTTCGCGCCACCGCCAGCAGCGGCGGCTACGGCTTCGACGCCTTTGCATTCCTGGCCCTGGACACAGACTTCGCCCACCGGCTTGATGCGTTCGGCGATGGCATCGTCGGTCGCGGCCTGAGCGCTTACAGCCCAAAGGGCCAATACGGCAACGTGCGCTGCCAGCATTTTGTTTATTAGGTTCACCCTTACACCCTCATCGTGGCTAGTGACGCCCGCGGCCACGGTTTCGCGGGCGGGCGCCAGTATAACGGTTAGCCCGCCAGGCTGAAACAACCCAGCTTGTCGCACGACCAAAGCATGAGGCCGCTGCGACCAGGGTCGGGGGTCAGCCCGCCGCGGTCTCCTTTTCGGCAACGCGGACGTAGGTGCCGAAGACGTGATCCCAGAGCGGCGAAGAAACGCCGAAGTTCTTCTCGATCCCCTTCCTGTGGTGCAGGTCATGGTTGAACACCAGGCCGGGAATGAAGCGGTAGAACCAGTGCCCGGGACGATGCATGACGTAGTGCAGGGAAATGTAGAGGAAGTAGCCCGCGACCAGCCCGGCATAGAGCGAGGCCAGGCCGAGGTAGGCGCACAGCGGGAGCAGCAGCGCGTAGACCGCACTGGTCTTCCAGCTGGAGATGCCGATGAATGCCAGCACGTCGAGGTGGTGGGTCCAGTGCTCGCGGCGATACAGCGAATGGAACAGGAAGCGGTGCACGCCGTACTCGATGAACGACCACAGCAACAGGCCGCCGACCAGCTGCCAGGGCAGGACTGGGCCGATCAGCAGTGCGATGAGGACGAACAGCGGGGCGGTGAAGAAGTCCAGGTAGTAGGCGAGCGAGGACATCAGCCATTTGTTGGAGGCGGCCATGGGATCTCCCTGTCATGGGCCCGGCGCAGGCGGCACGACTCTGGTGTACGGGGTCAGGCCGCCCTCTGGCGGCGCATGCGGGTGCCGCAGGCCGGTGCAGAACGGTTGGGCTGCACGGCATGCACCGCGCAGGTGGCGCGAAGCCCCCGCGCAGGGTCGGAACAGGTTAGAAATTGGCCGGCGTGGTCGCGCTGATCAGGCGGGCCGGCAGGTCGAACGGATTGCGGAAGCGGTGCGGCTTGCTGCTCTCGAAGTAGTAGCTGTCGCCCGGCTCGAGGATGAACAGCTCGTTGCCGACGGTCAGTTCGAGGCGGCCCTCGACCAGCATCCCGGCCTCTTCGCCTTCATGGGCGTACATCTCGTCACCCGTGTCGCTGCCCGGCGGGTAGGTCTCGTCGAGGAAGGCGATGGCCCGGCTGGGATGGGCCTTGCCCACCAGCTTCATGGTGATCGCACCACTGCAGATATCGGTAAGTTCGGAAGCCCGGTAGACGACCTGGGTCTGGTTGTCCTGTTCCAGATCGAGGGAAAAGAATTCCACCAGCGACATGGGGATGCCCCCGAGCACCTTCTTCAGCGAACTGATGGAGGGGCTCACGCTGTTCTTTTCGATCATGGAAATCGTGCTGTTGGTAACGCCTGCACGTTTGGCGAGTTCACGCTGGGAGAGGCCTTTGAGCTTGCGGATAGCTTGCAGTCGAACACCGACGTCCAATGGTGGGATCCTCCTTGGGATTCTTGTTGAGGGGGGTGGTCACGGTGGCCGTATCATGCGGCCAGCGTTCAGTATTTACAACACTTCGGCCGTAAATCCTGCGCAAACTTTCACCACCCCGGGAAACCCCAAGGAAAATCAGATAGTTGGACCATCATCAGCGCGCCGGATGACCGCCGGCCGCGGCTTTAGAGGTAGATCAGCGGCACCCGGCGCAGGTTGCAGAAGATCTGGTAGGGAATGGTGCCGGCCTGGATGGCGACCTCGCTGGCCGGTACCTGAGTGCCCCAGAACTCGACGCGGCTGCCGAGCCCGGCCTGCGGCAGATCGGTGAGGTCGACGGTGAGCATGTCCATGGACACGCGACCGATCAGGCGCGAGAGCTGCCCGTCGATGGCCACCGGCGTGCCGGTCGGCGCATGCCGGGGATAGCCATCGGCGTAGCCCATGGCGACCACGCCGACGCGGGTCGGCCGCTCGGTGACGAAACGCGCGCCATAGCCGACCGGCTGGCCGGCCGGCAACTCACGCACGCTGATGACCTTCGACTCCAGGGTCATCACCGGCTTCAGGCGTGCAGCCAGTTCGTGCGGTTGCTCGAAGGGCGTGGCGCCGTAGAGCATGATCCCGGGGCGCACCCAGTCGCTCGGCACCTGTGGCCAACCCAGCACCGCCGGGGAGTTGCGCAGGCTGACCTCCGCCGCGATGCCCGCGCGGGCCTGCTCGAATACCGCGACCTGCTCGGCGGCACTGCCGCTGTCCAGCTCATCGGCCCGGGCGAAGTGGCTCATCAGCACGATCTTGCCGACCTTGCCGCTGGCCATCAGCCGCTGGTAGCCGTCGCGGTACTCGGCGGGATGCAGGCCGACCCGGTGCATGCCCGAGTCCATCTTCAGCCACACCGTGAGCGGCCGGCGCAGGCTGGCGCGCTCGATGGCCTCCAGCTGCCAGGTGGAATGCACCACGCACCAGAGTGCGTGCTGCTCGATCAGGGGGAGTTCGTCCGCCTCGAAGAAGCCTTCCAGCAACAGGATGGGACCGGTGATGCCCGCCTGGCGCAGCTCCAGCGCTTCCTCGATGCAGGCCACGGCGAAGCCGTCGGCCTCCGCCTGCAGCGCCTGGGCGCAACGCACCGCACCGTGCCCGTAGGCGTCCGCCTTGATAACGGCCAGGGCCTTGGCGCCGGTGGTTTCACGGGCGAGGCGGTAGTTGTGGCGCAGCGCTTCGAGGTCGATCAGGGCACGGGCGGGACGCATGGCAGGGGCTTCTTCTGGTTATGTAAAAACCCGGCGCGGACGCCGGGCAGAGCAAGGGTTCAGGGCAGGGCGGCGACCACGGTCATTTCCACCAGCACCTCGGGCGAGTACATCTTCGCCTCGACGCAGGCACGGGCCGGGGCGGCGCCCTTGGCGACCCAGGCGTCCCACACGGCGTTCATGCCGGCGTAGTCCGCCTCGATGTCCTTGAGGTAGATGGTCACCGAGAGGATGCGGCTCTTGTCGGTGCCGGCCTCGGCGAGCATGCGGTCGATGGCATCGAGGGTTTCGCGGGTCTGGCGCTCGATGCCCGGGTTCAGCGCTTCATCCAGCTGGCCCGCCAGGTAGACGGTGCCGTTGTGGATGACGATCTCGCTGTAGCGGGCTTCAGTGCGCAGGCGCTGTAGTGACATGTTTCTGGCTCTCCTTGGTGTTGCCATAACGGAAGATGTCCAGGCCTTCGGCGCTGATCTGCGGACGCTTGCGCGCCATCAGGTCGGCGAGCAGGCGGCCGGAACCGCAGGCCATGGTCCAGCCAAGGGTACCGTGTCCGGTATTCAGGAACAGGTTGCGGAACGGGGTCGCGCCCACGATCGGCGTGCCGTCCGGGGTCGCCGGGCGCAGGCCGGTCCAGAACTCGGCGCGGGCCAGGTCGCCACCCTGCGGGTAGAGATCGGCGGTGATCATTTCCAGGGTCTCGCGGCGACGCGGGTTCAGCGACAGGTCGAAGCCGGCGATCTCGGCCATGCCGCCGACGCGGATGCGGTCGTCGAACCGGGTGATCGCGACCTTGTAGGTCTCATCCAGGATGGTGGAGGTCGGGGCCATCTCCGGGTTGGTGATGGGCACGGTCAGCGAGTAGCCCTTGAGCGGGTAGACCGGGGCCTTGATGCCCAGCGGCTTGAGCAGCTGCGGGCTGTAGCTGCCGAGGGCGAGCACGTAGCGGTCGGCGGTTTCCAGCTTGCCGTCGATCCATACGCCATTGATGCGGTCACCGGCGAAGTCCAGGCGCTGGATGTCCTGGCCGAAGCGGAACTCCACGCCCAGGTCACGGGCCATCTGGGCGAGGCGGGTGGTGAACATCTGGCAGTCGCCGGTCTGGTCGTTGGGCAGGCGCAGGGCACCGGCCAGCTTGTCGGTGACCTTGGCCAGGGCCGGCTCGGCGCGGGCGATGCCGGCGCGGTCGAGCACTTCATAAGGCACGCCGGAGCTTTCCAGTACGGCGATGTCCTTGGCGGCGGCATCGAGCTGGGCCTGGGTGCGGAACAGCTGGGTGGTGCCGAGCTGGCGGCCTTCGTAGGCGATGCCGGTCTCGGCGCGGAGCTCGTCGAGACAGTCGCGGCTGTACTCGGACAGGCGCACCATGCGCTCCTTGTTCACCGCGTAGCGGGCGGCGGTGCAGTTGCGCAGCATCTGCGCCATCCACAGGTACTGGCCGATGTCGCCGGTGGCCTTGATGGCCAGGGGCGCGTGTTTCTGCAGCAGCCACTTGATGGCCTTCAGCGGCACGCCCGGGGCGGCCCAGGGCGAGGCATAGCCAGGAGAGACCTGGCCCGCGTTGGCGAAGGAGGTTTCCATGGCGACGGCGTTCTGCCGGTCGACCACCACGACTTCGAAGCCTTCCCGGGCCAGATAGTAGGCACTCGCCGTACCGATCACACCGCTGCCCAGCACCATCACTCGCATGTCTGCCTCCAGCGCAACGGGCGTCACCGTTGCGTTTGTTATTTTGAGCGTAGATGCCGCGCAGTATATGAAGAGCGCCCCAGTGATATTCACTATATAGCCAGCTATATTTGGCGATAATTCTTGGCCAATACGGCTTTTGCGGAGGGGCATCCACCATGCGTACCCAGCATCAATCGCGTCGTGAGTTAGACAAGATAGACCGGAATATTTTACGAATCCTCCAGGAGGATGGCCGTATCTCCTTCACCGAGCTGGGCGAGCGCGTGGGCCTTTCCACCACACCCTGCACCGAACGGGTACGCCGCCTGGAACGCGAGGGGATCATCATGGGCTACAACGCCCGGCTGAACCCGCAGCACCTCAAGGCGAGCCTGCTGGTGTTCGTCGAGATCAGCCTGGACTACAAGTCCGGCGACACCTTCGAGGACTTCCGCCGCGCCGTCCTCAAGCTGCCCCACGTGCTCGAATGCCACCTGGTTTCCGGTGACTTCGACTACCTGGTGAAGGCGCGGATCAACGAGATGGCGTCCTACCGCAAGCTGCTCGGCGACATCCTCCTGAAGCTGCCGCACGTGCGCGAGTCGAAGTCCTACATCGTGATGGAAGAGGTCAAGGAATCCCTCAACCTGCCCATTCCCGAGTGAACCCGGGGGCGCCGACGCGCCCCTGGATAGTTGCCTGCGGGGCACAGGGATTTTTCCTGGGCGCCCCTTGGCGGTTGGCGTGCTTCGTGCTTATCCTCCGTCAAATTTTCCAAACACAATAATCAGGATTCCGCACATGAACGCCCGCGTTCGCCATCCGGTCCACAGCGACCAGCACGCCCCCTCCTATTACGCCGCGACCGCCAACCGTCGCATCGAGCATCCGCCCCTGGCAGGCGAGGAGGTGGCCGACGTCTGCGTCGTCGGTGGCGGCTTCTCCGGGCTGAACACCGCCATCGAACTGGCCAGGCGCGGCTTCTCGGTGGCGCTGCTGGAAGCGCACAGGATCGGCTGGGGCGCCAGCGGGCGCAACGGCGGCCAATTGATCCGCGGTGTCGGCCACGACGTCGAGCATTTCGAATCGGTGGTCGGCCGGGACGGCGTGCGCGCGCTCAAGCTGATGGGCCTGGAGGCCGTGGAGCTGGTGCGCCGCCGGGTGGAGGAATTCGCCATCGACTGCGACCTCACCTGGGGCTATTGCGACCTGGCCAATACGGCCCGCGACCTCGCCGGCTTCGCCGAGGACATGGAGGACCTCAAGTCCCTCGGCTACCGCCACGAGATGCGCCTGCTGCAGCCGGGCGAGATGCGCAGCGTGGTGGGGTCCGACCGCTACGCCGGCGGCCTGATCGACATGGGCTCCGGCCACCTGCACCCGCTGAACCTGGCCCTGGGCGAGGCCGCCGCCGCCAGTTCGCTGGGTGTGCGCCTGTTCGAACACTCCGCGGTGCAGCGCATCGACTACGGCCCGGAGGTCAAGGTGCACACCGCCCAGGGCCAGGTCCGCGCGAAGACCCTGGTGCTCGGCTGCAACGCCTACCTCAACGACCTCAACCCGACCCTCGGCGGCAAGGTGCTCCCGGCGGGCAGCTACATCATCGCCACCGAGCGCCTGCCCGAGGCGCTGGCCAGGCAGCTGCTGCCGCAGAACATGGCGGTGTGCGACCAGCGCGTGGCCCTCGACTACTACCGCCTCTCCGCCGACAACCGCCTGCTGTTCGGCGGCGCCTGCCACTATTCCGGGCGCGACCCGGCGGACATCGGCGCCTACATGCGGCCGAAGATGCTGGAGGTGTTCCCGCAACTGGCCGATGTGCGCATCGACTACCAGTGGGGCGGCATGATCGGTATCGGCGCCAACCGCCTGCCGCAGATCGGCCGCCTGCCGGACCAGCCCAACGTCTACTTCGCCCAGGCCTATTCCGGCCACGGGGTCAACGCCACCCACCTGGCGGGCAAGCTGCTGGCCGAGGCCATCAGCGGCGAACAGGGCGGCGGCTTCGACGTGTTCGCCAAGGTGCCGCACATCACCTTCCCCGGCGGCAAGCTGCTGCGCTCGCCGCTGCTGGCCCTCGGCATGCTCTGGTACCGGATCAGGGAAAGCGTCGGCAACAGCCTGGCGAAATGACCCACGACCCGCGCCAGCCGCGGGTTTACCTGAATCTTCCGGCTGCGCTGGCGTCTGAGCTCAAGGACCCGGCGAGTCGGAGGCCGACGTGCGCATCTCCCTGCTGTTCATCTGCCTGCTGGCCACGCTCACAGGCTGCGTCACGCCACCCCCGGCGTCACCGAGCCAGGCCATCGCCGCTGCAAAGTCGCCCTTCGGTCAGCGCCTGCTGGCCCTCGCGGCCAGGCATCCCGGGCAATCCGGCTTCCGCCTGCTGCCGGCCAGCAACGAGGCCTACAGCGCCCGCGCCGAGTTGATCCGCTCGGCCCGCAACAGCCTCGACCTGCAGTACTACATCGTCCACGACGGCCTCTCCACCCGCGCCCTGTTCGATGAACTGCTGCGCGCCGCCGACCGCGGCGTACGCGTGCGCCTGCTGCTCGATGACACCAGCAGCGACGGCCGCGACGCCAGCATCGCCCTGCTCACCGCACACCCGAACATCCAGGTGCGGCTGTTCAATCCGCTGCACCTGGGCCGCGCCACCGGCGTCACGCGCACCCTCGGTCGCGCCCTGGACCTGGGCCAGCAGCACCGGCGCATGCACAACAAGCTGTGGCTGGCCGACAACGCCGCCGCCATCGTCGGCGGGCGCAACCTGGGGGATGAATACTTCGATGCCGAGCCCAGCCTCAACTTCACCGACATCGACCTGCTGGCCATCGGCCCGGTGGCGGAGCAGCTGGGGCAGAGCTTCGACCAGTACTGGAACAGCGCCCTGAGCAAGCCGATCCAGCAATTCCTCTGGCGCCAGCCGGAACGCCAGGAGCTGGACGAAGCCCGCCAGCGCCTGCGCGGCTACCTGGCCCAGGCGCGGGCCCGGCAGAAGACCCTCTACGATCGGCTGCACACCTACCGCGACGACCCGCGCCTGGACCTCTGGCTGCGCGAGCTGATCTGGGCGCCGGCCAGCGCCCTGTGGGATGCGCCGAGCAAGGTGCTGGCCAGCGGCCCACCCGACCCGCACCTGCTGCTGGCCAGCCAGTTGCAGCCGGTGCTGGACGAGGTGAAGGAGGACCTGGTGCTGGTCTCGGCCTATTTCGTTCCCGCCCCGGAAGGCATGGACTACCTGATCGGCAAGGCCGATGGCGGCGTCGACATCCGCCTGCTGACCAACTCCCTGGAAGCCACGGACGTACCCGCCGTCCACGGCGGCTACGCGCCCTATCGCCAGCGGCTGCTGGAGCACGGCGTGCACCTGTTCGAGCTGCGCCGCCAGCCGGGGGATGGCGCGGGCAGCGGCCAATACAGCTTCAGCGGCTCGTCCAACTCCAGCCTGCACAGCAAGGCGATGATCCTCGACCGGCGCCGCGCCTTCATCGGCTCCTTCAACTTCGATCCGCGCTCGGTGCTATGGAACACCGAGGTCGGCGTGCTGATCGACAGCCCCGCGCTGAGCGCGCACCTGCACCGCCTGGCGCTGCAGGGCATGAGCCCCGGGCGCAGCTACCAGGTAAGGCTGGGCCCGGGCGGAGAGATGCTGTGGATAACCGGGGAGGGTGAGCGCCAGCAGGAGCTGCGCCGCGAGCCGGGCGGCCTGTGGCGGCACTTCAATGCGTGGTTCGCCGAGCGTGTGGGGCTCGAGCGGATGCTCTGACTCAGCGGCTGCCCGCGACGGCCGACTCTTCGCCCTCGTCGTCGAACAGCTCGCGGGTCCAGGCCAGCCAGACGAAGCCGGCCGCGCCGATGGCCATCATCAGCGGCAGGGCATGGCCGCTGATCCACTGGCTGGCGGCGCCGGTCACCAGCGGGCCGATCAGGCAACCGATCCCCCAGAGCTGCGCGACGTGGGCATTGGCGCGGACCAGTTCATCGTCGCGGTAACGCTCGCCGATGAGGATCAGCGCCAGGGTGAAGAGCCCGCCCGCGCTGGCGCCGAACACGATCCAGATCGGCCAGATCAACGGCGTGTGCAGGAACAGCGGGATGCTCAGGCTCGACACCAGCAGGGCCAGCCCGCAGCCACGGAACAGCGTGCGCCGCGACATGTGATCCGCCAGCAGGCCGATGGGCAGCTGCAGTGCCGCATCGCCGACCACCACCACGCTGGCCATGAGCAGTGCGATCTCCTGGTTGAAGCCCTGGCGCAGCCCGTAGATGGGCAGCAGGGTCAGCATCATCGCCTCGAAGGCGGCGAACAGGACCACCGCCCAGGCGATGGTCGGCAGCCGCGTGCAGAAGGTCAGCAACCCGCGCCCGGAGGCGCTGTGGGCGTCGACGCTGGGCGCGCCGGTGCGCCCGAGGAGCATCAGCGAACCGCCCACCAGCAGCCCGGTGCCGGTCCAGAAGCCGAGGTCGTTGCCGGTGCCCAGCACGCTGAGCAGCAGCGGCCCGGACAGCTGGCTGAGCGCGTAGCCGGTGCCGTAGAGCGCCACCAGGCGACCGCGCCACTTCTCCACCGCCAACTGGTTGATCCAGCTCTCGCCGAGGATGAACACCACGGTCAGCGCCACGCCGATGAACAGGCGCAGGGCCAGCCAGATCGGGTAGCTCTGCACCAGCGCCAGCATCGCCACCGACACGGCACTGACCAGCAGGCACAGCTGCATCAGGGTCGTGGTACCGAAACGCGCGGCCAGCCGGCCGGCCAGGGAGGCACCGAGCAGCACGCCGACCGCCGGGGTGCCGGCCATCACGCCGATGGCGAAGGCGTCGTAGCCCCAGCTTTCCAGGCGCAGCGAGACCAGGGGCATGGTCACCCCCAGCGCGAGCCCGATGCTGATCACCGCGCCGCAGACGGCGAAGTAGGTCCCCCAACGCATGCAGGTGTCCTCCATTCCATGGGCCGGTATCCCGGAGGATCCTGGCAGGCAGAAAAGCAAAAACGGCCGGGCTCCTGTGAAGGAAACCCGGCCGCAGGCTTGGCTCCGTGGAGCCGGCCCTCCCGAAGGAAGGCGGACCTTTATGGGGCGGTCGCGCCGCCCTGGTTCAGAGCTTGATCCAGGTGGCTTTCAGCTCGGTGTACTTGTCGAAGGCGTGCAGCGACTTGTCGCGGCCGTTGCCCGACTGCTTGAAGCCGCCGAAGGGCGCGGTCATGTCGCCACCGTCGTACTGGTTGACCCAGACGCTGCCGGCGCGCAGTGCCTTGGCGGTCAGGTGGGCCTTGGACAGGTTGCTGGTCCACACCGCGGCAGCCAGGCCATAGACGGTGTCATTGGCAATGGCGATGGCGTCCTCGACGTCGTCGAAGGCGATCACCGAGAGCACCGGGCCGAAGATTTCTTCCTTGGCGATGCGCATGGCGTTGTCCACGCCGTCGAAGATGGTCGGCTCGACGTAGGTGCCGCCGGTTTCCTCCATCACGCGCTTGCCGCCGGCCACCAGCTTGGCGCCGTCGTCATGGCCGGCCTGGATGTAGGACAGCACGTTGTTCATCTGGGTGGTGTCGACCAGGGCACCGACGTTGGTTTCCGGGTCCAGCGGGTTGCCCGGCTTCCAGGCCTTGATCGCCTCGACCACCATGGGCACGAACTTGTCCTTGATCGAACGCTCCACCAGCAGGCGCGAACCGGCGGTGCAGACTTCGCCCTGGTTGAAGGCGATGGCGCCCGCGGCGGCCTCGGCGGCGGCCTGCAGGTCCGGCGCGTCGGCGAAGACGATGTTCGGGCTCTTGCCGCCGGCTTCCAGCCAGACGCGCTTCATGTTGGATTCGCCGGCGTAGACCATCAGCTGCTTGGCGATCTTGGTGGAGCCGGTGAACACCAGGGTGTCGACGTCCATGTGCAGCGCCAGGGCCTTGCCCACGGTATGGCCGAAGCCCGGCAGGACGTTGAACACGCCGGCGGGGATGCCGGCCTCGATGGCCAGCTGGGCGATGCGGATGGCGGTCAGCGGCGACTTCTCGGACGGCTTGAGGATCACCGAGTTGCCGGTGGACAGCGCCGGGCCGAGCTTCCAGCAGGTCATCAGCAGGGGGAAGTTCCACGGCACGATGGCGGCGACAACGCCCACCGGCTCGCGGGTCACCAGGCCCAGCTCGTTGTGCGGGGTGGCGGCGACTTCGTCATAGATCTTGTCGATGGCCTCGCCGCTCCAGCGGATGGCGCGGGAGGCGCTGGAGACGTCGATGTTCAGCGAGTCGCTGATCGGTTTGCCCATGTCCAGGGTTTCCAGCAGCGCCAGCTCTTGGGCATGGGCGTCGATCAGGTCGGCGAAGCGGATCATCACCGCCTTGCGCGCGGTGGGCGCCAGGCGCGACCAGACACCGGACTCGAAGACGGCACGGGCATCCTTCACCGCCAGTTCGGCATCGGCCAGGTCGCAGCTGGCGACCTGGCCCAGCACGCGCCCATCCACCGGGCTGATGCAGTCGAAGGTCGCGCCGGAGACGGCGTGGGTGTACTCGCCATGAATGAAGGCGCGGGTTTCGATCTGCAGGGACTTGGCGCGCTGTTCCCAGTCGGCGCGAGTCAGGGTGGTCATGGGGCGTTCCTCTTATTAGTCGATAAGTGCCGGATTCCAGACCCGGCACTGTCAAGAATTCTGCAAGGCCGGCATGCGGCCGGACCTGATCGCAACCCTAAACCAGAGGGCCCTGGATTTTCAATATTTTTGACAAAATTCAGCCAAACGCCCTTGTCATGTTCGTTTTATTAAACATAGACTCCAAGTCGGATCGCCCAGGCGTTTTTCCTTTCACTCTTCGGGAGCGTGGAAAGACCCCACAGCCGGGCAGAATAAAAAACAGGCCCAACGAACGAGGGCCATCCGCCAGCCGCAACGGAACCGCCATGAACATCGAATCCATCGTCGACTTCGCCAACAGCCCAGCCGCCGCCGAACACTACCGTCCCGCCCCCGAGAAAATCCTCAAGGGCGACCCGGAGCAGAGCGTGCGCAACCACTACGGCAGCCCGTGCGGGCAGTTCAACGTAGGGATCTGGGAGGGCGCCATCGGCCAGTGGACGGTGAACTACACCG
Source organism: Pseudomonas sp. USHLN015 (assembly GCF_037153275.1). Taxonomy (NCBI): domain Bacteria; kingdom Pseudomonadati; phylum Pseudomonadota; class Gammaproteobacteria; order Pseudomonadales; family Pseudomonadaceae; genus Pseudomonas; species Pseudomonas sp. USHLN015. The sequence continues at coordinate 365,528 of NZ_JBBCKP010000001.1, forward strand.
AACACGAATACTGCGAGATCCTCCAGGGCGTCTCCGTCATCCGCGACGCCGCCGGCAATGCCAAGACCGTTCGCGCCGGCGACCGCTTCGTCATCCCGGCCGGCTTCTCCGGCACCTGGGAAGTGCTCGAGGCCTGCCGCAAGGTCTATGTGATCTTCGAACAGGCCAAGTGATCCACCGCTTCACCTCCATGCTTGTCACCCCCTTGAGCCCGCGCAAGCGGGCTTTTTTATGGGTGTCGTCGCAGTCGACGGCAAATCGCGGGCATGAAAAAGCCCGCCATGTAGGCGGGCTTCTTCGACAAGGGCCGGATCAATTACTTGATCTTGGCTTCCTTGTAGATCACGTGCTTACGCACGACCGGATCGAATTTCTTGATTTCGATCTTGTCGGGAGTAGTGCGCTTGTTCTTGTCGGTGGTGTAGAAGTGGCCGGTACCGGCGCTGGACACCAAACGGATCAGTTCACGCATGATTAGCTCCTTATACCTTCTCGCCGCGGGCGCGCAGTTCGGAGAGAACTACGTCGATACCACGCTTGTCGATGATACGCATGCCCTTGGCGGAAACGCGCAGACGCACGAAGCGCTTCTCGGACTCGACCCAGAAGCGGTGGTGCTGCAGGTTCGGCAGGAAACGACGACGGGTTTTGTTGTTTGCGTGGGAAATGTTATTCCCGGTAACCGGACCCTTACCGGTTACTTGACAGACTCTAGACATGCCTCAGCCCTCTAAACCTCATGCCCAACCCGGCATGGGTTGGCCGCTTGAACTCTCACTTGTGGGCGTTTTAGCGCCCGTCTCGTCAGGGTCTTACCGGCCACACAAAGACTGCGAAAGACCGGGCCCCTAGAAAAGAGCGCTGCTTTATATCAGAAACCCCCTGGAGCAGCAAGGGCTGCGGCATCCGGGCGAAAGGCCAGGCAACGCAGGGGGCGCCTGCGGCCGCATCGGTGCGGCCTGCATGAAAAATGACCGCTCGTCGCCAAAAGCGCGTTGCTCCGGCTCCGGCCATGGTCTAGCGTAAGGCCTTCGCCCGCAGCCCGCCCCGGGCCCTCGCACAAGGAGCACCCCATGCGTCTCGCCGCCCTGCCCCTGCTGTTCGCCCCGCTGCTCGCCCAGGCAGCCAGCCTGAGCGTCTGCACCGAGGCCAGCCCCGAGGGCTTCGACGTGGTGCAGTACAACTCGCTGACCACCACCAACGCCTCCGCCGACATGCTGATGAATCGCCTGGTGGAGTTCGATGCCCAGCGCGGTGAACTGGTCCCGGGCCTGGCGCAGCAGTGGGAGGTCTCGCCCGATGGCCTGAGCTACCTCTTCACGCTGCGCCCTGGCGTGCGCTTCCATGCCACCGAGTACTTCAAGCCCAGCCGCGAACTGGATGCCGATGACGTGCTGTTCAGCTTCCAGCGCATGCTCGACACCGCCCACCCCTGGCACAAGGTGGCCCAGAGCGGCTTCCCCCACGCCCAGTCGATGCAATTGCCGCAGCTGGTCAAGGCCATCGACAAGGTCGGCCCGCTGCAGGTGCGCTTCACCCTGAACAAGCCTGACGCCACCTTCCTCGCCACCCTGAGCATGGGCTTCGCCTCCATCTATTCCGCCGAGTACGCCGGGCAGTTGATGCAGGCCGGCACGCCGGAGAAGCTCAACGCCCAGCCGATCGGCACCGGCCCCTTCGTCTTCAAGCGCTTCCAGAAGGACGCAGCCGTGCGCTACGCCGCCAACCCGGACTACTTCGCCGGCAAGCCGAAGGTGGACGGGCTGATCTTCGCCATCACCCCCGACGCCAACGTGCGCCTGCAGAAGCTGCGCCGCGGCGAATGCCAGATCGCCCTCTCGCCCAAGCCGCTGGATGTCCAGGCCGCGAGCCAGGATGCCAGCCTCAAGGTGCTGCAGACCCCGGCCTTCATGACGGCCTTCGTCGGCATCAACAGCCAGCACCCACCGCTGGACCAGGCCAGGGTGCGCCAGGCCATCAACCTCGCCTTCGACAAGCAGAGCTACCTGAAAGCGGTGTTCGAGGGCAGCGCCAGCGCCGCCAGCGGCCCATACCCGCCCAACACCTGGAGCTATGCCAAGGACCTGCCCGGCTACCCCCACGACCCGGAGAAGGCTCGCGCACTGCTGGCCGAAGCCGGCTTCAAGGACGGCTTCAAGACCACGATCTGGACACGCCCCTCCGGCAGCCTGCTCAACCCCAACCCCAGCCTTGGCGCCCAACTGCTGCAGGCCGACCTGGCCAAGGTCGGCATCCAGGCCGAGATCCGCGTGATCGAGTGGGGCGAGCTGATCCGTCGCGCCAAGGCCGGCGAGCACGACCTGCTGTTCATGGGCTGGGCCGGTGACAATGGCGACCCGGACAACTTCCTCACCCCGCAATTCTCCTGCGCCTCGGTGCAGTCCGGCCTCAACTTCGCGCGCTACTGCGACGCTGCGCTGGACAAGCTGATCAGCGACGGCAAGACCCAGGGCAGCCAGGCCGACCGCAGCATCCTCTATATAAAGGCGCAGCAGATCATCCAGGAGCAGGCCCTGTGGTTGCCGCTGGCACACCCCACCGCCTTCGCCCTGGCCCGCTCCGGCGTCGACGGCTACCAGGCCAACCCCTTCGGTCGCCAGGACTTCTCCCACGTCAGCGTGAAGCCCTGATGGAGCTGGGCGAGCGCTATCTGCCGCACTTCCAATTCGTCGAGCGGCACCAGCTGCCGTTGCGGGCAACCGCGCGGCAGGCGCTGGACGCGGTGGGCGATCTCACCGTGCATGACGACCCGCTGGTGCGCACCCTGCTGCGCATCCGCGAGGCGCCGGCCCGCCTGGCCGGGGCACTGGGGCGCGAGAACCGCCTCAAGGACCGGCCGCCGTTCGGGCTGCACGAGTTCACCCTGCTGGAGCGGGACGCCGACCAGGCACTGGCCTATGGATTGATCGGCCGTTTCTGGCGCAGCGACTTCGGGCTGGAGCGGGTGGATGACGCCAATGCCTTCAGCGCCTATGCCGAGCCCGGTGTCGCCAAGCTGCTCATGGGCTTCCACTGCAGCCCCGGCACCGACGGCGGCATCGTCCTGCACACCGAGACCCGCGTGCACTGCCCGGACCGCCGCAGCCGCCTGCTCTTCACCCCTTACTGGCTGGCCATCCGACCGGCCAGCGGGCTGATCCGCCGCCGCCTGCTGGCAGCCATCCAGCGCCAAGTCGACGCACCCTAGAGCCAACCGTACTCGGCCATCGACAGCGGCTCGCCATCACCCACCACGAAGTGGTCCAGCACCCGCACCTCGACCAGCGCCAACGCCTCCTTCAGGCGCTGGGTCAGCGCACGGTCGGCCTGGCTCGGCTCGGCGACCCCGGACGGATGGTTGTGGGTGAGGATCAGCGCGGCAGCGTTATGCGCCAACGCGCGCTTGACCACCTGGCGCGGGTAGACGCTGGCGCCATCGATGGAGCCATGGAACAGCACCTCGAAGGCCAGTACCCGGTGCCTGGAGTCGAGGAACAGGCAGCCGAACAGCTCGTGGGGTTCGTGGCGCAGCTGCGCCTTCAGGTAATCACGCACGGCCTGAGGACTCTCCAGCACCGAATCGCGGCGCAATCCTTCAGCCAGGTGCCGCCGCGCCATCTCCAGCACGGCCTGCAATTGCGCGTACTTGGCCGGCCCGAGGCCGAGCCGGAGGCAGAAGGAATCGATGTCTGCCTCCAGCAGGGGACGCAGGCCGCCGAAGTCGTTGAGCAGGTGGCGGGCGAGGTCGACCGCGCTCTGCCCGGAGACCCCGGTACGCAGGAAAATGGCGAGGAGTTCGGCGTCGGTGAGGGCCGCCGCGCCCTGTTCGAGAAGCTTCTCCCGCGGGCGCTCCGCCGCAGGCCAGTGACGGATGCTCATGGCACCTCCGTGGTTGAGCGGGGCCGCTGTTCCCATGCGGTCGCTGTGCTATCTTAATCCACCTTTTTTGCGCGGCGATTGGCCTGGGGAGGCGTCGTCGCCGCAGCGCAAATTCAAACATCCATAAGGCAGGCCTATGCAGCGGCTCTATCGGAAACGCATCGTACTGGGCGTGGGCGGCGGCATTGCGGCCTACAAGAGCGCGGAGCTGGTTCGCCGCCTGCGCGACCAGGGCGCGGAAGTACGGGTGGTGATGACCCATGGCGGGCGCGAGTTCATCACCCCGCTGACCCTCCAGGCCCTTTCCGGCCACCCGGTGCACCTGGACCTGCTCGACCCCGCCGCCGAAGCGGCCATGGGCCATATCGAGCTGGCGCGCTGGGCCGACCTGGTGCTGATCGCCCCCGCTACCGCCGACCTGATGGCGCGCCTGACCCAGGGCGTCGCCGACGACCTGCTGACCACCCTGGTGCTGGCCACCGATGCGCCGGTCGCCCTGGCCCCGGCGATGAACCAGGCCATGTGGCGCGACCCGGCCACCCAGGCCAATGCCGAAGCCCTGGCCAAGCGTGGCCTGCACCTGTTCGGCCCGGCCGCCGGCAGCCAGGCCTGCGGCGACGTCGGCCTGGGCCGCATGCTCGAAGCCGACCAGCTCGCCCAGGCGGCCGCCGATCTGTTCCAGCACAAGGCCCTGACCGGCCGCCACGTGCTGATCACCGCCGGCCCGACCCAGGAGAACATCGACCCGGTGCGCTACATCACCAACCACAGCTCCGGGAAGATGGGCTTCGCCCTCGCCGAAGCGGCGGTGGAGGCGGGCGCCAAGGTCACCCTGATCACCGGCCCCGTGCACCTGCCCACTCCCGACCGGGTCAACCGCATCGACGTGGTCAGCGCCCGCGACATGCTCGCGGCCTGCGAGGCGGCGATGCCCTGCGACCTGCTGATCGCGGCGGCCGCCGTGGCCGACTACCGCCCGGAAGTGGTGGCGGCGCACAAAATGAAGAAGGACCCCACCAGCGGCGAAGGCCTGCTGCTGCAACTGGTGCGCAACCCGGATATCCTCGCGACCCTCGCCGGGCGTGCCGATCGCCCCTTCAGCGTGGGCTTCGCCGCCGAGACCGAGAACCTGCTCGAATACGCCTCGCGCAAGCTCAAGGACAAGAACCTCGACCTGATCGTCGCCAATGATGTGGCCAACCCCAGCATCGGCTTCAACAGCGAGGAAAACGCGATCACCATCATCGATCGCGCGCTGCACCAGAACAGCTTCGCGCAGACCAGCAAGGGCAAGATCGCCCGCCAGCTGATCGCCTTCATCGCCGAACGCCTCAACCAGGCCTGAGACCCCATGCACTCACTGCAAGCAAAGATCCTCGACCCCCGCATCGGCCGCGACTTCCCGCTGCCCCAGTACGCCACCCCGGGCTCCGCCGGCCTCGACCTGCGCGCCATGCTCAAGGAAGACCTGACCCTGGAGCCGGGCCAGACCGTGCTGATCCCCACCGGGCTGTCCATCTACATTGCCGACCCGGGCCTCGCCGCGCTGATCCTTCCGCGCTCGGGCCTGGGCCACAAGCACGGCATCGTGCTGGGCAACCTGGTCGGCCTGATCGACTCCGACTACCAGGGCGAACTGATGGTCTCCTGCTGGAACCGCGGCCAGAGCGCCTTCACCATCGCCATCGGCGAGCGCATCGCTCAGCTAGTCTTGGTGCCAGTCGTGCAGGCGCACTTCGAGCTGGTCGACCAGTTCGACGAAAGCCAGCGCGGCGCCGGCGGCTTCGGTCACTCCGGCAGCCACTGATTCGGAACGACTTCAGGATGATCCGCGGGGGGGACCTCCAGTGAAACTCTTCAAGCGCAACGCCAAGGACGCCGACACCGAGATCCTGGCCAGCCCTGCCGAAAAGAAGACGCCAGCCCGGGACAAGGGCCTGGGCGAGCTGCTGCCCGGCGCCATCGCCGCGGCCCTGGGTGTCGCCGCCGCTGGCGTGCTGCTCTGGGCCGCGCTGATCAACGGCGCCCAGCAGACCCAACGCAACCAGCTCAGCCAGGCCTGGGGTGAAAGCCAGGCCGGTGCACTGCGCCAGGCCCTGGCGCAGCTCGTCGCCGATACCGCCGCCGCCGCTCGCAACCCGGCCCTGGCCGAGGCGCTGAACAGCGGTGATGCCGGCCAGGTGCAGGCCGCCGAGCGCGGGCTCGGCTACTGGAACGCCGTGGTCGACGCGCACCTCAACCTGCCAGGCCAGGCCCAGCAAAACAGCCAGCGCGCAGCCCCGATGAACTTCGCCGCCCTGGACATGCTGCGCCGCGTCGAGGCCGGGCAGAAGCCCGCGCCCGAAGCCTATCGGGTCGGCCAGCGCTGGCTGGTTTACAGCGCCGCGCCACTGCGCCTGACCGACAGTTCACCGGTGCAGGGCACCCTGCTGCTGGTGGTGGACCTCGAACGCCTGCTCGGCGCCCTCGCGCCGCTGCCCGATGGCGTCGGCCAGTTGCAATTCACCCAGCAGTTCGGCAACGCCCCGGCGCAGACCCTGGCCTCACGCGGCGCGCAAGCCGAAGGCACGCCCATCGCGCTGAACACCGGCAACCCGAACTGGAAGCTGTCGTTCACCCCCGGCGCGCAACTGAGCGATTCGGGCATGTCGCCGATCCTGCTGGCCATCGCCGGGCTGCTGGCCCTGGCCGGAGCCCTGGTCGGCCTCTATCTGCTGCGCGGCAGCCTGCAACGCAAGTTGCTCATGGACGTCGTGCAGCTCAATCAGATGGTGCAAGAACTCTCCAGCGGCAAAAGCGTCAAAGCCTTCAGTCTGCGCCTGTCGGCGCTTGAGGCCCTGGCCCAGTCGCTCGCGCGACAGTCGCGGCGCAAGTCTGAGCCGGCGGCGGGCAGCGCTAACGGCGATCGGCAACCCGGCCCGGCGGTTACCCCCGCCCCGGCCCAGATGATCGAGCCACCCGTGTTGGCCGATCCGCTTTTCCAAGATACCGACATCCTCGATATCGACATCCTCGACGAAGACCAGGACCTCCTGGGATTGGAGCAAGCCCCCGCCATGAGCACCCCGCAAGCAGCACCCACCCTGCCCGCAAGCATCTTCCGCGCCTACGACATCCGTGGCGTGGTCGGCGATACCCTGACCGCCGAAACCGCCTACTGGGTTGGCCGCGCCATCGGCTCCGAGAGCCTCGCCCGTGGCGAACCGAACGTCTCGGTCGGCCGCGACGGCCGCCTCTCCGGCCCCGAGCTGGTGCAGGCGCTGATCCAGGGCCTGCTGGACTGCGGTTGCCAGGTCAGCGATGTCGGCATGGTGCCGACCCCGGTGCTCTACTACGCCGCCAACGTGCTGGCCGGCAAGTCCGGCGTGATGCTCACCGGCAGCCACAACCCGCCGGACTACAACGGCTTCAAGATCGTCGTCGCCGGCGAGACACTGGCCAACGAGCAGATCACCGCGCTGCACACCCGCATCAAGGAAAACGACCTGGCCAGCGGCGTCGGCAGCGTCGAGCAGGTCGAGATCCTCGACCGCTACTTCAAGCAGATCCGCGACGACATCGCCATGGCCAAGCCCATGAAGGTGGTGGTGGACTGCGGCAACGGCGTGGCCGGCGTGATCGCCCCGCAACTGATCGAAGCCCTGGGCTGCACCGTCATCCCGCTGTACTGCGACGTGGACGGCACCTTCCCCAACCACCACCCGGACCCGGGCAAGCCCGAGAACCTGGTCGACCTGATCGCCAAGGTGAAGGAAGAGAAGGCCGACCTGGGCCTGGCCTTCGACGGCGACGGCGACCGCGTCGGCGTGGTGACCAACCAGGGCACCATCATCTATCCCGACCGCCTGCTGATGCTGTTCGCCAAGGACGTCGTCTCGCGCAATCCGGGCGCCGACATCATCTTCGACGTCAAGTGCACCCGCCGCCTGACCGCGCTGATCAGCGGCTACGGTGGCCGCCCGGTGATGTGGAAGACCGGCCACTCGCTGATCAAGAAGAAGATGAAGGAGACCGGCGCGCTGCTGGCCGGCGAGATGAGCGGCCACATCTTCTTCAAGGAGCGCTGGTTCGGCTTCGACGACGGCATCTACAGCGCCGCCCGCCTGCTGGAGATCCTCAGCCAGGACAAGCGCGACGCCGAGCACGTGTTCTCCGCCTTCCCCAGCGACATCTCGACGCCGGAGATCAACATCACCGTCACCGACGAGAACAAGTTCCGCCTGATCGAGCGCCTGCAGCGCGACGGCACCTGGGGCGACGCCAACCTCACCACCCTGGACGGCGTGCGCGTCGACTATCCCAAGGGCTGGGGCCTGGTACGCGCCTCCAACACCACGCCGGTGCTGGTGCTGCGCTTCGAGGCGGACACCGAGGAGGAGCTCGAGCGCATCAAGGAAGTGTTCCGCGCCCAGCTCTACACCGTAGCCCCCGACATCAACCTGCCGTTCTGATCCACCGGAGCCCTGCATGACCCTCAGCCGTGACGCCGCATCCCAAGTCGCCCAGGTCCTGTCCGAAGCGTTGCCGTACATCCGCCGCTTCGTCGGCAAGACCCTGGTCGTGAAATACGGCGGCAACGCCATGGAGAGCGACGAGCTGAAGGCCGGGTTCGCCCGCGACATGGTCCTGATGAAGGCCGTGGGCATCAACCCGGTGGTCGTGCATGGCGGTGGCCCGCAGATCGGCGACCTGCTCAAGCGCCTGTCCATCGAGAGCCACTTCATCGACGGCATGCGCGTCACCGACGCGCAGACCATGGACGTCGTGGAGATGGTCCTCGGCGGCCAGGTGAACAAGGACATCGTCAACCTGATCAACCGCCACGGCGGCAGCGCCATCGGCCTCACCGGCAAGGACGCGGAGCTGATCCGCGCCAAGAAGCTCACCGTCAGCCGCAAGACGCCGGAGATGACCCAGCCGGAAATCATCGACATCGGCCATGTGGGCGAAGTCACCGGGGTCAACACCGAGCTGCTGAACATGCTGGTGAAGGGCAATTTCATCCCGGTCATCGCGCCCATCGGCGTGGGCCCGGATGGCGAGTCCTACAACATCAACGCCGACCTGGTGGCCGGCAAGGTGGCGGAAGCGCTGAAAGCCGAGAAGCTGATGCTGCTGACCAACATCGCCGGCCTGATGGACAAGCAGGGCCAGGTGCTCACCGGCCTCTCCACCGAGCAGGTCAACGAGCTGATCGCCGACGGCACCATCTACGGCGGCATGCTGCCGAAGATCCGCTGTGCCCTCGAAGCGGTGCAAGGCGGCGTGACCAGCGCCCACATCATCGACGGCCGCGTGCCCAACGCCGTGCTGCTGGAGATCTTCACCGACAGTGGCGTCGGCACCCTGATCTCCAACCGCAAGCGTCACTGAGCCATCCCGAGGCCCAGGCGGTAGTCGAATAAGCCGGAGCGATCCGGCTTATTCATATCCGCGATCCACCCATCTCCGCTCTTGCCGTGGCGCGCCCGGGCGTCGAAGCTGGCCGCTCACTGCATGGAGCACGAGCATGGCCGCCACACCCCCCTCCCTGAACGACTTCACCTTCCTCATGCCGCTGCGCGTGCGCTGGGCAGAAGTGGACCCGCAAGGCATCGTCTTCAATGGCCACTACCTGACCTATGCCGACGTCGGCATCACCGAATACTTCCGCGCGCTGGGCATTCGCTACCCGGAGGACCTGGCACAGGACGGCGGCGACTTCTTCGCTGTGCGCACGCTCCTGGAATACCTGGCCCCGGCGCGCTTCGACGACGAACTGTCCATCGGCGTACGGGTAGGCCGGCTGGGGGGCTCGAGCCTCACGTTCAACATCGGTATCTGGCGCGGCGAGGCGGCCTTGACGGCGGGCGAGATCGTCTACGTCCACGCGGACGGCACGAGCCGCAGCAGCAAGCGGCTGCCGGACTGGCTGCGGGAGAAGGTCAGGGCATTCGAGCGGCGTGCCGCCGAGGGTTGATGCGGCTCAGCGCTGCAGCAGCTGGGCCAGGCGCTCACGGTCGGCGGCGAAGCCGGCCTGGGCATTCTTGCGGTCCTGCTGGTAGCGGGTGATGTCCTGCTCCAGGCGTTGCTGCTCGGCACGCAGGTTGTCGATCTGCGACACCAGTTGCTCCGGCACCTGGCGCCCGGCACGCTCGTTGTCGGCGGCCTGGGCCTGCAGGTTGGCCTGCTGGGTGCGCAGGGATTGCTGGTTGCCACGGGCCACGCTGATCAGGCCGTCGAGCTCGGCCAGCTTGCGCTGCAGAGCGCGATCGACATCCTCGACGCTGGTGTAAAGGCGCAGCAGCTGCGCATCGGAGCCGGCACGGGCCTTTTCCTCCTGCATGCGCTTGCGCTCTTCCAGGGTGGGCGCCGGCGGTATGGTCTTGACCACACGGCCCTGGTCGTTGAGGACCTCGTAGCCCTTGTCGATGTACTGCGAGGGCACCCCGAGCCGGTCGAGCACAATCACGCCCTTGTCATTGGTATAGCGATAGAGCTCGGCTTGCGCCAGAGCAGGCATCAACACACCCATGAGCAAGGCAAAGCGGACTGCACCGGATTTCGGCATAGGGACACCCTGTCGTTGTTGGCGAATCAGATTCCGTAGCTGGCGCGGTAGCTTTCGACCGCTGGCAGATACGTCTTCAGTTCAGCATCACCTGCGAGATATTCCAGCACCTGCTCCAGGGAGACGATGCTCACCACCGGCATGCCGAAGTCGCGCTCGACTTCCTGGATGGCGGACAGCTCGCCCTTGCCGCGCTCCTGGCGATTGAGGGCGATGAGCACGCCGGCGGCCTGGGCCTGCTGCGCCTGGATGATCTGCATGACCTCGCGGATCGCGGTCCCGGCGGTGATCACGTCATCGATGATCAGCACGCGGCCTGCCAGCGGGGCGCCCACCAGGGTGCCGCCTTCGCCGTGATCCTTGGCTTCCTTGCGGTTGAAGCACCAGGGGATGTCGATGCCATGGTGCTCGGCCAGCGCCACCGCCGTGGAGGCGGCCAGGGGAATGCCCTTGTAGGCGGGCCCGAACAGCACATCGAAGGGAATGCCGCTGTCGACCACCGCCGCCGCATAGAAGCGACCCAGCTGCGACAGCGCGAGCCCGCTGTTGAACAGGCCGGCATTGAAGAAATAAGGGCTGGTACGCCCGGACTTGAGAGTGAACTCACCGAAACGCAGTACACCGCGTTCGATGGCGAAGCGAATGAAATCGCGTTGATACGCCTGCATGTAAAAGCCCCGGACGGCACGGATTTAGCTAAATAGAAAGAGCTCGGGTATCATACACGCACGAGTTTTTAGGGGCCATTTATGCGGATCATCAGTGTGAACGTGAATGGTATTCATGCGGCAGCCGAGCGAGGACTCCTCAGCTGGCTGCAAGCACAGAATGCCGACGTGATCTGCCTGCAAGACACCCGCGCCTCTGCCTTTGATCTGGACGACCCGGCCTTCCAACTGGACGGCTATTTCCTCTATGCCAGCGATGCTGAAGTGCCAAGCCAAGGCGGCGTGGCGCTTTATTCGCGTTTGCAACCCAAGGCAGTGATCTGGGGTCTCGGTTTCGAGACCTGCGATCGTTATGGGCGCTACCTGCAGGCGGACTTCGACAAGGTGAGTATCGCCACCCTGCTGCTGCCTTCGGGCCAGGGCGGCGACGAGAACCTGAACCACAAGTTCAAGTTCATGGACGACTTCACCCACTACCTGAACAAGCAGCGCCGCAAGCGCCGCGAGTACATCTATTGCGGCTCGCTTTACCTCGCCCACCAGAAGCTGGATGTGAAGAACTGGCGCGATTGCCAGCAACTGCCCGGCTTCCTCGCGCCGGAGCGCGCGTGGATGGACGAGGTGTTCGGCACCATGGGTTACGTGGACGCACTGCGCGAAGTCAGCCGCGAAGGCGACCAGTACAGCTGGTGGCCTGACAGCGAGCAGGCCGACATGCTCAACCTCGGTTGGCGTTTCGACTATCACATCCTCACGCCGGGGATGCGCCGCTCCGTACGTAGCGCACGCCTGCCGCGCCAGCCGCGCTTCTCCCAGCATGCGCCGCTGATCGTCGACTACGACTGGCTGCTGAGCATCTGAAATCGCAAGCATGAAAAAAGCCGGCATCAGCCGGCTTTTTCGTTTCCGCGATGGCTACTTCACCGGGCGCCAGGTGAAGGGATAGCGATAGGCCTGGCCTTCGTTGGCCTTGATGCCACCGATGATGGTCAGTACCAGCGCTATCAGACCCACCAGCGGCAACAGCACGAAGCCGATCAGCACCAGCATCAGCAGCATGCACAGCAGGCCGGCGAGGGTCACGGTGATCTGGAAATTCAGCGCTTCCTTGCCCTGCTGGTCGATGAACGGATCGACGTCCTTCTTCACCTGCCAGAGAATCAGCGGGCCCAGCAGATTGCCGAAAGGCAGCACCACGCCAAGGAAAGCGGCGAAATGGCAGAACATCGCCCATTGCCTAACTTCCTGGTTGGGCTGCGGAACTTGGGTTGGCTCATTCATGCGTGTTTCCTCGGGTGGGTGATCAGTCGACCAGCGCGGCGCGCTGCAGCTCGAACAGCTCGGTGACGCCCTGCTTGGCCAGGGCCAGCATGGCGGTCAGCTCTTCCGGCTGGAAGGGCGCGCCCTCGGCAGTGCCCTGTACCTCGATGAAGCCGCCGGCATCGGTCATGACCACGTTCAGGTCGGTTTCGGCGGCGGAATCTTCAAGGTAGTCCAGGTCCAGCACCGGCTCGCCCTGGTAGATGCCGACGGAAACGGCGGCGACCATCTGCTTCAGCGGCTCGCCCTTCAGCGCGCCACGCTTCTTCAGGACCTTCAGCGCATCCACCAGGGCGACCATGGCGCCGGTGATGGACGCGGTGCGGGTGCCGCCGTCGGCCTGGATCACATCGCAATCCAGGTAGATGGTGTTCTCGCCCAGCTTGCTCATGTCCAGCGCGGCACGCAGGGAGCGACCGATCAGGCGCTGGATCTCCAGGGTACGGCCACCCTGCTTGCCACGGCTGGCCTCGCGCTGGTTACGCTCGCCGGTGGCACGCGGCAGCATGCCGTACTCGGCGGTGAGCCAACCCTGGCCCTGGCCCTTGAGGAAACGCGGCACGCCGGATTCGACGCTGGCGGTGCAGATCACCTTGGTATCCCCGAATTCGACCAGCACCGAGCCTTCGGCATGCTTGGTGTAGTTGCGGGTGATGCGGATCGAACGCAGCTGGTCAGCCGCGCGGCCACTGGGACGTTTCATCTGGGAATACCTGTCGAGGGGAAAATCTGACGGCCATTATAGAGGGCAGCCAGCCGCTGGGACATCGCCGCGTTGGGAGGGCCGCCGCTCTGGGCTACAATCGCCCTCTTCAACCCTGCCAACACCGAGAGGAAACCCATGGTGCACAGCATGACCGCCTTTGCCCGCGTCGAGCAGGCAGGCACCCACGGCACCCTGATCTGGGAACTGCGCTCGGTCAACCATCGCTACCTCGAGCCCCACCTGCGCCTGCCCGAGTCCTTCCGCGACCTCGAAGGCGCAGTGCGCGAAGCGCTGCGCCAGGGCATCTCCCGCGGCAAGGTGGAATGCACCCTGCGTTTCGCCGAGGAAAATGCCAGCCAATCCCTGCAGGTGGACCGCGAACGCGCCGCGCAACTGGTCGAGGCCGCCGAGGCCGTCGCCGCGCTGGTCAAGCAGCCGGCTCCGCTGAATCCCCTGGAGATCCTCGCCTGGCCGGGCGTCCTGGTCGCCGATTCGGCCGACCCGCAGGCGCTCAACGCTGCCGCCCTGGACGTCTTCGCCAAGGCCCTGGAGGAACTGCGCAATGGTCGCGCCCGCGAGGGTGCCGAACTGGCACGGCTGCTCAACGAGCGCCTCGACGGCATCCTCGAGGAGGTCGAGGCCCTGCGCAAGCTGGTGCCGCAGATGCTCGCCAACCAGCGCCAGAAGATCCTCGACCGCTTCGGCGAGATGAAGGCGGAGCTGGACCCCCAGCGCCTGGAGCAGGAACTGGTCCTGCTGGCGCAGAAGAGCGACGTCGCCGAAGAACTGGACCGCCTGAGCACCCATGTCGGCGAAGTCCGCCGCGTGCTCAAGGCCGGCGGCGCGGCAGGCCGTCGCCTGGACTTCCTGATGCAGGAACTCAACCGCGAAGCCAACACCCTGGGCTCCAAGGCCTTCGACCCGCGCTCCACCCAGGCGGCGGTCAACCTCAAGGTGTTGATCGAGCAGATGCGCGAACAAGTGCAGAACATCGAGTAAGAGACAGACACATGAGCGTCACTCCCGGCACCCTCTACATCGTTTCCGCGCCCTCCGGCGCCGGCAAGACCAGCCTGGTCAAGGCCCTGATCGACGCCGAGCCGCAGATTCGCGTATCGGTCTCCCACACCACCCGCGGCATGCGCCCGGGCGAGGTGGACGGCATCAACTACCACTTCGTCAGCCGCGAACAGTTCGTGCAGATGCTCGAGCACGGCGACTTCCTGGAGCACGCCGAGGTCTTCGGCAACCTCTACGGCACCTCGCAGCGCTGGCTGCAGAAGACCCTCGCCGAAGGTTTCGACCTGATCCTCGAGATCGACTGGCAGGGCGCCCAGCAGGTCCGCCACCTGATGCCCCAGGCCAAGTCCGTCTTCATCCTGCCGCCGAGCCAGGAAGCCCTGCGCCAGCGCCTGGACAATCGGGGACAGGACAGCGCCGAGATCATCGAGCGGCGCATGCGCGAAGCCGTCAGCGAGATGAGCCACTACGTCGAATACGATTACCTGGTGATCAACGACGACTTCGACGTGGCCCTGGAAGACCTCAAGGCGATATTCCGCGCCAACCGCCTGCAGCAGGCGCACCAGCAACTGGCCCACGGCGCCCTGCTGGCGCAGCTGCTGGACTGACCGCCCGGAAGCGCTGTTAAATCAGCGCTTCCATAAATGCTGGTGATTTTTTAGACTATCCAGTCCGCTCGCCCACTCGGGCAAATGCTTCCGCATCCAAATCTAGTGCTACGAGGAACACCATGGCCCGCGTTACCGTTGAAGACTGCCTGGACAACGTCGATAACCGCTTCGAGCTGGTCATGCTCGCGACCAAGCGTTCCCGTCAGCTCGCTACCGGCGGCAAAGAGCCCAAGGTAGCCTGGGAAAACGACAAGCCCACCGTTGTGGCCCTGCGTGAAATCGCTGCCGGCCTGGTGGACTACGACGTCATCGCCCAGGACGACATCGTCGAGGACGAGCCGCTGTTCGCCGCATTCGAGGACGAGGCCAACGAGGCCCTGTAAGTCCATGCCGGGTCGACGTCGTACGGCGCAGGGCCGCAACAGCCGGGAAGGAGCATCACCTTGCCGAGCATAGACGCCCTCGCCGAACGCCTTTCGACCTACCTCGGCAATGACCAGGTCAACCTGGTCCGCCGAGCGTATTTCTACGCCGAGCAAGCCCATGACGGGCAGCGCCGCCGCAGCGGCGAGGCCTACGTCACCCACCCGCTCGCCGTCGCCAGCATCCTCGCCGACATGCACATGGACCATCAGAGCCTGATGGCCGCGATGCTGCACGACGTCATCGAGGACACCGGCATCGCCAAGGAAGCGCTCACCGCGCAATTCGGCGATACCGTCGCGGAGCTGGTGGACGGGGTCAGCAAGCTGACCCAGATGAACTTCGAGTCCAAGGCCGAGGCCCAGGCCGAGAACTTCCAGAAGATGGCCATGGCCATGGCGCGCGACATCCGCGTGATCCTGGTCAAGCTGGCCGACCGCCTGCACAACATGCGCACCCTGGAAGTGCTGTCCGGCGAGAAACGCCGGCGCATCGCCAAGGAAACCCTCGAAATCTACGCCCCCATCGCCAACCGCCTGGGCATGCACAGCATGCGCATCGAGTTCGAGGACCTGGGCTTCAAGGCGATGCACCCGATGCGCTCCGAGCGCATCCGCGCAGCCGTCCGCCGCGCGCGGGGCAACCGCAAGGAAATCGTCAACAAGATCGAGGAATCGCTGACCCACTGCCTGGCCCGCGAAGGCATGGAAGGCGAGGTCATCGGCCGCGAGAAACACCTCTACAGCATCTACAAGAAGATGCGCGGCAAGCGCCGGGCGTTCAACGAGATCATGGACGTCTACGCGTTCCGCATCATCGTCGACAAGGTCGATACCTGCTACCGCGTGCTCGGCGCCGTGCACAACCTGTACAAGCCGCTGCCAGGCCGCTTCAAGGACTACATCGCCATCCCCAAGGCCAACGGCTACCAGTCCTTGCACACCACTCTGTTCGGCATGCACGGCGTGCCCATCGAAATCCAGATCCGCACCCGCGAGATGGAAGAGATGGCCAACAACGGCATCGCCGCCCACTGGCTCTACAAGTCCGCCGAGGACGACCAGCCCAAGGGCACCCACGCCCGCGCCCGCCAATGGGTCAAGGGCGTGCTGGAACTGCAGCAGCGTGCCGGCAACTCCCTCGAATTCATCGAGAGCGTGAAGATCGACCTGTTCCCGGACGAGGTCTACGTCTTCACGCCCAAGGGCCGCATCATGGAGCTGCCCAAGGGCTCCACGGCCGTCGACTTCGCCTACGCGGTGCACACCGACGTCGGCAACACCTGCATCGCGTGCCGCATCAACCGCCGCCTGGCGCCGCTGTCCGAACCGCTGCAGAGCGGCGAGACGGTGGAGATCGTCACCGCCCCCGGCGCGCGGCCCAACCCGGCCTGGCTCAACTTCGTGGTCACCGGCAAGGCCCGCACCCACATCCGCCACGCCCTCAAGCTGCAACGCCGCTCCGAGTCCATCAGCCTCGGCGAACGCCTGCTGAACAAGGTGCTGGCCGGCTTCGAAAGCGGCCTCGACCGCATCGCCCCCGAGCGTGTGCAGGCCGTGCTGGCCGAGTACCGCCTGGACGTGATCGAAGACCTGCTCGAAGACATCGGCCTGGGCAACCGCATGGCCTATGTGGTCGCCCGGCGCCTGCTGGCCAGCGAAGGCGAGCAGTTGCCCAGCCCCGAGGGCCCACTGGCGATCCGCGGTACCGAAGGCCTGGTGCTCAGCTATGCCAAGTGCTGCACGCCGATCCCGGGCGACCCCATCGTCGGCCACCTGTCCGCCGGCAAGGGCATGGTCGTGCACCTGGAAAGCTGCAAGAACATCGGCGACATCCGCCACAACCCGGAGAAATGCATCCAGCTCTCCTGGGCCAAGGACGTCGCGGGCGAGTTCAACGTCGAACTGCGCGTCGAACTGGAGCACCAGCGCGGCCTCATCGCCCTGCTGGCCAGCAGCGTCAACGCCGCCGACGGCAACATCGAGAAGATCAGCATGGACGAGCGCGATGGCCGCATCAGCGTCGTCCAGCTGGTGGTCAGCGTGCACGACCGCGTGCACCTGGCCCGCGTGATCAAGAAGCTGCGCGCGCTGAAAGGGGTGATCCGCATCACCCGGGTGCGCGCGTAGCAGAACCCCCAGGACCAAGGAGTTCCGCATGAGCAAGACCGTGATCAACAGCGACAAGGCCCCCGCCGCCATCGGCACCTACTCCCAGGCGATCAAGGCCGGCAACACCGTCTACATGTCCGGGCAGATCCCGCTCGACCCCAAGACCATGGAGCTGGTGGAAGGCTTCGAAGCCCAGACCGTCCAGGTGTTCGAGAACCTGAAAGCCGTCGCCGAAGCCGCTGGTGGCTCCTTCAAGGACATCGTCAAGCTCAACATCTTCCTCACCGACCTGTCGCATTTCGCCAAGGTCAACGAAGTGATGGGCCGCTACTTCGAACAGCCCTATCCCGCCCGTGCCGCCATCGGCGTCGCCGCCCTGCCGCGCGGCTCGCAGGTGGAAATGGACGCCATCCTGGTGATCGAATAACGATCGCCCGTGCGGGGCGCAGGCCCCGCCGCTCCACCCGCTTCAGGAAGGAACCCGCCATGCGCTCGACCCTCGCCCTGCTGATCGCCACGGCCGTCCTCGCCGGCTGCTCCAGCGCGCCCACCGACCCGAGCGGCATCTGGATCAACCAGACCGCCATCGACGAGGCCGCCAAGGAGGGCAAGCTGCGCGAGTCCCTGCTCGCCTACGGCCCCAACCTGGAATGGCAGATCGACGCCAAGGCCGGCACCGCCAACTACAGCAACGGCTTCGAGCTGGGAGAAGGCCGGCTGGTCAGCCAGGGCAAGGCACACTGGCGCGTCGACTTCTACGGCGATGAATTCCACGAGCAGCTCAGCCTCGATGGCAAGGAACTGGTACAGAAAGCCAGCGAGAACCTGCCCGAGCAGCGCTTCGTCCATCCCGCCAAGCCCGCCGCGGCCGACGCCCCGGAAGGCAGCAGTTTCGAATATGCCCTCTACCAGGCCTACCTCGGCGGCACCTGGAAGATCCTCGAAGGCACGGGCCAGGGCGGCCTGGTGCTGTTCCACCCCGACGGCCGCCTCGAAGGCCTGCCCGGCGCCGACCGTTTCGCCCTGTGCCTGGCGGGCGACTGCGCGGCCATGAGCGGCGAAAACGACAGCATCTGGCTGCAACTGGGCGCCCAGGGCAACCCCTGGATCTTCGTCCACGACGGCAACCGCCTGGAGATACTCGAGGCCGGCAACCGTTCGCAGATCGACGAGATGCCCGAGTACGCCCCCGGCAAGCGCGCCTGGCTGCTGGAGCGCCAGTAGGCCCTCAGCAGGCGCCGGCCACCAGCCACGCGCCCAACGCCGCCAGCAAGGCCCCGCAGGCCCTGTCCAGCAGCGCCACCCGGCGCTGCAGCCAGAGCCGCCAGCGCGAATGCCCCAGCAGGCGCACCAGCCCCATGTCCCAGGCCAGCACCACCAGGGTCATCCACAGCATCGACAGCCCCAGCCCCCATCCGGGCATCGCCGCACCCCGCAGCGCGCCGAACAGCCCCGCGTAGAAGATCGGCAGCTTGGGGTTCAGGCTGCTCGCCGCCAGCCCCTCCAGCATTCCCCGCCGCCAGGAGCCCTCCGCTCCGGTATCGCCCTCCCCGGGCAGTTGCAGACGGCGCCGCGCCATCAGCGCCTGCCCACCCAGCCAGAGGAAGTAGGCGCCGCCCAGCAACTGCAGCCCCCGCCACAACCCGCCGCCCTCGGCCGGTAGCAGGCTCAATGCCAGCAGCACCAGCAGCATGCTCGCCAGGTTGGCCAGGGCGATGCCCGCCGCGCAGCCATCGGCATGACGGCGGCCCCGGGTCAGGGCGGCACGCAACAGCAGGAAGAAGTCCGGGCCGGGGGACAGCAAGGCGGCGAAGTGGGTGCCGGCGACCAGCAGGAACAGAGCGAACATCGAGAGGGCCTCCAGGATCGAGGCACCAGTGTCATGGCCTGGCAGCGGCCCGGTCTTGGAGAAAACTCAGGTGCGCGCGGCGCGGCGGAACTGCCCCGGGGTCACCCCGGTGAAACGCTTGAAGGTGCCGGAGAAGTGCGCCTGGTCGTAGAAGCCGAGGCCGAGCGCCACCTCCAGCGGCGTCTGGTCCCCCAGCAGCAGGCGCTTGGCTTCGCGCACCCGGCGCTGCAGCAGGTAGGTGTGCGGCGGCACGCCATAGGCACGGCGGAACGCCTCGATCAGGTGGCGCGGATGGCGCTGCACCAGCGCCGCCAACTGCTCCAGGCTGACGGCCTCGGCATGGTGGGCCTCCAGGTAGTCGCGCAGGAAGGCGGTCATGCCCCCATCCCGGCTCGCCGGCGCCGCCGCGCGCAACCCGCCATGGCGCACGAAGACGCGCTCCAGCAGCGCCAGCAGCTCGCTTTCCAGGGTCAAAGGATCATTGCGCCCGAATTCCTCGGCCAGGCGCGCCAGCCCCGCCGCGACGGCACCGTCATCCACCGGATTGAGCGCGGTGAAGCCGGTCGGCAGGCGCTTGCGCCCCAGCAGCGCCGGGAGGCGTGCTTCCTCGACATAGAGCATGCGGTAGACCAGCCGCTCGCTGATGGCATGCCCGGTATGCGGCTCCTCCGGGTTCATCAGCGACAGCGTGCCCGCCGCCAGGGCATGGCGCGCGCCCCGGCACTGGTAGCCGCCGATACCCTGGAGGATCGCGCCGATGGCGAACGCATCGTGGCTGTGACGGCCGAAGGGCTGCCCGGAGAAATCCGCATGGAACAACTCCACCCCCGGCAGCCCGGGACGGGCGAGCATGCGATTGGCGTCCAGGCTCAGGCCCCCTTCAGCACGGCGGCGTAGCCTTCGCGGTAGCTGGGGTAGAGCGGTTGCCAGCCCAGCGCCCGGGCACGGGCGTTGCTGCAGCGCTTGCTGCCGGCACGGCGCACGGTGGACTCCTCCGCCCACTCGGTGACACCCAGGGTCTCGCGCAGCCAGCCCACCACTTCGTGCAGCGGCGCCGGCGCATCGTCGACGCCCAGGTAATCCCCGGCAAGCTCGACACCGCGGGCATCGGCCTGGAGCAGGAAGGCCAGCAGGCCGGCGGCGTCTTCGGCGTGGATGCGGTTGGCGAACAGCGGCGGCTCGCTCACCACGCGGTAGCCCATGCGCACCTGCTTCAGCAGCCATTCGCGGCCGGGGCCGTAGATGCCGGTCAGGCGCACCACGGTCGCCGGGATGCCGCTGCTGCGGGCGAGGCGCTCGGCCTCCAGCATGATCCGCCCGGAATAGCTCTCCGCCTCGGCAGGCGAATCCTCGTCGACCCACTGGCCATCCGCCTGGGCGTACACGCCGCTGCTGGACACGAAGAGCAGGCGACGCGGGCGCTGGCCGGACTGCTCCAGCCAGGCCAGCACATGACGCAGGCCCTCGACATAGGCGGAGCGGTAGCCGGGCTCGTCGTGCCGGGTGGCGGCGGCGCAGTAGACCAGGTAGTCCAGCTGGCCCTGTGGCCAGGCCTGCGGACGGGCGGGCGCCTCAAGGTCACCCGCGACCGGCAGCACGCCGAGGGGCAGCGCCGAGGCATTTCGTCGCAACCCATGGACGGGCCAGCCCGCTTCGAGCATACGTAAGGCGAGCCGGCTGCCGACATCGCCGCAGCCGGCGATCAGCAAGGACGGGGAGGCGGACATAGGGGGCGGGCTCCAGGGAAAAGTGCAGAGCATAGGGGGCGCAGGAGCAATCGCCAAACCCCCGCCGCCGGGCCGGACAAAGGTAATAAAGTTACATTGTCACTTTTATAAACAAGAATTACTTGCAATAATGTTCGCCCTTTTGTCCGTGATACCTCTATCGAATACGGACGAAACCGCAATTTTCTTTTCAGGTCCGGCCATGAAACCTATTGCATCCCTCGTCCAGCCCACCCTCGTCTCTCGCTTTTCCCGCCCCGTCGCGGCGCTGATGATCAGCCTGATGCTGCTCCCGGCTGGCGCGGCGCTGGCTGAGGAACCCACCAGTGCCGCCCCGGCAGCGGTCGAGACCCCGGCAACCGCAGCGGCACCGGGTGCCGCGCAGGCTGGCGCACCGGAGTCCCTCGGACTGACCGCCCTGCGCGAGTCCATCGACACCCTGGGCCCGCAGGCCACCCCGGAGCAGATCCGCGAGGCGACCCGCCAGAAGATGCAGGAGCGTGGCGCCTCCGCCGAGGAGATCACCACCACCATGGACCGCCTCGCCGAAGGCGAGAAGCTCGGCCAGGACCTGGCCGCCGCGCTGAGCGGCGCCGCCCTGGATGGCGCGCTGGCCGGCGAGGAAGCCGACAACGGCCTGGGCCACGACCTGTCGCCCTGGGGCATGTACCAGAACGCCGACGTGGTGGTTAAGGGCGTGATGATCGGCCTGGTACTGGCCTCGATCCTCACCTGGACCGTCTGGGTCGCCAAGGGCATCGAGCTGCTGGGCGCCAAGCGCCGCCTGCGCGAGGAGCTGGCCCGGCTGAAAGCTGCACGCAACCTGCCGGAAGCCGCCGAAAGCGCCAGCCGCGAAGGCAGCCTGTCACGCGTCCTGGTGCACGACGCCCTGGAAGAGATGAAGCTCTCGGCCAACACCCGCGAGAAGGAGGGCATCAAGGAGCGCGTCAGCTTCCGCCTTGAGCGCCTGGTCGCCGCCAGCGGCCGGCAGATGAGCCAGGGCACCGGCGTACTCGCCACCATCGGTTCCACCGCCCCCTTCGTCGGCCTGTTCGGCACCGTGTGGGGCATCATGAACAGCTTCATCGGCATCGCCAAATCCCAGACCACCAACCTCGCCGTGGTCGCCCCCGGCATCGCCGAGGCCCTGCTGGCCACCGCCATGGGCCTGGTCGCGGCGATCCCCGCCGTGGTGATCTACAACGTCTTCGCCCGCTCCATTGCCGGCTACAAGGCCCAGGTGGCCGACGCTTCCGCCCAGGTCCTGCTGCTGGTCAGCCGCGACCTGGACCACCTGCCTGCCGACCGCAGCCAGGCCCCGCACATGGTCAAGGTGAGCTGATCCGATGGGCCTGCATCTGAACGAGGGCGGTGACGATCTCCAGGAAACCCACGAGATCAACGTCACCCCATTCATCGACGTCATGCTGGTGCTGCTCATCATCTTCATGGTCGCGGCGCCCCTGGCCACGGTCGACATCAAGGTCGACCTGCCGGCCTCCACCGCCAAGCCCGCGCCACGCCCGGACAAGCCGATCTACCTGAGCATCAAGGAAGACCGGAGCCTGTACCTGGACAACGTGCAGGTCCCGCAGGAGCGGCTCGGCGCCGAACTGGACAAGCTGACCAACGCCGACAAGGACAAGACCATCTTCGTCCGCGGCGACAAGTCGGTCGACTACGGCAAGCTGATGGAAGTGATGGACGCCATGCGCGGCGCCGGCTACCTGAAGATCGGCCTGGTGGGACTCGAGACGGTCGGGAAGTAGATGAGCCAGGCAAAACGCAACCTGTGGTGGGCCTTCAGCCTCCTCGTCGTGTTCGGCATCCATGCACTGGTGTTCGTCTGGGCCCTGTTCTGGCACGCCACCGTCGAGCCCATCGAGCTGCCGCCGGCGGCCATGATGATCGAGCTGGAACCGCTGCCCGCACCGGCCCCCGTGCCCACTCCGCCGCCGCCCCCGCGCGTCGAGCCGGAACCGGACCCGCTGCCCAAGCTGGCCGAGGCGCCGAAGCCGACCATCGCCATCGCGCCCAAGCCGAAACCCAAGCCGAAGCCGCCGAAACCCAAGCCCCCGGAGCCCAAGCCCGAGCAGAAACCCCAGGAGCAGGAATCGACCAAGGAGACGGTTTCCGCGCCGACCACGGCAGCACCGAGTGACGCCAAGCCGGCCGCGCCGCAACAGAGCATGGCCAGCGCGCCCTCACAAGCCAGGGAAACCTGGCAGAGCAAGCTGATGGCTCACCTGGCACGCTTCAAGAAGTACCCGGAAGACGCACGTCGCCGGAACTTCGAGGGCGTCAACCGCCTGCGCTTCACCGTGGACGGAGAAGGCAAGGTCACCGCCTACAGCATCACCGGCAAGTCGGGCAGCGCCTCGCTCGATCGCGCCACCCTTGAGATGATCCGTCGCGCCCAGCCGCTGCCGCCCCCTCCGCCAGAGCTGCTGACCAACGGCGTGCTGGAAGTGACGGCACCCTTCGTCTACTCCCTGGACCGCCGCCGCTGAGTTGATCCGCCCCCGCAAAGGGGGCGGCTGCTGTTGGTTCCATTGAGAGCAGCCGCTATGCTTGGGCCACTCCAATGGAATAAGACTATGACCCTCACCGAACTGCGCTACATCGTCACCCTCGCTCAGGAACAGCACTTCGGCCGCGCGGCGGAGCGTTGCCACGTCAGCCAGCCGACGCTGTCGGTGGGCGTGAAGAAGCTCGAGGACGAGCTGGGCGTGCTGATCTTCGAGCGCAGCAAGAGCGCGGTGCGCCTGACCCCGGTGGGCGAGGGCATCGTCACCCAGGCGCAGAAGGTGCTGGAGCAGGCCCAGGGCATCCGCGAACTGGCCCAGGCCGGCAAGAACCAGCTGACCGCACCGCTCAAGGTCGGCGCCATCTACACCGTCGGCCCCTACCTGTTCCCCCACCTGATTCCCCAGCTGCACCGCGTCGCACCGCAGATGCCGCTGTACATCGAAGAGAACTTCACCCACATCCTGCGCGACAAGCTGCGCACCGGCGAGCTGGACGCGATCATCATCGCGCTGCCCTTCGCCGAAGCCGATGTGCTGACCAAGCCCCTCTACGACGAGCCCTTCTACGTGCTGCTGCCGGCCAACCATCCCTGGACGACGAAGAAGACCATCGACAGCGAGCTGCTCAACGACAAGAGCCTGCTGCTGCTCGGTGAAGGCCACTGCTTCCGCGACCAGGTGCTCGAAGCCTGCCCGACCCTGCGCAAGGGTGGCGAGGACAGCGCCAAGCACACGACCGTGGAGTCCAGCTCCCTGGAAACCATCCGCCACATGGTCGCCTCCGGCCTCGGTGTCTCGATCCTGCCGTTCTCGGCGGTGGACAGCCATCACTACGCCCCGGGCGTGATCGAGATCCGCCCGCTGACCCCGCCGGTGCCGTTCCGCACCGTCGCCATCGCCTGGCGCGCCAGCTTCCCGCGCCCGCGCGCCATCGAGGTACTGGCCGACTCCATCCGCCTGTGCTCGGTGGCCCGCCCGCAGCAGGCACAGGCCGAACCGCAACCGGCATGACCGAGCTCTCTCAGGTTCCCGTCACCGTGCTCAAGGGCGTCGGTGACGCGCTGGCGGAGAAGCTCGCCAAGGTCGGCCTGGAGAACCTCCAGGACATCCTCTTCCACCTCCCGCTGCGCTACCAGGACCGCACCCGCGTGGTGCCCATCGGCGCCCTGCGCCCCGGCCAGGACGCGGTGGTCGAAGGCACCGTCACCGGCGCCGACGTGGTCATGGGCAAGCGCCGCAGCCTGCTGGTGCGCCTGCACGACGGCACGGGCGCGCTGAGCCTGCGCTTCTACCACTTCAGCAACGCGCAGAAGGAAGGCCTCAAGCGCGGCACCCAGCTGCGCTGCTACGGCGAGGCCCGCCCCGGCGCCTCGGGCCTGGAGATCTACCACCCCGAGTACCGCGCACTCAACGGCGACGAACCGGCCCCGGTGGAGCAGACCCTGACGCCCATCTACCCGACCACCGAAGGCCTGACCCAGCAACGCCTGCGCCAGCTCAGCCAGCTGGCGCTCGCCCGCCTGGGCCCGGAAAGCCTGCCGGACTGGCTCCCGGAGGAGCTGGCCCGCGACTACCGCCTGGGCCCGCTCGACGAAGCCATCCGCTACCTGCACCGGCCGCCGCCGGACGCCGATCTCGACGAACTCGCCGAAGGCCAGCACTGGGCCCAGCACCGCCTCGCCTTCGAGGAACTGCTCACCCACCAGCTTTCCCTGCAGCGGCTGCGTGAGACCCAGCGCGCCCAGCAGGCACCCCAGCTGCCACCGGCGAAGAAACTGCCGCAACGCTACCTGGCCAACCTCGGCTTCAAGCCCACCGGCGCCCAGCAACGGGTCGGCGCCGAGATCGCCTACGACCTCGCACAGCCCGAGCCGATGCTGCGCCTGGTACAGGGCGACGTCGGCGCCGGCAAGACCGTGGTCGCCGCGCTGGCGGCCCTGCAGGCCCTGGAGGCCGGCTACCAGGTCGCGCTGATGGCGCCCACCGAGATCCTCGCCGAGCAGCACTTCCTCAACTTCAGCAAATGGCTGCAGCCGCTGGGCATCGAAGTCGCCTGGCTCGCCGGCAAGCTCAAGGGCAAGGCACGCGCCGCCGCGCTGGAACAGATCGCCGCTGGCGCCCCCATGGTCGTGGGCACCCATGCGCTGTTCCAGGACGAAGTGCAGTTCAAGCGCCTGGCCCTGGTGATCATCGACGAGCAGCACCGCTTCGGCGTGCAGCAGCGCCTGGCCCTGCGCAAGAAGGGCATCGACGGCCGCCTCAGCCCGCACCAGCTGATCATGACCGCCACGCCCATTCCGCGGACGCTGGCCATGAGCGCCTACGCCGACCTCGACACGTCGATCCTCGACGAGCTGCCCCCCGGACGCACCCCGGTCAATACCGTGCTGGTGGCCGACAACCGCCGCATGGAGGTGATCGAGCGGGTCCGCGCCGCCTGCCAGGAAGGGCGCCAGGCCTATTGGGTCTGCACCCTGATCGAGGAATCCGAGGAGCTGACCTGCCAGGCTGCGGAAACCACCTTCGAGGAGCTGTCGTCCGCCCTTGGCGAGCTGCGCGTGGGGCTGATCCACGGCCGCATGAAGGCGCCGGAGAAGGCGGCGGTGATGGACGAGTTCAAGCAGGGCAGGCTGCAGCTGCTGGTGGCGACCACGGTGATCGAAGTGGGCGTCGACGTGCCCAACTCCAGCCTGATGATCATCGAGAACCCCGAGCGCCTGGGCCTGGCCCAGCTGCACCAGCTGCGCGGGCGTGTCGGCCGAGGCAGCGCCGCCAGCCACTGCGTGCTGCTCTACCACCCGCCGCTGTCGCAGCTGGGCCGCGAGCGCCTGGGCATCATGCGCGAGACCAGCGACGGTTTCGTGATCGCCGAGAAGGACCTGGAGCTGCGTGGGCCCGGCGAGATGCTGGGCACCCGGCAGACCGGCCTGCTGCAGTTCAAGGTCGCCGACCTGATGCGCGACGCCGACCTGCTGCCGGCCGTGCGCGACGCCGCGCAAGCCTTGATGGAACGCTGGCCCCAGCACGTGAGTCCGTTATTGGAGCGCTGGTTGCGCCACGGCCAGCAATACGGCCAAGTGTGACGTGGCGCACATTGCGCCGGTCGCCTGACCCATCAGTCACCCAGGCCGCTCGTTATACTCCGGGCAGTCGCTTTTTCGCTGGATGCTACCCATGACCGAAGTCGCTCTCGCTCCAGATTCAGAACCCCAAGCCCCGTCGGTGATCCTGCAACTGCTGGACAAACTGGGCCTGGCCTACCGGATACGCCTCGAAGAGCCCTCCCTGGAGCCGGCCCGTCGCGTGCAGGCGGTTCTGCTGGAAGACGCGGTCGGCACCCTGCTGGTGTTCTACCCGCGCAACCAGTTGCTGGACCTGAACCGTCTCGCCGAACTCACCGGCCGCAAGCTGGTGGCGGTGAAGCCGGAGCGCTTCGACCGCATGCTCGGCAAGCACGACCTCAACACCCTGCCGGCCCTGCCGCCCTTGACCAGCTCGCCCTGCCTGTATGACGAGCGCCTGCTGCAGGAGCCGCAGCTGCTGATCGAATCCGGCCACTCCGGCGTATTGCTGGAACTGGCCGCCGAGGATTTCCGCCAGCTGCTGAGCAAGGCCAGCGCCGCCCGTTTCGGCGTGCCGCTGAGCAGTATCCGCCTCAACCTCGATCGCCCTGACGACGACCGCGCCGAGATCACCCAGGCGGTGCAGGCCTTCACCGCCCGCCGCATCCAGCAGCGCCTCGAGGAGACCATCGAGATCCCGCCGCTGCCGGAAACCGCACAGAAGATCATCAAGCTGCGGGTCGACCCCAACGCCACCGTCGACGACATCACCGGCGTGGTCGAGACCGACCCGGCCCTGGCCGCCCAAGTGGTGAGCTGGGCGGCGTCGCCCTATTACGCCGCGCCCGGCAAGATCCGCTCGGTGGAGGACGCCATCGTCCGCGTGCTGGGCTTCGACCTGGTGATCAACCTCGCCCTCGGCCTGGCCCTGGGCAAGACCCTGAGCCTGCCCCGCGAGCAGCCGCAACACGCCACGCCCTACTGGCACCAGGCGATCTACACCGCCGCCGTGATCGAGGGCCTGACCCGCGCCATCCCCCGCGCGCAGCGCCCGGAAGCCGGGCTGACCTACCTCGGCGGCCTGCTGCACAACTTCGGCTACCTGGTGCTGGCCCATGTCTTCCCGCCGCATTTCACGCTGATCTGCCGCCACCTGGAGGTCAACCCGCACCTGGCGCACGGCTATGTCGAGCAGCACCTGCTGGGCATCACCCGCGAGCAGATCGGCAGCTGGCTGATGCGCTTCTGGGACATGCCGGAGGAGCTGGCCACCAGCCTGCGCTTCCAGCACGACCCGCACTACGACGGCGCCCATGCCGCCTACCCGAACCTCGTCTGCCTGGCCGTCAGCCTGCTGCGCTCCCGCGGCATCGGCACCGGCCCGGTGGAGGAAATCCCCGACGAGCTGTTCGAGCGCCTGGGGCTGTCCCGCGACAAGGCCGAGGAATCGGTGAGCAAGGTGCTGGAGGCCGAGGCCGCGCTGCGCGAGCTGGCGTCCCAGTTCAACCCGCCGCACTGACGCGGGCAGTCGAAGAAAGGGGCCTGGTGGCCCCTTTTTCATGGCTGCGCTGGCGACGCGCTGCGCACTACTTGAGCAGCGCCCGGCGCTTGGCGAAGACCCCGGGCAGCGCCTCCAGGCTCAGCTCCAGCAGCTGCTTGACCGCAGGCCGCTCGTAGAGCTCCGCATAGGCCCGGACATCGTCGCTGGGCATCTGCCGGTAGGCGTACAGCATGAAGGACTCCACCGCCTGCTCACTGCTGGCGCGGATGCCTTCGGCCTGCTTGGCGGTCTGTTCGGCCAGGGCCTTCTCGCCGATCTTCTCGCCGCGCTGGCGCAGGGTCAGCATGGCCAGGGTCTTGCCCACTTCGTAGCGCAGCAGCGCGGCGAGGTCGGTGGTTCGCGCCGCGCGGTCGAGCCGGCGCACCAGATCCAGGCGATCGGCACGCGGCGGCTTGCTCGCCAGCTGGGTGCGGTAGCTGGCCAGCCCTTCGCCCACATCGCGCTCAGCCGCAGTGAAGCGCTGCGCCAAGGGGCTATCGAGGGCGGCCTCGACCTCGGCGAGCTGCTCGGCGCTGACCTTGGGCGCGACGGCAGCGGCCAGGTCACGGCACATCGCGTCGGCTTCGAAGGCCTTGTTCAGCTGCTTGAGGTAGCGTTCCGGCGCGCCGCGCTGCAACAGCGGGCCGCTCTGCTCGCAGAGCAGGCGTACACCGGCCAGCTCGAAGGCCTTGGCCAGATCGTCAGGTTTCGGGGCCGCGAAAGCGGTGAGACTGCCGAGCAGCAGCGGTAGGGCGAGGAGGGCACGCATGAGCTGGATTCCATTGATACGAGCACCCCTCGCCAGAGAGGGGCGCACAGGAATCAGCCTAGCGAAAGCACCGCGCGCCGACCAGCGACGCCGCGGCCGAATGCGGATCAGGCAGCCTTTTTGGCGGCAGCCTTCTTCTTAGGCACCAGGTACTTGGTCAGGCCCTGGAACCAGATCACCAGCGCGGGGTTGCCCTGGATCTGGATGTCCTTGTTCTGGATGCCATGCATGAAGGCCAGCTGCTTGTTCTTGGCGTTCATGGTGGCGAAGCCGTAGGCGCCGTCCTTGAAGCCGATGGCGAAGGCCGGGGCCTCGGCGGTGCCGCGCTTGCTGGTCACGCGCTGGTCTCTGACGATGAAGTGCCGCGCGACCTTGCCGTCCAGGGTATGCAGCTGGAAGACCAGGTCCTTGCCGGCGAGCTGCTCCTGAAAAGCGGCGTTGTCACGGCTGGCCTTGGCCATCAGGCGGCCCAGCATCCAGAGGAGAAGACGGAATTTCATGCGCACGAGCCTCGGCTGAAAATGGAACGGCGGCGCATTGTAGCGGTTTGCGAGAAGGACTACAGCCAGACTTGGGATGGGCAAGAAGTGCTGTCAGATCACACCCGGAGCCTGGCGGCCCCGGGTGTCCATGGCCTTAGTTGACCGCGTCCTTCAGGGACTTGCCCGGCTTGAAGGCGACGGTGTTGCTGGCCTTGATCTTGACCGGTTGGCCGGTCTGGGGATTCTTGCCCGTGCGAGCACCGCGGTGGCGCTGCAGGAAGGTGCCGAAACCGACGAGAGTCACGCTGTCCTTGCGGTTCAGCGCACTGGTGATTTCTTCGAGAACGGCGTTGAGTACACGATTGGCCTGATCCTTGGTGAGATCGGCCTTTTCGGCGATGGCGGCGGCGAGTTCCGGTTTACGCATAGATGCCTCTTTGACGGTTTGTTGTTTTTGTGTCCGTGCTGTCCATCCAGAACAGCGCCCAAGGCGCCGCAACAGCTCTGCGCTGCGGCAGACCAGAGGGAGGATGGCATGCCGCAAAGGGCCGCGCCAGTGTTGTCCGACAGTTTTGGACGCGAACCCGATGACTATTCCGACAGAAGGCCGGCCATTCACGCCAGCAAGGGAGGCAGTTCACGGTTCAGGGCCAGCTTCTCCTGAACCGCCGCGCCGGTCAGCGCGTAGCCCAGCAGGCGGCCGCTGGTGTCGCGGCACAGGGCCTTGATATCGGCGCCCGCGCCTTCCACCGTCCAGGCGCCTTCCAGGCCACGGGGCGGTGGCGAGACCACCAGCGGGCAGGCAGGTGTCTTCACCGTCACCGGCATCGGTCCGTAGCTGACGGCGGTGGCGTTGCCCGCCAGGGTCTGTGCCAGTGCCCGGGCGCAGGCCATCAGCGGCATCACGTAGAGCAGGTTGATGCCATCCACCTCGGCGCAATCGCCCAGGGCATAGATGTTGGCGTGGGAGGTCTTCAGGTGGCGGTCCACCATCACCCCGCGGTTGACGTCTAGCCCGGCCGCCGCTGCCAGGGCAGTGCGCGGTCGCAGGCCGACCGCCGAGATCACCAGGTCGCAGGCGATGCGGGTGCCGTCGGAAAGGTGCGCGTCCAGCCCATCGCCGGCGTGGTTGAGGCTGGCCAGCACCGGACCGAGGTGGAAGCGTACGCCCAGCCCTTCGAGGCCGGCCTGCACCGCCGCGGCTGCCGCCGGGTGCAGCAGGCCGGGCATCACCTGCTCGCAGGGCGCCACCAGTTCCACTTCGTAGCCGCCCAGGGTCAGGTCGTTGGCGAATTCGCAGCCGATCAGGCCGGCGCCGAGCACCAGCACGCGCTTCTTGCCCGCCGCCGCGTTGCGGAAGCGCGCGTAGTCCTCGAGGTCGTTGATCGGGAACACCGCGTCCCCGGCGTCGCCCTCCACCGGCACGCGGATGACCTCGGCGCCCCAGGCCAGCACCAGGTCGCGGTAGTCCACCGCTTCCTCGCCTATCCACAGGCGGCGGTGGCCCGGGTCGATACCGGTGATGCGGGTGTGGGTGCGGATCTCGGCCTTCAGTTGGTCGGCCATGGCGCCGGCTTCGGCCATCGCCAGGCCGTCGGCGTCCTTGTTCTTGCCGAAGCCGGTGGACAGCATCGGCTTGGAGTAGGAGCGACCATCGTCGGCGCTGATCAGCAACAGCGGCGTCTCGCCGTCCAGCTTGCGGAACTCCTTGGCCAGGTTGTAGCCGGCCAGGCCGGTCCCGACGATCACCACGGGTGCACTCATCTCTCACTCCTCAGCTGCAAAACGACGCGACGGCCCAGGGGCCGTCGCTGAATATCGGGGGGATGTCGCGGATCAGGCGATCTCGATCATCTCGAAGTCGATCTTGCCCACGCCACAGTCGGGGCAGACCCAGTCCGGCGGGATGTCTTCCCAGCGCGTGCCCGGGGCGATGCCCTCGTCCGGCAGGCCCAGGGCCTCGTCATAGATGAAGCCGCAAACCACGCATTGCCACTTGCGCATGAGCACCTCCTCCAGGCGAAAAACCTTGAGACCCTACTCCAATTGCCAACCCCTCGCCAAGGCTTGGCGCGGCCCGCCCGACGGAGGTTGGGCTCAGATCGCGGTGAGGAACGACACCCCGTAGACACCGATGAACCCGGGGCCTTCGCGGTGGGGCAGGCCCGCCACCTGGTCGCCCTGGTCGACGTTCAGCACCCGCTCCACGCGATGCCGGTGCAGATTGGCCAGCAGCCGGCGCGCCGGCAGCACCGGCTCGTCCTGCGCTCCATACAGCTCGCGGTGCAACGCCGGCAGGCGGTACCAGGGCGTGGTCGGCTTCTCGTGGTGGGCGTTGTGGTAGCCGAAGTTGAGCACCAGCAGGTTGAGCAACGGCGAATGGCCGAACGGGTTGGAAAAGGTGTTGCGCTGCTCATAGGCCGCATCGGGACGCGCGCCGGCCGGCTGGTCCAGGCCGACCACCACCTCGTAGGTGTGCTGGTGCATGTCCATCAGGCGCATCACCCAGAGGAACAACAGGTAGGCCAGGCCGTAGCCCAGCAGCGCCGGCCAGGCCAGCACGCCCAGGGCGACGAAGGCGGCCCCGCGCAGCACCAGGCAGCCCAGCACGCGGCGACGACGAGCGCGATAGCCCTCGACCAGGAAGGGGCTGGCGATCACCGAGGCATGCATCAGCAGCTCCACCGCCGGCACATGCAGCCACTCCAGCGCCTGCACCGCGTGCAACAGGGCGGGCCGCGCCA
The DNA here is from genome assembly GCF_037153275.1 of Pseudomonas sp. USHLN015. Lineage (NCBI taxonomy): Bacteria > Pseudomonadati > Pseudomonadota > Gammaproteobacteria > Pseudomonadales > Pseudomonadaceae > Pseudomonas > Pseudomonas sp. USHLN015. The sequence goes on from NZ_JBBCKP010000001.1 coordinate 397,520, forward strand.
GGAGCAGGGCGCGGTAGTCGAAAGCCACCACGTCGGCACGGTCGACGTGATGGCGCATGTGCTTGCGCCGGAGCCCGTCGTAGTCCCCGTAGCAGCCACCTACCAGCACGCTGAGCAGGGCGCCCAGGCGCGCATTCCATTCGCGCTGGAGGAACACCGCCTGGTGCGCACAGTCGTGGATCAGGTAGGCACCGATGACCATCCCGTGGGCCAGCGCCAGCACCCCCAGGGGCCAGCTCCAGGGTTCGGCCAGCACCATCAGCGCCAGGCCGCCGCCCCAGGCAGCGAAGGCATAGAGGGTCGCGAGCAGGGTCGGCCACAGGCCGTCGTCATGACGCAGGCGGGGCAGGTTCATGCGTCACCTCCGATCCAGCGGCAAAAGTGCTCGCGCTCGGTGTAGCCCATCCAGCGGTTCACCTGCCACAGGTCCGCCACCGGCTGGTCGGTGAAGGGCAGGGTGTGCAGGTAGCGATCGGGACCGAACTCCGGGGTCATGCTGCTCAGGCTTGCACCACGTCGCCGCTGGGCACGCCATACCGCCTCCCAGAAGCGCTGGTGGAACGCCAGGCAGTCGGCGTACTCCGGCGCGGCCGGGTGCGGCACCTGCGGCCCCTGTGGATAACCCACCCGCCCGTGCACGTGCCGGACCTGTTCGGCCACCGCCAGCAGCAGGTCCCAGTCATCGTCCAGCAGGCGCTCGGCGACCACCACCCAGTGGCTGATGTCCGCCGTCAGGCGCAGGTCCGGCAGTTGCCGCAGCAGCGTCTCGGTGACCCAGGGATTGAACATCGAGCGCCCGCGATGGGTTTCGAAGCTCAAGGGCACGCCCAGGTCCACCTCCAGTTCGAGGGCGGCGGCGAAGAAATCGCGCTGCACCGCCAGCGGCCAGGCATCGCAACCGGCGATCACGTTACACAGCAACGGCCTCAGCGGCTGGGCGGCCCGCACCTTGCGCCGCAGGTCCGCCAGGTGCTCGGCAGGGGTCGCATGGCGATCGGGAACATAGCTGCCGCCGGTGCAGACCTCGGCGATGAAGGGCACGCCGTGCTCGCTCAACGCCTGGCCCAACGCATCACGGGCCTCGGGCGCTTCCGGTACCGCGGCTTCGAGACCGTCGAAGCCGGCCTCCAGCGCCAGCCGGGCCGCCTCATCGGGCGCTCCGTGGAACCCCCACAGGGTCTTGAATAACTTAAACTGCATCGCATTCTCCACGCCCGGGATGGGCCGATGGAGAGGCGGGAGCAACGGCCGTGCCAGCCAGGTGGCAAGCGGACAAAGCCGTTGTTTTGAATGCAAATTTGCACATTAATGGGCGAGCGGCCGGCTCGCGCCTCTTCGCCCCCCTGCACGAAGACCGTGCAAGAACATGCAAATCTGCACCATAAACACCACACCCGAGGAAGCCTCGATCCATGACCCGCCGCCACAGCCAGAGCAATCGCCGCGCCGTCGCCCAGGCGATCATCGACATGGACGAAAGCTGGATCGCCCTGTTCGCCGACCTCGGCCTGGGGGACCTCTGCTACAGCGACCTGTTCACCCACATGTGGCTGCGCCGTGACCAGTTGCTGCGCAAGACCGACCTCTACGCCTGCATGCCCAGCATCAGCCGGCGCACCGCGGTGAAATACGTGCAGCAACTGATCGACCAGGGCCTGCTGGAGGAAACCGGTTCGGAAGATGACAGGCGGGTGCGCCAGGTGGCCCTGACCGAGCCGGTGATCGAGCGCCTGGAGCGCTTCTACGACCAGGCCTGCGAACACTTCGCGGCACTGGCCAGGGGCTGAAGCGAAAGGGGATACGGGCCCGCCGCCTTGCACGGGGGCCCGGGGTGGATCAGCCGATCTCGATCATCTCGAAGTCCAGCTTGCCGACGCCGCAATCGGGGCACAGCCAGTCGGCCGGCACGTCTTCCCAGCGGGTGCCCGGCGCGATGCCGTCGTCCGGCCAGCCCTGGGATTCGTCATAGATCAGACCACAGACCACGCATTGCCACTTTTTCATTATCGTCCTCGGCGGAACTCACGGTTTGGCGCGCAACCTATACCAAACGCGCCACAGCGCCAAGACGCCGGGCGACGGGATGAAGAGCGCCTGCGGCAAAGCGCCACCCCACGAAACGCCCCTGGCACCGTGTTAGACTCCCGCGCCGCCCAGACCGCCAGGACCATCGTGCCAGACGCCGCCCTCGCCCATCCGCCCCGCTGGCTCAGCGCCACGCAACTGCACCCCGCGCCCCCGGCAGGGCTGCGTGACTGGCTGTTCGACCAGGGCTCGCTGACCCGTCGCCTCACCGCCCTCTCGGCCGACGCCTTCAGCGTCACCCCGCTGGTGGAGGGCTGGCAGGTGCTGCGCACCGACGAATGCACCGCCCTCGGCGTGCCGGACGGCAGCCAGGGCTGGGTCCGCGAGGTCTACCTGCGCGGCCACGGCGAAGCCTGGGTATTCGCCCGCAGCGTGGCGGCGCGCAGTGCGCTGGAGGGCTCCGGCCTCGCCCTGGGCGAGCTGGGCAGCCGCTCTCTCGGCGAGTTGCTGTTCAGCGACCGCGCCTTCGCCCGCGGCCCCATCGAAGTCACCCGCTATCCCGCCGCCTGGCTGCCGGCAGAGGTACGCGCAGAGCGCCTGTGGGGGCGCCGCTCCTGTTTCCGCCGGGGTGATCTGGCGGTGCTGGTGGCCGAGATATTCCTGCCCACACTGTGGCAGCACGCCGGCATCGAGCCCGTATAATCCGCCCACGCCCAGCGGAGACCGCCGATGTACCTCAAGCTCCTGCAATCGCTCAACCGCCTGCACCCCCGCGCCTGGGACTTCGTCCAGCTGACGCGCATGGACAAGCCCATCGGCATCTACCTGCTGCTCTGGCCGACGCTCTGGGCGCTGTGGGTCGCCGGCGAGGGCCGCCCGAGCCTGAAGAACGTCCTGGTGTTCGTCCTCGGCGTGGTGCTGATGCGCGCAGCCGGCTGCGTGATCAATGACTACGCCGACCGCCATTTCGATGGCCACGTCTCCCGCACCAAGGCCCGCCCCCTGGCCAGCGGCGCGATCAGGCCGCGCGAGGCGCTGGTGTTCTTCGCCGTGCTGGTGGCGCTCAGCTTCGGCCTGGTGCTGCTGACCAACGCCACCACCATCTGGCTGTCATTCGGCGGCCTGGCCCTGGCCGCCTGCTACCCCTTCATGAAGCGGTACACCTTCTACCCCCAGGTGGTGCTCGGTGCGGCCTTCTCCTGGGGCATGCCCATGGCCTTCACCGCCGAGACCGGCGAGCTGCCGGCGGCAGCCTGGTTGCTGTACATCGCCAACCTGCTGTGGACGGTGGCCTACGACACCTACTACGCCATGACCGACCGCGAGGACGACCTGAAGATCGGCGTCAAATCCACCGCCATCCTCTTCGGCGATGCCGACCGCATCATCATCGCCACCCTGCAGGGCCTGGCGCTCCTGTGCCTGTTGCTGGCCGGCAGCCGCTTCGAGCTGGGCTTGTACTTCCACCTCGGCCTGCTCGGCGCCGCCGCCTGCTTCGCCTGGGAATCCTGGAGCACACGCACGCGAGATCCGCAGGCCTGCTTCAAGGCCTTCCTGCACAACCATTGGGCGGGGATGGCGATCTTCATCGGCCTGGTGGCCGACTACGCGCTGCGCTGAACCCGCGCAGCGCGGACTTCAAGGCGAACCAGGGCTCAGGGCTTGGCCACGTGCCAGACCTGCATCTTGCCGTCGCCGGTCCTGTCGCCAGCCTTCTTGTCCATGACGAAGGTGTAGAGCGGCTTGCCGTCGTAGGCCCATTGGCTGGAGCCGTCGTCACGCTTGACCAGGCTCCACTTGCCCTCGGCCTTGGCGCCGGCCTCGGCCATCAGCGGTGGCCAGTTTTTCGCGCATTCGCCGCTGCAGTGGGACATGCCCATGGCGTCCTTGTCGAAGGTGTAGAGGGTCATGCCCTGCTGGTCGACCAGCAAGCCGTCCTTCTCCATCGCCGGCTCCGCAGCCAGCAACGGCCAGGACAGCAGGGCGCCGGCCAGGACGGCCAGGATCTGTGGATAGGTTCTGCTCATCATGTTTCTCCTCGGGTGGGATCACCTCGGCCCGGCAACCACCGGCCCCATTGCAAGGGGTACGGCAGGCAGGCAGCCGGCACCCTGGAATGGGCCGCGCCGGTCCGGCTGCGGCATTGCGCCGGCAGCCCGCTGAGCATAGTCGAGGCCAGCGCGCCGCCCGTCGACGCGCGGCGGAGCCGGCGGCAACATCCCGGTGTCATATAGCTGCAATAATTCCGTTATCTAATGCGCGCAAACCAGCTGAACAAGCGACCCGAGGCGGATACATGGTTGGCAAGAACATCCTGATAGTCGACGACGAAGCGCCCATCCGCGAAATGATCGCGGTGGCCCTGGAAATGGCCGGCTACGAGTGCCTGGAGGCCGAGAACACCCAGCAGGCACACGCCATCATCGTCGACCGCAAACCCGACCTGATCCTTCTCGACTGGATGCTCCCCGGCACCTCCGGCATCGAGTTGGCCCGCCGCCTGAAGCGCGACGAGCTGACCGGCGACATCCCGATCATCATGCTCACCGCCAAGGGTGAGGAGGACAACAAGATCCAGGGTCTGGAGGTCGGCGCCGACGACTACATCACCAAGCCCTTCTCGCCCCGCGAGCTGGTGGCCCGCCTCAAGGCCGTGCTGCGCCGCGCCGGTCCCACCGACAGCGAAGCGCCGATCGAGATCGGCGGCCTGCTGCTGGACCCCATCAGCCACCGCGTCACCATCGACGGCAAGCCCGCCGAGATGGGCCCGACCGAGTACCGCTTGCTGCAGTTCTTCATGACCCACCAGGAGCGTGCCTACACCCGTGGCCAGCTGCTGGACCAGGTCTGGGGCGGCAACGTGTACGTCGAGGAGCGCACCGTGGACGTGCACATCCGCCGCCTGCGCAAGGCCCTGGGCGATGCCTACGAAAACCTGGTGCAGACCGTGCGCGGCACCGGTTATCGTTTTTCCACCAAGGGCTGATCCCACCGAACAAGGAAGCGACCGTTGAACCAGGACTGGCGTCGCGCCGTAATCCGCCGTTTGCTCCTCCTCCTCGTCGCCTGCCTGCTCGGCGGATTCATCACCGGCGAGTACGGCTGGGCGCTGGCCGTCGGCCTCGGTGCCTACCTCGGCTGGACCCTCAGCCAACTGCTGCGCCTGCACAAGTGGCTCAAGGAACACAAACCCGACGAGCCGCCGCCGGACGGCTACGGCCTGTGGGGCGAAGTGTTCGACAGCATCTACCACCTGCAGCGCCGCGACCAGCGCGTGCGCGGGCGCCTGCAGGCGGTGATCGACCGCGTGCAGGAGTCCACCGCCGCCCTCAAGGACGCCGTGGTGATGCTCGACAGCGAGGGCAACCTCGACTGGTGGAACCGCGCCGCCGAGAACCTGCTGGGCCTCAAGACCCCGCAGGACAGCGGCCAGCCGGTGACCAACCTGATCCGCCACCCGCGCTTCAAGGAATACTTCGAGCAGGAAAACTACCGCGAGTCCCTCGACCTGCCCTCGCCGGTCAACGACCGCCTGCGCCTGCAGTTCCACATCACCCAGTACGGCAACCGCGAGCACCTGATGCTGGTGCGCGACGTCACCCGCATCCACCAGCTGGAACAGATGCGCAAAGACTTCGTCGCCAACGTCTCCCACGAACTGCGCACCCCGCTGACCGTGATCGCCGGCTACCTGGAGACCCTGCTGGACAACGTCGAGGACGTGAACCCGCGCTGGGCCCGCGCCCTGCAACAGATGAACTCGCAGGCCGGGCGCATGCAGAACCTGCTCAACGACCTGCTGCTGCTGGCCAAGCTCGAAGCCACCGACTACCCCTCGGACAACCAGCCGGTGGTGGTCGACGCCCTGCTGCAGAGCATCCGCCACGACGCCATCGCCCTGTCCGGCAGCCGCCAGCACAGGATCACCCTGGAAGCCGACGCCGCCTGCAGGCTGCGCGGCAGCGAGGCCGAGCTGCGCAGCGCCTTCTCCAACCTGGTGTTCAACGCGGTCAAGTACACCCCCGACGGTGGCGACGTGCGCATCCGCTGGTGGAGCGACGAGCAGGGCGCGCACCTGGCCGTGCAGGACTCCGGCATCGGCATCGAGAGCAAGCACCTGCCACGCCTGACCGAGCGCTTCTACCGGGTCGACTCCAGCCGCGCCAGCAACACCGGCGGCACCGGCCTGGGCCTGGCCATCGTCAAGCACGTGCTGATCCGCCACCGTGGCCGCCTGGACATCAGCTCCGTGCTCAACCACGGCAGCACCTTCACCTGCCACTTCCCGCCCAGCCAGGTCGCGCCGCGCGCCTGAACGCGCGCCAGGCGGCACCGGGCCCGGACAGGGCCCGGCGTCTTGCAAACTGCCGTCCCAGCCCTCACCCTTAGCCGATCATTCGCTGACCAAAGCCCCCAATGGACCCGTCCCCCGCTAGTTCACTGACTTCCTATTTCGCCGACTTCGGCCTCGTTCTGTTCGCCCTGTTCCTCGTCGTGCTCAACGGTTTCTTCGTGGCCGCCGAGTTCGCCATGGTCAAGCTGCGAGCCACCCGTGTCGAAGCCATCGCCGACAAGCACGGCTGGCGCGGCAGCATCCTGCGCACCGTGCACAACCAACTGGACGCCTACCTCTCGGCCTGCCAGCTGGGCATCACCCTCGCCTCGCTCGGCCTCGGCTGGGTCGGCGAGCCGGCCTTCGCCCACCTGCTCGGCCCGCTGCTCGGCGCCGTCGGCATCGAGTCGGAGAAACTGGCCCACGGCATCTCCTTCTTCACCGCCTTCTTCATCATTTCCTACCTGCACATCGTGGTCGGCGAGCTGGCGCCCAAGTCCTGGGCCATCCGCAAGCCCGAGCTGCTGTCGCTGTGGACGGCGGTGCCGCTGTACCTCTTCTACTGGCTGATGTACCCGGCCATCTGGCTGCTCAACGCCAGCGCCAACGCCATCCTGCGCATCGCCGGGCAAGGCGAGCCCGGCCCGCACCACGAGCACCACTACAGCCGCGACGAGCTGAAGCTGATCCTCCACTCCAGCCGCGCCCGCGACCCCAGCGACCAGGACATGCGCGTGCTGGCCTCCGCCGTCGAGATGGGCGAGCTGGAAGTGGTCGACTGGGCCAACTCCCGCGAGGACCTGATCTACCTGGAGCACGACGCGCCGCTGGCCGACATCCTCAGCGTGATCCGCCGCCACAAGTACAGCCGCTACCCGGTGCACAACGCCCAGACCGGCGAGTTCATCGGCGTGCTGCACATCAAGGACCTGCTCCTGGCCCTCTCCGCGCTGGACAGCCTGCCCGAGTCCTTCGACCTGGCCGAACTGACCCGTCCCGTGGAGCGCGTGACCAAGCACATGCCGCTGTCGCGCCTCCTGGAACAGTTCCGCCAGGGCGGCGCGCACTTCGCCCTGGTCGAGGAGGCCGACGGCAAGGTGGTCGGCTTCCTGACCATGGAAGACGTGCTCGAAGTGCTGGTCGGCGACATCCAGGACGAACACCGCAAGACCGAGCGCGGCATCCTCGCCTACCAGCCCGGCAAGCTGCTGGTGCGCGGCGACACCCCGCTGTTCAAGGTCGAGCGCCTGCTGGGCATCGACCTCGACCACGTCGAGGCGGACACCCTCGCAGGCCTGATCTACGAAACCCTCAACCGCGTCCCCGAGGAAGAGGAAGTGCTGGAGACCGAAGGCCTGCGCATCATCGTCAAGAAGATGAAAGGCCCGAAGATCGTCCTCGCCAAGGTGGTCAGCATCGACTGACCCGCCATCCGGCAGCAAAGACGGGGCCCACGGGCCCCGTTCTCGTTCCTGCCCACGCACTCGCCCCCTGACCGCCCCTCCCTGATCTAGAGTTCACCTGCACCCGCCGTTTCGCTTGCGCCTGGCCCCGGCCCCGGCGCTGGCGTGCGATGCCGTCGGCCGCCCGTGCTGAACCCCCCATCAACGCTGCGGTGTGCCACGGGTTCCGGTCATGACGGCTCATCGCCGGGCCGCGACCGGCCCCTCGCCGCAAGGAACGCGGAGTCACTCATGATCATCATCAGTTCGCGCAAGGACTTCTCCAATCCCGACCAGCTCTCCGAGACCGGCCACCTGATTCGCGAGGTGGACCTGGCCAACGACACCGTCACCGCCGTGCTGGACTTCAAGGACCTGCTGCACCTGGTCAAGGGCAAGCGCCTGCTCCTGCTGGTGCACGGCTACAACAACGAGCAGTACGAGGTGTTCGACTCCTACCAGGTGATCGAGCAGCAGGCCATGGTCCACCTCGCCGACGCCTACGACATGGTGCTCGGCTATTCCTGGCCCGGCGGCGACCAGAAGCTCGACTGGTGGCAGGCGAAGAAGCGCGCCAATGCCGTGGCGCGGATGTTCCGCTTCCTGCTGGACAACCTCGCCGGGGATGCCGGCGCCGTGGACGTGATGTCCCACAGCCTCGGCGCGCGGGTCACGCTCAAGGCTCTCAAGGGCTCGCCCGGGCGCATCGTGCGCAACTACTTCTGCACCGCGCCGGCGGTGGACAACGAATGCTTCGAGAGCGACGAGGAGTTCGCCGACGCCATCCCCTCCTGCGAGCGGGTCTACATCTTCCACTCCTCGCGGGACGAGGTGCTGCGCTTCGCCTACGCCTCCTCCGAGCGCGACCTGGCCCTGGGCCTCTACGGCCCCGAGGACAAGACCTATATCGAGGTGGCCACCCGTACGGTGTTCGTCGCCAACTGCAAGAAGGTGGTCTCCAACCATGGCGGCTACAAGCGCGCGGCGGCGGTGTACGACTACATCCAGGCCAGCTTCGCCGGTGGCCTGCAGCGCTTCGTCACCCTGTGAGAGCAGCCCGCTAGAACAGGTCCATCTGCCCGCCCGCAGGTGGCGCGGGCGGGGGCGGGACGGGGGCCGGTTCGGCCACCACCGGCTGGGCCTCGGCCAGGCGCGCGGCCAACCCGGCGGCGCGCTCGGCGCGGGTGCTCACCGCCTCGGCCAGGCGCTGCGGCAGGCCCCAGACCTCCACGCGCTGCTTGGCGCGGGTGATGCCGGTGTAGAACAGCGAGCGGCTGAGCAACGGGCTCGGCTGCTCCGGCAGCGCCAGCAGCACCTCGCGGAACTCCGACCCCTGGCTCTTGTGCACCGTCATGGCGAAGGCGCTGTCGTGGCTGGGCAACCGTGCCGGGGCGAAGGGACGATGGCCGGCCTCGCCCTCGAAGAACACCCGCAGGCCGTGGGCCGTGGGCAGGCAGATACCGATATCGCCGTTGAACAGTCCCAGGGCGTAGTCGTTCTGCCGCACCATCACCGCGCGCCCCGGATACCAGCGCTCGCGGCTGGCGATGCCCAGGCGCCGCTTGATCCGCGCCTCCAGCGCCTCGTTGATGCCGTTGACGCCCCAGGGCCCCTCGCGCTGGGCGGTGAGGGCGCGGAAGTCGGCGAAGGCGGCGAAGGCGGCCTGCGCACCACCCGTGCGCGCGGCGACGATGAAGGGCGCGTAGCCGGCGTCCAGGCGCTCCAGCAGCGGGCCTTGCAGCGGGCCGGGGTTCCAGCCGAGATCGGGGCGCGCCTCGCGCAGCAGTTCAAGGGTGCCCCGCGCGTCACCCGCATTGATGCGCCGCGCCAGCTCGCCGATGCCGCTGTCGCCGGCGAAGCGGTGGCTGTGGGTCAGCAGCACCACGGCGTCGCCCAGGCGCGAGCGCGGCTGCTCCACGGGCACGCGCTGGCCGGTGATGCGCTCCAGGTCGGCACTGGCGGCGGCGTCCAGGCCACGCCCCTCGCAGAGCTCGGCGAACACCGCGCCGGCTTCCACCGCCGAGAGCTGGTCCTTGTCGCCCAGCAGCACCAGGCGGGCGCCCGGCGGCAGGGCGTCGAGCAGCTTGGCCATCAGCGCCAGGTCCACCATCGAGGCCTCGTCCACCACCAGCACGTCCAGCGGCAAGGGGTTGTCGGCGTGGTGGCGCACCTGCGGGCTGTCGCCACGGCTGCCCAGCAGGCGGTGCAGGGTGCGCGCCTCCTCGGGCAGCAGGGCCTTGATGGCATCGTCCACCGGCAGCTCGGCCTTGGCGTTGCGGATGGCCTCGGCCATGCGCGCGGCGGCCTTGCCGGTGGGTGCGGCGAGGCCGATGGCCAGGCGCTCGCCGCCGGGCTGTTCGAGCAGCGCGGCGAGCAGGCGCACCACTGTGGTGGTCTTGCCGGTGCCGGGGCCGCCGGAGATCACCGCCAGGTTGCGCCGCACCGCCTGGGCGGCGGCCAGGCGCTGCCAGTCGGGCTGCTGGGTGTTGCGAGCGAACAGCCGGGCCAGGGATTCGGCCAGCCGCGCCTCGTCCACCGGCGGGCGGGCGCCGGCCATGGCCAGCAGGCTGGCGGCCAGGCGCGTCTCGTAGGCGTGGTAGCGACTGATGTAGAGGCGCTCGCCATCCAGGGTCAGCGGCGCGTAGCCACCGGGGCTGGCCACCAGCGGCGAGGCGCGCAGCGCGGCGAGCCAGTCGTGCAGGGCCGGCAGGTCGAGCCCGGCGGCGCCTTCGTCGAACACCCGCTGCCCGGCCAGGCGCGCCAGGGGCAGGCAGACATCGCCGTTGGCCAGGGCCTGGCAGCACAGCGCGGCGGCAGCGGTGACCGCCTCGCCGGCGTCAGGGTCGAGGCGCAGCAGGCTATCGGCGAAGAAACGCTCCAGCGGGCCCAGCGGCCATTCGGCGAGCTTCACGGGCGGCCCTCCTCGAACAGGCGATCCAGGGCATCGAGCAACGCATCGCCGGGGCGGTGGAAGTACACGCCGGCATCCGGCATGCCGCGCAGGAACAGGTAGTAGGCGCCGCCCAGCTGCTCGCTGGCGAAGCCGTCCAGGCGCAGGCGCAGGAAGCGCCGCAGCGCCACCAGGTAGATCAGGTACTGCAGGTGGTAGTGCTCGGCCGCGATGGCCTGCTCCAGGCGCTCACCGCCGTAGTAGCTGGCGTCCGGGCCCAGCCAGTTGGACTTGTAGTCGGCGATGTACCAGCGCCCCTGGTGCTCGAAGGTCAGGTCGATGAAGCCCTTCATGAAGCCGTTGAGGGTGTCGAACTCCAGACGCTCGGCGGCCGCGCGCATGGGCTCGGGCAGACCGTGGGCGGGGTCGGCCAGCACCGTGCGCAGGCCCTGGATGTCCAGCTGCGCCACCGGGAAGGTGAAGCCCAGCTCCGGCAGGCGCCGGCTCGGCTCCAGGCGCGACAGGGCGAGCCCCCGGCCGTCCAGGTCGGCATCCAGCACCTTGCGCAGCTGCTCGATGGCGATCGCCGCCCAGTCCTCCGGCAGGCCGTGGCCCAGCAGGTGCAGCGGCACCAGGTCCTCCAGCTCGCCCTCGCCGCGCACCCAGTCCTCCAGGATCGCGTGCAGGCAGGTGCCGGCACGGGCGCCACGGGGGAAGCCGTAGAAGCCGGCGCCCGGGTCGGTGGCCGGCGGGACGAAGAAGGCGTCGCGGTCCGGCGCCTCCATGTGCATGCCGGCGGCCAGGCCGGAGAAGCTGCCGACCCGCCAGGCGCTGTGCAGGCCGCGCTGCAGGTGCGCCAGGGCGGCCGGCGGCGCGGCGCGGGTTTCGCCCTGGGCGCTGGCCTCGGCGTCGCGGCAGGGCACCAGGGCGATGTCGCCGCCGCTGGCATCGGCCAGGCTCTGCAGCTCATGGCGCAGGCCGGCGCCATCCAGCGCGGCGAGGTGGCCGGCCAGTTCGCCGAGCAACGCCTCGCCGGGCAATTCACGGCCGTGCAGCAGCCAGGCGAGGGCGCTGCTGTGCAGGCCGTCCTCGGGCAGCTCGCCATCCTTCTTCGCCCTGGGCAGGGCCACCGGGCCCCAGTGCAGCCAGAGGCGGTCACGGGCGCGGGTCAGGGCCACGTAGGCCAGGCGCAGGCGTTCGGCGAAGCGCTCGCGCCGGGCACGCTCGCGGTTGTCGTCGTAGTCGGCGCCGCCCAGGTCCAGCAACGGGGTGCCGTCCTCGGCGTGGCAGGTGATGTCTTCGTCGCGGCGCAACAGCGCGCCGTCCCAGAGATAGGGGCAGAACACCAGCGGGTATTCCAGGCCCTTGCTGGTGTGCACGGTGACGATCTGCACCCGCTCGGCATCGCTTTCCAGGCGCAGCAGGGCATCGTCGCCATGGCTCTCGGCCGCGCGCTGGGCGTTGAACCAGGCCAGCAGCGGCTCCAGGCCCGGGCGCTGGAGGCTCTCGGCCTGCAGCAGCTCGGCCAGGTGCAGGAGGTTGGTCAGGCGGCGCTCGCCGTCGGGCAGGGCGATCAGCCGCTCGGCGACGCGCTGCTCGTCGAGCCAGGCGCGGAAAGCCCGCATGAAGCCTTGCTGCTGCCAGAACTGGTGGTAGCGCTCGGCGTCTTCGCGCTCCTGGTCCCAGGCGTGCTCGTCGTCCTGGCAGCGCGCCAGGGCCTGGGCGTCGCGGCCCAGCAGGCGGGTGGCCAGGGCATAGCGCAGCACGCCCTCGCGGCCGGGCTCGGCATAGGCGGCGAGCACCGCGGCCAGTTCCTCGGCCTCGGCGCTGTGCCAGACGCTGTCACGCCCGCGACGCACGCTGGGCACGCCACGCGCGGCCAGTTGCTCGGCCACGTCGCCCGCCTGGCGGTGGCTGGCCACCAGGACGGCGATGTCACCGCCGCGCAGGGGCGTGCGCACGCCGGCCTCGTCGAAATAGGCCTCGCCTCGGCCGCTGGCGGCCAGCAGGGCGGCGATGCGCCGCGCGGTGTCGATGGCCACGGCGTTGCCGGCCTCGCCCTTGCCCAGGGGCTCGTCGCCCAGCCACACCAGCTCCAGCGGCGCCCCCGCCTCGGGCAGCACCAGTTGCGCGCGGGCCTTGTCGCTGGCGCCCACGGGCGGGTAGGCCAGGCCCGGCTCGGCGAAGGGCAGGGGCCGGTCGAAGACGCGGTTGAGCGCGGCGATCAGCGCCGGCACCGAGCGGTGGTTGGTGTTCAGGCTGTACTGCCGCGCGGCTTCGTCGCGGGCCTTGAGGTAGGTGGCCAGGTCGGCGCCACGGAAGGCGTAGATCGCCTGCTTGGGGTCACCGACGAAGCACAGGTCGCCGCCCTCGTCCCCACCCGGGTAGATGCGCCGGAAGATGGCGTACTGCACCGGGTCGGTGTCCTGGAATTCGTCGATCAGCGCCACCGGGTAGCGTTCTCGCAGGGCGGCGGCCAGTGCCTCGCCGGCGGGGCCCTGCAGCGACTGGTCGAGGCGGTTGAGCAGGTCGTCGAAGGCCAGCATGCGCTGCGCAGCCTTGCGCGCCGGCAGCTCGCGGTTGAGGGTGTCGAGCAGGCGCACCTGCAGGTCGATGAGTCGCGCCTCGCCAGCGGGTTTGGCCTCCTCCAGCGCATCCAACAGATCCTGCAGCGCGGCATTGAGCGCGTGTCCGGGCAGCTCGAAGCCCTTCTTGCACGCCTTGGACAGGGCTTCGCGGCCCAGCTTCTCCAGGCCCGTGGGCGCGGCGAACAGCGCCGCCGGGTCGGCGAAATAGGCGTCCAGCTCACCCTGCCAGAGGGCGAACCTGGCGGCGTCGTAGCTGCGCCTGTTGAGCCCGTCGAAGGCGGCCAGGTCCGCCAGGCAGGCCTGTGCATCACGCAGCCAGATGTCCCGGGCGTGGGTCCAGGCCTCGCTGGCCGCGCCCAGGTCACCCAGCTCGCCGTCGCGCGGTTCGATGCGCAGGTAGGGCTTGCCCAGGTGCGAGCGCAGGCGCTGGCGCAGCGACTGCGGGGTGATGCGCTTCTGCGCGAGGAAACGCGCCCAGGCGGGCTCCGCCGCCGCCAGCTCGGCGCGCCACAGGTCGGCGAGCAGGCCGTCGAGCACCTCGCGGTCGTCCGCCGTCAACTCGCTGTCGAAATCGCCACCGGCCTCGAACGCCGCGTCCTGCAGCGCCCGCTGGCAGAAGCCGTGGATGGTGAAGATGGCCGCCTCGTCGAAGCCGTGCACCGCCAGCAGCAGGCGCCGATGGGCGTCCTCGCCCGGGTACTGCGCATGCAGCCCGGCGAGCACCGGGTCGGGCGCCTCCGCGCCTTCATAGACGGCGAGCAGCGCCGCCAGCCGCGCGCGGATGCGCTCGCGCAGCTCGGCCGTGGCGGCGGTGGTGTAGGTGACCACCAGGATCTGCCCCACGCCCAGCCGGCGCTCCAGCAGCAGCCGCGCGTAGAGCGCGGTCAGGGTCCAGGTCTTGCCGGTGCCGGCGCTGGCCTCGATCAGGCTGCGCCCGGTGAAGGGATCGTTGAGCAGGTCGAGGCTCATGCGTCGTCCCTCAGGTCGTCGCCGGTGAGCACCGCGTTCAGCGCCAGGTTGCTGTAGTAGTTGGAGCGACCGATCCGGCGTTTCTCAAGGAACCCACTGTCGGTGAGTTCCTGCAGGTAGCGCGTGGCGGTCAGGCGGGATACGCCCAGATCGCGCATGACAAACTCGATCTTGGTGTAGGGATGGGTAAACAGGTTGTTGATCAGGTCCTGGCTGTAGAACCTGTGCTGCGCCCGTATACGGTGCTTGTAGTCGAGCAGCGCAGCCTTGATTGCCTCGATCGTGCCGATGGCCCGGCGCGCGGTTTCCTCGACCGCCGCCAGCATGAACAGCACCCAGTCTTCCCATTGCCCATCGTCGCGCACGGCTTGCAGCAAGCGGTAGTACTCGGCCTTGTGACGCACGATATGGCGGCTCAGGTAGAGCACCGGGATATCCAGCATTCCGCACTTGAGCAGATACAGGACGTTGACGATACGGCCCGCCCGGCCATTGCCGTCGTAGAACGGGTGGATGCTCTCGAACTGGTGGTGGATCAGCGCCATCTTCACCAGCGGGTCGGCATCGAAAAGCTCGTCGTCGTTGATGAAACGCTCCAGGTCACGCATCAGCTCGACAACACGTTCGGCATCCTGAGGAGGCGTATAGACCACCCGCCCCAGGCCATCCTTAAGCGTGGTTCCCGGAAGCCGACGCAAACCTGCGTTGTTGCGCTCAAGCTCGGCCTGGATGTCGATGATCTGATTGGTCGTCAACAAGCCGGTTTCGCGCACGGAGGCGAATCCGACGTGGAGCGCCTGGCGGTAGCGCAGGACTTCCTTGGCAGCGGGGCTGTTGGAGGAATCGGGGAATGCATCGTCACGGAACAAATCGTCATGGGTGGTAACGATGTTCTCGATGGCCGAGCTGTCCTTGGCCTCCTGCATGCCCAACGTGTTGATCAGAATGCCCTGATGGGGAATGGACGACGCCACGCCCTTGAGCTCAGCCAGCGCGCGGCTGGCCGTGGTCAGTTTGCGGAGTATCGACCTGCTCTCGAAACGGGCCGGGTCGAGTTCGTGCAACCCGCGCAGATCAGCCATTGCGACAGACTCCCTTCGTGCGACGGAAATCACGATTTTCCGGCCCCCCAATACGAATACATATAGAAAGAGGCTGATTTCTATGCATGTTGGACCTGAAATGCATAGGGATATGCGCAAACGCATGACTATTGACGCCATTCATGCGTCCTCCTCCCCGTCGTCCGCCAGGGCGTCCAGGGCCGGGCCGAGGAGGGTTTCGGCGAGAAGCTCGAAGCGTGCGTCCAGCGGGTCGCGGTCGCGGAAGGCGAGGGCGTACCAGGGATCGCGGGATTCGCCCACGGGGCCGAAGTCGATGCCGTCCCAGGCGAGGCGCGCCTTGCTGCGGGCGGCGTCGAGGGGTTCCTTGCGGCCGGGCTTGCGCCAGCCGGAGGCGAAGCCATGGCTGGCCTTGGTCAGCAGCGGCAGGGGTTCGCACAGGGCTTCGCGGTAGGCGCGCAGCCAGGGCTCGAGCAGCGCCCCGGCGTCGGCCAGGGGGCCGGCCTGCCAGTCGCCGGCGGGCGAGAGCAGGCGGCTTTCACGGGCGATGCCGGGGGTGGCCGAGAGGTTGAGCAGCAGGTGGCGCAGCCAGAAGGGCGCCAGCTCCCATTCGCCGAGGCGGTTGAGGCGCCAGCCGAACAGGCCGTCTTCGGTGACGCCGTCCAGCCAGCCGTGGATGCGCACGCCGGCCAGGCTGATGTCCACCAGCAGCGGCTGCGGGGCGCTGTCCGGGCGCGCCTCGAACAGGCGCGGGGCGAAGGCGCGCACCGGGCCGCGCAGCTGGCCCCAGAGCGCATGGCCCAGCTCGCCGGTGGGCAGCCAGCCGGCGGCACGGGCGATGCGGCGTTCGTCCGCCTCCGACCAGCCGCGCTCCACGGCGTCCAGGGCCAGCTGGCGCAGGCCGCGCCAGGCGGGGCCTTCCAGGGCGAAGGGCTCGTCGCTGGCCAGCGCCTCCTCGGCCTCGGCCAGGCGCAGGCCCAGGCGCTGTTCGAGAAGGAAGCGCGCCGGGTGGCGGAAGCACTGGATGAGTTGCGCAGGTTCCAGGGCCAGCCAGTCGGCGTCAGGCTCGGGCAGCGGCAGGGCGAAGGGCGCGTCCGGCTCGCGGGGCACTTCGGCCAGGCGCTGCGCCGCCCGGAACCAGGGGGCGGAGAAGCCGGCATGGCTGCCACCGGCGAAGTTGCCGGAAGCGAAGGGCTGCAGCGGGTGGCTGATCAGCACTTGCTCGCTGGCCTTGGCGTCGCCTGCGGTGGCCGTGAGGTCGATGGTTTCCAGCAGCTCGCTGATCAGCACCGAGGGCGGCAGGTGCGCGTTGTCGCGCGGGTCGCGGCCCACGTAGCTGAGGTAGAGGCCGTCGCGCGCCGACTGCAGGGTTTCCAGCAACAGGTAGCGGTCGTCGAGGCGCCGCGCGCGGTCGCCCCGGCGCGGCTTGCGGGTGATCAGGTCGAAGCCGGCGGCAGGGGTGCGCCGGGGGAAGGCGCCGTCGTCCAGGCCGAGCAGGCACACCAGGCGGAACGGCAGGCTGCGCATCGGCACCATGGTGCAGAAGGTCACCGCGCCGGTGAGGAAGCCCGAGGCGCCGCTGCCGGCGTCCAGCGCGGCCACCAGTTGCTGGCGCACCAGGCTCATGTCGATGGGCCGCTCGATGCCCGCCGCCTCGGCCTGCTTGCGCAAATCGCCGCAGGCTTGGGACAGCAGCAGCAGGGTTTCGCCGGCCTCGCGCTCGTCGAACAGCTGGTCGATCAGGCCCTGCAGGGTCTCGGCCCAGTCCGCCAGCGGGCGCGGGCGGGCCAGGTCGTCGGCGAGATGCCCCAGGCGCTGGATGAAGCCGGCCAGACGCCCGAGCAATTGGGCGCGAGCGCCTTCCAGTGCGTCCAGCGGCCAGCTGTCGCCCAGCAGGGGCGGGGCATCGCCAGCCAACCGGGGCGGGGCAGCGAAGCCCAGCACCAGGCGCTCCAGGCCCTGGCGCCAGCTGAAGGCGTCCTCTTCCGGCAGGCCCAGGCGCGCGCGATGGCGGCCATCGCGGCCCCAGCGCACACCGGCCTCGCGCAGCCAGTCGCGGACCAGCGGCAAATCCTCGGCCTCGATGCCGGCGCGCACGGCCAGGGCCGGCTGCTCCAGCCAGCCGAGCAGTTCCTCGGCGGCGAAGCGGCTCTGGGCCAGGTCGAGCAGGGCGAGGAAGGCCTCCACCAAGGGCAGCTCGGCACGCAGGCTGCGGTCGGCGAGGCTGAAGGGGATGCGCGGCACGCCTTCGCGCGGGGCGAACACCGCCTCGATGTAGGGGGCGTAGCGCTCGATGTCGGGGGTCAGCACCACCACTTGGTCGGGGGTCAGCCCGGGGTCGGCGGCGAAGCGCGCCAGCAGCTGGTCGTGCAGCACCTCCACCTCGCGCAGGGGCGAATGGCAGACGTGCACTTCCAGCGAACGGTCGCCCGCGCGCAGGGCCATGCGCTCGTCGGCGCGGCGGGTGCGCAGGCGCAGGATGTCGTTCTGGATGGCGCGCAGCAGGCTGTCGTCGGCCAGGTCCTGGTCTTCGGCGTAGATGCCGACCTCCTGGCCGCCGAGGGTGAAGAGGGCATCGAAGAAATCCCGCCCCTGCTTGCCCAGGCTGGCCAGCAGCGGATGGCCGACATCGAGGTACCAGTCGTCGATGCCGGGCTCCGGCAGGGCGGCCAGCTCGCGGATGTCGCGGATGTCGCCCCAGGCCTCGCGGCAGGGGTTGAGGGCGAAGAGGATGACCTCGCAATGCCGCGCCAGCCCCTCCAGCACGCGCATGTGGTGCGGCGGCAGGCTGCTGATGCCGAAGACGATGAGCCGCTCCGGCAGGCCCTCGATGGGCGCGTCATCGTGCAGCCGGGCCAGCAGGTCGCCGAGCAGGCGCGCCCGGTGCGGGTGGCCGTCGGCGGTCAGCTCGCGCCAGAGCAGCGCCTGCCACTGTTCGTCGGCACCGAGGCCGAGCAGCTCGCCACGCTCCCAGGCGGCCAGCCAGTCGTCGCGGTACAGCAGGTACTGGTCGAGCACGTCGGCGATGCGCGCCGCCAGGGTCAGGCGGCGGCGCTCGTCGCCGCCGTCCAGGTACTGCGCCAGGCGCGGCGTGCGTTCGAGGTTGGCGGGCTCGCACAACCAGTCGTAGAGGCGCCAGGACAGGGTCACCGGGTTGAACGCCGATTGCGGCGGCAGCTCCCCCAGTGCCTGGCGGGTGAGGTCCCAGATGAAGCGCGCCGGCAGCTGGATGTCGAGCTGCATGGCGATGCCCTGGCGCCGCGCCAGCTGCAGGGTCAGCCAGCGCCCCATGCCCTGGCTGGGAACCACCACGCGCGAGGGCGCCAAAGGGTCGCGCTGGGGCTGCACGAGCAGGGTACAAGCCAGCTCGCCGAGGCTTTCCAGGTCGTTGGCGTGGTAGAGGTTGAGCATCGGAAGGTCGCGTCCGCAGGGATGCCACAGGTTATCAGTTCACCGAGGCTATCGGCACCGCGCGACAGGGTCTGTCGCCAGCTCCCAACGAAGCGGGGGCGGCGTTTTGCGACTTAACTGACGGGTAGAAAAGGTGACCGACAGGGGCGAACGGGACGCTGGCCGGCAAGTCAGAACATGACGGATATGTTACAAACCCGCCCCCCCATACAGTCGCTCCACCTCCAGGAGCGGCTCACGTCGTTACCGTCAGGAGGGAACCGATGCTGACATTGCTCAACCTGCTCTCCGCCGTCGCCCTGCTCGTCTGGGGCACCAACATCGTGCGCACCGGCATCCTCCGGGTCTACGGCAGCGACCTGCGCCGCTGGCTCAGCCACAGTATGAAGCACGCGCCCCTGGCCTTCGCCGCCGGCATCGGCGTCACCGCCCTGGTGCAGAGCAGCAACGCCACCGCGCTGCTGGTCACCTCCTTCGTCGCCCAGGGGTTGATGGGCCTTTCCTCCGGCCTGGCGATCATGCTCGGCGCCGACGTCGGGACCGCGCTGATGGCGCGGGTGCTGACCTTCGACCTGTCATGGCTGTCGCCGCTGCTGATCTTCTTCGGGGTGATTTTCTTCCTCTCGCGCAAGCAGACCCGCCTCGGCCAGCTCGGCCGCGTGGCCATCGGCCTGGGGCTGATCATCCTCGCGCTGCAGCTGATCGTCGCCGCCGCCGAGCCCATCACCACCGCCAAGGGCGTGAAGGTGCTGTTCTCCTCGCTCACGGGCGATGTGATGCTGGACGCCCTGACCGGTGCGCTGTTCGCCATGGTCACCTACTCGAGCCTGGCGGCCGTGCTGCTCAGCGCGACCCTGGCCGCGGCCAAGGTCATCCCGCTCAAGGTGGCGCTGTGCCTGGTGATCGGCGCCAACGTCGGCAGCGGCATCCTCGCCATGATCAGCGCCACCTCGCAGAACGCCGCCGGCCGCCGGGTCGCGCTCGGCAGCCTGCTGTTCAAGCTGGCCGGCTGCGCTCTGGTGCTGCCGGTGGTGGGGCCCGCGGCGGAGTGGCTGGACACCTGGTCCTTCTCCACCGCCGAGCTGGTGATCGCCTTCCACGTTCTCTACAACAGCGTGCGCTGCCTCCTGCTGCTGCCGCTGACGCCCTACATGGCGCGCTTCTGCGACTGGCTGCTGCCGGACCGCGAGCAGGCCAGCGACGTGGCCAAGCCGCGCCACCTGGACAAGAGCGCCCTGGACACGCCGAGCCTGGCCCTGGCCAACGCCGTGCGCGAGACCCTGCGCCTGGGCGACATCGTCGAGCAGATGCTGAACAACCTGCTGAAGCTGATGCGCGGTGGCGATCCGCTGCTGGGCAAGGAGATCCACCGCCTCGACGACGACATCGACGCCCTCTACACCGCCATCAAGCTGTACCTGGCGCGCATGCCCCGCGAGGACCTGAGCGAGCGCGACAGCCGGCGCTGGGCCGAGATCATCGAGCTGACCATCAACCTGGAGCAGGCCGGCGACCTGATCGAGCGCATGGTCGGCGACGTGCAGCACAAGAAGACCTCGCAGCAGCGCTCCTTCTCCGAGGCGGGCCTGGCGGACATCGCCGAGCTGCACAACCAGCTGGTCAACAACCTGCGCCTGAGCCTCTCGGTGTTCCTCAACGGCGACCTGGAGAACGCCAAGCGCCTTCGCCGCGCCAAGCAGCGCTTCCGCATCCTCGAACGGCGCCTGTCCCATGCCCACGTGGAGCGCCTGCACCAGCAGGTGGTGCAGAGCATCGAGACCAGCGCCCTGCACCTGGGCCTGATCAGCGACATGAAGCGTCTCAACTCGCTGTTCTGCGCCATCTCCTACGCCGTGCTGGACAACCCCGACGCACCGCCGGTGGCATTGGAAGACGGGGGCGTCGAGCCACTGGTCGAGGGCGATGTGGACTACCAGCCGGAGATCGGCTCCCACCGCTGAACGCGGCCCTTCCTGAGTAACGGCGGCTTGGGCAGAATCCAACCCATGAGCCCAACCGCCGCATCACCCGACCAGGCCTCGGTCAGCGCCAGCCTCACCCAGGCCATCCTCCACGCCGCCGAAAGCCTCGGCCTGCCGCGTGCCGAGCTTCTGGCCGCCAGCGGCCTGGGTGAAGCCCAATTGGGTGACCCTGACGCGCGCATCCCCTTCCGGGCCCAGGAAGTGCTGTGGAGCGCCATCGAATCGCGCCTTGCCCACCCCGAGCCCGGCCTGGTGCTGGGCCAGGCGCTCGCGCCCGGCCAGTTCAGCGTGCTCGGCTACCTGCTGCAGAGCAGCCCGACCCTGGGCGACGCCCTGGAAGCGGAGTTGCGCTACCAGCGCCTGGTGGGCGAAGGCGGCACCCTGGCGGTGGAGATCCGTGGCGACCAGCTCTGGACCCTGTACCGTCCGCTGCACCCGCACGTGCCCGCCACCCGCACGCGGGTACTGGCGCTGATGGCCTTCTGGATGCGCCTGATGCAGCCGCTGCTGGATGACTTCCGCCTGCTGCGTGCCTGCTTCATCCATTCGCGGCCCGAGAGCCTGGCCGCCTACGAGGACTGCTTCGCCTGCGCGCTGGAGTTCGACGCCCCCGACTACGCCCTGGTGCTGCCACTGAAGTTGCGGGGCGCCGCCCTGCGCCAGGCCAACCCGCCGCTCCAGGCATTGCTGCGCCAGCACGCCGAAGCCCTGCTCGCGCGCCTGCCCAGCGAAGGCCTGCGCGCCCGCGTAGTGGCACTGCTGAGTGCCCAACTGGCCCACGGGGAACCCGATCGCAGCGCCCTCGCCGCCAGCCTCGGCCTCAGCGAGCGCACCCTGCAACGGCGCCTTGCCGAAGAGGGCAGCAGCTACCAGCAACTGCTCGGCGACACCCGCCTGCAACTGGCCGAGCGTCACCTGCAGGAAGGCAGCCTGCCCATCGCCGAGATCGCCGTGCTGCTGGGCTACTCCGAACCCAGCGTGTTCTTCCGCGCCTTCCGCCAGTGGACCGGCAAGACCCCCGGCGAATATCGCCAGCAACAGGCAGGGCATCCGGCCAGGACGTAGGGTGCGGCGCCCGGCTCAGGCACGCGGCAACATGCCCCGCGCATCGAGGAACGCCAGGAACGCCTCGCGGCTGGAGTAACGCGGCCGGTAGCCGAATTCCTCCTTCAGGCGGCGGTTGGCGAGTACCGGGCGGTAGCGCAGGAAGTCCAGCTGCTCGGGGCCGTAGCGGGTCAGGCCGAGGGGCTTGAACAGCGCCAGCGCGGCGAGGATCAGCGTCGCCGGCAGCGGCCGGTAGGGCTTGCCGAGGATGGCGGCGATCTCGGCCATGCTCAGCGCACCGTCGCCGGCCAGGTTGTAGATGCCCTCGGCACCGCGCTCCAGGCCCTGGAGGATGATCGCCACCACGTCCTGGTCCCAGATGAACACGAAGCGGCTGTCGTGGCCGCGCACGCCCATCACCGAGGGTTTGTCGAAGAGCGCGGTGATCTGGTTGTCCACCCGCCGCCCGAGGATGGTGCCCGGGCGCAGCACCAGCTGGCGCAGCTGCGGGTGGCGCTCGCGGGCCTCGGCCAGCAGCTCCTCCACCTCGCGCTTGTGACGGGCGTAGGCGAAGGCGTCATGGCCGCGCAGCGGGTCGGCTTCGTCGATCCACTCGGCGTTCTCCGGGTAGTAGCCATAGGCGGCGCCGGAACTGGTCACCACCAGTTGCTCGACGCCATGGGTCGCCGCCGCCGCGACCACCGCGCGGGTGCCCTCGACGTCGATGGCGTGCAGGGTCGCCTCGCTCATCCCCGGCGGCGGGGTCACCACCGAAGCGAGGTGGACGATGGCCCGGGGCTTCCAGTGGGCGATGCAGGCTTCCACCGCCTCGGCCCGGGCGATGTCCAGTTGCACCTCCTCGACGTTCGCCCCCCGGGCGCTGGCCGGCAGCGGGCGGATGTCCGCGGCCACCAGGCTCCAGTCGGGATGCCGGGCGACCAGCGCTTCCAGCAACTGGTGGCCGATGTAGCCGGCGGCGCCGGTGATCAGGACGCGCATGGCAGGGCCTCCTCGCCGACCGGCAGCGGGCGGTTGCGCCAGAACGCCACCAGCAGCAGGCCGCTGACCAGGTGCCAGGTGCCCCAGAAGGCGGCCACCAGCGCCATGTTCGGCTCGCCGCCGAACTGGGCGAAGATCAGTCCCAGGGCGAGGCCGGAGTTGTGCATGCTGATCTCGATGACCATGGCCCGCAGGTTGGCCCCGCGCTGGCGGGCGAGCCTGGCCATGGCCCAGCCGAGGACGATGGCGCTGGCGTTGTGCAGCACCACGATGAAGAACACCAGGCCCAGGTTGTCGACGAACAGGCGCCAGTTGCCGGCCACCGCGCCGCCGACGAAGACCACGAAGGCCAGCAGCGAGAAACGCTTGAACCAGGGCATCACCCGGGTCGCCAGGCGCGGCCACAGGTTGCCCACCAGCATCCCGGCCACCAGCGGCAGGCCGAGCAGCACGACGACGCTGACGAGGATGCTGCCGCGATCCATCTGCAGCGCACTGAGGCGCCCGGCGAGGTAGGCCGAGGCCTCCGGGTTGAGGCCGCTGGTGAGGGCGAAGTTGAGCGGCAGAAGCACCAGCGCCAGCAGGCTGGACAGCGCCGTCATGCTCATCGACAACGCGGTGTTGCCGCGCGCCAGGTGGGTCATCACGTTGGAAAGGTTGCCGCCGGGGCAACAGGCCACCAGCAGCAGGCCCAGCTCCAGGCCGGGGTGCAGGTCCACCAGCAGGGTGACCGCGAGGGTCGCCCAGGGCAGGATCAGGCACTGCCCGAGCATGCCCGCCAGCACCGGCTGCGGCTGGCGCAGCACCGCGAGGAACTGCCCGATGCGCAGCTCCAGGGAAACACCGAAGATCATCACCGCCAGTACCAGAGCGAGGATCAGCTGCTGGTTCGCGTCGTAGTTCATGGCAAGGCCGCCCGTGGTTCTTGTTATGGTCGCCAATGTAACGGCAGATTCCTACAGACGGCAGTGGCCTACGCCGCCAGGCTCCGTGGCGATTCGCGACAGACTGACGCCGATCAATGCCGGACGACCGGGCGATGGCTAGAGTTCATAGCCAATTGCCATCAGCCGTAGCCCCCGACCATGGACAGCTCCGATCCGCCGATCGCCGCCATAACCGATCCCGCGCTCGCCTGCCTGCTGCGCGAAATGCTGCCCGCCATGGGCGTCGTCTGCGAAGTGATCACCGAAACCGGCCAATGCCAGCGCGCTCCGGTGTGCCGATGGCTCAAGGACGCGCCCCTCAGCGAAACCACCCGCTTGCGCCTGCTCCTCGACGAGGCGGTTACCGTGCTCGATCGCACCCGCCATGCCTTCAAGTCCCGGGAGCTCGGGCGTTTGCGTCGGCGCCTGGAGCAGGCGCTGGAAGAGTTGTCGCGCCCGGCCTGACTGGTGTACAACCTCGCGCTGCAAGGTTCCGCTCAGGGCGGAAACCGGCTTTGCCGGGCAGGACGCAAGGGCCTGCAAGACAAGGCGCCACGCGTGGCAGTTCATTGGAGCTGCCACGCGTGGCGCCTTTTTTATTGCCCGCAGGTTTTACGAGGGACGAGGTATGGGGTTCGCAACACAGCTCAAGGAGATGCTCGGCAGGATGGGCCTCGGCCGCCGCGAGATCGACCAGCGCTGCCGCTACCTGGACTGGCAGGCACTCGATGCCGCGCGCCTGAACCGCCAGGCGGAAGCGGTGGAGGCCCTGCACAAGGTATTCGTCGAAAGCCTCTACGCCCACCTCGAGCACTTCGAGCCGACCGCCAGCATCCTCCGCGACCCGGCGACCCTGGCACGACTGAAGGCCAGCCAGCTGGACTACTACCAGCGCCTGTGGAAGGGCCCCTACGACCGCGACTACGTCATGCACCGCCTGCAGGTAGGCCTGGTTCACCAGCATGTCGGCGTCGAGCTGAAGTGGTACCTCGGCGCGTACCGCCTGTACCTCGACCAGATGCTCACCGGCCTGCTCGGCGACAGCGAGTCCACCCGCACCCTGGGTAGCCTGATGAAAGCGGTGTTCTTCGACATCGCCCTGGCCATCGACACTTACAGCGCCGCCCAGCGCCAAGCCCTGGAGGACAGCGAGGCGCGCTTCGCACGGGCGTTGCGCGGCGCCAACGACGGCCTCTGGGACTGGGACCTGGAGCATGACCGGCTGTATATCTCCGAGCGCTGGGCGAGCATGCTCGGCCGCTCCCGCGATGCCTTCGGCGAGAGCAGTGCCGGCTGGTTCGCCCGCGTGCACCCCGACGACCTGCCGGCCCTGCGCCAAGCCATCGACACCCACCTGCGCGGTGACAGCCCCTGGCTCAGCCACGAATACCGCATGCGCCAGCAGGACGGCAGCTACCTCTGGGTGCTGGTGCGCGGCGTCGCCGAGGGCCACCGCATGGCCGGCTCGCAGACCGACATCAGCCAGCGCAAGGCCACCGAGCACCAGCTCAGCCACGCCGCGCGGCACGACCCGCTCACCGGCCTGGCCAACCGCATGCGCCTGGACGAGCTCCTGCAGCAGGCCCTGCAACGCCAGCTCAAGCCCGGCGCGCGCCAGGCGGCGCTGCTTTTCATCGACCTCGACCGTTTCAAGCTGATCAACGACAGCCTCGGCCACGCCGTCGGTGACCGCGTGCTGGTGGAGGTGGCCCATCGGCTGGAACGCTGCCTGCGTCCGGGCGACCACCTGGCGCGCTTCGGCGGCGACGAATTCGTCGTGCTGCTCGACGACCTCGCCTGCCTGGGCGATGCCGAAGTCGTCGCCCAGCGCATGCTCGACAGCCTGCACCAGCCGCTGCACCTGGACGAACGCACCCTGGTGGTCAGCGCCAGCATCGGCATCACCGGGCTCCAGGCCGAGGGCCAGACCATCGACGCGCTACAGGCCGCCGACCTCGCCCTGTACCGCGCCAAGGAGGCCGGCAAGGCGCAGATCGCCCGCTACAGCAGCGACCTGCAGGCCGCCGCCAAGAACCGCCTGGACCTGGAAAGCGCTCTCGCCCAGGCCCTGGCGCGCGATGAGTTCGAACTGCATTACCAGCCCATCTGCCGAACCGACCAGGGCCAGCCGCTGCTGGTGGGCGTAGAGGCCCTGCTGCGCTGGCGCCAGGGCGACCTCCTGGTGCAGCCGGCACAGTTCATCCCGGCGCTGGAGGAGTCCGGCGAGATCATCGCCGTCGGCGACTGGGTGCTGCGCGAAGCCTGCCGCCAGACCCGCACCTGGCAGCAGGAAGGTCAGCGGGACCTGCGCTGCTCGGTCAACCTCTCCAGCCGCCAGCTGCACCAGCCGGGCTTCGCCACGCGGCTCAAGTCGATACTCGAGGAATCGGGCCTCGCCCCTTCCAGCCTGGTGCTGGAGATCACCGAGAGCCTGCTGATGCAGGACGGCGCCGACACCCTCGCCTGCCTGCGCGAACTGGCCTGCCAGGGGGTGCGCCTGGCGCTGGACGACTTCGGCACCGGTTATTCGTCCCTCGGCTACCTCAAGCGCTTTCCGCTGCACATCCTCAAGGTCGACCGCAGCTTCATCGACGGCGCACCCGAGGACCCCGAGCTGCGCGCCATTTCCCGCGCCATCATCGGCCTGGGCGGCAGCCTCGGGCTGGAAGTGATCGCCGAAGGTGTCGAACGCCCCGAACACCTGGACTTCCTCGCTGCCGAGGACTGCCACTACGCCCAGGGCTTCTGGTTCAGCCGTCCCCGTCCGCCCGAGGCGCTGGAGCGCCTGTTCAACGGCGAGGAATGCTTCGACGGGCACTGGTGCCTGCTGCCCGAAGCCACCACGAGAGCCACCCCATGAAACGCAACCTGCCGGTCAGCGGGCGTGCCGTCGCCTTCGCCGACGACGCCAACATCCTCTCCACCACCGACCTCAAGGGCGTGATCACCCACGTCAACCAGGACTTCGTCGATATCAGCGGCTTCAGCCGCCCCGAGCTGATCGGCCAGAGCCACAACCTGGTGCGCCACCCGGACATGCCGGCCGCCGCCTTCGCCCACCTGTGGCGGACGCTCAAGGCCGGGCGCAGCTGGATGGGCCTGGTGAAGAACCGCTGCAAGAACGGCGACCACTACTGGGTCAGCGCCTTCGTCACCCCGGTGGTGCGTGACGGCCAGGTGCTGGAATACCAGTCGGTGCGCACCCGCCCCAGCGCCGAGCAGGTGCAGCGTGCCGAACGGGCCTACGCCCGGCTCGAGGCCGGCCGCATGCCCGCCCGCGCGCGCCTGCCACTGCACCTGCGCCTGCTCGCCGGCCCGGCCCTGGGCATGGCGCTGGGCCTCGCCCTGTACCAGGCCCTGGCGCCCTATGGCCTGCTCACCGCCGTGCCGGCCTGGGGCCTGGCGCTGGGCTGCGCGGGGCTGGTGCTGCACCGCCAGTTGCGCCCGCTGCGCGAGCTGCTGCACCGCGCCCGTGGCATCGCCGACAACCCGCTGAGCCAGGCGGTCTACGGCCAGCGCAGCGACGAATTCGGCCAGCTCGGCTTCTGCCTGCAGATGCTGGAGATGGAGACCGGCGCGCTGGTCGGGCGCATCGCCGAATCCTCGCGCCAGCTCGCCGAACACGCCGATGAGCTGGCCGCCGCCGTCGCCCACGGCAGTGCCGGCAGCCACCGCCAGCAGCTGGAGACCGACCAGGTGGCCGCCGCCGTCGGGCAGATGGCCGGCAGCGTCCAGGAAGTGGCGCGCAGCGCCCAGCAGAGCGCCTGCGCCGCCGACCAGACCGACGACGCCGCGCGCATCGGCCAGCACGAGGTGAGCGCGACCCGCGCCCGCATCGCCGAGCTGGACGAGGAGGTGCGCAACGCCACCCGCGTGGTGCGCGAGCTGCAGGACCACAGCAGCGCGATCGGCCAGGTGCTGGACGTGATCCAGGGCGTCGCCGAGCAGACCAACCTGCTGGCCCTGAACGCCGCCATCGAGGCCGCGCGGGCTGGGGATGCCGGGCGCGGCTTCGCCGTGGTGGCCGACGAGGTGCGCGCCCTGGCCGGGCGTACCCAGCAGTCCACCGCGCAGATCAACCAGATGATCAACAGCCTGCAGAGCGGCGCCGAGCAGGCCGTCGCGGCCATGCAGCGCAGCTGCGCCCAGGCCGAGAGCAGCCTGGCCCAGGCCCAGCGCGCGGCAGAGTCCCTGGAGCGGATCAACCAGCAGGTCGGCGCCATCAACGGCATGAGTTTGCAGATCGCCAGCGCGGTGGAGCAGCAGAGCGCTGCCAGCGAGGAGATCCAGCGCAGCCTGGCAACCATCCGCCGCGCCGCCGACGACAACGCCAACAGCGGCCTGTGCAGCCAGCGCAGCGCCGGCGAGGTGGCCGGCCTGGCCGCCGACCTGCGCCAGCTGGCCCTGCAGTTCTGGAGCAGCCGCCGCGGCCTGGGGTGATTGCGCAGGGGCGGGGGCGATCCGCTATGCTCGGCGCTTCCTCGCCATCAGACCCATGTCATGCGCTACCTGCTCTGCCTGCTGCTCCTGCTCGGCACCCCGGTGCACGCTGCCGACCGCAACAAGGTCGAAGGCTACGAACTGCAGAACGGCCTGCAGGTGATCCTCAAACCCACGCCCGAGCGTGGCCATGTCGCCATCCGCCTGGTGGTGGGCGTCGGCTTCGACGACTTCGCCTGCCGCGACAAGGAGCTGCCGCACCTGCTGGAGCACCTGTTCTTCAGCGGCCTGGACGGTGACGGCGAAGCGGGCCTGGAGGCGCGCATGCAGGCCCTTGGCGGCGAATGGAACGCCTTCACCAGCACCAGCGACACCGCCTTCGTCATCGAGGCGCCGGCGCAGAACCAGCGCAAGGTACTCGACCTGCTGCTGCAGGTGCTCGGCGACACGCCCCTGGACGACACCCGCATCGCCACCGCCAAGCAGGTGGTGGAGCGCGAGGGGGGCGGCCACTACTCGCACCTGGAGCGCCTGCTGGACCAGCAGGACCTGGGCCGCGAGGCCCACGAGCAGCTCGCCGTCGAACTGGGCCTGGCCTGCGCCGAGCGGCCCCAGGTGGCGCACCTGCAGCGCGAGGCCCTGGAGGCCCTGCGCCACGACTGGTACGCGCCGAACAACATGAGCCTGATCGTCGTCGGCGACCTCGATCGCCTGCTGCCGGCCTTCATCGAGCGCCGCTTCGGCGCCCTGGCGCCGGTGGAGGTGCGCGAGCACCCGGAGCTGCCCACCAGCAACGGCAACGCCGCCGAGCGCCGCACCCTGCGTCGCGGCCTGGTGGGCGAGAGCGCCACGCTGCACTGGATCTTCCCGGAACCGGAGGTGGCGGGTGCCGACTACGCCGCCTGGGAACTGCTCAAGGATTACCTGGACTGGGAGCTCTACCAGCAGCTGCGCATCCAGGGCGGCCTGTCCTACGGGCCCTGGACCGAGCGCCGCGCCTTCGGCGCCGAGGTCTTCCTCAGCCTCAACGCCGACCTGGAGCGCGACGACGTCGAGCCCGCCCTCGCGGTGCTGCGGCGGATCACCGCCCGCCTGCGCGACCAGGGGCTGGACCCGGCCACCTTCGAGCGCCTGCGCGGCCTCGCCATCAGCCGCCAGGCCTGGGCGGCGCAGGGCAACACCGCGCTCGCCGACTACTACTGGGGCGCCCTGGGCGACTACCAGGACGGCCACTTCGGTGACGAAGCCGCCGCCCTGCGCGCGGTGACGCCGCAGCAGGTCGATGCGATCGCCCGCGAACTGTTCCGCCAGCCGGGCTACATCCGCATCGAACAGCCGCTGCTGGGCTATGACCAGCTGGGCTGGCTGCTGCCGGCGCTGCTCGCCCTGGCCCTGCCCGGCGCCCTGCTGTGGCACCGGCGCCGCAAGGCCCCGCGCACCGCGCCCGCCTGAGCCGCAGGCCGTCGGCCCGGCCGTCGCGCGCCTTCTCAGGCCGGCGGGCGGGCAGTATCCTGCGGCCCCCGCAGCCTTGTCCGACTTGCCCATGTCGATCTGGAAGAACCGCCTGCTCGCCCTGATCGCGCTGATCCAGCGCCACCCCCGGCTCATCGCGCTCTACGGCTTCTGCTCGGGTGTCGGCAGCTTCCTGCTGGTGGACCGCGGGGCGCGCCTGGCCAAGGTGATCGCCATCATCATGCTGGTGAGCTGGGTCTGGCTGCTGCTGGAGAACCTGTTCCGCAGCAGCATCGAGCGCCTGTTCAGGATCGAGCTGCCGCCACCGCTGACGCGCTTCCTGACCCAGCTGATCCACCAGGAAAGCCTGTTCTTCGTGCTGCCCTTCTTCCTCATCACCACCAGCTGGAACAGCGGACAGGCCCTGTTCACCGGGCTGCTGGCGGTGGCCGCGGTGGTTTCCATCACCGACCCGCTGTACAACCGCTTCCTCGCGCCGCACCGCTGGCTGTTCCTCGCGTATCACACGCTGACCCTGTTCGCCGTGTTGCTCACGGCGCTGCCGATCATCCTCCACCTGACTACCGCGCAGAGCTTCGAGTGGTCCCTGGGCATCGCCGTGCTGCTGTCGTTCCTCAGCCTCTACAGCACCATCCGCGTGCAGCGCTGGTGGCGCGGCCTGGCCCTGGTCGGGCTGACCCTGGCACTGGGCGCCGCCGGCTGGCTGACCCGGGTGATGGTGCCGCCGGCGACTCTCTGGCTGACCGAAGTGGCGGTGACCCCCGAGCTCGACGACCACCAGCGCACCCCCGGCAAGGGCGTGCACACCGTCACCGCCGCCGACCTGCGCAGCGACGGCCTCTACGCCTACACCGCGATCAATGCGCCGCGCGGGCTGAACGAGCGCATCTATCACCTGTGGCGTTTCGAGGGCAAGGAAGTGGACCGCATCGCCCTGGACATCCACGGCGGCCGCGACAAGGGCTACCGCGCCTGGACCCACAAGCAGAACTTCCCCGCCAACCCGGTGGGCCACTGGCAGGTGCGCGTGGTGACCGAGGCCGGCCAGATGATCGGCACCCTGCGCTTCGAGGTCACCGACGACCCGCTGCCGCCCAAGCCCCACTGAGCCCCGGCGCAGCGCAGGCACGACCGTAGGAGCGAGCTCTGCTCGCGAAGCCGTTGGCGTTGCTACGCACCGCTTGGCGACTGAAGTCGCCCCTACAAGGTCCCTGGGCAGACGGCCGCCCGTAGGGGCGTGCAACCCGCCTCCAATCGCGAATGAATTCGCTCCCACAGGCTCAGGGCCTGTAGATTCCCCTGCGCTCACCCACTCAAGGAAGAAGCCATGGCCATCATCAGCGACTGGGCGAAGTCCATCGCCCGGGTACTGGAAAGCAGCTTTGCCGTCAGCAGCACCATCGCCGATCACTCAACCGTTCTCGGCGATGCGCGTGAGAGCTTCATCCGCGATGTGCTCAAGCGCTTCCTGCCGAGCAACATCAGCATCGGCTCGGGGCAGATCGTCGATAGCGAAGGCGGCATCTCCAGGCAGATCGACCTGATCATCTACCGCAACGATTTCCCCACCCTGCGCACCTTCGGCTCGGCGGACGTGTACCTGATCGAAGGTGTGGTCGCCACGGTGGAGGTCAAGTCGCAACTCAACGAGAAGACACTGTTCGAGGCCCTGGAGAACGGCAAGTCGGTGCGCAACCTCAGGCCTTCGTTGCTCAAGGCCTCGCTGGACGACTACAGCCGCTGCGTCTTCGGCATGCCGCACACGGAACTCTCGATCCAGCAGTACAACTCGCTCATGGGCCTGGTGCTGCCGCCCACCTACGTCTACGGCTATCGCGGCTTCACCGCCAACAGCCTGGAAGACCTGCGCGGGAGCCTCAACCGCTGGCACAACGTGCCCAACGCCGCCGGCGAACTGGACGTCACGCTGATGCCGGAAGTCATCGCCGCCCAGGGCTGCGTGAGCCTGAAGAACCTCAGCAACTTCCTCGACCTGCCGCGCCCGGGTGCGGACGACCTCGAGGCCTGTCGCCGGTCATACAACCAGACGATGAACGCTGCCCTCGGCAAGCAGGCGTTCTACTCGGCCTTCCGCACCAGCGAGCAGGCGCGCTTCGACTATGGCCTGGCCCTGAAGACTTCCGCGACGCCGCTGCAGTACCTGATTTCCAGCCTGCTGGAGACGGTGATCTCGCGCATCGGCCACCAGCAACTGGGGGGTACCGCCATCCAGTACAACCTGTTGCGCTACCACATGACCGAGGACATGGAAGGGGGCTGGTCCGGCGCGGCGGTGAACCTCACCAACGTGCGCGACCCCAAGCTGGACTTCGCCAAGGCCAAGGGGCTTTGAGCCCCTGGCGGCGCTGGGCGAATGAATTCGCCCCTACGAGGCTGGGCGCGGGCCGTAGGGCGGGTGCGGCCCGCGCAGCCAATCGCGAATGAATTCGCTCCCACAGGCTCGGCAGGTAGCCGGGCTTCAGCCCGGGAATCGCCGAACCGGGATCAGCCGAAGAACCAGTAGCACACCAGGATCGAGGCGATGACGCCGGCGAGGTCGGCCAGCAGGGCGCAGCCCACGGCATGGCGGGCGCGCTGGATGCCGACGGCGCCGAAGTACACCGCGAGCACGTAGAAGGTGGTCTCGGTGCTGCCCTGGACGGTGGCCGCCACCAGTGCGGGGAAGCTGTCCACGCCCTGGCTCTGCATGGTCTCGATGAGCATGGCGCGGGCGGCGCTGCCGGAGAACGGCTTGACCAGGGCCGTGGGCAGGGCGTCGACGAAGCGCGTATCCAGCCCCGCCCATTCCACCAGCAGGCGGATGCCGTCCAGGCCGAACTCCAGGGCACCGGAGGCGCGCAGCACCCCCACCGCGCAGAGCATGGCCACCAGGTACGGCAGCAGGCTCCTGGCGACGTCGAAGCCTTCCTTCGCGCCCTCGACGAAGGTTTCGTACACCGGCACCTTCTTCAACGCCCCGACGAACACGAACGACAGGATCAGGCCGAACAGCACCAGGTTGCCCAGCAGCGACGACAACGCCGCGAGGGCGGTGGCGGAAAGGCCGGCCAGCACCGCCATGAAGCCGCCCAGAAGCAGGGCGCCGGGCACCAGGTAGGCGAGCACCACCGGGTCCCAAAGCCTGAGGCGCTGCATGACGGCCACCGACAGCAGGCCCACCAGGGTGGAGGCGCTGGTGGCCAGCAGGATGGGCAGGAACACCAGGGTCGGGTCGCCGGCGCCCTGCTGCGCGCGGTACATGAAGATCGACACCGGCAGCAGGGTCAGGGACGAGGCGTTGAGCACCAGGAAAAGGATCTGCGCGTTGCTTGCCGTGGTGGCGCTGGGGTTGAGTTCCTGCAGGGCGCGCATGGCCTTGAGACCGATGGGCGTGGCGGCGTTGTCCAGGCCCAGGCCGTTGGCGGCGAAGTTGAGGGTGATCAGCCCCAGGGCGGGATGCCCCGGTGGTACCTCGGGCATCAGCCGGTGGAACAGGGGGCCGAGCAGGCGCGCCAGCGCCTCCACCAGGCCGGCCTTCTCGGCGATACGCAAGAAGCCCAGCCACAGGGTCAGGGTGCCGAACAGGAGGATCATCACCTCGACCGAGAGCTTGGCCATGGCGAACAGGCTTTCCACCATGGCCGCCCAGACGCCCGGGTCGCCGCCGATCCAGCGCACCAGCGCCGCCGTCGCGGCGACCATGAAGAAGCCGAGCCAAAGGCCGTTGAGCATGGACGATCCCCCGAAAGACGATGCGCGGATGATAGCGGCGCAAAGCCGGCCCGCGCCAGGAAGCCGCCCGGCAATGTCATGAAAGCCATCTAGGCTGAACCGGGTCGGTCGCCTGCGACCTCTGACCTGGGAGATGACGATGAAGAAGATCCTGGTGCTCTACTACTCCATGTACGGCCATATCGAACGCCTGGCCGAAGCGGTGGCCGAGGGTGCGCGCAGCGTGCCGGGCGTTGAGGTCACCCTCAAGCGCGTCGCCGAGACCATGCCCGAGGACGTCGCGCGCAACGCCGGTGCCAAGCTCGATCAGCCGGCCGCGCTGGCCAGCCCGCAGGAGCTGGCCGACTACGACGCCATCCTCTTCGGCACCCCGACCCGCTTCGGCAACATGGCCGGGCAGATGCGCACCTTCCTCGACCAGACCGGCGGGCTCTGGGTGAAGGGCGCGCTGGTGGGCAAGCTCGGCAGCGTCTTCACCTCCACCGGCACCGGCGGCGGCTCGGAAACCACCATCACCTCGTTCTGGAACACCCTGGCCCACCACGGGATGCTCATCGTCGGCCTGCCCTACGCAGCCCCCGAGCTGACCGACATCAGCGAAGTACGCGGCGGCTCGCCCTACGGCGCGGCCACCATCGCCGGCGCCGACGGCTCGCGCACGCCGACCGGCAAGGAACTCGCGCTCGCCAAGTTCCAGGGCGCCCACGTGGCCAAGTTGGCAATCAGGTTGCAATAGAGGGATAGCGGCAAGCTACAAGCGCCAAGTTAAAAGCGAGTGGCTCGCGGCTTCTGTTCTTGACTTGCAGCTTGTAACTTGCAGCTTGCAGCTGCTCTTGATAACGCTGCCCCCGGGAAGCTGGATCGCAGCTTCCCGGCGGCGGCTTCGCCTGACCCGGCCCGCAGTCGCGGAGGTAACCCCTTTACCCCTAGGTCGTGCCGCTCTACCGACGCGGTACAACCCGGCCCCCTGGTCATGGCCCCGCCTGCGGGGCCTGTGGTCTGAACGGCTTCAGTACCAGTTCGGATCGCTTTTGAGCTGTTCGTCCAGAATCGCCTTCACCTCGTCGTCCGGTTCGCCCAGCCAGCGGAAGCTGGCGTGACGGCTCGGCGACTTGTCCTGGGGCAGGCCTTCCGGCACTTGCACCAGCAGGGCGTAGGCGTCCTCCTTGTCCCAGCTGAAGGCGACCAGGAGGCGTTGGCTGGCGCAGGCGTGCGGCTCGCACAACTCGCCGACCAGAAACTTGTCACCGTCCTGGTCCACCGCCTTCATCGGCGGTGCCGTTCCGCTCAGGTTCATCACCCAATCGGGCAGACGGCTTTCATCTTCCACCAGCGCCTGCCAGGTCTCGCGGTACTGCGGGTCGGTGCCCAGCAGTTCATTGAGCCTGTGCTGCGCGTCCGTGTCGGCCGCCAGCACCAGGGTGCTGGCGAAGCCGAACGCGGTGGCGGCGCAGAGGGTGCGCAGGATGTGCATTGCGCCTCCCTAGCCCCGGCGGCGGCCGAAGATGAAGGACACCACGAACAGGACCAGGAACAGCACGAAGAGAATCTTCGCGATACCCGCAGCGGTGCCGGCGATGCCGCCGAAGCCCAGTACCGCAGCGACGATGGCGATGACGAGGAATGTAAGTGCCCAGCTGAGCATGGTGGTTCTCCTTCTTCGGTTTGTCGGGTTCTCAGCGCGCCGGCGACCAGGCCGGTTGCGGCTGAGTGGGCTGCGCTTCGGACGTTTCCTCCGCGGCCGGGTTTACGAAATCGATGCCGCTGAAATCATTGCTATCCTGCAGGGCCTGGCCGACCGCCAGGGCGCTGCCGAGCATCAGCAGGGGAAGGGCCAGAAGGGCTACCAGGAACAGGGCGATGGTCCACATCTCGAATCTCCTTGTTGGCTCAGAACACCCAGCGGGGCTGCTGGGGTTGGTCGTTCCAGCGCTCCTGGGCCACGCTCTGCAGCGAGCCGTCATGGAGCATCCCGTTGGCATGGAAGGCGGCAGGCGTCGGGAGGATGTCGATCCGCGCCGGCAGCGGCTGCTGGCGCTCCCCGGCATGCAGGTGCAGGCGCCAGGACTGACCGGCGAGCACGACCAGCGCCACGGCGAGGGTGGCCAGCAGCAGCTTGCCCGCGAGGGCGATACGTGCGTGACGACGGTTCATCCTGAAAAACCTCCTGGGCCGTTGATCGATCGGGGGACCGGAGTCCCCTGCCTTTCCTGCTTTCATCGCCACCTGGCGACGCTTCCTGATATGTAGATTGCAGAGCGCATGCCAGTTTTTACTTCCGACTAAATCCCTTTAAATTCAACAGCTTAGTTATCTATCGGCGGGCATCGTGACTGGCAACTTGCATGATCACCGGTGCGGCGTCGTGCGTTTTGCATGGCCGGACGTCCCTGTCCGGTCCCGGCTCACTTCATCGACTGCTTCAGGCTGCGCATGCGGTCGTGGCAGGCCTTGACCCGGGGCATCTCCTGGGCGATGAGGCCGCGGACCTCGGGCTCCGCGCTTTCCAGCGCATCCTCGAAGGCGTGCAGGATGCGGTCTTCGGCTTCCTCCAGCTGGCCGACATAGGTGGCCTTCTCGTCGCTGGAGAGCGACGCGCGGGTATCGGCATAGACCTGGCGCAGCTTGCCGACGAAGGTGCCGCCGGTGGACGGGTCCTCGTGGTTGGCAGCGACCTTCACCGCCAGGGCCTGGATGACCTGGGTCTTGGCCTGGGCCATGTCGCGGAACAGGCCTTGCAGGGCCGGGTCCTTCACTTCCTCGATGGCGTGCTGGTAGAAGCGCTCGCCGTCACGGGTGATCTCGATCAGTTCGTTGAGTTGCGCGGTGGTACGGGTCATGGAGTTTCTCCTTGCCGATGGTGATCGCCTCAGCCGGCGACCTTGAGGGATGCGGCCTGCACGTCGAGCACGCCGCGGACATTGCGTGCGGTTTCCACGGCCAGTTCCTTTTCGGCAGCCGTGGCCACGGTGCCGGCGAGGCGGACCACGCCCCCTTCGGTCTCCACGGAAATGTCGAGGGCGCCAAGGCTGCCGCTGGAAAGAAAGCGGGTCTTCACCCGGCCGGTGATCCAGGCGTCGCCCAGCAGGGCGGCGGGCCGGTCCTGGGCGCGGGCGGCGCTGTCCGGCTCGCCGGTCACGCGGATGGCGTTGTC
The DNA here is from genome assembly GCF_037153275.1 of Pseudomonas sp. USHLN015. Taxonomy (NCBI): domain Bacteria; kingdom Pseudomonadati; phylum Pseudomonadota; class Gammaproteobacteria; order Pseudomonadales; family Pseudomonadaceae; genus Pseudomonas; species Pseudomonas sp. USHLN015. The sequence continues at coordinate 433,989 of NZ_JBBCKP010000001.1, forward strand.
CACCCGCTCGACGCCTTCGGTGCTGGCGGCGAGCCTGCCGGCCAGCTCGCGGGCCTGCGCGCTGTCCGTCTCGCCGCTCAAGGTCACCAGGCCGGCATGGGACTCGACACCGATATCCAGGCCTTCAGTGCGGGTGTTCCAGAGCAGCCTGGATTTCACCCGTGCCTTGACGGTGGCGTCGTCGAGGCGCTCGTCCGCGGCGGCCACCGAGACCCGGTGCGGGCGCACGCCGGGATCGACGCGGATGCGGTTGTCCACCGCCTCGATGCCCCCGATGCCCAGCGCCACCTGCTCGGCCAGTTCGCGCTTGACCTCGCTCTCCACCGTGCCGGTGAGCGTGGCCAGGCTGCCTTCGACATCGACGTTGAGGGAAAAGGGCGAGAGATGGCGGTTGAAGGCGAAGGCCGTCCACACCGAGCCTTCCTGGCGAGCCTCGTACAAACGCTGGCTCCAGCCCTCGCGTGCCAGCGAGGGAGCCGACGAGGCCGCCATCAGCGTGCTGCCGATCACCGCCAGCGCGAGCCTGCGCAAGTGCCACATGGAAACCCCCTGTCATGCGATCCGGCGCTCCGGCGCCTTCCGATACAGGGAAATGGCAAGGGTCATGCCAGCCCTTTTTGAGCTGATTTTTTCTTATTAATCAGTTACTTGATCACAACCCGCAGACAGTCACTGCATGCAGGCTGCAATACATGTATGAAAGAACCATGCAACTTGCACGATAATTCCTGGACTAAGCGGTACGACTGAACAATGCGGAGCGAAAAAATGGCAACAGCGACGGAAACCAAGGGACGCATCCTGCTGGTCGACGACGAGTCGGCGATCCTGCGCACCTTCCGTTATTGCCTGGAAGACGAGGGCTACAGCGTGGCCACCGCCAGCAGCGCGGCGCAGACCGAAGCCATCCTGCAGCGCCAGGTCTTCGACCTGTGCTTCCTCGACCTGCGCCTGGGCGAGGACAACGGCCTGGATGTGCTCGCGCAGGTGCGCGTGCAGGCACCCTGGATGCGCGTGGTGATCGTCACCGCGCATTCGGCGGTGGACACCGCCGTGGATGCCATGCAGGCCGGCGCGGCGGATTACCTGGTCAAGCCGTGCAGCCCCGACCAGCTGCGCCTTTCGGCCGCCAAGCAACTGGAGGTGCGCCAGCTCACGGCGCGCCTGGAGGCCCTGGAAGGCGAGGTGCGCAAGCCCGGCGACGGCCTGGACTCGCAGAGCCCGGCGATGATGGCGGTGCTGGAAACCGCGCGTCAGGTGGCGAGCACCGACGCCAACATCCTCATCCTCGGCGAGTCGGGCACCGGCAAGGGCGAGCTGGCCCGCGCCATTCACGGCTGGAGCAAGCGGGCGAAGAAATCCTGCGTGACCATCAACTGCCCGTCGCTGTCGGCGGAGCTGATGGAAAGCGAGCTTTTCGGCCACAGCCGCGGGGCCTTCACCGGGGCCAGCGAGAGCACCCTCGGCCGGGTCAACCAGGCGGACGGCGGCACGCTGTTCCTCGACGAGATCGGCGACTTTCCCCTCACGTTGCAACCCAAGTTGCTGCGTTTCATCCAGGACAAGGAATACGAGCGGGTCGGCGACGCGGTGACCCGCCGCGCCGACGTGCGCATCCTCGCCGCCACCAACCTCAACCTCGACGAAATGGTCCGCGAGGGCCGCTTCCGCGAGGACCTGCTCTACCGCCTCAACGTCATCACCCTGCACCTGCCGCCGCTGCGCGAGCGCACCGAGGACCTGATCGGCCTGGCCGAGCGCTTCCTCGCCCGCTTCGTGAAGGACTACGCGCGCCCGGCACGCGGCTTCAGCGACGCCGCGCGCGATGCCCTGCTGGGCTATCACTGGCCGGGCAACGTGCGCGAGCTGCGCAACGTCATCGAGCGCGCCAGCATCATCTGCGGCCAGGAGCTGGTGGAGATCGCCCACCTGGGCCTGAGCGAGGCGCCGGCCAACAACGCACCGCGCGTAGGCGCCTCGATGAGCCTGGAAGACCTGGAGAAGGCCCATATCGCCGCCGTCCTCGCGGCCAGCGAGACCCTCGACCAGGCCGCCAGGACCCTGGGGATCGACGCCTCGACGCTCTATCGAAAACGCAAGCAGTACGGTCTATGAAACTGCCGATGAAGCTGCGCACGCGGCTTTTTCTCAGCATCTCGGCCCTGATCACCGTCGCCCTGCTGGGCCTGTTGCTGGGGCTGATCAGCGTCATGCAACTGGCCCGCTCGCAGGAGCAACTGATCACCTACAACTTCGCCACCATCGGCCTGGGCGAGCAGTTGCGCACCCACCTGGGCGACCAGTTGGTCAACCTGACGCGCGAGCGCCCCGACGTGCCGGGGCTGCAGGCTTCGCAGAAGCGCTTCCTCGGCATCCTCCAGCAGGGGCTGATGAATGCCCGCGACGAGCAGACCCGCCAGGGCTTCCAGGCCATCGCCGATGCCTATGGCGACTTCCTGCGGGTCAGCGAGCGCGCGGACGGAGATAGCCGCGACGACGATTTCAGCCAGGCGCTCAACGCCACCCGCAACGCCATGCTGGCGCTGCAGAAGCACGCGCTGCACAGCGCCGCCGAGGCCGAGCAGTCCGCCCGCGAGCGCGCCAGCCTGGTCGCGACGCTGCTGGGCGTGCTGGGCATCGCCGTACTGATGATCGGCTTCGTCACCGCCCACGGCATCGCCCGCCGCTTCGGCCAGCCCATCGAGGCACTGGCGCGCGCGGCCGACCGGATCGGGCAGGGCGACTTCCAGGTGACCCTGCCGATTTCCACGGTCAGCGAGATGGCCTCGCTGAGCCGTCGCTTCGGCTTGATGGCCGAGGGCCTGCGGCTGTTCAAGGAAACCAATATCGAAAAGCTGCTGGCCGAGCAGCGGCGCCTGAAGGCGGTGCTCGACAGCATCGACGACGGCCTGCTGATCCTCGACCGCCAGGGCCGCATCGAGCACGCCAACCCGGTGGCCCAGCGCCAGCTGGCCTGGGAGACCGAGCAGCTCGGCCAGACCCTCAGCCATGCCATGAACAACCCCGCCATGGAGCTGCCCACCCAGCAGGTGCTGCGCGGCGAGACCCTGGCCCAGGAGCCGGACGACCTGAGCATCGAGGCCGACGGCGAGAGCCGCCTGCTGAGCTGGCGCCTGACGCCGGTGAGCCTGGACGAGGAGCGCATCCTCGGGGCGGTGATGGTGCTGCGCGATGTCACCGAGCAGCGCGCGTTCGAGCGGGTGCGCAACGAGTTCGTGCTGCGCGCCTCCCACGAGCTGCGCACCCCGGTGACCGGCATGCAGATGGCGTTCGGCCTGCTGCGCGAGCGCCTGGATTTCGCCGAGGAGTCGCGCGAGTCCGACCTGCTGCTGACCGTGGACGAGGAGATGCAGCGCCTGGTGCGGCTGATCAACGACCTGCTGCACTTCTCCCGCTACCAGAACGGCATGCAGACCCTGAACCTGGCGCCCTGCGACATCGACGACCTGCTCGGCAGCCTGCGCGCGCGCTTCCAGGAGCCGGCGCAGGCCAAGGGCATCAGCATCGAGCTGGACCTCCTGGAGCCGCTGCCCCGCGTGCCCATCGACCGGCCGCAGGTGGAGCGCGTGCTGGACAACCTGGTGAGCAACGCCATCCGCCACACGCCCAACGGCGGGCACATCCGCCTGCAGTCGCGGCGCCATGGCGAGCGGGTGATCCTCAGCGTCGAGGACAACGGCGAGGGCGTGCCCTACAGCCAGCAGGCGCGCATCTTCGAGCCCTTCGTGCAGTTGGGCAGCTACACCGGCGGCGTCGGCCTGGGTCTCGCGCTGTGCAAGGAGATCGTCCAGCTCCATGGCGGACGCATCGGCATCTACTCGCGCCCCGGCGAGGGCGCGCAGTTCTACCTGGCGCTGCCGCTCTAGCGGCGCGCCTTTCCCTTCATCCCCGGGGCGCTTCGCGAGCAGAGCTCGCTCCTACGAGGGCGGGCTCGAACGTCCTCGTAGGATGGGTAGAGCGAAGCGAAACCCATCACCTCGGAGCGACGGGTTTCCCGATGCGATCAGGCGGCGGGCAGGGTTTCGTCGTTGAGGGCCTGGGCGAGGTCGAGCTGGCCGGCCACCAGGTCACGGAAACGCGCAGCGGTGAGCGGCCGCGAGAACAGCCAGCCCTGGCCGTAGTGGGCACCCTCGCTGGCGAGGAATAGCGCCTGGGCCTCGTGCTCGATGCCTTCGGCCACCACCTTCAGTTGCAGCGCCTGGGCCATGTGCACGATGTGCGGGGCCACGCCGCTGCTGGCCGCGTCGTGGCCGAGGGCGTCGACGAAGGCCTTGTCGATCTTCAACACATCCGCCGGCAGCGCCTGCAGGTAGGCGAGGCTGCTGTAGCCGGTGCCGAAGTCGTCGATGAGGATGCGATGGCCCTGGGCACGCAGCTGGCCGAGCACCTCCTGGGCGGCCTGGATATCGGCCAGGCCGTGCTCGGTGACCTCGAAGGCGATCTGCCGCGCCGGCACCTGGTAGCGCGCCAGCAGCGCGGCGGTGAGCGGGGCGATGCGCGGCGAGCCGACGTCGCAGGCCGCCAGGTTGATGGAGATGTACAGCTCCGGGTTGGCACGCAGGAAGGCGCTCTGCTGGGCCAGCACCTGCTCGATCATGAAGTCGGTGATGTCGCGGATCTGCCCGGTGCTCTCGGCCAGGGGGATGAACAGGTCCGGGCTCATCATGTTGCCGTCGGTACGGCGCCAGCGCACCAGGGCCTCGGCACCGACGCAGCGGCGGCTGGCCAGGTCGAACAGCGGCTGGTAGCGCACCCGCAGCTCGCGCCGGCGGATGGCGCCCTGCAGCTCGCCGCTGAGGGACTGGCGGCGGCACATGGCGTAGTAGGCGAGCACGCCGCAGAGCAGCGACAGCAGGGCGGCAACCGGCAGCCAGCCGAGCAGGGCGTCACGGGCGCGGGCCAACAGCTCGCCGCGCGGGGTCATCACCAGCAGGTCGAACTCCGGCGTCTGGGTGGGCATGCGGTAGGCCAGGCGATCGGCGTTGACCTCCAGCTCATAGTCCTTGGGCATCGGCCACTCGGAACCGGGCGGCCAGGGTTGCGCCAGGCCGAGGATGGGCAGGGCGGCACCGGTGCTTTTCGGCAGCAGCAGGAGACTGGCGCCGGCGGGCAGCTCGACCATGTCGCTGAGGTGCCCGCGCGAGGTGGACAGGCGGAAGTAGCCGCGCCCCACCACCAGGGCGGCGAGGTTGTCGTCGGGCTGGTCGGTGCTGTTGAGCCAGTAGCTCTGGCGCTGGCCGACGATGTCCGCCGGGCGCTCCGGGCCGAAGGAGTTCTGCCGCGGCCAGGAGGAGCAGCGCTGGCCGCCGCCGATGAAGGCCGCCTCGTAGATGAAGCGGTAGCGGAAGTTGATCTGCCGCAGCGTCTCCACCATGGCCATGTCGCAGCCACGCAGGGGCTGGGCTTCGAGCTTGTCGAGGGCCTCGTGGAGCTGGCCGAACACCTGCTCCAGGCGCTGCAGGAAGCGTTCGCCCTGGACCTTCATCTGTTCCTGCTCGGCACGCTGGGCCTGCTGGGCCGCCAGCCACAGGCTCGCCAGCACGAACAGGCAGGCGCTCAGCAGGCCGGCCAGGATGGCCACGGGCAGGGGCTGGTAGAGGGTGCGGCGCCAACGGGAAAGTGGGGGCTGCATGATGGCAAGCGCGTCTTGGCGAGATCAGTGAGGTATAGCCCACCGCCAGGAAATCATCGCGCCGGACGCCGACCGGCGCGCGTCGGCGTCATTGCGTCAATTGAATGTCACGGGGCGGGGCGGCAGGCCCTCCCCCGGGGTGCGGTTGAGCACCAGCAACAGGGCGGCGGTCTCGGCATCGGGCTGGCCGTCGAACAGGTGCGGGCGGTACTTCATCTGGAACGCGGCGATGACGTTGCGGGTGGCCTCGTCCAGCTGCCCGTTGCGCGGCACCGGGTAGCCCTGGCGGGCCAGCTGCATCTGGAACCAGCCGACGGTGGGCAGCGCCTGGGCGAAGCGCGCCTGCTCCACCGCCACGGCGGAAGCCTCCGGCCAGGGCACGAGGCCGGCGTCGGCGAGGCGCTTCCAGGGGAACAGGGGGCCGGGATCGACCTTGCGCTGGGGGGCGATGTCGCTGTGCCCGATGATGCTGCCCAGGGGCAGGTTGTGGCGCTTGACGATGTCCTTGAGCAGCACGATCAGGGCGTCGATCTGCTGCTCGTCGAAGGGCTGCCAGTTGCGCCCGGTGGCGGTCTGCTCGTAGCCCTCGTTGACCAGCTCGATGCCGATGGTGCTCGCGTTGAGCCAGGTGCGGCCCTGCCATTCGCTCTGGCCGGCGTGCCAGGCACGGCGGTTCTCGTCCACCAGTTGGTAGATGGTCGGCGGCTGGGCGCCGATCAGGTAGTGGGCGCTGACCTCGCCATGGGTGAGCAGCGCGAGGGAGTGCTCCAGGTCGGTCGAGGTGTAGTGCAGCACCACGTACTGCACGCGGCTGTTCTGGTTGACCGAGGTCTGGCTGCGGTCGATGCGCGGGCCGCTGGCGCAACCGGCGAGCAGGGCCAGCAACAGGCCGAGGGCTAGGGTTCTCATGGGCTGATGTGTAGCACGCTTTGCAGGTTGTCCAGGAGCATGTCGACGCTGAGCATGATCAGCAGCATGCCAGTCAGGCGCTCCACCGCCATCAGGCCGCGCTGGCCGAGGAAGCGCTGCAGGAAGGCGGCCTGGAGCAGGATCAGGGCGGTGCAGGCCCAGGCCACCAGCACGGCGACGTAGAGCTCCCAGAGCTCGCCCTGGTGGGTGTTGCGCAGGGTCATCAGCACCGCCAGCGCGGAGGGGCCGGCCACGGCCGGGGTGGCCAGGGGCACCAGCATCGGCTCGCCGTCGGGCAGGTCGCCGAGCACGCCTTCGGGGCGCGGGAAGATCAGGCGCAGGGCGATGATGAAGAGAATGATGCCGCCGGCGATGGCGATGGCCTCGCGGGAGAGGCCGAGGCCGCTGAGGATGTTCTCGCCGAAGGTGAGGAAGAGCAGCAGCAGGCCGAGGGCGAACACCAGTTCACGCAGGGCCACCTTGAGGCGCCGCTCCGGCGCGACGTTCTTCAGCGCGGCGAGGAAGATGGCGATGTTGCCGAACGGGTCGGTGACCAGAAAGATCAGCACGGCGATGCCGAGAATTTCCATGGGCGCTCCTCAACTGAAGGACGAAGTGTAAAGGGCGCTGGCGGCGACGTCTCGCCGCCGTGCCGGGTCGGGTGTCAGAAGTGGTACTTGAGGGTGGTGTTGACCGCGCGCTGGTCGCGCGAGGCGTTGCCGCGCACGTCGTCCAGCTCGCTGTAGCCGCCGCTCTGCTGCAGGTACTGGATGCCGAGGAACAGCTGGCGACCCTGGGCGAAGAAGTAGTCGCCGGCATCGAAGCTCAGCTGCGGGCTGAAGCTCAGGCCCTGCTCGCGCTCGCCTTCGGCGCCGGCCCAGTCGAGGCCGCCGTCCAGCAGCCAGCTGGCGTCGCCGAGGCGGAAGGCGTAGGCCCAGGCACCGCTGAACTGCACGCTGTGACCGGGCTCGTCCTGGTCGTCGCGGTCGTAGAGGCTGAGGGTCAGGTAGTCGAAGCCCGGGGCCTGGAGGTCGAAGGCGGGGCCGAGCAGGTTGCCGCCCTGCCCGGGGGCCGGGGTGGCGTGGGCCCCGGCGATGCGCATGCGCAGGGGGGCGGGGGTGTGGCCGGGCAGGTCGGCCAGGGCCTTGGGCGAGAGGCCGGCGGTGAAGGCCGGGCGCTCGGAGGCGAAGCTGAGGAAGCTCTCGCCGGCGGAATAGGGAAGGGTGGCGAACTGCAGGTTGCCGTCCTGCAGTTGCAGCAGTTCGTTGCCGGCGACCTGGACGGCGCCGAAGGTCAGGGCAAAACCACCCAACCAGCTGGCGATACGCGAAAGGGAAAGACGCATTGACGATGTCTCCACAGGTGAATGCGGGCGGGGCCCGCGAAAAAAGGGGCGGATTATACGCAGCTCCCGGCCCGAGGGCAGCAACGCCACCGGTCATCCTCCGGGCGGCACTGTTCAACGCCTTCGAAAAGCCTATAACTTCTAGTGGCCAGCGGAATCCGTTGGCATAGGGAAATGCCTGCCGAGGATCAACGTCATGCGCCGCCATCTGCTCTGGTTCAAACAGGACCTGCGTCTGGACGACCACCCCGCCGTGCAGGCCGCGCTGGCGGCCGACCGGGTTCTTCCCCTGTTCGTCTTCGACCCGAAGCTGCTGCGTCCGGGCGACCTGGGCATCCGCCGCATGGGCGTGCACCGCGCCCGCTTCCAGCTGGAAAGCCTCACCGCCCTGGACGCCGAGCTGCGCCAGCGCGGCTCGCGCCTGCTGGTGGTGCAGGGCGACGCTGCGCAGGTGATCCCGGCGCTGATGGAGCACCTGGACCTGAACGAGGTGCTGACCCTCGAAGAGGTGGCGCCCCGGGAGCGCGCCCTGGTCGAGGAGGTGCGCCAGGCCCTGGGCGATATCCGCCTGCGCGAGCTGGCCGGCAACAGCCTGTTGCGCCGCGAGGAGCTGCCGACGCCGGTGGAGCGGCTGCCGGCGGTGTTCAGCCAGTTCCGCGAGCAAATCGAGCAGCGCCCCAGCGTGTACCAGCCGCGGCCGGCCCCCGAGTCCCTGCCACCGCTGCCCGAGGCGGTGGATGCGCTGTTCGAACCCCTGCCGACGCCGACCCGCCTGGGGCTGGGCGAGCCGGTCAGCCTATCGATCAGTGCGTTCCCCTTCTCCGGTGGCGAGACCGCCGCGCTGGCACGGGTGCGCGACTACCTGTGGACCAGCCAGAGCGTGCGCGGCTACCAGGACAGCCGCAACGGCATGGTGGGCAGTGAGTACTCCTCCAAGTTCTCCCCCTGGCTGGCCAACGGCAGCCTCTCGCCACGGCGCGTCGCCGCCGAGCTGCGCCGTCACGAGGCGCAGTACGGCGCCAATGCCTCCACCCATCAGCTCTGGCAGCAGCTGTTGTGGCGCGACTATTTCCGCTGGACCCTGCTGCGCCATGGCAGCGCGTTGTTCGAGGCCGGCGGGCTGAAGGCCACCGCGCGGGCGCCACAACACTTGGATGAACGTTTCGAGAGCTGGTGTCGAGGCCGCACCGGCATGCCGCTGGTGGACGCCAGCATGCGCGAGCTGGCCGCCACGGGCTTCATGTCCAACCGCGGTCGCCAGGTGGTGGCCGCCTACCTGGTGCACGACCTGGAGCAGGACTGGCGCCACGGTGCGGCCTGGTTCGAGGAACACCTCCTGGACTACGACCCGGCGAGCAACTGGGGCAACTGGGCTTACCTGGCCGGCGTGGCCAGCGACCCGCAACGCAGCCAGGCCTTCAATGCGCTGCGCCAGGCCCGTCACTACGACCCGGATGCGACCTATGTGAGCCTCTGGCTGCCCGAGTTGCGGGCGCTACCGCCGGAGCTGCGTCACACGCCCTTCCAGCTGTCGCGCCTGCAACTCGACGCCCTGGACTACCCGCGCCTGGAGCACGTGCCTGAAGACTGGAAGCCTTACCTCACCTACGCCGCCTGAGGCGACTCAGCCCAGCACGATGCGGTTGCGACCGTCGCGCTTGGCGCGGTACAGCGCCTGGTCGGCACGCTCGAACGCCTGGTCGTCCTTCTCGCCCTCGACGAAGGACACCAGCCCCCCCGACAAGGTGATGGTCACGGGCTCGCCCTTGAAGTGGAACGGGCACTGCTCGATGGCCCCGCGCAGGGTGTCGAGCAATTGCTGGCCACCCTCCAGCGGAGTGGCGGGGATCAGCAGGACGAACTCCTCGCCGCCGAAGCGAGCGATGAAGTCGGTCTTGCGCAGGCGCTTGGCGATCTCGCCGGCGATGATCTTGAGCACCTTGTCGCCGGCCAGGTGGCCGTAGTTGTCGTTGATGCGCTTGAAGTGGTCGATGTCCAGCACGGCCAGCAGCAGCTCGCCGCCATAGCGCTTCCAGCGCGCCACCTCGAGCTCCAGGCGCTCGCTCCAGGCGGCCCGGTTGGGCAGGCCGGTGAGCGGATCACTGAGTGCCTTCTGCCGCTGCTCCTCGAGATGGTCACGGAAGGCGCTGGCTTCCTGTTCCATGGTCGCGACGCGGTCCACCAGCATCTTGAGGCGCCCGCCGACTTCTTCTTCGCGGGCGGCACGCTGGCGCTGGTAGTCGTTCATGGTGCTGAGCAGGCCGTCGAGGCGCTTTTCCACGGCGCGCTTGAGGTCGTCCAGGTCGGTGGCGTCCTGCACGCTGCTCTGCAGGTCGCTGACCTGCTCGCGCAACTGGTCGTCGAGCACGCGGGCGCTTTCCAGGGTCTCGCTGTAGCCCTCCTGGGCGGCGGAAATGGAGGCGACGAAGGCGACCAGGCGCTCGTTGAGCTGCTTGAGGTAGAGGGCGAAGTCGCGGTGTTCGCTGTTGGTGACGGCCAGCACCAGCACGGCGAGGTCGTCCAGCACCGGCACCAGTTCGTACCAGTTCAGGCCGCCCTCCAGGCGCTCGCGCAGGGCTTCGCCCTGGGGTTTGTGGCGCTCGGGCAGGTCGAGTTCGTCCAGAAGCCCCCGCAGGCTGGCGGCGACGTGCGGCGCGACGGCGCTGTAGCCAGGCTCGGGCGGCGTGGGCAGCGCGTAGCCCGGGTCGCCTTCGCCGGTGAGCAGCGCCGCTGGCAGCGGCAGGCTGTCGAGGCGCGGGGACAGGCTCGGGCTCACGCCACCGGTGACAGCGGTGACGGGCGCCGCTGCCGCGACGGACGCCATGGGCTCCACGGCGAGCGGATCGACCGGGGCGGCGGCGGGCGCTACGGGTGCAGGCGCCGGGACAGCGGCAGGCGCGGCCTCGGCGGCGGCCTGGAGCGGGGCCGGTTGTTCGAGGGCCCCGGGGGCGGCCGGCGCTGGCTGGGCCACCGGGGCCTGGGCAGGCGCGGGAACGGGTGCGCCGGCAGCCGGCGCGGCGGGCTCGTCATCCTCGGCAGGCGTCGCAGCCGCCTGCAACGCGGCGGGTGCGGGGACGGCCGGCGGCGGGGCCAAGGCTTCGCCACCCGGGAGCGGCGCGCCGCCCGCCTGGGGCTCTTCGGCGCTGTCGCCCTGGCCTCCGAACAGGCGCTGCAGCAGGCCGGGCCTGGGCGTGGCGGATTCGGCATTGACGATTTCGTCGAGGGCGCGCTGTTGCAGGCCGCTGAGCTCGCCGAGGAGGGCGGGCATCTCCCGCGCCTGGCTTGCGCGCTCGTCGATGCGCTTGGCGAACTGCTTGAGGGCCTTGCGCACGTCACGCGGCACATCCAGCTTGAGCAGCTGGTTGGTCAGCCCGGTGAGGGCGCCGACGTTCTGGTCGATCCGTTGCTGGCGGCGCTGCTCGGAATCGAGCACGGCCTTTTCCAGGCGCGGGATCAGGGCGGAGAGGCCGGCGTCGATCTGGTCGCCACGGATGATCTCGCGCAGCTCCTGCATGCACTGGTCGACGGCCTTGTCGGTGCCCTCGGCGGCGAGGGAGCTGCGCACCAGGCCACGGCGCAAGAGGTCGAGGCGGGCGTCCCAGCGGCGCTCCAGCTTCTCCTGCTGTTCGAGGCTCTGCAGGTACTTTTCTTTCCAGCGCTGGCCGTCGTCGCTCATGAAGGTGTTCCGTGGGGGGTGTCCATCAGGGCCGGCAGCGCATCCCCGGTGAGGGAGGCGGGGAGGCGGATGTCCACCGCCACTGGCAGGTGGTCGGAGATGGGTTGGCTGAGCACCTGCACACGCTCCAGGGCGAGGCTGGGGCTGAGCAGGATGTGGTCGAGGCAGCGCTGTGGGCGCCAGCTCGGGAAGGTGGCCTCGACCTGCGGCGCGAGCAGCCCGAGATCACGCAGGGGCGAGGTCTTCAGCAGGTCGTTGGCATGGGTGTTCATGTCGCCCATCAGCACCTGGTGGCGGTAGCCGCCGATCAGCTCGCGGATGTAGGCGAGCTGGCGGGTACGGGCCTTGGTGCCGAGGGCCAGGTGCATCATCACCACTACCAGCGCGTCCTCGCCCTCGCCGAAGCGCAGGAGGATGGCGCCGCGACCAGGCGGGCCGGGGAGGGGGTGGTCTTCGAGGCAGGTGGGCTGCAGGCGGCTGAGCAACCCGTTGCTGTGCTGGGCGATGCGCCCGAGGTTGCGGTTGAGCTGCTGGTACCAGAAGGGAAACGCGGCCAGGTGGGCGAGGTGCTCGACCTGGTTGACGTAGCCCGAGCGCAGACTGCCGCCATCGACTTCCTGCAGGGCCACGAGGTCGAAATCGCCGAGCAGGGCACCGATGCGCTGCAGGTTGCCTGCACGGCCGGCATGGGGCAACAGGTGCTGCCAGCTGCGGGTCAGGTAATGACGGTAGTGGCCGGTGCTGATGCCGACCTGGATATTGAAGCTGAGCAGCCGGAGGCGACCGTCCTGGGGCAGGCCGCTGGAATTGCAATGCGGGTTGACCTGCGGGGTCCGCAGGCCCGCGGTGCGATCATTGCTCCAGCGGCGCAGCATCTTCGCTCTGCAGGGCGCCGCTTACTTCGCGGCGCGCTCCTTGGCGATGAGGAAGTCGGCAACCTGGGTGGCCTGCTCGGGGCCGCCGGAGGAGCCGATGTCGAAGCGGTACTTGCCGTTGACGATAAGGGTCGGTACACCGGAGATCTGATACGCCATGGCGAGCTTCTTGGCCTTCTCCATCTGGCTCTTCACGCCGAAGGAGTTATAGGCCTTGATGAAGGCGGCCTTGTCGACGCCCTGGCCAGCGAGGAACTCGGCCATCTCGTCGGGGGTGGAGAGCTTCTTGCCTTCCTTGTGGATGGCCTCGAACACAGCTTTGTGCACGGCGTGCTCGACGCCCATGCTCTCCAGGGTGATGAACAGCTGGCCATGGACGTTCCACACGCCGCCGAACATGGCGGGGATGCGCACGAAGTTGACGTCTTCGGGCAGCTTCTCGGTCCAGGCGTTCAGGGTGGGTTCGAATTGGTAGCAATGGGGGCAGCCGTACCAGAACAGTTCCACCACTTCAATCTTGCCGGGCTTGGACACCGGGACCGGGCTGCTCAGTTCGACGTACTGTTTGCCGGCCTGGATGTCCTCGGCCTGTGCGGTCATGCCGAAAAGGCTCGCACTGGCAAGAACGGCGGAAAGAATCAGGTTACGCATGCTTAACTCCTAAGCGGTCAGTATGGTTCTGCGGCGGGCCTTGCTTCGACCGATCGCTGTGCGTCGGGTTCCGGCAATTGTAGCGGCGGAACCAATGAAAAAGGGTGGCCATGGCCACCCTTTTATTTACCGATTTCTACCGCTGGGTCGGACTCAGTGCAGACCCTGAATGTAGCTAGACACGGCTTCGATGTCCTTGTTGCTCAGCTTCGCGGCGATGGCGCGCATGATCATGCTGTCGCCGTCGTTGGTGCGGTTGCCTTCGCGGAAGTCGGTCAGTTGCTTGGCCACGTACTGGGCGTGCTGGCCACCCAGGTGCGGGAAGCCGGCGGCGGCGTTGCCGGCACCGTTCGGGGAGTGGCAACCGGTGCAGGCGGGCATGCCTTCTTCCAGCTTGCCGCCACGGAACAGGGCTTCACCACGGGCGACCAGCTTGGGATCGGCGGCGCCGACGCTGCCGGACTGGCTGGAGAAGTAGGCGGCGATGTCAGCCAGGTCCTGGTCGCTCAGGTTGGTCAGCAGGCCGGTCATTTCCAGCACTTGGCGGTTACCGGACTTGATGTCGTGCAGCTGCTTGAGCAGGTAGCGCTCGCCCTGGCCGGCCAGTTTCGGGAAGTTGGGGGCGGCGCTGTTGCCGTCCGGACCATGGCAGGCACCACATACGGCAGCTTTCGCCTGACCGGCTTTGGCGTCGCCAGCGGCGTGGGCCAGACCGGTGATGCCCAGGGTCAACAGCAGACTCACGAGTACTTTGTTCATCAGCTAATCCAATTACGGCTAAGGGTGAAAGAGTTAGCGCCGGGCTACCTTGATTATTGGCTCATCCACTGGATGACCGCTTGGTAGTCCTCGGCACTGCAGTCCATGCACAAGCCTCGGGGAGGCATGGCGTTCAAACCATTGGTGACGCTCTTGACCAGAGCATCGTTGCCCTTGGCCAGACGCGGCTCCCAGGCGGCCTTGTCGCCCTTTTTCGGCGCCATAGGCAGTTGACCGTTGTGACAGGCACCGCAGGCCCGGTTGAAAACCGCTTCCGGATCCTGGGCGGCCTGAGCGCCAAAGGCCAGCGCCGCAAGGCTTGCGACGAGTAGCACTTTCTTCATGATCAACCTCATCAGAGGGGCCCTGCCATGCGTTCTGTCGCGCAACGGTCAGTCCCGTGGACACTGAACCCTGGGGGATAAAGCGCACACTAAATCTGCGGCATTATATACTGGCGATGCTCAAACGGAAACGAAACAGCCCCCTGCGACACCGCGTCGCACCCGTGGACACCTCATGTCATTCAAGAACCCGATCATCGGCCTGTGCCAACAGGCCCGCTTTCTCATCAGTGCCGCCAAGGTCGACCAGTGCCCTCCCGACGAAGGCCTGGAAGTGGCGTTCGCCGGGCGTTCCAACGCCGGCAAGTCCAGCGCGCTGAATACGCTCACCCACGCCAGCCTGGCGCGCACCTCGAAGACCCCGGGGCGCACCCAACTGCTCAACTTCTTCTCGCTGGACGAGCAGCGGCGCCTGGTCGACCTGCCCGGCTACGGCTACGCCAAGGTGCCGATCCCGCTCAAGCAGCACTGGCAACGCCACCTGGAAGCCTACCTGAGCAGCCGCGAAAGCCTGGCCGGGCTGATCCTGATGATGGACATCCGCCACCCGCTGACCGACTTCGACCGCCTGATGCTCGACTGGTCCGCCGCCGGCAACATGCCCATGCACATCCTTCTGACCAAGGCCGACAAGCTGGCGTTCGGCGCCGCGAAGAACGCGCTGCTCAAGGTCCAGCAGGACATCCGCAAGGGGTGGGGCGAGGGCGTGACCATCCAGCTGTTCTCGGCGCCCAAGCGCCAGGGCGTCGAGGAAGCGCAAGCGGTGCTGGCCAACTGGCTGCAACTGGGCGAGGAATTCGAGCAGGTCGAGCCGGAAGCCTGAATCGCAGGCAAAAAAAACCCCGAGCTTCGTATGGGGAGGGGGAAGTTCGGGGTTCAAGTCTGAACCGCTAGGGCGGGGTCCAGATATCTGCCAACACTAAACACAGCAAAAGGAGCATCGAAGGCTTCACCAGCCATTCCCGAACTCTGACTCTGTGCCTAGCGGAAAAGTTCACCCTCTCTCTGAAATCCGTTCGTTATGAAGGCCTCCGGCGTTATGCGCCGGAGGCCTAAGCCAGAGCTGGCGCCGCCTCAGTGCGCCTCGTCCCAGTTGTCACCCACCCCGACTTCCACCAGCAGCGGCACATCCAGCTGCGCCGCGCCGCTCATCAAGGGGCGGATGGCCTCGCGCACCTGTTCCACCAGGTCCTCGCGCACCTCCAGCACCAGTTCGTCGTGCACCTGGAGGATGACCCGCGCGTCCAGGCCGGATTCGCTCAGCCAGTTATCCACAGCCACCATGGCGCGCTTCATGATGTCGGCGGCCGTGCCCTGCATCGGCGCGTTGATCGCGGTGCGCTCGGCGCCCTTGCGCATGGCCTGGTTCTTCGAGTTGATCTCGGGCAGGTACAGGCGCCGCCCGAACAGTGTCTCGACGAAGCCCTGCTGCGCGGCCTGCTCGCGGGTGCGTTCCATGTAGGCGAGCACGCCGGGGTAACGGGCGAAGTAGCGGTCGATGTACGCCTGGGATTGCTTGCGATCGACGCCGATCTGCTTGGCCAGGCCGAAGGCGCTCATGCCGTAGATGAGGCCGAAGTTGATCGCCTTGGCGCTGCGGCGCTGGTCGTTGCTCACCTGCTCCAGCTCGACGCCGAAGACTTCCGCCGCCGTGGCCCGGTGCACGTCGCGGTCGTGACGGAAGGCGTCCAGCAGGCCTTCGTCCTTGGCCAGGTGGGCCATGATGCGCAGCTCGATCTGCGAGTAGTCCGCCGCCAGCAGCTTGTAGCCCTTGGGCGCGACGAAGGCCTGGCGGATGCGCCGGCCCTCGGCGGTGCGGATCGGGATGTTCTGCAGGTTCGGGTCGGTGGAGGACAGCCGCCCGGTCGCCGCCACCGCCTGGTGATAGGAGGTGTGGATGCGCCCGGTGCGCGGGTTGATCTGCTCCGGCAGCTTGTCGGTGTAGGTGCTCTTGAGCTTGCTCACGGTGCGGTACTGCATGATCACCTTGGGCAGCTCGAAGTCCTGCTCGGCCAGCTCCGCCAGCACGTTCTCGGCGGTCGACGGCTGGCCGGTGGCGGTCTTGGACAGCACCGGCAGGCCGAGCTTCTCGTAGAGGATGGCACCGAGCTGCTTGGGCGAGCCGAGGTTGAACTCCTGGCCGGCCAGCTCGTAGGCCTGGCGCTCCAGCTCCACCATGCGCGTACCCAGCTCGATGCTCTGCTGGCCGAGCAACCTGGCGTCGACGTAGGCGCCGTTGCGCTCGATACGCGCTAGCACCGGCACCAGCGGCATCTCGATGTCGCGGAACACGGAGGCCAGCGACGGCGTGGCCTCCAGCTTCTGCCATAGGGTCTGGTGCAGGCGCAGGGTGATGTCGGCGTCCTCGGCGGCGTAGGGGCCGGCCTGCTCGATGGCGATCTGGTCGAAGGTCAGCTGCTTGGCACCCTTGCCGGCGATGTCCTCGAAACGGATGGTGCTGTGGCCGAGGTACTTCAGCGACAGGCTGTCCATATCGTGGCGGGTCGCGGTGGAATCCAGCACATAGGACTCGAGCATGGTGTCGAACGCGATGCCCTGCATGAGGATGGGCGTCGAGGCGTTGGCCAGGACGTTCATGTCGTACTTCGCGTGCTGGCCGATCTTGCCCTTGGCCGGGTCCTCCAGCAGCGGCTTGAGGGCCTCGAGCACGGCGTCGCGGTCCAACTGCTCGGGCACGCCCATATAGGAGTGGGCCAGCGGCACATAGGCCGCCTCGTGCGGGCTGACGGCGAAGGACACGCCGACCACCTGCGCCTGCTGCGGGTCGAGGCTGGTGGTCTCGGTGTCGAAGGCGAACAGCGGCGCGTCCTGCAGCTTCTTCAGCCAGGCATCGAACTGCGCCTGATCCAGCACGGTTTCATAGCGGGTCTCGACCGCTTCGGCCGGCTGCACGGGCGGCGGCAGCGTCTCGCCGGCGGCCTTGGCCTGGCGCTGCAGGTCGTCCAGGCCGGTCTTGAATTCCAGGGTGCGGTACAGCTCGGTCAGGGCTTCCACATCCGGCTCGCCGGGGTGCAGCGCCTCGATCTCGACGTTCAGCTCGACGTCGCACTTGATGGTGGCCAGCTTGTAGGAGAGGTAGGCCATCTCCTTGTGCTCCTCGAGCTTGGCCGGCAGGCCCTTGGCGCCGCGGATCGCCAGCTCGGGCACCTTGTCGAGGCTGGCGTAGAGCACGTCCAGGCCGCCACCGACGCCGGTCAGCAGGCCCAGGGCGGTCTTCTCGCCGACGCCGGGCACGCCGGGGATGTTGTCGACCTTGTCGCCCATCAGGGCCAGGTAGTCGATGATCAGCTCAGGACCGACGCCGAATTTCTCTTTCACGCCATCGATGTCCAGCACGCTTCCGGTCATGGTGTTGACCAGCGTAATGTGCCCGTCGACCAGCTGCGCCATGTCCTTGTCGCCGGTGGAGATCACCACCGCGCGCCCCAGCGCCGCGCTCTGCCGGGCGAGGGTGCCGATCACGTCGTCGGCCTCCACGCCCTCCACGCACAGCAGCGGCAGCCCCAGTGCGCGCACGGTGGCGTGCAGCGGCTCGACCTGCACTCGCAGCTCGTCCGGCATCGACGGCCGGTTGGCCTTGTACTCGGCGAACATCTCGTCACGGAAGGTCCCGCCCTTGGCGTCGAAGACCACCGCGAAGGGGCTGTCCGGGTACTGCTTGCGCAGGCTTTTCAGCATGTTCAGCACGCCCTTGACCGCGCCCGTCGGCAGGCCGGCGGAGGTGGTCAGCGGGGGCAGGGCATGAAAGGCGCGGTACAGGTAGGAGGAACCGTCCACCAGGACGAGAGGGGCTTGGCTCATGCGTGAATTCAACCTTTATTCGCCGGACCCGCAGTAGAATGGCCCGATCATTGACGATAAGGGACAAGGTTACCACCATGCGCGCCATCAACCGCCTGTTGCTTGCCAGCCTGCTGGTCGTCGCCCCGGCCGGCGTATTCGCCGCCGACGACGCCCCCTCTGCCGAGCCCGACGTGACCATCCGCCAGGACGGCGACAAGACCATCCAGGAATACCGCGTCAACGGTTTCCTCTATGCCATCAAGGTCACCCCCAAGGGTGGCAAGCCCTATTTCCTGGTCCGCGCAGACGGCGACAGCAACTTCATCCGGTCGGACAACCCGGACATGCTGATCCCGCAGTGGGAAATCTTCAGCTGGTAAGGCCGTCGTGCCGGCCGTAACAAGGTAGTCCAATGTCCGTTTTCACCCCGCTCGAACGCCCCGAACTCGAAACCTTCCTGGCCCCCTACGGGCTGGGGCGCCTCAAGGACTTCAAGGGCATCGCCGAAGGCTCGGAGAACAGCAACTTCTTCGTCAGCCTGGAGCGGGGTGAATACGTGCTGACCCTGGTGGAGCGCGGCCCCAGCCACGACCTGCCGTTCTTCATCGAACTGCTCGACGTGCTCCACGACGCCGGCCTGCCAGTGCCCTACGCCCTGCGTACCGCCGACGGCCAGGCCCTGCGCGAGCTGGCGGAGAAGCCCGCGCTGCTGCAACCCCGGCTCGCCGGCAAGCATGTGCGCGAGCCCAACGCGCACCATTGCAGCGAGGTCGGCGCACTGCTGGCCCGCCTGCACCTGGCCACCCGCGAACACCCCATCGAGCGCAAGAGCGACCGCGGCCTGGACTGGATGATCGAAGAGGGCCCGTCCCTCGCCCTGCAACTGGACGACGCCGCGCTGCCTTTATTGCGTGACGCCCTGAAGGAAATCGCCGAGCTCAAGCCGCGCATCCTCGCCCTGCCCCGCGCCAACCTGCACGCCGACCTGTTCCGCGACAACGTGCTGTTCGACGGCCCGCACCTGGCCGGGCTGATCGACTTCTACAACGCCTGCTCGGGGCCGATGCTCTACGACCTGGCGATCTGCCTGAACGACTGGTGCTCCGACGACGAAGGCCGCCTGGACGCCCAGCGCGCCCGCGCCCTGCTCGGCGCCTATGCCGCCCTGCGCCCCTTCAGCGCCGCCGAGGCGGAACTCTGGCCGACCCTGCTGCGCGTCGCCTGCGTGCGCTTCTGGCTGTCGCGCCTGATCGCCGCCAACGCCTTCGCCGGCCAGGACGTGCTGATCCACGACCCCGCCGAATTCCAGCGCCGCCTGGCCCACCGCCAGGACGTGCACCTGCCGCTGCCCTTCGCCCTCTAGGCGGCGGGCTCCTCCACCACCGCCCAGCCGAACGCCGGGTACAGCGCGCCGTCCGCGTCGCGCTGGGCCACGCCGAACAGCCCGCCCACCAGCCGCGCGTCGCGCCTGGTGCCGGTCGTCAGGTCATCGATCAGCAGCACCGCGCTCACCAGGCTCTTGGGTATCGCCTGCAGACCCGGCCCCTGGGCCTGGTCCGCCATCAGCCAGTCACCCGGGATCGCCGCTGCACGCGCCCGCTCGAAGCGCACCTGCCAATCCCCCAGGTAGGGGTTGGGCTGCAGCGCGTCCGTCCAGGGGTCGGTGAGGTAGGGGAACAGCGTGAGGATCCAGCCGGTCAGCTCCGACGGGCCCGAACCGCTGCGATAGCGGAAGAAGGACTCCCAGAAGGCCCGGTCGACTTCGCCGGAAGCCGTGCGGGCGATGGCTTCCAGCACCGGCTTCAGGCTCGCGACCCAGGCGCCGAGGCCGTAGCCCTCCAGTACGGTGAAGCGCTCGATGATCAGCTGCCAGTCATCCTCGCTGCCCTGCAGCTCGATCTCGGGGATACCGCAGCCGGCCAGCATCTCGTAGTCGAAATAGCCGCTGAAGGCATCCATCCAGCACAGCGAGAAGGCGGCGCTCTCGATGGGGCCGGTGGTGGAGAAGGCCGTGGCGATGAAGTCGGAGAACTGCGGGATCTCCCCGGCGATCTGCCGGGAGAAATCACCGAACAGCTCGACCCACCGGCTCTTGTCGGCAAAGGGATAGTCGGGGCAGAACACCGAGAGCTTCTTCTTGCCCTGGTGGCTCACCAGATCGGGCCGGAGCTGCTCGCCGTGCAGCGCCATGTGGTTGGCGAAACCCTGGGCGATGCAGAACCAGATGTCGTCCGGGCGGATGACCAGCGGGTGGTGCCCATAGAAGGCCCGGCAGGCGGCCTTGGCGAAAGCGTTGCAGTTGTCCTCCTCCAGCAGCTCGGCGGCCATGCAGTCCAGCGCCTCCACCGGCCGGTTGAGCAACGCGCGCATGACCGTATCCGCCGGCACGGGCCGATAGCGCGCGCCGTGTTCAACATCCGAGAGGGTGAAGCGGATCATTCGGGCTCTCCCTGAACCTGGAAAAGGCGACATGTTGCCGGTTTGCCGAATGTGGTGCAGCTACCCCAGGCCTCGCTATCAGGGGTAGACGATGCATGGGCTGGAACGTCGCAGGTGCGCGCAGCACACCCTACGTGGGCTCCGAAGCCCGGATTGAGACTCGATGTAGCCTGGGCTTCAGCCCAGGAAATATGCGCTCAGGCGCAACGCATGCGTGTCCGTGTGAAGGTGAAGCCCGCTGTGGACATCCCTGTCGGTACTCCGCTGCCTCGGTTCGACCCCGGCCCGGCCATCCTTGGCCGGGCGTTCGCCCTTCAAAACGCATGCGTTTTGAGCGGGCTCACCCACATTTCGAGTGCCCGCAGTTGAGGCAGGTGGCACAGCCGTCCATCTGCACCACCGCCTGGGTGTTGCACTTGCCGCAGAGCTGGGAGCCGGGCGGGAAGCCTTCGCCGGGTTCGGCGGTGCTGGTCCCCAGGCTGGCTTCGTAGGCGGCGCGTTTCTCGGCGAGGTAGAGCTTCTGTTCCTCGCCCAGTTGCTGGCCTTCCATCAGGCCGATGGCGATCAGGTGGCGTTCGAGCACCGCGCCGATCTCCGCCACCAGCGAGGGCATGTAGATGCCGCCGCGCTTGAGGTAGCCGCCGCGCGGGTCGAACACCGCCTTCAGCTCCTCCACCAGGAAGGTGCAATCGCCGCCCTTGCGGAACACCGCCGACATGATGCGGGTTAGGGCGACGATCCACTGGAAGTGCTCCATGCCCTTGGAGTTGATGAAGATCTCGAAGGGCCGGCGCTGCTCGTAGGCCGTGCCGGGGTTGAGCACGACATCGTTGATGGTCACGTACAGGGCATGCTCGAACAGCGGCGACTTGATCTTGTAGGTGGCACCCACCAGGGTTTCCGGGCGCTGCAGGGTCTCGTCCATCTGCACCACGGCGGCCGCTTCCTCGGCGGCCAGGCGCACACGCTCGGCTTCCACGTCGACCACCTTGAAGCCCTTGATCTTCTGGCTGATCTTCACGCTCATCGCTGCCTCCGCGAATCAGTACTTGCCGTAATAGCCTTCTTTCAAGGCGTCGAAGAGGTTGGCGGCGGTGTGCAACTCACCGTCGTACTCCACCTGCTCGTTGCCCTTGAGCTCCACCACGCTGCCGTCTTCCAGTTCGAAGCGGTAGCGTGTCTTCTCCAGGTCCGCGTCTTTCACCAGCACGCCCTGGAAGGCCGCCGGGTTGAAGCGGAAGGTGGTGCAGCCCTTGAGTCCCTGGCGCCAGGCGTAGCGGTAGATGTCCTTGAAATCCTCGAAGGGGTAGTCGGTGGGCACGTTGGCGGTCTTGGAGATGGACGAGTCCACCCACTTCTGCGCCGCCGCCTGGATGTCCACATGCTCGGCCGGGCTGATGTCGTCGGCGGCGACGAAGTAGTCCGGCAGCTTCTGCGCCGCCGTCTCGGCCCCCGGCACGGCGCGGGCGTTGACCAGGGTGCGGTAGGCCAGCAACTCGTAGCTGCACACCTCGATCTTCTCCTTGGTCTTGCGCCCGGGGCGGATCAAGTTGCGTGAATAGGCGTGGGCGAAGCTCGGCTCGATGCCGTTGGAGGCGTTGTTGGCCAGGCTCAGGCTGATGGTGCCGGTGGGGGCGATGGAGCTGTGGTGGGTGAAGCGCGCGCCGACCCGTGCCAGCTCCTCGACCAGTTCCGGCGCGTACTCGGCGACGCGCTGCATGTAGCGCGAGTAGCGCGCATGCAGCACGCTGCCCGGCACCTCGTCACCCACCTTGAGGCCGTCCGCGGCCATCTCCGGGCGCTTGCGCAGCATCTCCGCGGTCACCGCGAAGCGCTTCGCCAGCAGCGGCGCGGGGCCTTTCTCCCGGGCCAGCTCCAGGGCCTGCTGCCAGCCCACCAAGGCCATCTCACGGGCCACTTCCTCGGTGAACACACAGGCCTCCGGGCTGCCGTAGCGCAGGCGCAGCAGGGTCAGTGCCGACCCCAGGCCGAGGAAGCCCATGCCGTGGCGGCGCTTGTCGGTGATCTCCTCGCGCTGCTGTTCCAGCGGCAGGCCGTTGATCTCCACCACGTTGTCGAGCATGCGGGTGAAGACCCCGACCACCTCGCGGAAGCGGTCCCAGTCGAAGCGCGCGTCCTCGCTGAAGGGCGCCTCGACGAAGCGGGTCAGGTTGATCGAGCCCAGCAGGCAGGAGCCGTAGGGCGGCAGCGGCTGCTCGCCGCAGGGGTTGGTGGCGCGGATCGCCTCGCACCACCAGTTGTTGTTCAGGTCGTTGACCCGGTCGATGAGGATGAACCCCGGCTCGGCGTAGTCGTAGGTGGAGACCATGATCATGTCCCACAGGTGCCGAGCCTTGAGCCGGCCATAGACGCGGCAGGCCACCAGAGCGTCCTCGCGCACCTGGTAGCCCTCGTGCACCGGCCACTCACGCCAGACCACCTGCTCGGGGTCGCCCAGGTCGACCTCATCCAGCTCCTTGGCGTGCACGGGGAACACCAGGGGCCAGTCGCCATCGGCCTCCACCGCCTGCATGAAGCCGTCGGTGATCAGCAGGCTGAGGTTGAACTGGCGCAGGCGGCCATCCTCGCGCTTGGCACGGATGAACTCGCGCACGTCCGGGTGGCTGACGTCGAAGGTGCCCATCTGCGCGCCCCGGCGCCCACCGGCGGAGCTCACGGTGAAGCACATCTTGTCGTAGATATCCATGAACGACAGCGGCCCGCTGGTATGCGCGCCGGCGCCGGAAACGTAGGCGCCACGTGGGCGCAGGGTGCTGAACTCGTAGCCGATGCCGCAGCCGGCCTTCAACGTCAGTCCGGCCTCGTGGACCTTGGCCAGGATGTCGTCCATGGAGTCGTGGATGATCCCGGAGACCGTGCAGTTGATGGTGGAAGTGGCCGGCTTGTGGCCCAGGGCGCCGGCGTTGGAGATGATCCGCCCGGCGGGGATGGCGCCGTTGCGCAGCGCCCAGAGGAAGCGTTCGTACCAGTGCCCGGGGTCGTTCGTCTCGACCTCGGCCAGGGCCTTGGCGACCCGCTGCCAGGTGTGGTCGAGCGTGGCGTCGACCGGGGTGCCGTCCTTGTGCTTGAGCCGGTACTTGCTGTCCCAGATGTCTTCGGACGCGGCCTGCAGGGCGATGCCCTCGCGCGCCTGGATCGTGGTGCCTGTCTTGGCCATTCGCCGGAACCTCCTGTCGCCTGGATGAACCTTTGGAAGGGGCTCACCCTATCAACATGTAGTGCCAGATCGATGACGCACATCAACATCTTGTGTCACCGCCGCAAAACCCTCGGTGACACCTTAGTCCTCGGAACGCCTCCCCGCCGGGCGTTCCGTCCGATCCTTCAGAGCTTTTCCAGGCAGCCCGCCAGGCCGGTGCCGAGGCTCTCCAGCAGCGCCTCGTAGCCTCCCGCGTCCAGCGGCGCCTGCATGCCCAGGGCATCCAGTTCGGCCAGGCGCACCGGCAGGCCGGCGGTCAGGGTCTCGGCCAAGCGCGGGCGCACCGGCGGCTCGTTGAACACGCAGCTGGGCCCGGCCTGCTGCAGACGCGCGCGCATGACGGCGACGTGGCGGGCACCGGGCTGCACCTCGGCGGCGACGCTGAAGACCCCGGCGTGGCGCAGGCCGTAGGCGGCTTCGAAGTAGTCGAAGGCCTCGTGGAAGACGAAGAACGGCTTGCCGGCGACGGCGGCCATCCGTGCCTTGAGGCGCGCATCGAGCTGGTCCAGGCGCTCGCCGAAGGCCTTGAGGTTGGCCTGGTAGCGGGCGGCGTTGGCCGGGTCGGCGACGGCCAGGTCGGCGGCCATGCGCGCGGCGATCACCCGGGCGTTGGCCGGCAGCAGCCAGAGGTGGGCGTCGAGTGAGCCGGGGCGGTGATCGTGGTCATGCTCGTGTTCGTCCTCGGCCTCGTGCTCGTCATGGCCGACGGCCTCGAAGTGGCGCAGGGTCATGCCGGGCAGGGATTGCACCGCCACCGCCGGCTTGCCGCGCCCTTCGAGCACGCGGGGGAGGAAGCCTTCCAGGTCCGGGCCGACCCAGTACAGCAGGTCCACCTCGCGCACCCGCCGCACGTCGGAGGGGCGCAGCGCGTACTGGTGCGGCGAGGCGCCCGGAGGCAGCAGCACCTCGGGTTCGCCGACGCCGTCCTGCACCGCGGCGGCGATCAGTTGCAGCGGCTTGATGCTGGCCAGCAGGCGCACTTCGGCCTGGGCCGGGATGGCCAGGCAGGCAAGGACGATGAGAACGAACAGACGCGACACGGGAAAAGACTCCGGCTCGAAAGCGTAATAGAATAACGTCTCTTTGCCCGGACGTCGCCGCCCATGCTCAAGCCCATCAAGACCAAAGCCCCCCTGGCCTGCCTGCCCCACGACCACTCCCATTGCGTGCGTGATGCCCTGGCCGAAGCCGAGGTGCTCTGCGCTCGCGACGGCCTGCGCCTGACCACCTTGCGCAAGCGCGTGCTGGAGCTGGTCTGGGCCAGCCACAAGCCGCTGGGCGCCTACGACATCCTCGGCGTGCTCACCGAGGAAGACGGTCGCCGCGCCGCGCCGCCCACCGTCTATCGGGCGCTGGATTTCCTCCTGGAAAACGGCCTGGTGCACCGCATCGCTTCCCTCAACGCCTTCGTCGGCTGCAACCACCCGGGCGAGGCCCACCAGGGCCAGTTCCTCATCTGCCGCGAATGCCAGACCGCCATCGAGCTGGAACAGCCGACCATCAGCGACGCCATAGTCGCCAGCGCCCAGGCCGTCGGCTTCGCCGTGGAAGGGCAAACCGTGGAGATCGTCGGCCTCTGCGCCACCTGCCGGGAGGCGGCATGAGCGATGCGCTGATCCGCCTCGACGGCGTCGGCGTCAGCTTCGCCGGCCAGGCGGTGCTGCAGGACGTCGGACTGAGCCTGAAGCCGGGCGAGATCGTCACCCTGATCGGCCCCAACGGCGCCGGCAAGACCACCCTGGTGCGCACCGTGCTCGGCCTGCTCAAGCCCGAGCGCGGCAGCGTCTGGCGCAAGCCGCGCCTGCGCATCGGCTACATGCCGCAGAAGCTCCAGGTGGACGCCACCCTGCCGCTTTCCGTACTGCGTTTCCTGCGCCTGGTGCCGGGGGTGGACCGCGACGCCGCCCTGGCCGCGCTCAAGGAAGTGGGCGCCACCCATGTCATCGACAGCCCGCTGCAGAGCGTTTCCGGCGGCGAGCTGCAACGGGTGCTGCTGGCCCGCGCGCTGCTGCGCCAGCCCGAACTGCTGGTGCTCGACGAGCCCGTGCAGGGCGTCGACGTCGCCGGCCAGGCCGAGCTCTACCGCCTCATCACCCGCCTGCGCGACCGCCTCGGCTGCGGCGTGCTGATGGTCTCCCACGACCTGCACCTGGTGATGAGTACCACCGACCAGGTGGTCTGCCTGAACCGCCACGTGTGCTGCTCCGGCCACCCCGAGCAGGTCAGCTTCGACCCGGCCTTCGTCGAGCTGTTCGGCCAGGACGCCAAGAGCCTCGCCGTCTATCACCACCACCACGATCACGCCCACGACCTGCACGGCGAGGTCGTGGCCACCCCCACCTTCCCCGAGGGCACCCGCTTCACGCCCGTCCACACGCACGGCCCCGACTGCAACCATGGCTGATTTCCTCGTCAACGCGCTTCTCGCCGGCCTCGCCCTGGCCCTGGTGGCGGGCCCGCTCGGCTCCTTCGTGGTCTGGCGGCGCATGGCCTACTTCGGCGACACCCTGTCCCACGCCGCCCTGCTGGGCGTCGCCCTGGGCCTGATGCTCGACGTCAGCCCGACCCTGGCGGTGACCGTCGGCTGCGTGCTGCTGGCCGTGCTGCTGGTCACCCTGCAGCAGCGCCAGCCGCTGGCCTCGGACACCCTGCTGGGCATCCTCGCCCACAGCACCCTGTCCCTGGGCCTCGTGGCCCTGAGCTTCATGAGCGAAGTGCGCATCGACCTGATGGGCTACCTGTTCGGCGACCTGCTGGCGGTGAGCCCCACCGACCTCGCCTGGATCCTCGGCGGCAGCGCCCTGGTGATGCTGATCCTCATCCCGCTGTGGCGGCCGCTGCTGGCCATCACCGTGCACGAGGAGCTGGCGCGGGTGGAAGGCCTACCCGTGGCGGCCATCCGCCTGGCGCTGATGCTGCTGATAGCCGTGGTCATCGCCGTCGCCATGAAGATCGTCGGCGTGCTGCTGATCACCTCGCTGCTGATCATTCCCGCCGCCGCCGCCCAGCGCCACGCGCGCACCCCGGAGCAGATGGCCGCCGGTGCCAGCCTGCTAGGCCTGGTGGCGGTGTGCGCCGGCCTGGCGCTGTCCTGGTTCAAGGACACCCCCGCCGGCCCCTCCATTGTCGTCTCGGCGGCGGCGCTGTTCCTCCTCAGCTTCGCCCTGCCCAAGCGCGCCTAGCCGCTCACCGCCTGCGCCACGGCCGCCTTCAGGGGGCCCGTGGCGGCATCTTCCAGGATCATCCGCGCCGCCTTCTCGGCGATCATCAGGGTCGGCGAGCAGGTGTTGCCGGAAACGATGGTCGGCATGATCGACGCGTCCACCACCCGCAGCCCCGGCACCCCGTGCACCCGCAAGCGCGCATCGACCACCGCCTCGCGGTCGGCGCCCATGCGGCAGGTGCCCACCGGGTGGAAGATGGTGGTGCCGATGTCGCCCGCCGCCCGGCGCAGCTCCTCCTCGCTCTGCAATGCCGCACCCGGCAGGTATTCCTCGGGACGGTAGCGCGCCAGGGCCGGCGCGGCGGCGATGCGCCGAGTCAGGCGGATGGCGTCGGCGGCCACGCGCAGGTCTTCCTCCTCGCTCAGGTAGTTGGGCTGGATCAGCGGTGCGGCACTGGCCTCGGCGGCGCGGATGTCCACGCGCCCCCGGCTGGCCGGGCGCAGGTTGCACACCGAGGCGGTGAAGGCCGGGAAGGCATGCAGCGGCTCGCCGAAACGCTCCAGCGACAAGGGCTGCACGTGGTATTCGAGGTTGGCCCTGTCCTGCTCCGGGCCGCTGCGGGCGAAGGCGCCCAGCTGGCTCGGCGCCATGGCCAGCGGCCCGCTGCGGCTGAGCAAATAGCGCAGGCCCATGCCGGCCTTGCCCCAGAGGCTGCCGGCCAACTGGTTGAGGGTGGGCACGCCGCTGACCTTGAAGATCAGCCGCAACTGCAGATGGTCCTGCAGGTTGCCGCCGACACCCGGCAGCGCGTGGCGCACGCCGATGCCCAGCCCCTCCAGCAAGGGCCGCGGGCCGATTCCCGAGCGCTGCAGCAGGGTGGGCGAACCGATGGCCCCGGCACTGAGGATCACCTCGCGCGCGCGGAATTCGCGGGCCTGGCCCTGCCAGCGGGCCAGCACGCCCCGCGCGCGGCCATCCTCCAGCAGCACCCGCTCGGCCTCGACGCCGGTGAGCACGGTGAGGTTGGGTCGTTGCCGCGCCGGGCGCAGGTAGGCCTTGGACGCATTCCAGCGCACCCCGGCGCGCTGGTTGACCTGGAAGTAGCCGCAGCCTTCGTTGTCGCCGGTGTTGAAGTCCTCCACCGGGGCGATGCCGGTTTCGCCCGCCGCCGCGCGGAAGGCGTCCAGCAGGTCCCACGACAGGCGCTGGCGCTCCACCCGCCATTCTCCGCCGGCGCCGTGGTGCTCCGAGGCGCCGCCGTGGTGGTCCTCGCAATGCTTGAACAGCGGCAGCACGTCATCCCAGCCCCAGCCCGGGTTGCCCAGGGCGGCCCAGTGGTCGTAGTCCGCCGCCTGGCCGCGCATGTAGATCATCCCGTTGATCGACGAACTGCCGCCCAGCACCCTTCCACGCGGGTAGCCCAGCGCGCGGCCATTGAGGCCCGGCTCGGCCTCGGTGCGGTAGCACCAGTCGGTGCGCGGATTGCCGATGCAATAGAGGTAGCCCACGGGGATGTGGATCCAGGGATGGTTGTCGCGTCCCCCGGCTTCCAGCAGTAGAACCCGGTGCCGCCCGTCGGCCGAAAGCCGGTTGGCCAGCAGGCAACCGGCGGGGCCGGCACCGACGATCAGGTAGTCGTGAGGGCTGTTGTCAGGCTGCATGGGGACCTCGCCAGCGCTTGTAATTGTTGTCGTTCACCATGGTAGGGAAGCCGCCGCAGAAATACAGGACGAACGGCGAACGGCGCGCAGGCCGCCTGGTCTGATAGCACGCAGATGGCAAAAAAGTGACCTCGACTTTTGTCCTGCCCGGTCGCGCAGTGTAGAATTGCGCGTTTTTTGAGCAACACGAGACTTGCAGGAATGATGCAGTTCGCAACCCGATACCTTCCCGTTATCGCGATTTCCCTGCTGTTAGCCGCGTGCCAGAGCAAACCGCAGGTGGCCAGCCTGCCCACCGACGACCTGGTCACCCGCTTCCGCCAGCTCGACCTGAGCCTGAACAACGGCCAACTGGCCGACGCCGAAACCCAGCTCAAGGATCTCCAGCAACGCGCCACCGGCGACACCCGCCTGGAGCAGTACCAGCGCCAGCTCACCGAAG
Source organism: Pseudomonas sp. USHLN015 (assembly GCF_037153275.1). Classification (NCBI taxonomy): domain Bacteria; kingdom Pseudomonadati; phylum Pseudomonadota; class Gammaproteobacteria; order Pseudomonadales; family Pseudomonadaceae; genus Pseudomonas; species Pseudomonas sp. USHLN015. The sequence continues at coordinate 462,931 of NZ_JBBCKP010000001.1, forward strand.
CCTGGCTGAAGAAGGGCCAGGCCGCGCTGCAGCAGGGTGACCTGGACACCGCCACCACAGCCCTCAGCCACGCCCGCAGCCTGATGCCCCAGGCACCGGCGCTGACCACCGGCCTCGACGGCGCCATCGCCCAGGCCCGCGCCAGCGAGCTGGACCGTGCCGAACAGGCCCGCACCGCCAGCGAGCAGGCCGCCGCCAAGGACGCCGCCCGCGCCGCCGAGCAGGCCCGCCAGCAGCGCCTCGCCCTCGAGCGCCAGGCCGCCGAGGCGGCGAAGCTGGTCGCCATCCAGCCCGCCGCCAAGGCCGAGCCCGCCAAACCCGTGCGCCGCGTGGCCAACCAGGTGGCCCTGCCGATGCTCGACAACGATGACAACGAGCGCCTGCGCAGCCTGCTCGACGCCGTCGCCGCCGACGTGGTCGCCTTCGATTGCGGCGTGCGCCTGCAAGTGCGCGAAGCCAAGCAGTACCCCTGGGTCGTGGCCCTGCTGTCCGCCCGGGTGAAGAAGCTCGACCCCGCCTACAAGCTGCGCGTCGACCACAGCGTCGACCCCGCCAAGGTGCCGAGCCTGGTACTCAGCCCTAAAAGCTGAGCCCCTCCCGCGCCGGGTGGCACCCGAGCGACGTGAAGCGCGACGCCGTTGCGCAGGGCGGGTGACACCCGCGTCCACTCCCCCCTGCGGCATCACCGCTAGGGCGTGCGCGCACGTCACCCATATTCCATCTGGCTATAGCCCTAGGCCGACAAAGATTTTCGGCGCCTATGCGCGAACAGGTAGACTACCCGGCTTTTTAGGCCCACCCGGCTCCCGAGAACCCACAAGGTTTCCCCCGTGATCGAATTCCATGACGTCCACAAGGCGTATCGCGTCGAAGGCCGCGAGATTCCAGCCTTGCAGCCCACCGACCTGCGCGTCGAGCAGGGCGAGGTGTTCGGCCTGATCGGCCACTCCGGCGCCGGCAAGAGCACCCTGCTGCGCCTGATCAACCGCCTGGAGGAACCCAGCGGCGGCCGCATCGTCATCGCCGGCGAGGATGTCACCGCCCTCGATGCCGAAGGCCTGCGCCGCTTCCGCCAGCGCGTCGGCATGATCTTCCAGCACTTCAACCTGCTGTCGTCCAAGACCGTCGCCGACAACGTCGCCCTGCCGCTGAAGCTGGCGGGCGAGCTGTCCCGCGCCGAGATCGACGCCCGCGTCGCCGAGCTGCTGGCCCGCGTCGGCCTCAGCGACCACGCGAAGAAATTCCCCGCGCAGCTCTCCGGCGGCCAGAAGCAGCGCGTCGGCATCGCCCGCGCCCTGGCCACCCAACCGAAGATCCTGCTCTGCGACGAAGCCACCAGCGCCCTCGACCCGCAGACCACCGGCCAGGTCCTGCAGCTGCTGGCGGAGATCAACCGCGAGCTGAACCTGACCATCGTCCTCATCACCCACGAGATGGACGTGATCCGTCGCGTCTGCGACCGCGTCGCGGTGATGGATGCCGGCGTCATCGTCGAGCAGGGCCCGGTGGCCGATGTCTTCCTCCACCCGCAGCACCCCACCACCCAGCGCTTCGTCCAGGAAGACGAGCAGGTAGACGAGGGCGAGCAGCGTGACGACTTCGCCCACGTCCAGGGCCGCATCCTGCGCCTGACCTTCCGTGGCGAGGCCACCTACGCGCCGCTGCTGGGCACCGTCGCGCGCCGCACCGGCGTCGACTACAGCATCCTCGCGGGGCGTATCGACCGCATCAAGGACACCCCCTACGGACAGCTCACCCTGGCCCTGACCGGCGGCGACATCGAGGCCGCGCTGACCTGCTTCCGCGAAGCGGACGTGCACCTGGAGGTCCTGCGCTGATGCAAGAGCTCATCGCCAACATCGACTGGTACGAAATCTGGCTGGCCAGCCTGGACACCCTGCTGATGCTGGGCGGTTCGCTGCTGTTCACCGTGCTGCTGGGCCTGCCGCTGGGCGTGCTGCTGTTCCTCACCAGCCCGCGCCAGTTGTTCGAGAACCGCGCCGTCTACAGCCTGCTGTCGCTGGTGGTGAACGTGCTGCGCTCGCTGCCGTTCATCATCCTGCTGATCGTGATGATCCCCTTCACCGTGTTCATCACCGGCACCTCCCTGGGTGTCGCCGGCGCCATCCCGCCGCTGGTGGTGGGCGCCACGCCATTCTTCGCGCGCCTGGTGGAAACCGCCCTGCGCGAGGTGGACCGCGGCATCATCGAGGCCACCCAGTCCATGGGCGCCACCACCCGGCAGATCGTGGTCAACGCCCTGCTGCCGGAAGCCCGGCCGGGCATCATCGCCGCCATCACCGTCACCGCCATCACCCTGGTGTCCTACACCGCGATGGCCGGCGTGGTGGGCGCGGGCGGCCTGGGCGACCTGGCCATCCGCTTCGGCTACCAGCGCTTCCAGACCGACGTGATGGTGGTCACCGTGGTGCTGTTGCTGGTGCTCGTCCAGATCCTGCAGACCATCGGCGACAAGCTGGTGGTGCATTTCTCCCGCAAATGAAAGGATGGCCGGCGTCCACCCGACCCGGCCCTCGCATTCCCATAAGGAGCGTTCCATGAAAAAACTGCTGGTGGCCGCTGCCGCCTTCGCTGCCCTCTCCGCCCAGGCCGACACCCTGACCGTGGCCGCCACCCCGGTGCCGCATGCGGAAATCCTCGAATTCATCAAGCCGCAGCTGGCCAAGGAAGGCGTGGACCTGAAGATCAAGGTCTTCACCGACTACGTGCAGCCCAACGTGCAGGTGGCCGAGAAGCGCCTGGACGCCAACTTCTTCCAGCACCAGCCGTACCTGGATGAGTTCAACAAGGCCAAGGGCACCCAGCTGGTGAGCGTCGCCGGCGTGCACATCGAGCCCTTCGGCGCCTACTCCAGCAAGATCAAGAAGCTCGACGAGCTGCCCCAGGGCGCCGCCGTGGTCATCCCCAACGACGCCACCAACGGCGGCCGTGCGCTGCTGCTGCTGGACAAGGTCGGCGTGATCAAGCTGAAGGACAACACCAGCATCACCGCCACCCCCAAGGACATCGCCGAGAACCCCAAGGGCATCAAGGTGCGTGAACTGGAAGCGGCCACCCTGCCGCGCGTGCTGACCCAGGTCGACCTGGCCCTGATCAACACCAACTACGCCCTGGAAGCCAAGCTGAACCCCACCAAGGACGCCCTGGCCATCGAAGGCAGCGACTCGCCCTACGTGAACATCCTGGTGTCCCGCCCGGACAACAAGGACAGCGCCGACATGCAGAAACTGGCCAAGGCCCTGCACAGCCCCGAGGTGAAGCAGTTCATCCTCGAGAAGTACAAGGGCGCCGTGGTTCCGGCGTTCTGATCGCTGCCCGGCCATGAAGAAGCCCGCTCATCGAGCGGGCTTTTTTGTGGTGCTGTCCCAGCGCTTTGTTGCGGAGCCAAGCTGATTATCGAGTTCTGTGGAGGTCACCTGTTTCGCCTTGCCGGGCGAGTCTCTTTTTTCAGTCGCCAAAGAAACCAAAAAGGCTCGCCCCTGCATCCGGCCCGGCTACGCCGGGTACCCTCACTCCATCGTCGTTACAGGGGCACGCGCCGACGGGCCATCCATGGCCCGGCGGCGCTCTCGCGACATCCATGTCGCTCAACCCCTTCCACAACGATTCCACTCGGCCTCCTGAAGGGGCACTGTTGCCGCCCCACCCTCCCACGCTCAATGCAAGCACAGCGTGCGCTCACGACTTGCTAACGCTTTCGATACAGGGAGTGGGGGCAAGGTCAGTTGCAGGGCTTTGGAGAGCGGCAACAGAAGATCAGTACATGACGATTGTGTAGGCCGCGTTCGAGCCGGAATTGAAAGAAGCATCTGTTAGCGAGCGCCATCAGCCGATCTCCACACGCTCCGGCCGCGACCAGATCCACGCGGCGCCGATCGCCATGCCGATGCCAGCCATGATCACCGACGGCGTGTGCGACACGGTGCAGGCCATCAGCGTCAGGCCCAGGCTCATGCTCAGGGTGGCGACCAGCTTGGTGCGCCGGGTGATGACCCCGCCGTTGCGCCAATTGCGCAGCGAGGGGCCGAGCAGGCGGTGGTTCTCCAGCCAGGCGCTGAGGCGCGGCGAGCCCTTGGCCGCCGCCCAGGCCGCCAGCAGCACGAATTCGGTGGTGGGCAGCCCCGGCAGCACCACGCCCAGCAGCGCCAGGCCGATGAGGAGGTAGGCGAGGGCCTGCCACAACCAGCGCAGCGGCCCCCGCGCAACGGCCTCAGGCAAAGCAGCGCTCCAGGTGGTCGGCGAAGCGGTTGAAGGCGGCGATGGCCGCGGCCTCTGCCTGGCGCTCCTGCTCGGCGTCCAGCTCGATGCCGTCGAGGGTGGCGACGAAGCTTTTCCAACCCTGGGCACGACCGCCTTCCGGGTCGCCCAGGTGGCGGGCGCCGAAGCTGTCGGACAGCTGCAGCGCCTCGGCGCGCTTGTAGAGGAACGCGGCACCGAGCTTGGAGCCCTCGGACACGAACAGCCAGCCCAGGGCGGCGCCGAGCCCGTGGCTTGCGCCACGCACGGTCTCGTCGCCCTCCGGCAGCGCATGGCCCAGGTCGGCCAGGTCGAGGCGCGCCTGCTCATGGCGGGCCCGGCCGGCGAGGCCGTCGAAGATCGCACCCAGCCCGGCATCGGCGTAGAGCGCCGCCAGGTCGTACTGGAACAGGTACTGGGCGGCGACGAAGCGGGCGAAGTTCTCGCGATTGCCGAAGGGGTCGTGGCTCTTCACCAGGGCGTCCAGACGGCTGTGGGGCTCGTGGGTCAACTGGTTGAGGCGCTGGGAGCGCAGGGGATGGGAGAGTTGCGGCTGGGAAGCGGTCATGACGGTGTCTCGATTCGGGTGGCATGCCCGGTCGATCGGCCGGGCTTTGCACTGAATGACGTTGTAGCGAATGAAACTCAGTAAAAAATATTCCGAACGGTTTTCCCCGGGCTGAAGCCCGGGCTACATCCAGGGGCGGCACCGGGGTTTCGGTTGAAACCATGCGTCAGCCACGGGCCTGGAAGTACCCCGCCAGCACATCCAGGTCGCCGGCCTCCAGCAGGCCGGCGTGGTATTTCAGTTGCAACCAGGCGCGCAGGTAGCCGTAGCGTGCCTGGGCCAGGTCGCGGCGGGCGCCGTAGAGCTGCTGCTCGGCGTTGAGCACATCGAGGTTGACCCGCTCGCCACCGGTCACGCTGCGCCTGGTGGCTTCGATCAGGGTGCTGGCGGATTCCACTGCCAGCTCATAGGCACGCACCTTGGCGCCGCTGCTGACGCAGAGGTTGAACTGCTTGCGCAGCTGGTTGAGGGTCTCGGCGGTCTGCGCATCCAGGGCGTGGCTGGCACGCTCCATCTCGGCGGCGGCCTGGCGGGTGGAGGCGGAGACCGCGCCGCCGGCGAACAGCGGCAGGCTGATCTGGATGCCGACGCTGTCGGTGTCGTACTTCTGGTTGTAGGTGCTCTCGGAGCTGGAGCGGGTCTTGCTGGTGCTGGCGTAGGCGCTGAGGGTGGGCAGGTGCCCCGCGCGGTTGCGTTCCACCGCGTAGCTCGCGGCGTCCAGGGCGTGGCGCTGCGAGGCCAGCTCGGGGTTGCTGGCCAGGGCCAGGTCGCGCCAGGTCTCGAAGCGCGCCGGCTGCAGCGGCTGCACGCGGAAGCCGTCGGCCAGGGGCGCGAGGTCCTGGATATCCAGCGGCTCGCCGACGATGGCCTGCAGCTCGCGCAGGGCCGCATCGAGGTTGTCCGCGGCCTCGATCTCCTGGGCCTGGGCGAGGTCATGGCGGGCACGGGTCTCCAGCAGGTCGGTGCGGGTGCCCTCGCCAGCCTCGAACAGGCGCTGGTTGAGCTGCAGCTGCTCGGCGTAGGCGCGGCGCTGGGCTTGCGCGAGGGCGATCTGCTCGTGGGCGAACAGCGCCTCGCAATAGGCGTTGAACAGGCGCACCGCCAGCTCCTGGCTGCGGCTGCGCAGGCGCTCGTCGGCCAGCAGCGCCTTGGCCTGGCCCTGGCGGTACTCGGCCCAGGCGGCGTAGTCGAACAGCGGCTGCTGCAGGGTGAAGGTGGAGGAGTAGCTGCGGTAGTCGCGCTCGCTGGTGATGTCGCCGAGGGCGGTGGACTGGGTCACCTCGGAGTCATTGCGACCGCTGTTGTAGCTGTAGGACAGCCTGGGCAACAGCGCGGCGCGACCGATCACCCGCTCTTCGTGGCCGGCGTCGCGCTCGGCGAGGGCGGCGTGGAAGGTCGGGTCGTTGCGCAGCGCCAGGGCGTAGGCGTCGCGCAGGTCGAGGGCCACGGCGGGGAGGCAGGGCAGCAGCAGGAGCATGGCCAGCAACAGGCGCATCGGGCTCACTCCTCCGCCAGCGCGACGTGGGCGCGGTCGGTCAGCGGCTTGAACAGGTAGTTGAGCAGCGAGCGCTCGCCGGTGCGCACGAAGGCCTCCACCGGCATGCCGGGGCGGATGTCCTCGCCGGCGAGCTGGCGCATGCCTGCGTCGGCGACCTTGACCCGCACCTGGTAGTAGGGCTGCTGCGTGGCGTCTTCCAGCAGCCTGTCGGCCGAGACCAGCGCCACCTCGCCGTCCACCCGTGGCGTGCGGCTCTGGTTGAAGGCGACGAAGCGCAGCTCCACCGGCAGCCCGGGGCGCAGCCGGTCCACCAGCTCCACCGGGGCCCGTGCGTCCACCAGCAGGGGCGCATCGGCCGGGACGATCTCCATCAGCTGCTGGCCGGCCGCGACCACGCCGCCCTCGGTGAACACGGCGAGGCCGACCACGGTGCCGCTGGCCGGTGCCCGCACCTGGGTGGCCGCCAGCTCGGCCTCGGCGCTGCGCAGGCGGCTGGCCAGGTCTTCGGCGCTGGCCTGGGTATCGGCGAGCTGCTGGTGCACGTCGCGCTGGAATTCCTGCCGGCGCTGCTGGATGCGCAGCTTCAGCTCGAGAATCTGCCGCCGGGTGCGGCCGATGTTGCCGAGGTCCTCGGCGATCGCACCGTTGACCTGGGCGTAGAGCCGCTCGTTGTCCAGCAAGCGGTTGCGCGCGATATAGCCGTCCCGGGCCAGCGCGCGCAGGCCGCCCAACTGCTCCTGCAGGGCGACGCGCTGCTCTTCCTTGTGGGCCATCGAGGCGGTGATGCCCTGGAGCATGGCCCGGGCGCCGGCGATGCTTTCGCGCAGGCCGTCCAGTTCGCTCTCCAGCGTCTCGTGGCGGCTGGCGCGAAGCGCTTCCTGCAACGCCAGGGCATCGTTCACCCAGGGCTCGCCGGCATCGGCACGCAGCGCCTCGGGGAAGGCGATGCGCACGCTGCCCTCGCGCTCGGCGCGCAGGCGGGCCTCGCTGGCGCGGGCGTTGAGGTACTGCGCCCGCAGGGCATCGCGCTGGGCGCGCGCCCGGGTGGTGTCCATCCGCAGCAGCACCTGCCCGGCCTGCACGCGGTCGCCGTCCCGCACCAGCAGGCGCTCGACCACGCCGCCCAGCGGGTGCTGCACGGCCTGGCGATGACCGGAGACGACCACGGTGCCCGCCACCGGTACGCCCTTGTCGAGCGGGGCCAGGGCGGCCCACAGGAGCAGGCCGCCGAAGCCGAGCAACACCAGCCAGAGCCCGAGCCGGGCAGGGTGGCGATCATCCACCCGGGGGGCTTCGTGCAGGGCGGGGCGCGGCGGGAGGGGCGGGCTGTGCAAGGCGGTCATCGGTCAGTTACCCGGGGAGCCGTAGCTCATGCTGATGGTGGGCGCGACCCGCAGGGCCGGGGCCGGTTGAGGGGCGGTCGGCGCGGGCCGGGCGCCGCGCTGCAGGTCCTGCAGCACCCGGGCGGCGGGCCCGAAGGCCTGCATCTGCCCGCCCCGCAGCACCAGCAACTGGTCGGCACCGGCGATCAGGGCCGGCTTGTGGGTGATGAGGACCAGGGTGCGCCTGCACGCGCGCAGCCGGGCGATGGCGGCCAGCAGCGCCTGTTCGCCCGCCTCGTCCAGGTTGGCGTTGGGTTCGTCCAGCACGATCAGCGCCGGCAGGCCGTAGAGCGCGCGGGCGAGGCCGATACGCTGGCGCTGGCCGCCGGAGAGCCCCGCGCCGCCTTCGCCGAGACGGGTGTCGTAGCCCTGCGGCAGCTTGAGGATCAGCTCGTGCACACCCGCGAGCCGGGCCGCCTCGACCACCCCGGCCGGGTCGACGGCACCCAGGCGCGCGATGTTCTCGGCGATGCTGCCGGCGAACAGCTGCACGTCCTGGGGCAGGTAGCCGATATGCGGGCCGAGTGCGCCCCTGTCCCAGTGCTGCAGGTCGGCGCCATCCAGGCGCACCTTGCCGGAGGCGGGCTGCGCCGCGCCCACCAGCAGGCGGGCGAGGGTGGACTTGCCCGAGCCGGAGGCGCCGAGAATGCCCAGGGTCTCGCCCGCGGCCAGCTCGAAGCCGATGTTGGCCAGGCAGGGTTTGCGGGTGCCGGGCTGCATCGCTGCGAGCTGCTCGACCGCCAGGCGCCCCTCGGGCGGCGGCAACGGCATGCCGGCGCTGCGCGGCGGCTGGGCCTGGAGCAGGTCGCGCAGCCGGGCATAGGCCAGGCGCGCGGAGCTCCATTGCCGCCAGACGGCGATGAGCTGGTCGATGGGGGCCAGCACCCGGGCCATGAGGATGGAGCCGGCGATCATCATCCCGGGGCTGATCAGTTGCTCGATGGCCAGCCAGGCCCCCAGCCCCAGCACCAGCGACTGCAGGGCCAGGCGCGCGACCTTGGACAGCGCGGTGATGGCCGCCATGCGCTCGCTGGCCTGGCTCTGCCGTGCCAGGAAGCCCTGGTGCAGGCCCGTCCACTGCTGGCGCAGGGCCGCGAACATGCCCATGGCCTCGGCCACCTCGGCGTTGCGCAGGTTGGCGGCAGCCTGCTGCCCGGCCAGCTGCGAGAGCCGCCCGGCCTCGCTCAGGGGCTCCAGCGTGACGCGCTCGTTGAGCCAGGCCAGCGCCATCAGTGCCAGGGCACCGGCCAGCGCCAGCAGCCCCAGCCAGGGGCTGAACATGAACATCACCAGCAGGTAGAGCGGGAACCAGGGCGCATCGAAGAAGGCGAACAGCGCCTGCCCGGTGGCGAACTGGCGCAAGGCATTGAGGTCGCCCAGGGCCTGTGACGCCGCGCCCCGGCCGTCCGCCGCCAGGCTGGCCTCGAAGGCGGCCGCGAAGACGCGAGGGTTGAGCTGCATGTCCAACCGGCTGCCGAGGCGGATCACCACCAGGCTGCGCACCCACTCCAGCACGCCCATGAAGGCGAACAGGCCGAGCACCATGATGCTGAGCATCAGCAGGGTCATCTCGTTGCCGGACGACAGCACCCGGTCGTAGACCTGCAGCATGTAGATCGCCGGGGCGAGCATCAGCAGGTTGGTCACGGCGGTGAACAGGCCGATGTTGAGCAGGGCGGCCCTGCAACCCCCGAGGGCCTGCAGCAGGTCGTCCGGCTTGGTAGAAGGCATGCGCTTCATCGAAGCCCCCAGAAGGGCCGCGCCCGGCGATTGACGCCTGCCGGGCGCGGCCACAGAATTCGCGCCACCGCAGCCTGGGCCCTGCAAGACACGGGCTGCGGTGGCGTCAACGGAGCGAATGGAGGCGTGATCTTCCATTCGCTTTTTTTACGCCCGGGCTCAGGCGGCCAGGGCCAGGTCCTCGACCGGCGCCTGCACGCCCACCGCCTCGGCCGGAGCCAGGCTCAGCGGGCCGGCGGCCAGGGCGGCGGCCACCACGTCGAAGGTGTCGCCGGTGTCTACGCCGTAGTCGTCCAGCAGGCCGTCGAGCACGCCCTGCAAGGCGGTGGCGTCGCCGCTCATCAGGCCGTAGACGACCTGGTGGACGATGCCGGCATGGCCTTCGCTGAGCAGGCTGGACAGGCCCAGGCCGCTGAAGCTGGCTTCCGCGCCGCCGCTGAAGCCGAAGCCGGACGCATCCCGGGTGACGTCGGTGCCCAGCGAGACGGTGTCCAGCGAGCCGTACAGGGTGTGGGCCGGCGCTGAGAACAGCGAGTAGGTCAGGTTGCCTTCGGCGACGAAGCCGGCATCGCTGTTCGGGCTGGTCAGCGCGTACTGGGTACCGCTGAGGGTGCCCGGGTAGAAACCACCGGTGTTCACGCCGTCCTCGACTTCACCGACGCGGTGGTTGGCGTCACCGAAGTAGCCCGCCCAGTCGGCCAGGTAATCGCTGATGGTCCAGCTGGAGTAGGTGGTGGAGTAGGTGATGGAAAGGCTCATGCTCGTTCTCCGATTGAGGTTTCACAGGTTGGCGCCGCACGGCAGGCAGCCGCACGGCGGTTTTGCCCTTCATGGGCAAATGCGGCTCAAAAGCTGTATTCCACGGTCCCCTGCAAGGTGCGGCCACGGCCGAGGGTGAAGGCCAGCACGTCGCCCAGCGGCACCAGGTAGGCGCGGTCGGTGACGTTGTCGAGGGCCAGGCGCAGGGTCAGGGAGTCACTGGCGCGGTAGCTGCCGAAGAGGTCGTAAACGGTGTAGGACTTCCAGTCGGCGGGGTAGATCTGGTCGCGGGCATCCGGGTCCCCGCTGTCCAGGGCGTAGCCTTCGCTGTAGCGGGCGCGGACGCCGACATCCAGGCGGCGGTCGAGCAGGCGGGTGCCGAGGGTGAGGCTGCCGCGATCCATGGGCATGTGCTCGGCGGTGCCCATCATCCCGCCACAGCCGACCATGGCGTTCGCGGCCTGGTTCGGCACCATGCCGATGACCGGCGGGCGGCGCCCGGTGCCGTACACCGGCGAGGTGACGCCACCCAGCCAGGCCTGGTTCCGGCAGTACTGGTTCTCGCCGATCATGTGGGTGTAGGTGAGGTTGCCGTAGTAGCCGCCCGTGTCGTAGTCGAGGGCGTATTCGACGCCCCGGAAGCGCGTGCTGCTGAGGTCGTTCACGTAGGCGGCGATGCCCAGCGCGGGCAGGCCATAGCCGGGGCGCTGCAGGCCGACCGACATGAAGGTGAAGTCTTCGATGCGCGTGTCGAAATAGGCGACCTTCAGGCCCAGGGCATCGCCCTCGGTGATGAGGCTCCGCGTGAAGACGTTGAACCCCACCTCCCAGGACTGCGAGCGCTCCGGCTCGAGGAACGGGTTGGGGTACAGGGTCTCCGCGCTGCCGCCGTGGGGGCGCCCGGAGATCAGCGTCTCGGTCACCGCCGGCGGGCGCCAGCCTTCGCCGTAGCGGGCGAACAGCTGCAGCCAGTCCACTCCGGGCCTGACCGAGATGCCGAAGGTCGGGGAAAACCGGCCCTCTTCCCGGTCCACGTCATAGCGCAGCGGCACCGTGACCTGCTGGGTGGTGCCGAGGGTGAAGGTGCTGATGTTCATGCCGGTCTCGCCCTCGAGGCGATAGCGGTCGTAACGCAGGCCCGCGCTCAGCGTCAGCCAGTCGTCGTAGTCGAATTCGAGGTTGCCGAACAGGCTGCCCATGGCGCGCTCGCCCCGGGGCGTCATGCCTTCGGATACCGGATAGTCCACCGCCGAGCTGGCGGCCGTGGCCTGGGTGGAGTCGGGGCGGACCTTGTCGAGGAAGTACTCGAGGCCGTAGTTGGCCTTCAGGCCGGCACGGTCGAGCAGCGCGAGGGTCGAGGTGTTCTGCAGCTGCAGGCCGTAGGTGTCGGTCTGGTAGGTGACGTCGTAGCCGGCAGCGGTGCCGCGGGTCAGGGTGCTCTGCTCGTTGCGATTGTCGACGTAATAGAGCTTGGCCTTGAGGTCGACCAGCGGGTCGTCCGGGCTGTAGCTGTAGTCCAGGGCGAAGTTCTGCGACACCACGTTGCTGCTGCCGAGCTTTTCCCAGAGCTCGGCGTTCTGCACGTTCATCATGTTGGCGTCGTCGTAGGAGACCTGGGTGCGCAGGTAGGCGAACTGGAGGCGCTGGTCGGCGGGCAGGTTCCAGCCCAGCTTGGCCAGGCGCGAGCGCATGGTGGAGCCGGAGTAGGCGACGGTCGAGTGCTTGATGCGGTCGGCGATGCCGGGGTCGCTCGCGGAACCGGTGCGCAGCGCGCCGATGCTGCCGTGGGTGCCGGGATCGTAGTCGCCCAGGTGGCGCTCGCTGGCCGCGACGAGGATGTCGCCGATCTCGTTGCCCAGGGCGAAGGCGCTGCTGCCGATGAAGTCGGTGCCATTGGCATGGCCACCGAGCCCGCTGGTGGCGCGCAGGCGGCCCCCGAACTCCTTGCCCGGGTGGATGAATTCGCGGGCATCGAGGGTGCTGAACTCGGCCACGCCACCGATCACCCCGGCGCCGCCCATGCCCGAGGTGGCGCCCTTCTCGATGGTCACGGCGGAGAGCAGCTCCGGGTCGATGTACATCGTGCCGTTGCGCTGCTGGTGGCCACTCTGCTGGAAGTTCTGGCGCATGCCGTCGATGTTCATGTTGACCCGGCCATAGTCCTGCAGGCCGCGGATGTTCACCGAAAGCCCCGGGTCCTGCTGGCTGACGGCGGTGTACACGCCGGCGCTCTGTTCGAGCATGTCGGCGGCATGGCGCGGCGGGTTGCGGTCGATCTGCTCGCGACCGATCACGGCGACAGAGCGGGGCGCCTCATAGACCCAGTCATCGGCGATCGCCTGCCCCTGCACATGGGTGGCGCCCAGTTGCAGGGCCCGGCCATCCGCCTCGGCGTATATACGGCTCAGGCTCACCTGGCGCGGCGAGACGAAGCTGTAGCTCACCGGGTGGCCAAGCAGCAGGGCCCGCAGGCCCGCTCGCACGTCGAGGCGACCGTGCACCGCATTGCCCTGCAGCCCTTCGAGCAGGGCGGCGTCGAAGATCACCTGCACGCCGGACTGCTCGGCGAAGGCCAGCACCGCGCTGTCCAGCGGCTGCGCCGGAATGTCGAAGGCGACCAGGACCTGCTGCGCCTGCGTCGCCAGCGGATCGGACTCGGCGGCCTGCAGCGCCCCCACGCAGGCCAGCATCCAGCTTCCCCCCAAGGCGAGCAGCGCACGACGGCATCGCTGGCCCGGCCCCTTGCATACGTTCATCGGTCTTCCTTACGGCTTCGTGTTTGGTGAATGAAAATCACTCTCAATACCAAGACGAGCCAGCCGGGAAAACTCAGTAAGGTTTTTTCGGGATTCTTGCAGCGGGGGCGCCGGAGCCCGCACCGGGCGGGCTGCCGGCTCAGTAGAGGAAGGTGACGCCGGGCAGGTCGAGGCGGCTGACCTTGAGTTCGTGGGTGAGGGTGTCCAGGGCCTCGTCGAGGATGTCGAGGCGGAACACGCCGCTGACCTCGCGACCGGCCAGGGCGGAGTCGCTGATCAGCACGTGGCCGGGCCGGTAGCGGTTGAGCTGCTCGGCGACCTGCCCCAGGGGCACGCGCTCGAACACCAGCACGCCGCGTCGCCAGCTGGTGGCACGCTGCAAGTCACGCGGGGCGAGGGCCTCGATACCGCCAAGGGCGTCGTAGCGGGCGCTCTGGCCCTCCTGCAGGACCTGCTCGCGCGCGCCCCGCTCGGGCGCCTGTTCCAGCGCCAGGGCGACGCTGTGTTCGGTGACGCCGACCCAGGCGCCGCGCGCATCGTCCTGGCTGACCAGGAACTGGGTGCCCAGCGCGCGGGTGGTGCCCCCGGCGCTCTCGACCACGAAGGGGCGCGACTCGTTCGGTCCCAGCGGTGCCACGGTGAAGTAGGCATCACCGCCGAGCAGGCGCACCCGGCGCTCGGTGTCGCTGAATTCCAGGTCGATGGCGCTGCGGGTGTCGAGCTCCACCCGGCTGCCGTCCGGCAACTGCACCTGGCGCACCTCGCCCTTGGCGGTGGCGTGGTCGGCGAGCAGCGGCCGCAGCATCTGCCGGCCCTGCTCCACGCCGAGCCCCGCCAGCAGCAGCACGGCGGCGGCGCTGGCCACCCAGCGCAGGCGCGGGCGACGGCGCGCCGACAGGCGCGGCCGGGCCAGGTGTGTCGCCTGCGCGGCGGGCGCATGGGCGGGCGCGGGCATCTCGCCCAGGCGCGCGAGGTCGGCCCAGGTGCGCTGGGCGAACTGCAAGGCGGGCGAGTGGCGTGCGTCCTCGGCCTGCCAGAGGGCCAGGGCCCGCGCCTGTTCGGCGTCCAGGGGCCCGGCACCGAGGCGGACGGCCCAGTCGGCGGCTTGCTGGCGGATTTCCTGCTCGCGCAGGTCGTGGCTGATCACGTCGGTCTCTCGAGTTCTCGTTATAGGAATGCTGACGTCCGAGGGGCCGATACTCGGTAAACCGTTGGTCATGTGGCGTCCCGGGCGTCGTCCTGCAGGCGCTGCATGACATGCGCAAGGGCCCGGGACAGGTGCTTCTGCACCGAACTGTCGGAGATCTCCAGTCGCCGCGCGACCTCGGCATGGGTCAGGCCTTCGAGGCGGTTGAGGCGGAAGATCTCGCGGGTGCGCGGCGGCAGTTCCGCCACCGCCTCGCGCAGCCTGCGCATGTGCTGGGCCTCGGCGGCCTGGTCATCGAGACCGGGGCGCTCCTCGACTATCTCCTCCAGCGCCTCGTGGGGCACCGACTCGGTCCTGCGCCGCGACTGTTGCCGGGCGTGGTCGATCATCAGGTTGTGGGCGGTGCGGTAGAGGTACGCGGGGCTGTTGTCGATGCGTTCCTTGCCGCGCTGTTCGGCCAGGCGCAGGAAGCTCTCCTGGACCAGGTCGGCGGCCAGCTGCGGGTCGCGCACCTTGCGCGTCAACAGGCTTTGCAGGGCCTTCGCATGCTTGATGAAAAGGCTCTTGAGATCAGGCTCCGACAAGCGCGCTCCCTGACTGGCGGAGGGTGAGGGAGCGCCATCTTATTTTTATTGAGAATTAGTTGCAATTGAGAAAGAAACTTCTCAGCTGGCCGGCGCCAGCAGGGTCGGCAACTGGTCCTTGAGCTTCTGGTTGTTCAGCGGCGCGCGGATGAAGCCGCGCTGGGTGCCATCCGGGCCGATCACCACGAGGTTGCCGCTGTGGTCGACGGTGTAGTTTTCCTTGCTGGTGTCGGCCGGGATGAAGGGGATGCTCACGGCATTGGCGAGCTTCTGGATCGAGGCCAGCTCGCCGGTGTAGCCGACGAAGGCCGGGTCGAAGTAGCCCAGGTACTGCTTGAGCTGCTGCGGGGTGTCGCGGTTGGGGTCGACGCTGACCAGCACCACGCGCAGGTTGTTGCGCGCCGCCTCCGGCAGCAGGCCCTTGAGCTCGCGCATCTGCGCCAGGGTGGTGGGGCAGATGTCCGGGCAGAAGGTGTAGCCGAAGAACAGCAGGCTCCACTTGTCCTTGAGCTCGTTGACCGCCACCGGCTTGCCGTCCTGGTCGGTGAGGCTGATGGACGGCAGGGTGCGGCTCTGCGGCAGCAGCACGATGCCGGCGTCGAGCAACTGGGTCGGGTCGGCCTGGCGCTGGTTGTTGAGCACCTTGTGCACGGTCAGGCCGAGCACCAGCGCCACCAGGGCGATGAGGACGAATACGGTTTTCTGCACACGGGTCATGGGGCGGTCTTCACTCGGGGAATTCGGTGGCGGCAAGACTAACCGCGAAGCGTGCCGATGGCACGGTCCGCGGTGTAACAGCCTTTGGAGTCAGATGTTCAGCAGCAGGTAGTGATCCACCAGGAGGGCGATGAACAGCAGGAACAGGTAGGCGATAGAGTACTTGAAGGTCTTGATCGCGGCGTGCGGTCGGCTGTCGCGGTAGAGCACCCAGGCCCATTGCAGGAAGCGCCCGCCCAGGGCGATGGCGCAGAGCAGGTAGAGCATGCCGCTCATGTGGATGGCGTAGGGCAGCAGGCTCACGGCGAACATCACCAGGGTGTAGAGCAGGATGTGCACCTTGGTGTAGTGCTCGCCATGGGTCACCGGCAGCATGGGGATGTCGGCCTTGGCGTACTCTTCCTTGCGGTGGATGGCCAGGGCCCAGAAGTGCGGCGGGGTCCAGGCGAAGATGATCAGCACCAGCAGCAGCGGCTCGGCGGACAGGTGGCCGGTGACCGCGACCCAGCCGAGCATCGGCGGGGCGGCGCCGGCGAGGCCACCGATGACGATGTTCTGCGGCGTGGCGCGCTTGAGGAAGCCGGTGTAGATCACCGCGTAGCCCAGCAGCGAGGCGAGGGTCAGCCAGGCGGTGAGCTCGTTGGTGAAGTGCAGCAGCAGCACCTGCCCGGCCACCGCCAGGATCAGGGCGAAGACCAGCGCCGCAGCGGGCGAGACGCGGCCATTGACCACCGGGCGCTTGAGGGTACGCGCCATGATCGAGTCGATGCGCCGGTCCACCACGTGGTTCACCGCCGCCGCCGACCCGGCGCACAGGGCGATGCCGAGGTTGCCGAAGATCAGTACCTCCCAGGGCACGCCCGCGCGGGTGGCGAGGAACATCCCAACCAGGGAGGTGATGAGCATCAGCACCAGCACCTTGGGCTTGGTCAGCTCAAGGTAATCGCGCCAGCTGGCGTGGACCCGGGCCTGGCGTTCACTGAGCAGAATGGCCATGGCGTCTCTCCTTCTTCTTGTGTTCAGGCGGGCTTGCCGGCGTGCAGCCGGACAGCCGTTGTCGAGCATTCGGCGGCGAGGGCCGGCGCGCGCACGCGGTAGTTCACCAGCACCAGCGTCAGCAGCAGCAACGCGCCGCCGCCGTTGTGGGCCACCGCCACCGGCAGCGGCAGGTGGAAGATCACGTTGCTGATGCCCAGGCCGACCTGCAGCGCCAGGGCGCCGAGCACGAGCGCGGCGAGGCGGCCGAGACCGGCCCCGCGCAGGCGCCAGGCGAGCGCCAGCAGGGTGAGGGTCACCACCAGGGCGCCGAGGCGGTGGGTCATGTGGATGGCGGTGCGGGCGTCGCTGTCCAGCTGCCCGCCCAGGTAGTTGGGGCCGATGTGCTGGCTGAGGTGGAAGCCGTTGGCGAAGTCCATCGCCGGCCACCACTGGCCGTGGCAGGTGGGCAGGTCGACGCAGGCCACCGCCGCGTAGTTGGAGCTGACCCAGCCGCCGAGGGCGATCTGCCCGATCACCAGCAACAGGCCGAGTGCCGCCAGGCGCCGCAGCCGCGCGGGCAGTTGCAGCGGGGCGAAGGCGCCGGACAGGCGCAGGCTGAGCAGGAACAGCAGCGCCAGGGTGGTGAAGCCGCCGAGCAAATGCGCGGTGACCACCTGGGGCCAGAGCTTGAGAGTCACCGTCCACATGCCGAAGGCGGCCTGGGCGATGACCACGCCGAGCAGCAGCAGCGGCAGCTTGCGCGGCTGGCCGTCACGCCCGCGCCGCACCAGGGCGTGCACCGCGAGGCCGAGAATGGCCAGGCCCAGGGTGCCGGCGAAGTAGCGGTGGATCATCTCGTTCCAGCCCTTGTCGGCCTCCACCGGCGCCTCGGGGAAATGCACCTCGGCGTGGGCCAGCTGGGCTTCGGTCTTGGGCACGCCGATGAAGCCATAGCAGCCCGGCCAGTCGGGGCAACCGAGGCCGGCATGGGTCAGCCGGGTGTAGGCGCCCAGCAGCACCACCACCACAGCCAGCGCGGTGGCCAGCACCGCAAGGTAGAAACCGGGACGGGACGATCGTTGCATGGGAGAACTCCGTTTTCTCAGTTGCAAGCTTCAAGCCTCAAGCGACAAGAGAAGAGCAGGCCTCTTGCAGCTTGTAACTTGAAGCTTGCCGCTGCCCTCACCCTATATTCGAGAGCTTCATGAGGTGCCGCAGGTCGTTGAGGATCTGCTTGCCCTTGATCCTGGCGTCGTAGCGCAGCACCAGGTTGCCGTGGGGGTCGACTATCCACAGCTGCGGGCCGGTGACGTCGCTTTCCACCGCCTTGCCGTACACGGCCGGGTCCAGGCCGTAGCGCTGCAGGCGCGGGTATTCGCGTTCCAGGGTCTGCTGGTAGTCCGCCGACAATGGCTGGCCGACGGCGAAGGCGTGGCTGGCGCGCCCGGCCTCACGGCCGAGGCCGATGTGGATCTGCCGGGCGACGTAGACCAGCTGCTGGCAATCGGCCTCGCAGCCTTGCGGTGCGGTGACCAGCAGCTGCCACAGCGCCTCGTCCCCCGCGCCCTGCACGCCGAGGTCGGTGCGGGTCTGGCCGTTGCCGATCAGCGCGCCGTGGTAGCTGCGCCCGTCCGGCACCCAGAAGCGCAGGTGGTACATGGCCGATGCCAGCACCATGGGCCCGATCACCACTGCGAGGATCAGCAGCAGCTGCAGGCGCCCGCGCGAGCGGCGCGGCGGCGTATCAGGCAGAGCGAGTGCTGGATTCATCCGTTGTCTCCCGTGCTTGGCGAAAACCGAAATAGATGAAGAGCGCGCAGAGGGCCGCCGCCATGGCGAACCACTGCACGGCGTAGCCGAGGTGCTTCTCCGGCCCCATGGCCACCACCGGCCAGTCGGCCTCGTAGGCGGCAAGACCGGGCTCGATGCGCAGCTCGAAGGGCAGGCCGCCACGGCCGAGCTTCTGCCACAGGGTGCGCGGCTCGACCTGGTTGATCAGTTGCGGCCATTCGGTGCCTTCGACGTGCTTGAGCTCGAAGCTGGCCCCCGGCGGCACGTAGACCCAGGCGTCGAGGGCCAGGGCCTGGTGCGGGGTGTCGAATTGCGGCGGGGTGCGCCGGTCCGGCCAGGGCAGCCAGCCGCGGTTGAGCAGCAGCCAGAGCCCGCTGGCCTGGTCGTAGAAGGGTTGCAGCAGCTCGACGCCGGGCTTGCCGGCGCGGATGCGGCTGTCCAGCAGCAGGCTGTGCTGGTCGTCGAAATGGCCCTGCAGGCGCACCCGCACATAGGCCGGGTCGGGCAAGCGCTCCAGATCGGTGATGGCGATGGGCTCGGCGCTGCGGCGCGCCTCGTAGCCGGCCAGCAGCTGGCGCTTCTCCTCCGCGCGGGAGAGCTGCCAGATGCCCAGCCCGACAAGCACGGGCAGCAGCGCCAGCACCACGAGGGTGGGCACGAGGCCGGGCCGGAAAGGCCTCACCCGGCGCGGCCTGGAGCCTGGAAAGCTCTGGCTATACTGCACGACATCCCCCTTGCCCCCGGAGTCGCCCCATGCTCAAGGCGCTCATCGTTCTCTTGCTGCTGGCCACCGTGGTCAGCCTGTTCAGCGGCCTGTTCTTCCTGGTCAAGGACGAGGGCCGCGGCTCACGCGTGGTCAACGCCCTCACCGTCCGCGTCATCCTTGCCGCCCTCACCATCGGCCTGGTGGCCTGGGGCTTCTACAGCGGACAGCTGGTATCGCATACGACCTGGTAGGTCGGAGCTGCAAGCTGCAAGTTTCAAGCTGCAAGAAAAGCCGGGCTCAGCCACCACTTGCCCCTTGCAGCTGCCTCTTCAAAGCACATACACAAAGATGAACAGCCCCACCCAGACCACGTCCACAAAGTGCCAGTACCAGCTGGCGGCCTCGAAGCCGAAGTGGTGGTCGGCGTCGAAGTGGCCGCGCAGGATGCGCACCAGCATCACGGTGAGGATCAGCGTGCCCATGGTCACGTGGGCGCCGTGGAAGCCGGTGAGCATGAAGAAGGTGGCGCCGTAGATGCCCGAGCCCAGGGTCAGGCCCAGCTCGGTGTAGGCGTGGACGTATTCCTCGACCTGCAGGGCGAGGAAGGACACGCCCAGCAGGATGGTCAGCCCCAGCCAGATCTTCAGCAGCTTGCGGTTGGCCTTCTTCAGCGCGTGGTGGGCGAAGGTGACGGTGAAGCTGGAGGTCACCAGCAGGATGGTGTTGATCAGCGGCAGGTGCCACGGGTCGATCACTTCCTTCGGCCCGGGGAAGAGTTTCGGGTCGGGGGTGTTGAGCAGGGGCCAGGTGTACTGGAAGTTGGGCCAGAGCATGTTGGCCACGCCCTTGTCGCCTTCACCGCCCAGCCAGGGGCCGGCCCAGGCGCGCACGTAGAACAGCGCCCCGAAGAAGGCGGCGAAGAACATCACCTCGGAGAAGATGAACCAGCTCATGCCCCAGCGGAACGAGCGGTCCATCTGCGGGCTGTAGAGTCCGCCGCGGCTTTCCTTGATCACCGCGCCGAACCAGCCGAACAGCATGTACGCCAGGCACAGGGCGCCGACGAAGAAGATCAGCGGGCCGTTTGAATCCGGGCGCGCGGCCTTGAGGTCGTTGAACCAGGTGCCCAGGCCGTAGACGGTGACGAGCATGCCGATGGTGGCGATGATCGGCCATTTGCTCTGGGCGGGAACGTAGTACTGCTCGTGACTTGCCATCGTTGTTGTTCTCCTTGTCGGCGCGTCAGCTGCCGGTCTTGGCGACCGGGGGCTTGCGGGCCGTGATATCGAACAGCGTGTAAGCGAGTGTCAGGTGGTGCACGTCGGGCGGCAGGTCGCGGTCAACGATGAAGCGCACCGGCATCTCGATGCGCTCGCCCGGCTGCAGGACCTGCTGGGTGAAGCAGAAGCATTCGGTCTTGTGGAAGTACGCGGCGGCCTTGGACGGCGAGATGCTCGGCACCGCCTGGGCGGTCATGGGCTTGTCGGTGGTGTTGTGGGCGACAAACAGCATTTCGTTGCTCGCCCCCGGGTGCACCACCAGGTCGTCCGCCTTGGAGCGGAATTCCCAGGTCATGTCCGCCGCATTGGTGGCGAGGAACTGCACCCGCACCTGGCGCTTCTCGTCCAGCGCCTGGCTGCCTTCGTAGGCGTTGGCGTTGGTCTTGCCGTTGATGCCGAAGGCCACGCACATCACTTCGTAGATGGGCACCAGGGCGAAACCGAAGCCGAACATCGCCACCACCAGCACCAGGAGGCGCGGGATGAGGCGGCGATTGTCCAGTTCCCCGCTCATCTCACTTCACCTCCGGCGGGGTGCTGAAGGTGTGGTAGGGCGCCGGCGAGGGCACGGTCCACTCCAGCCCCTCGGCACCGTCCCAGGGCTTGGCCGGTGCGGGTTTGCCGCCACGGATGCACTTGATGACGATGAACAGGAACAGCAGCTGGGTGGCGCCGAAGGTGAAGGCACCGATGGAGGAGATCATGTTGAAGTCGGCGAACTGCAGGTTGTAGTCCGGGATGCGTCGCGGCATGCCGGCCAGCCCCACGAAGTGCATGGGGAAGAACGCCATGTTCATGCCGATGAAGCTCATCCAGAAGTGCAGCTTGCCGAGGGTCTCGTCGTACATGTGGCCGGTCCACTTCGGCAGCCAGTAATAGGCCGAGGCGAAGATGCCGAAGATGGCGCCGGGCACCAGCACGTAGTGGAAGTGGGCCACCACGAAGTAGGTGTCGTGGTACTGGAAGTCCGCCGGGGCGATGGCCAGCATCAGCCCGGAGAAGCCGCCGATGGTGAAGAGGATGACGAAGGCCACCGCGAACAGCATCGGTGTCTCGAAGGTCATCGAGCCCTGCCACATGGTGCTGGCCCAGTTGAACACCTTCACCCCGGTGGGCACGGCGATCAGCATGGTGGCGTACATGAAGAACAGCTCGCCGGTCAGCGGGATGCCGACCACGAACATGTGGTGCGCCCAGACGATGAAGGACAGGAAGGCGATGGAGGCGGTGGCGTAGACCATCGAGGTGTAGCCGAACAGCGGCTTGCGCGCGAAGGCCGGGATGATCGAGCTGACCGCGCCGAAGGCGGGCAGGATCATGATGTACACCTCGGGATGGCCGAAGAACCAGAACACGTGCTGGAACAGCACCGGGTCGCCGCCACCGGCCGCGCTGAAGAAGCTGGTGCCGAAGTGGATGTCCATCAGCATCATGGTCACGCAGCCCGCCAGCACCGGCATCACCGCGATCAGCAGGAAGGCGGTGATCAGCCAGGTCCAGACGAACAGCGGCATCTTCATCAGGGTCATGCCCGGGGCGCGCAGGTTGAGGATGGTGGCGATCACGTTGATCGCGCCCATGATCGAGCTGATGCCCATCAGGTGGATGGCGAAGATGAAGTAGGTGACGCTCTCCGGCGCGTAGGTGGTGGACAGCGGCGCGTAGAAGGTCCAGCCGAAGTTGGGCCCGCCGCCGGCGGTGAACAGGGTGCTGATGAGCAGGCCGAAGGCCGCCGGCAGCAGCCAGAAGCTGAAGTTGTTCATGCGCGGCAGGGCCATGTCCGGCGCGCCGACCATCAGCGGGATCATCCAGTTGGCCAGGCCGACGAAGGCCGGCATCACCGCGCCGAAGACCATGATCAGGCCGTGCATGGTGGTCATCTGGTTGAAGAAGGCCGGCTCGACGATCTGCAGGCCGGGCTGGAACAGCTCGGCGCGGATCACCATCGCCATGGAACCCCCGAGGAGGAACATGGCGAAGGCGAACCACAGGTACATGGTGCCGATGTCCTTGTGGTTGGTGGTGAGCACCCAGCGCATAAGGCCCTTGGCCGGGCCGTGGTGGTGATCATGCCCGGCATGATCGTGGTCGATCACTGCACTCATGTCATTTCTCCTCGGCTTGCTTGAGCGCAAGCACTTCTTTCGGCGTCACCATGTCGCCCTTGGCGTTGCCCCAGGCGTTGCGTTCGTAGGTGATGACGGCGGCGATGTCGACTTCCGACAGCTGCTTGCCGAAGGCGGCCATGGCCGTGCCGGGCTTGCCGTGGAAGACGATGCTGAGGTGGTCTTCCTTCGGCCCGGTGGCGATCTTCGAGCCCTTGAGCGCCGGGAACATCGGCGGCATGCCCTGGCCCTCGGGCTGGTGACAGGCGGCGCAGGTGGTGTGGTAGACCTTGTCGCCACGGGCGGAGAGCTCTTCGAGCGTCCACTCCTTGTCGGTCAGCTCCTTGAGCTTGGCGACCTCCTCCTTGCGACCGGCGAGCCACTTGGCGAAGTCCTCCTTGGACTTGGCCTCGACCACGATGGGCATGAAGCCGTGGTCCTTGCCGCACAGCTCGGCGCACTGCCCGCGGTAGATGCCGGGCTTGTCGATGCGCGTCCAGGCCTCGTTGACGAAGCCGGGGATGGCGTCGCGCTTGACCGCCAGCGCCGGCACCCACCAGGAGTGGATGACGTCGGCGGCAGTGATCAGGAAGCGCACCTTGGTGCCCACCGGGATCACCAGCGGCTCGTCCACCTCCAGCAGGTAGTGCTCGTCCTTCTCCGCCTTGTTGTGGATCTGCTCGGCGGGCGTGGCGAGGTTGCTGAAGAATTCGACGTCCTGGCCCAGGTACTTGTAGTTCCACTTCCACTGGTAGCCGGTGACCTGGATGTCCAGCTCGGATTCGGAACTGTCGTAGATGTCGATCAGGGTCTTGGTGGCGGGTATCGCCATCAGCACCAGGATGACGAAGGGCACGACCGTCCAGAGGATCTCCACCGTGGTGCTCTCGTGGAAATGCGCAGGTTCCTGGCCGGTGGAGCGGCGGTGGATGATCATCGACCAGAACATGGCGCCGAACACGATCACGCCGATCACGACGCAGATCCAGAAGATCGTCATGTGCAGATCGAAAACGGTACGGCTGACCTCGGTGGCACCAGGTGCCATGTTGACGGTCCAGGCGGCCTGCGCCTGGCTGAAAATCGACCACAGCAGGAGTCCCATCCAGACTCGTGGATGTCGCATCATTGCGGGTTCCCCTTATCGTTCTTGTTATCCCGCCGGCTGGGCCAGCGGCTAAGGGAGCGGTCGTTAATACGGCTGACTTTAACGGCCGACCTTCAGCACGGTGGTGCGCAGTCGGGTGTCATCAGGTAACGCCTTTCGAGTCGGAGTATAGACACCGACTTGAAGCTGGCAACGCGACGGAAAAATTGGCGCAAGGGCCACAAGCCTTGTCCTAAACGCCACGGCTGGCGCGGGGTTGACGCAGATGAGGGACCGACGTTATCGCGACCATGCATAAGTATTTCTTCATTATGACAATCGGGTCTTAGCTGAACGCGGCGGCGAGCTAAGTTGTGTCTTCCCCACCCTTCGATCCATGTCCTACCCAGGAGCAGTCATGAATACCCTCGCCCTGCGCGAACTCATCCAGCGAGCCCACGAACAGGAAGCCCAAAGCGGGCATCTGGCACGCATCCTCGCAACCCAGATGGACCGCCTCCACCCAGCCATCCACCTGCCCGCCAGCGACGCCGAAGGCGTGCTGGCGCGCTTCGTCAGCGCCTACATCGAGCAGGTGCCGGATGTGCTCGACGCCGCCGCCAACGTTGCCCGCGAGGCCGGCATCGAGGCGCAGGTGAAGCCGGTGCTTAAGGTCGCCGAGCAGTTCTTCCTGCAACCGCCGAGCATGGTGGAAGGCCACGAGGGCCTGGACGGCCTGCTCGACGAGGCCTACCTCGCCCACCGCCTGGTGGAGGAAGTGAACGACCGCTACATCGCCCACCTCGGCGAGCCGCTGATCCCGCTGGACACCACCGTGGCCAACCTCATCGCCCACCAGCTGATCGGCGAACCCTTCGCCAATCAGCTGGACGAAGCCGTGCACCACGCGGTGGACGGCATGCTCGAGGAGGCGGTGTTCGAGCGCGCCTCGGTGCAGCACTACCGCGACAGGCTGCACGACCCAAAGGTGGAAGCGGCGTGGAAGCGCTGGCCCTGCCTCTCGCGCCAGCTCGGCGTCGAACTGCAGCTGGACCAGGCGCAACGCGCCGCCGGCTGAACTTCAGACGGCGCGGCCGCGCAGGCTGAGCAGGCGTCCTTCCAGGCGCCGGTTCAGGGCACGGGGCTCGATCTGCAGGGCCCCACCCTGTCGCTGCGCGGCCCGCCCCCAGTCCTCCAGCAGCTCCATGCAGGCGTGGTCGATGTAGCTGAGGTTATCCAGCGGCACCTGCAGCCGCGTGCCCGGCTCCACCCCCTCCAGCACCCGCGCCAGTTGCGGCACCCGCAGGAAGGTGGCCGCGCCGGCCAGGCGCAGCTCGGCCTCGCCGGGAGCGCCGTGCACCAGGGCGATCTTCAGGCGCGACGCCTTCCAGGCCAGCTTGGCCAGGGTCAGGGCGAAGCCGATCAGCACCCCGCTGAGCAGGTCGAGGGCGACGATCCCCAGCGCGGTGGCCGCGTAGATCAGCAGCGGGGCACGGCCATAGCGCGAGAGATTACGCATGGCCTTGGCATCCACCAGCTTGCAGCCGGTGAAGACCAGCACGCCGGCCAGCGCCGCCACCGGAATGCTCTGCAGCACCATCGGCAGCAGGGCGACGAAGGCCAGCAGCCAGCCACCGTGCAGCACGGCGGACAGGCGCGTGCGGGCGCCGGCCTGGACGTTGGCGGAACTGCGCACGATCACCCCGGTCATGGGCAACGCGCCGAGCACGCCGCAGAGCAGGTTGCCCACGCCCTGGGCCGACAGCTCGCGGTCCAAGTCGGAACGCGGCCCGCCGTGCATGCGGTCCACCGCTGCGGCGGAGAGCAGCGTCTCGGCACTGGCGACGAAGGCCACCACCAGCGCCGCCAGGAGGATCTGCGGGTCGGCCAGGCCGAGCAGGTCGGCCGGGCGCAGCCAGTCGATGGCCTCGCCCAGGGTCGCCGGCACGCTGACCCGCTGCACATCGAGCGCCAGGGCCAGGCTGGCCAGGGTCGCCAGGCCGACGCCGATCAGCGCGCCGGGCAGGAAGTGCAGCGACTGCGGGCGCCAGCGCTCCCAGCCCCACATGCAGGCGATGGTGCCAAGACCCAGCGCGGCAGCCGCCAGGCCGCCGCCGGGACCGACCTGGGCGAGCGCGTTGATCAGCGTCTCGGGGAACGCCAGCAGGTTTTCCAGCCCCGATGCCTGGGGCCTGGCATCGAACATCACATGCACCTGCGACATCACGATGAGCGCGCCGATGCCGGCGAGCATGCCGTAGACCACCGCTGGCGCCGTGACCCGGAACCAGCAGCCCAGGCGCAGGCGCCCCGCGCACAACTGCAACAGCCCGGCCAGCACCAGGATGGGCCCGAGCATGGCCATGCCGTGCTCGCGCACCAGTTCGAAGACCAGCACGGCGAGGCCGGCCGCCGGGCCGCTGACCTGCAAGGGCGAGCCCGCCAGCCAGCCGACCACCAGGCCGCCGACGATGCCGGTGATCAGCCCCTTGGCCGGCGGCATGCCGGACGCGATGGCGATGCCCATGCACAGCGGCAGGGCGACGAGAAAGACGACCACCGAGGCCAGCAGGTCCCGGGGCAAGGTGGATTTCAAGGAAGCAAGGCGCATGTCGCGATCTCCTGCGGCACGAAGGGGGGCGCGGCGGTCTCGGCCGCCACGGCGTATGGGGAGGGTGTCAGGACGCCAGGTAGCGCGGGCGGGGCGTGGCCATGGCGAGGCGGCCCTGCTGCAGCGGCAGGAAGCCCCCGGCTTCGGCGTCATAGGCGCGGATGGCGGCGGTCTCGATGTCGTAGACCCAGCCATGGATGAACAGCTGCCCGGCGGCCATGCGCGCCGCCACGGCGGGATGGGTGCGCAGGTGGTCCAGCTGGGCCACCACGTTCTCCTCGGTCAGCACACCCAGGGCATCGTGCCCGGCGCAATCGCAGTTGCGCTCCACCAGGCTGCGAGCCACCTCGGCATGGCGCAGCCAGGCGCTGACGGTGGGCATGCCGCGCAGGGCATCCGGAGCCAGCACGGCCTTCATCGCGCCGCAGTCGGAGTGCCCGCAGACGATGATGTGATGCACGCCAAGGGCCATGACCGCGTACTCGATGGCGGTGGAGACGCCACCGTTCATCTGGCCGTAGGGCGGCACCAGGTTGCCGACGTTGCGGGTGACGAACAGATCGCCGGGCGAGCTGTGGGTGATCAGCTCCGGCGCCACCCGCGAGTCGGCGCAGGTGATGAACATGGCGCGCGGCGACTGCTGCCGGGCCAGGCGCTGGAAGAGGCCGCGTTGCTGGGGAAAGGTCTCCTCGCGAAAGCGCCGGCAGCCACGCACCAGGGTGTCGAAGGTGGTTGCGGCGTCACTATCTGCCTGGGGGGCGGGCGGGATGGTGCGGATGTCCTGTTTCATGCTTTCTCCTGTTTGCTTTCCGAGCGGGCCGTTGGCCCTCGTGACCTGCCGATTGATGGCGGCCTGCAACCCGACCGGGCGGTCGGGATGGAGAAAAACCTTAGGCGCGAAGACTTAATTCAAACTGAAGAAACCGCTCTGGAATGAGCATTGCAGACGAATGGCCGATAGCAGTCTGCCAGCCCGGGCCGGCGATGGGACCACCGTGCAGGCGCTCGACGCGGCCAAGGCGCATCCGCGAAAGGGAGGAAGAAACGGACGGTGCCCCGGCCGAAACCGGGGCACCAGGGTCACAGGTAGCGGGCGCGGGGCGTGGCCATCGGCAGCGGGCCGTCGCCGATGGTGCGGAAGTGGCCGCTCTCGGCATCGTAGGCGCGGATGGCGGCGGTCTCGATGTCGTACACCCAGCCGTGGATGAACAGCTGGCCGCTGGCCAGTCGCGCCGCCACCGAGGGGTGGGTGCGCAGGTGGTCGAGCTGGGCCACCACGTTCTCCTCGGTCAGCACACCCAGGGTCTCGTGGTTGGCGCAGCCGCAGTTCTCGGCGACCACGGTACGGGCCACTTCGGCGTGGCGCAGCCAGGCCTTGACGGTGGGCATGCGCTCCAGTTGCTCGGGGTTGAGCACCGCCTTCATGGCGCCGCAATCGGAGTGGCCGCAGATGATGATGTGGTGAACGCCGAGCGCCATCACGGCGAACTCGATGGCGGTGGAAACGCCGCCATTCATCTGCCCATAGGGCGGCACCACGTTGCCGACGTTGCGGGTGACGAACAGGTCGCCGGGGGAGCTCTGGGTGATCAGCTCCGGGACGATGCGCGAGTCGGCGCAGGTGATGAACATGGCGCGGGGTTTCTGCTCATGGGCCAGGCGTTTGAACAGTTCTTCCTGCTCCGGGTAGACCTGGTCGCGGAAACGCTGGAAACCTTCGACGATGTTGCGCAGCGCTTCTTCAGCGCTTTCCTGGGTTTGCGGGGTATCGTGCTCGTCGCTCATGCCGACCTCGTTCGCCTTGGGACTCTGTAGGGGTAGGTGGGATTACTTTACCGACATGGTCGGATTTATCCGACCCCCTACAGGACACCGTTCGGCGCGTTCCGGTCACACTTCGGCCCCGCAAAAGCCCTTCCGCCCATCCTTTCGCTCACAGCAGGGCCATCTGCCCGCCGGGCGGACAGAAGCGCGAGCAATCCAGCGCCACGTCGCCGCGCTTCTCCAGGCCCAGGCGACGCATGGCCACGGCGAAGCGCTGGGCCAGCAGCTCGGCGAAGGCGCCTTCGCCGCTGAAGCGCTTGCCGAAGCGGCTGTCGTACACCTCGCCGCCCCGGCACTGGCGGATGATGCTCATCACGTGGGCCGCGCGTTGCGGGTAGTGGGCCTGGAGCCATTCCTCGAACAGCGGCGCCACCTCCCGGGGCAGGCGCACCAGCATGTAGGAGGCACTGCGCGCGCCGGCATCGCGGGCCGCCTCCAGCAGGCTCTCCAGTTCGCTGTCGTTGATCATCGGGATCATCGGCGAGCAGAGCACGCCCACCGGCACGCGGTTCTCGCGCAGCACGCGGATCGCCCGCAGCCGCGCGGAGGGCGCCGCCGCACGTGGTTCGAGGATGCGCTTGAGCTCATCGTCGAGGGTGGTGAGGCTGATCATCACCTTGACCAGGCGCTGCTCGGCCAGTTGGGTCAGCAGGTCGAGGTCGCGCAACAGCAGCGAGCCCTTGGTGACGATGGTCAGCGGATGGCGGTAGCGCAGCAGCACTTCCAGTACCTGGCGGGTGATGCGGTGCTCGCGCTCGATGGGCTGGTAGGGGTCGGTGTTGGCGCCCAGGGCGATGGGCGCGCACTGGTAGCCGGGCTTGCTCAACTGCTGCTCCAGCAGGGCGGCGGCGTTGGTCTTGGCGATCAGCCGGGTCTCGAAGTCGATGCCCGGCGACAGGTCCCAGTAGGCGTGGCTGGGCCGCGCGTAGCAATAGATGCAGCCGTGCTCGCAGCCACGGTAGGGGTTGATGGAACGGTCGAAGGGCAGGTCCGGCGACTGGTTGCGGGCGATGATGCTCTTGGCCGTCTCGATGCGCACCTCGGTGGCGCGGGTCGGCGGCACCTCCTGGTACCAGCCGTCGTCCTCGGCCACCGAGAGGGTCGGGGCGAAGCGGTTGTAGGGGTTGCTACCGGTTCCACGGCCACGGGGCGGAAGGGTGACGGACATGGCGGGGCGCTCCGAAAATACTGTATGCATGAACAGTATATTCTTACAGCGTCCTGCGCCAGCCGGTTTTCGTCGGAAAGCCCTACTCGTCTTCGTCCACCGGCGGCGTGAACGGCTCGATCAGGTACTGGCGGCCATGGGCCTTGCAGTCGGCGAGGGTGCCTTCGGCGGAGGAGCGCAGTTGCAGGAAGCTGCTGCCGAAGCGCTGCTCGTCGGTATCCACCAGGCCGTCCTTGAGGTCCACGCTGTTGGCCATGGCCATCGAGTCGGCGTACTTGAAGTCATCGCCCCAGCCGGACTTGCCGGTCCAGAGGACGATGCGCTGGCCTTCCTGCCAGTGCACCGCCGCCTTGCGTTTGCCGTCCGGCCACTGGTAGCCGACCACGCAGAAGTGATTGGCGCTGTCGTTGCGCTTGGCCTGCACCAGCAGGAAGCGCATGTCCTGCTCGGGATCGGCGAAGGCCTTGTCCTGGGCGATGTCGAAGCGCGCCACCTGGCCGCTGTAGATCGACGGGCCGAAGGACTCGGCCGCGCAGGCACCGAGGGCGACGAGGAGCAGGGCGCCGGGGAAGAGTCCGGCCAGGCGTGGGCTGTTCATTTCTTCGGTTTACCGGGGTTGTTGGGGTTGTCGATGAAGGCCTGGGTGAGGCTGAAGAAGGTCTGGCCTCCCTTGTCGACCGCCTTGATGAAATAGCCGCCCGGGTTGCTGCCTTCGGTCATCCAGCCGTAGACCGGCGGCTTGTAGGGCTTGGCCAGGCTCTTGCCCGCCGCCACGTCCAGTGCGTTCTGCACATGCTGGCGGACGAAGGAGAAGCGCAGGTCGGAACCGTCGTTGGCCAGGCGCAGGTAGCTGTCGATCTTGCCTTCCTTGCTGCCGATGGACGGGTAGTTGCCGAACCCCTCGAACTGCAGCGGATCGCGGGCGGTGATGAAGCCCGTCATGGTCTTGTTGGCCGGCTTGCCGAAGTGCTTGGGTTCGGAGAACGCCATGCGGTTCTCGATGACCTGCCGCATCAGCTGCATGGAGAACAGGGCTTCCTCCAGGCCGCCGGCATTCTTCGGCACCACCGATTCGGCCAGCAGCAGGCGGGCGAGGCAGCCTTCGTCGGTACTGGCATCGGGCAGCGTCAACGCTTCCAGCACGGTGATCACCACGTGGATGCCGGAAGGCAGGTCGTCGGTGGCGGAAAAGGCTTCTACGCGCACCGACTGGCAGGCGCGCAGCGCCTTGATGGTGATGCTCTGCTCGCTCTGGCGATCGTTCGCGTCCTGCTTCACTTCCAGGCAGGTGTTGGCGCTCTTGACCCGGTAGTGCTTCTTGCCCGGGCCCAGGCCGTTGAGCTTCAGCTTGAGGACGTTGCCGACCACCAGTTCGAGGCTGCCGACGACCGGAAGTTTGTTGCGGGTAAAGGTGGGCACCTGGGTCTCCTTGCTGTATCGCCGCCCTCTGCGGCGGCTCCCTGTGCAGCGGGGCACAGCAGGGAAAATTACTCCCGGCCCCGCGCTGCGGCAAGGCGCCCGGTCGGCGGAAGTGACGCAGTTCGCCTCAGTCTTCGCGGGCGCAGCGCTCCAGGGCATCGAGGTCCGCCGCCATGATCGCCCCCAGGTGCCGGCTGATTCTCTCCACCGGCCAGTCCCACCAGGCAATGGCCAGCAGGCGCTCCACCACCGCGTCGGGAAAGCGCTGCTTGAGCGGCTCGGCCGGGTTGCCGCCGACCAGGGTGTAGGGCGGCACGTCGCGGGTCACCACCGAGCGCGAGGAGATGATGGCACCGTCGCCGATCTTCACCCCGGGCATGATCAGCGCCTCGTAGCCGATCCACACGTCGTTGCCGATCAGGGTGTCGCCCTTGTTGGGAAACTCGGACAGCTCCGGCATGTGCCGCTCCCAGCCACCGCCGAAGATCTGGAAAGGGTAGGTGGAGAAGCCGGAGAGCTTGTGGTTGGCGCCGTTCATGATGAACTTCACCCCGCGCGCGATGGCGCAGAAGCGCCCGATCACCAGGCGATCGCCGATGAAGGGGTACAGATAGAGGACGTTGCGCTCGAAGTTCTCCGAATCCTCCGGGTCGTCGTAGTAGGTGTACTCGCCGATCTCGATCTGCGGGTTGCTCACCGTGTTGCGGATGAAGCAGACCTGGGGGAAGCCCGCCATGGGGTGCGGGTTGCGGGGGTCGGGTCCGTGCATGGAGCCTCCGGCTCGTGGGGGTGGGTGCCGCCCGGGTCAGCCTTGCAGGCGCACCTGCAGGCCGCCGTAGCCATTGGCCCCGGGCTCGCCCTGGATCTCGACACGGCCCTGGGCGGCCAGTTCACGGGCGCGCCAGAAGAGGAAGAAGTCGGTGGCGAAGAAGCCATCGCAACGGGCCATGACGTCGGCCATCGCGCGGCCCAGCGAGCGCCACTCCGACGTGCAGGAGCCGATCAGGTCGGCATCGATGAAGCTGAAGTCCTCGCCATGGAAAGCCCCTTCGCGCCAGCGGCGGATGCCCGCGCCTTCGGCCAGCGCGCCGCGCCACTGGGCGGCCAGCGCCTGGCGGCGCTCCGCCTCGATCAGCCTGGGCAGGTACAGCTCGGCCAGCTCGTCCGGCGCATGCATGGCCACGGCGCGACGGCTGGCCACGCGGCTATCGCCGCTGCCGCAGGGCACTTCCCAGAGCGGCAGCTGGCTGTGTTCCAGCGCCGCCGCGACCCGTGCCAGCAACAGCTGCTCGGAGGCGCTGTCGCCATGCCAGACGGTAACCGCGTGGCTCTGCAGGGCGAGGCCGGCGAGCCATTGCGCGTCTTCGCCCAGGCCTGCTTCGAAATCCGGCACCGGCTGCACCGCCGCTGGCCAGACCGCCCGCCAGAAGGCGGCGCGGCGGGTGCAGGGCGGCTGTTCGATGTCCTTCAGCGGGCCGACCGCGAGGTCGTCGGGCAGCACCCGCAGGAAGCTGCGCGCCACGTCTTCGCCCAGCACGGACGCGACGCCTTCGACCGCGTTGTCACCGCATACCAGGTGCCACATCACGCCCTCCTTGGCCTCGACGCTATTCGCTGGGCTTCTTCAGTTTCGGATTGGGGAAGAACTGCACGCCCTGGACCTTCGGGTCGGCCGGCTTGGGCACGGCCTTGTTGACCCGCGTGCCCAGTTCCTTGGGCACCGACTGGCCTTGCGCGTTGAGGGTGTCGGCATAGCCGCAGGCTACGCACTGGCGGTGCGGCACGCCGTCCTCGTCCCACATCTGGATGCGGTCCTGCTCGCTGCAAGCCGGGCACACGGCACCGGCGATGAAGCGCTTCTTGGTGACGTTCACGGGACCTTCGCTCATGCGGCCTCCGACGACAGGCCGAGGTGGCGCAACAGGGCGTCGATGGAGGGCTCGCGACCGCGGAAATCGACGAACAGCACCATCGGCTCCTGGGAGCCGCCCCGGGCGAGGATGGCCTCGCGGAAGGCGCGGCCGGTGTCGGCGTTGAACACGCCTTCTTCCTCGAACTTCGAGAAAGCGTCGGCGGAGAGCACTTCCGCCCACTTGTAGCTGTAGTAACCGGCTGCGTAACCACCGGCGAAGATGTGCGCGAAGCTGTTGGCGAAGCGGTTGAAGGCCGGCGGGCGCATCACCGAGACCTCGGCACGTATGCCTTCGAGCACCTCCAGCACGCTGCGGCCATCGCCGTGGGTGGCATGCAGCTCGAAGTCGAACAGGGAGAACTCCAGCTGGCGCACCATCATCAGGCCGGACTGGAAGTTCTTCGCCGCCAGCATCTTGTCCAGCAGGTCCTGGGGCAGGGGTTCGCCGGTCTGGTAGTGGCCGGAGATCAGCGCCAGGCCTTCCGGCTCCCAGCACCAGTTCTCCATGAACTGGCTGGGCAGCTCGACCGCGTCCCAAGCCACGCCGTTGATGCCGGAGGCCCCGGCGTGCTCGACGCGGGTCAGCAGGTGGTGCAGGCCGTGGCCGAATTCATGGAACAGGGTGGTGACTTCGTCGTGGGTCAGCAGCGCGGGCTTGCCGCCGACGGCCGGGGTGAAGTTGCACACCAGGTTGGCCACCGGGCTGACCAGCTTGCCGGCGGAGGTGCGGCGCTTGTCGCGGGCACCGTCCATCCACGCGCCACCACGCTTGTTGGCGCGGGCATAGAGGTCGAAGAAGAAGCGTCCGACGTGCTGGCCGTTCTCGCTGATCTCGAAGAGGCGGACGTCTGGGTGCCAGGTGTCGAAGCCCGACAGCTCGCGGATCTCGATGCCATAGAGCTTCTGCACGATGGCGAAGAGGCCGGTGAGCACCTTGTCGATGGGGAAATAGGCGCGGAGGATTTCCTGGGAGATGCTGTAGCGCTGCTCGCGCAGCTTCTCGCTGTAGTAGCCGGTGTCCCAGCTCTGCAGGTCGTCCAGGCCCTGTTCGGCGGCGAAGGCCTTGAGCTCGTCGAGGTCCTGCCGGGCGAAGGGCTTGCTGCGCACGGCCAGGTCGCGGAGGAAGCTCAGCACCTGGTCGCTGGACTCGGCCATCTTGGTCGCCAGGCTCAGCTCGGCGTAGCTGGCGAAACCGAGCAGGCCGGCCAGCTCCTGGCGCAGGTCGAGGATCTGCTCCATCACCGGGCCGTTGTCGTTCTGGCCGGCGTTCGGCCCCTGGTCGGAGGCGCGGGTGCAGTAGGCGGTGTAGACCTCTTCGCGCAGCGCGCGGTCGTTGGCGTAGGTCATCACCGCGTAGTAGCTGGGGAACTCCAGGCTGATCAGCCAGCCATCCAGGCCCTTGGCCTGGGCGGCCTGGGCCATCTGCGCACGGGCGGACTCGGTGAGGCCGTCGAGCGCGGCTTCGTCGGTGACGTGCTTGGTCCAGGCCTGGGTGGCATCCAGCAACTGGTTGGAGAAGCGACTGGTGAGCTCGGAGAGCTTCATCTGGATCTCGCCGTAGCGCTGCTGCTTGTCGGCCGGCAGGTCGATGCCGGAGAGGCGGAAGTCACGCAGGGCGTGTTCGAGGATGGTCTTCTGCGCCACGTCGAAGCCGGCGGCCTCGGGGCTGCCGGCCAGCGCCTCGTAGGCCTGGAACAGTTCGCGGTTCTGGCCGAGTTCCGTCCAGTACTCGGAGAGCTTGGGCAGGCAGGCCTCGTAGGCACCGCGCAGCTCGGCGCTGTTGCACACGGCGTTGAGGTGGCTGACCGGGCTCCACGCACGGCCCAGGCGCTCGCCGAGCTCGTCCAGCGCCAGCACCAGGCCCTGCCAGGTCGGCGTGCCCTGCTGGCCGGCGAGCAGCGCATCGATGGCGGCACGGCTGTCGGCGAGGATGGTGTCGATGGCGGGCTCTACATGTTCCGGACGGATGCTGGAGTAGGGCGGCAGGTCGAAATCCTGAAGGAGGGGATTGCTGGAACTCACGGCATTCACCTGTTGCGTCTGGAAAGTTGATGGATCGTTGATACCGGGAAAGAGAGAGGGGGCACAAGGCCCCCTCCGAAATCATTTCCTGCGCCTGGACAGATGCCAGGAGCCGTTCAATGGCATACCGCTCACGCCCTTGGCGATCTTCTGGATCTGCCCTCCGCGCCGCAGATAGGCGGCTACATGGGCCTCGAGGGCTTCGCGGGTCACCGTGGCCACTGCGGCCTTGGAACGATTCGCGGAAGATCTGAAACGCAAGGTGGTCATGAACACTCTCCTTTCCAGAGACGGCCGGCCACTATGCCAGAATTTTGACGGGCCTTTCGGGAAGGGACTGAAGAGTGGGACAACCATCGGGCCGCGAGGTTTAACCCGGGTCGACGGCGAACATCTTAATTACAATCGGCGCACAACGCAGCCACAGGACTTTCTATGAGCGCGATACGAACCTACCGCGGCACCGCCCCCCGGCTGGGCCAGCGGGTTTTCGTCGATCGATCCGCGGTCGTCATCGGCGATGTCGAACTGGGCGAGGACAGCTCGGTCTGGCCCTTCGCCCTGATCCGCGGCGACATGCATCGCATCCGCATCGGGGCGCGGACCAGCGTACAGGACGGCAGTGTCCTGCATATCACCCATGCCGGTCCCTTCAACCCGGACGGCTTTCCCCTTCTCATCGGCGACGACGTGACCATCGGCCACAAGGTGACCCTGCACGGCTGCACCCTCGGCAACCGCATCCTGGTGGGCATGGGCAGCATCGTCATGGACGGCGCCATGGTCGAGGACGAGGTAGTGATCGGCGCCGGCAGCCTGGTGCCGCCGGGCAAGCGCCTGGAGAGCGGCTTCCTCTACATCG
This sequence comes from Pseudomonas sp. USHLN015, assembly GCF_037153275.1. Taxonomy (NCBI): domain Bacteria; kingdom Pseudomonadati; phylum Pseudomonadota; class Gammaproteobacteria; order Pseudomonadales; family Pseudomonadaceae; genus Pseudomonas; species Pseudomonas sp. USHLN015. Next base: position 498,104 of record NZ_JBBCKP010000001.1, read on the forward strand.
GCAGCCCGGTGAAACAGGCCCGCCCGCTGAGCGACAAGGAAAGGGCCTTCTTCACCTACAGCGCCGCCAACTACGTGAAGCTGAAGGACCTGCATATCGCCGAGGGGTACGACCGCTGACGCCGTGAGGCGGGCCGCTTCCAGCGCATGCTCGGAATGGCCCGCCAACCCGGATATCCTGCCAACCCCGAGACCGGACCGCCTGACCGCCATGCACCAGCAGAACATCCTCTTCGACCTCGACGGCACCCTCACCGACCCGCGCGAGGGCATCACCCGCTCCATCCAGTACGCCCTGGGCAAGCTGGATATCCACGAGCCGGACCTCACCCGCCTGGAGCATTTCATCGGCCCGCCGCTGTTGCAGTGCTTCATGCAGACCTACGGTTTCGACGAGCCCCGCGCCTGGGAGGCGGTGAACCACTACCGCGATCGCTTCAAGGTCACCGGGCTCTACGAGAACCGCGTGTTCGACGGCGTCGCCCAGTTGCTGGGGATGCTCGGCGAGCAGGGCCGCACGTTGTACATCGCCACCAGCAAGCCGGCGGTGTTCGCCCGCGAGATTGCGCGGCACTTCGACTTCGCCAGGCATTTCAAGGTGATCTACGGCAGCGAGCTGGACGGCACCCGCACCAACAAGGTGGAGCTGATCCGCCACCTGCTGGACGAGGAGGGGCTGGACCCGGCGCAGACGCTGATGATCGGCGACCGCAAGCACGACCTGATCGGCGCCCGGGAGAATGGCCTGCAGGCCATCGGCGTCGGCTACGGCTTCGGCAGCCACGAGGAGCTGATGGCGGAATCACCGGCCTTGTACTTCGCCACCCTTGCGGAAATGCACCAGGCCTTCGAAGGCGTGTAGCCCGGGCTTCAGTCCGGGGATTCCAGGGCTGCGGGCTCAGGTCCCGTTGCGCTGATAGACGATCTTCTTCGTGCCGTTCTCGCAGGTGCCGACCACCATGTTCGGGTCTTCCACCTCCGCGGCCGGCACGATTTCCAGGGTGTAGGCGGTCACCCCGGCGGCCTGGATCTTCACCTCGATCTCCTGCTTGAGCGCCTCGCACGGCTTGGGCGCCGCCACGGCGGAGCTCCCCAGCAGGCCGAGCAGCACGGCCAATCCCCATCTGTTCATCGCACACCTCCTGTCAGGCGAATCCGCGTTCATTCGACCGATGCGGCCACCGGCGAGTTCTCCGCCATCAGCTCGGCCAGGGCGGCCTGGCGCTCGACCGGCGGACGCGCCGCCAGCGCCGCCACCCGCCCGTGGAAATCCGCCCAGCCGGCGCTACGCCGATACAGCTCGGCGAAGGCCGGCACCCAACGATCGTAAAGGCCGAAAGGCAGCAGCTTGGCGTTGTTCAGCGGGCTTTCGATCCAGCCGTCGTAGCGGCCCACGCCTTGCCACTGGCTGTCACGCAGCTGGCGATAGTCGCGACGCAGGCGCTCGAATTCGGCCTGCTTGGCCCTGTGCTTCTGCGCCTCGGGCAGGTCGCTGGCGTAGAGCCGCTCCAGGCGCTCGCGACAGGCCAGCACCAGCGCGGTGAATTGCTCGCGCTGGCGCACGCCGTCCTCGCCGCCGACCGGCAGGCCCTGGCTGGCACGCCACCGACGCAGGCCCTCGCGCTCGACGAAGCTGGCGAAGGACTCGTTGAAGGCGCTGTCGTCGGCGACATACAGCTTCTGGTGCGCCAGCTCGTGGAAGATCACGGCCGCCAGCCGGTCATCGTCCCAGCGCGCCATGCTGCTGAGGATCGGGTCGTCGAACCAGCCCAGGGTGGAATAGGCCTCGACGCCGCCGATCCAGGTATCGAGCCCCTGCTCGCGCATCAGCGCCGCGGCGCCGCGTGCACGGCCGGGCTGGTAGTAGCCGCGGTAGGCGACGCAACCGGCGATGGGGAAGCAGTGGGTGATCGGCGCCAGGGACAGCGCCGGCGTGGCGAAGACGTTCCACACCACGAAGGGCCGGTGGATATCGGCATAGACGCGGTAGCTGCCGTTGTCCGGCAGGGCCAGTTCGGCGCTGGCGAAATCCCGCGCCCGTTGCGACAGCGCCAGGCGCTGGCGCAACGCGGCATCGCGGGCGGGATCGGCGAGCACCTGCGCTACCGGCTCGCGGGCGCGCAGCAGCTGGAACTGTCCGCTGGCCAGCTGGCCGTAGTAGTCCAGGCTGGAGCAACCGTTCAGCGCCAGGGCGAGCAGCAACGGAACCGCAAGGGCGCGGGCGCGGTCGAGAAAGGCTAGAAGAATGGGGGCCGGCATGGCGTGAAGCTAGCGCATGGCCCCAAAGCACGCCACAAGGAGTTGCCGCATGCGTCGCCTGCTTCCCACTGTCCTGCTGCTCAATCTCGGCGGTTGCTCGCTGATCATGCCCAGCCCCGACCCCGACCAGGCCTGGATCGACCTGGACCCGCCGCAAAGGCATGCCTTGCAGGCGACCCGCGTCGACCGCCAGCCGCTGCAGGACGACCGCTACTTCCAGGTCACCCCCGGCAACCACGAGCTGGAAGTGCGCTTCAGTTTCGACGTGGACGGCGACGACATCGGCCCCCAGCGCGAGCCCATGACCCGCACCTGCCTGCTGAAGCTGGACTACCCGGAGTTCACCGCCGGCCAGCGCTACCAGCTCAAGGCCGGCGGCATCGGCTTCCGCCCCTGGGCGCGGCTCTACAGCGAAGACAACCGCGAGGTGGCGCGGGCACGGGAAAGTCGCTGCGGCGATGTCTGAAGACGGGCGCCGGGTTTATCCTGAACGCCACGCCCTTCCGAGGATTCAGCCATGCGCAAGCTACCTGCCGCGTGCCTGCTGGCCAGCCTGACGGCCTGCGCCGGCCCGCTTCCCCAACCCGACCCCGGCCAGGCCTGGATCGACCTGCGCGGCGAGCCGGGCACCACCTTCATGGCCGACCGCCTGGACGGCGGGCGCACCGCCGACGGCCGCTACTACCAGGTCACCCCCGGTCGCCATGAACTGGAGATGCGCTACCAGTTCGAGGTTTCCAGTGGCGGCGGCCTCAACAGCGACGCAGGCCCCTTCCAGCTCACCTGCCATGTGCGCATCCGCTATGACGGATTCGCCGCCGGCGAGCGCTACCGCATCGACGCACGCCCCATCGTCATGCGCCCGCAGGTGCTGATGTACGACGCCCGACGCCAGGTGGTGGCGCGTGGCGAGACGCTGGGCTGCGGCCCTATCTGACCTCAGCCGCGCAGGCCAGCGAGGATGTCGAAGGCGCGCAAGCGATGTTCATGCTCGTAGACGTCGCAGGTGAAGATCAGCTCGTCCGCGCCGGTCTGTTCCAGCAGCACCTCCAGCTTGCCGCGGATCTTCTCCGGCCCGCCGACCATGGCCATCGCCAGGAAGCTGCCGACCGCTTCCTTCTCGTGGGGCAGCCAGCGCCCGGCCATGCTGTCCACCGGCGGGCGCAACACCAGGCTCTCGCCGCGCATCAGGCTCAGCACCCGCTGGTAGACGGTGGTGGCGAGGAAATCCGCTTCCTCGTCGGTGGGCGCCGCCACCAGCGGCACGCCGAGCATCACGTAGGGCGAGTCGAGCACCGCCGAGGGACGGAAATGGTTGCGGTAGACGCGGATCGCCTCGTGCATGTAGCGCGGCGCGAAGTGCGAGGCGAAGGCGTAGGGCAGACCCTTCTGCCCGGCCAGCTGCGCGCTGAACAGGCTGGAGCCGAGCAGCCAGATCGGCACCCGGGTGTCCATGCCGGGCATGGCGATGACTTTCTGTCCTTCCAGGCGCGGGCCGAGTAGCAACTCCAGTTCCTCCACGTCCTGGGGGAAATCGTCGGCGCTGCCTGAACGTTCGCGACGCAGGGCGCGGGCGGTCAGATGATCGGCGCCCGGCGCACGGCCAAGGCCCAGCTCGATGCGCCCCGGGTAGAGCGTCGCGAGGGTGCCGAACTGCTCGGCGATCACCAGCGGCGCGTGGTTCGGCAGCATGATCCCGCCCGAACCCAGGCGCAGCGTCGAGGTATTGGCCGCCAGGTAACCCAGCAGCACCGAGGTGGCGGAACTGGCGATGCCTTCCATGTTGTGGTGCTCGGCCACCCAGAAGCGCGAGAAGCCGAGCTGCTCCACATGGCGCGCCAGGGCCAGGGAGTTGTGCAGCGCCTGGGCGGGGCCGCCATCGTCGCGGATGGGCGCCAGGTCGAGGACGGAAAGGGGCAGGGAAGAAAGGGCTGACATAGCGAAGGGACCTTACTGAGGGGAAGACTCGCGCCTTCCACGTGACACAGGGGACCTACTCTAGGCCGACCCGCAGGCAGCCACCAGAAGGCACTTTTCGGTAACCAGGGCACCTCGGGGTAAGCAAGGCGGGCCGGCGAGCGCCCATGAAAAAGCCGGCGCGGACGCCGGCTTGACTGCTGATCGCGCGATCAATTGCGCTGGTAGACGATTTCCTTGGTACCCGCTTCGCAGCTGCCGACCACCTTCTTGTCGGTCGCGCTGCCCTTGTCGACGATCTCAAGGGTGTAGGAGGTCGCTCCGTTCGCCTTGATCTTCGCGTCGATCTCGGACTTCAGCTCTTCACAGGGCTTGCCCGCGGCGAAGGCGGAGCCGGCAAGGGTGAACAGGCCAATGGCCAACAACAGTTTCTTCATCGGTAACGCTCCCTCGTTGTAGAAAAGAAAGGCTCGAGCGAGCCGCGGAGACCAGCCGTCTCCAAGGGGATGGCATCTGTGGTCTTGTTCGATTCGACACCACATGGCCAAACCTGTGTGAGCCTAGCCCAGAGACCGGGCGTTATCTGTAAGACGATCAGCTATCGCTGAGTCGGAAGCCGACCTTCAAGGTGACCTGGTAATGGCCCACCTTGCCGTTCTCGATGTGCCCCCGGGTCTCCACTACCTCGAACCAGTCGAGATTGCGGATGGACTTGGCCGCCTCGGCCAGGGCGTTGTTGATCGCCTCGTCGATGCTGGTGCGGGAGGAGCCGACAATCTCGATCTTCTTGTAGGTGTGATGATCCGACATGGATGTTCTCCTTGCGTTTCAGAAATGGGCCACTTGCCATCTCAGGCCCGGGATTCCGCGAATAAGTTCAGATTAGCTGCACTCCTCGGCGATACAGGGGTCGGACTTCATACCCCAACCCGAAAAAGGAGGTACGACATGGCTCTCTTCATGTCTCGCAAGAAATCCACCCTGCAGGGCATCGAGCAGGAAATCGAACAGCTGCGCAGCGGTATCGAACGCATCAAGAACGTGGTGGAGGCCGAGTCGCAGCACTCGCTCGACGCCATCCAGAGCAGCGCCCTGCATACGCTGAGCCGTTCCCGCAAGCTCGCCGGCCAGGCCTGGGAACACACCGCCAGGGCCGGCATTGCCACCCGTGACTACAGCCGCGAGCACCCGCTGGCCACCGCCGGAATGGCAGCGGGCGCCGTGGGCGTGGTGGCACTGGCCACCTACATGCTGCGCCAGCGGAGCTGAGCCCGACGCACCTGCGGGGCCATCCGGCCCCATGCGGTACCTGCCCGGGCCGGCCCCGCCACGGGGCCGGCCCGGTGCATGAGCGCAGAGGATTGCGGGAGCGGCCACCACCTCTATAACATGCGACGCATTCTCATTCGCTTCGGCCTCCCTCGTGCCCGCGTCCGATACCCGCAAACTGGCGTTCTTCTTCAGCGATCACCATCGCTGGCTGCTACAACATGTCCAGCGACAGCTGCGTAACCGCGCGGATGCCGAGGACACGACGGCCGAGACCTTCTGCCAGTTGCTCGCCGCACGCATCGACCCGGCGACCCTCGAGCAGCCCCGTGCCTATCTCTCCACCATCGCCCGGCGCCTGGTCTTCGACCGCCACCGCCGACGTCGCCTGGAGCAGGCCTACCTGGAGCGGCTGATGCTGCTGCCGGAGGAACTGGCGCCCTCGCCGGAAGATATCCACATGCTGCTGGAAGCCCTGCACGCCGTCGACCGCAGCCTCTCTGGCCTGCCCCTGGCGGTGAAAAAGGCCTTTCTGATGAGCCAGCTCGATGGCCTGAGCTACGCGGAGATCGGTCGGCGCCTGGAGGTCTCCGAGCGCACCGTCGGTCGCTACATGACCCAGGCCCTGCGCCAGTGCTACCTGACCGGGATGCAACCGTGAGCGACGCCCGCCTCGACCGCGTCGGCGAGCAAGCCATCGCCTGGATGGTGCGACTGCGCTCGGGGACCACCAGCGCCCGTCAACGGGCCGGCTTCGAACACTGGCTCAGCAGCGACACCGCCCACCGCGACGCGTGGGCGCGCCTGCAGGATGGCCTCGGCAGCCACTACGCCACCCTTCGCGCCTTCGAGCACCACACCCCCGGCGGCGCTCGCGAGGCCCTGCTGCAGCCGGACATGAACCGGCGCACCCTGCTGCGTGGGCTGGTGGGCCTGGGCCTGCTGGGTGGCGGGCTCTGGCTCGGTGCCCACACCCTACCCGGGCAGGCGCTGTTGGCGGACTTGCGTACCGGCACCGGAGAACGGCGTCGCTTCACCCTGGCCGACGGCAGCCTGCTGGAGCTCAATGCCGACAGCGCCGTCGACCTCGACTTATCAGCCAATACGCGCCTGCTCCATTTGCGCCAGGGCGCACTGGTGATCAGCACCACAACCGACAGACCCCAGCCCCTGGTAGTGCGTACGGGCCAGGGCGACGTGCGGACCCTGGCCGGCCGCCTGCTGGTCGAGCAACTCCCCGAAAGCACCCGCGCGGTGGCCCTGGAAGGCGGCGTCAAGGCGTCCCAGCGGCTGGGCGGTGCCCTCGGCCTGGATGAGGGTCAGGCGGCGCTGCTGCATGCTCGGCACATCGAGTTGCTCGGCGGTGACCAACGCAAACGCGCCAGTTGGCTACAAGGCCGCCTCGACGTGCTGGACGACCCCCTGGAAGCGGTGATCGATGCGCTGCGCCCGTATCGGCGCGGGCTGATCCGCGTCAGCCCCGCGGTTCGCCGGATCAAGGTCCAAGGCGTGTTCCCGCTGGACGAGCCCGACCGCGCGCTCACCGCCCTGGGCGAGACCCTGCCGATCCGCATCGACCGCTACGGCCCCTGGTTGACCCTGATCAGCGCGGCCACCTGAATGTCACCACAGGGATGCTTCGCAGCCAACGAATGAAAATCCATCTCATTCGTGTCCGGTTTTTCGCACTCGTTCCACCTAACTCCTGACAACGCCAACATTCAGGAGATTCTCCGTGCGCAAACCCTGGCCCCGCGCCATCGCCATCTCCGTCGCGCTCGCCGCCACCGGCCCGCTCGGCTTCGCCTACAGCCAGCCCACCAGCCAGCCCACCAGCCAGCAGCAGGTGCTGGCTTTCGACCTGCCCGCCGCCAGCCTGGCGGAAACGCTCAACGCCATCGCCAGCCAGAGCGGCCAGGTGGTGTCCCTGGAGCCGATATTGGTCAGGGGCAAGCGAGCGCCCGCCGTCCGGGGCTCGATGACGGCCGCCCAGGCTCTGCAACGCGCCCTCGAAAGCAGCGGCCTGGAGCTGCGCATCACCGAAAGCGGAAACTTCAGCGTGCAGCCCAGGGCGGAAGGCTCCGGCACCCTGGAGCTGGGTGCCACCAATATCGAAGGCTTCGGGCTGGGCGAAACCACCGAAGACAGCGGCTCCTACACCACCGGCGCCGTGACCATCGGCAAGACCGCGCAGTCGCTGCGCCACACCCCGCAGTCGGTGACCGTCGTCACCCGCACGCTTATGGACGACAAGAACCTGGTGTCGCTGGACCAGGTGATGGCCCAGACCCCGGGCATCACCCGCGCCAACCGTGGCTACGGCAACCACCACTTCAGCTCCCGCGGCTTCGACCTGACCGACGAGAGCTACATGGTCGACGGTGTGCCCGGGCAGGCCTTCGCCTACACCGGCTGGATGACCCCGGACATGGCCATGTTCGACCGTGTCGAGGTGCTGCGCGGCGCCTCCGGGCTGCTGGTGGGCGCGGGGAACCCCGGCGGTGCGGTGAACCTGGTGCGCAAGCGCCCCACGGCCGACCCGCGCTTCTCCATCACCACCCGCGCCGGCTCCTGGGACAACTACCGCCTCGACCTGGACGCCAGCGGCAAGCTCAACGACGAAGGCACCCTGCGCGGTCGCATGGTCGCCTCCCATGAGGACCGCGGGTACTTCATCGACGTCACCGAGTCCAAGCGCCCGCTGCTCTACGGCATCGTCGAAGCCGACCTGAACGACGCCACCACGGTCGCCCTCGGCCTGCGCCGGCAGACCTCGCGCATCGACGGCTACAGCGTGCTGGGACTGCCGATGAACCCAGACGGCAGCAACCCGCACCTCAAGCGCTCGACCTTCCTCGGTCAGGACTGGGCCAAGCTGCAGAGCCGCACCGACGAGGTGTTCGCCGACCTCGCCCACCGCTTCGACGACAACTGGACCGGCACGCTGGCGCTGTCCCACTCCGAGAGCAGCTACAACCGCAGTGCCATCGAATGGGGCGCGGGCGACACCCTGGACTACGGCAGTCCCACCGGTCCCTTGGTCAACGACATCAGCTACCACAAGTTCGACGCCACCTCGAACGCCGCGGACGGCTACCTGGACGGCGAGTTCGAAGCCTTCGGCCTGTCCCACCAGGTGACCCTGGGCGCCAACTGGTCAAGGCGCAAGATGAACGACAAGGACGCCACCGTCGCGCTGCCCAGCCCCATCCCGCTCGATGTCTTCAACCCCAACAACAGCAATGTGCCCCGGCTCGCACGCCAGGGCTGGGACGCCAAGGACGACACCCTCGAAACCCGCTACGGCACCTACCTCAGCACCCGCCTGCACATGACCGAGGATCTCAGCCTGGTCCTCGGCGGCCGCCTGAGCTGGTACAAGACCGACGCCTGGAACGGCGACCTGCTGTCGACCAACGAGCAGAGGCACGAATTCACCCCCTTCGCCGGCGCCATCTACGACCTCGACGACGCCTGGTCGCTGTACGCCAGCTACGCCGACATCTTCATGCCCCAGGCCAGCTACCGCACCGCGGGCGGCAGCATGCTCGACCCGGCCATCGGCTCCAACTACGAGACCGGCATCAAGGGCGAGCTGTTCGACAAGCGCCTGAACCTGTCCTTCGCGTTGTTCTACATCGAGCAGGAAGACGTCGCCGCCCGCGACTACGCCAACGACGGCAACTGCTCGCAGGACGTCGCCAACCGCTGCTACGTCAACAGCGACGGCATCAGCCGCAGCAAGGGCTTCGAGGCGGAGGCCAGCGGCGAAGTCCTGCCGGGCCTGCAGGTGGCGGCCGGCTATACCTTCAACACCACCCGCTCGGAAAGTGGCGGCCCCATTTCCGCGCAGACCCCCAAGCACCTGCTGCGCCTCACCACCCACTACAGCCTGCCGGGCGAATGGAGCCGCCTCAGCGTCGGCGCCGGCGTATCGGCGCAGTCGGGCTACGAGGATGCCTACAACGAAACCGCCAACAGCGGCCGGGCGATCTACGATGCGCGCGCCGCCTACAGGATCGATCAGAACTGGACCCTCGGCGTGGATATCGAGAACCTCTTCGACCGCACCTACTTCGACTCCACCGGCTATTGGACCCGTGGCACCACCTATGGCACTCCGCGCAGCTACATGCTCACCCTGCGCGGCGACTTTTAGCTCAGGCGAAGGGTTGCAGCCCGCTTCAGCCGGGCTGGGCAAACGCCTGGCGCAGCCACTGCGCCAGGCGCTCGGCACGTGGGCCCTGGCGCCCGAGCGGCACCCACAGCGCCAGCCGCGCCGGGGTGTCGACGAAGCCCCAGGGCGCCACCAGGCGGCCGGCGGCCAGGTCGTCGGCCACCAGTTGCTGCGGCGCGATGGCCACGCCCAGGCCGGCCACCGCCGCCTCCAGCAGGTAGTACAGGTGCTCGAAGCCCTGGCCCAGCTGCAACCCCCCCTCGTCCAGCCCTTCGGCCCGGGCCCATTGCGGCCAGGCCTGGGGGCGTGACGCCGTGTGCAGCAGCGGGCGTTGCAACAGGCGCTGCGGCGGCGCCTGCTCCAGCTCCGCGAACCCGGCGTAGCGCGGGCTCAACACCGGGCCGATGCGCTCGCCGGCCAGTTCGAACACCTGCATGTCCGCCGGCCAGGGCGGTTCGGCGAAGAGCAGGGTGGCGTCCAGCTGCGGGCTGCGCGGGTCCAGCTCACCCTGGCTGCTGGACAGCTGCAGGCGCAGCTCCGGCAGCTCGCGGTCGAGGCGGTCCAGGCGCGGGATGAACCAGCGCGCCAACAGGCTGCCGGGACAACCGAGGACGAAGGGACGGTCCTCTTCCTGGCGCCGCAGGTCGGCGCAGACGCCGCGCAGGCGCTCGAAGGCATCCCCCGCCGCCTCGGCGAGGCGCTGGCCGGCATCCGTGAGTTTTATGCCACGCCCGTCCTTGGCCACGAGGGCCACGCCCAGCTGATCCTCCAACGCGCGCACCTGCCGGCTCACTGCGCCGTGGGTGACATGCAGCTCCTCTGCCGCTCGGCTTACGCTGAGCAGGCGGGCAGCGCTTTCGAAGGCCTTCAGGGCATTCAGGGGAGGGAGGTCGCGGCTCATGGCTATATGTGAGTTTTACTGACAGGTTAGCGCAATCTAATCGCTTTTCCCGGGAGCGGCCAGCGTTAGAATGGCGGCCATCGGATACCACTCCCAGGAGTTCCACCATGACTTCACTGCGCACCGGCCCCGACGCCAAGGGCCTGTTCGGCTCCTTCGGCGGCCAATACGTCGCCGAAACCCTGATGCCGCTGATCCACGACCTGGCCCGCGAGTACGAAGCCGCCAAGGACGACCCGGAATTCCTCAAGGAGCTGGCCTACTTCCAGCGCGACTACGTCGGCCGCCCGAGCCCGCTGTACTTCGCCGAGCGCCTCACCGAGCACTGCGGCGGCGCGAAGATCTACCTCAAGCGCGAAGAGCTGAACCACACCGGCGCGCACAAGATCAACAACTGCATCGGCCAGATCCTGCTGGCCAAGCGGATGGGCAAGAAACGCATCATCGCCGAGACCGGCGCCGGCATGCACGGCGTGGCCACCGCCACCGTGGCCGCGCGCTTCGGCATGGAATGCGTGATCTTCATGGGCACCACGGACATCGATCGCCAGCAGGCCAACGTGTTCCGCATGAAGCTCCTCGGCGCCACCGTGATCCCGGTCACCGCTGGCACCGGCACCCTCAAGGACGCGATGAACGAAGCGCTGCGCGACTGGGTGACCAACGTCCACAACACCTTCTACCTGATCGGCACCGTCGCCGGGCCGCACCCGTACCCGGCCATGGTCCGCGACTTCCAGGCGGTGATCGGCAAGGAAACCCGCGAGCAGCTGGCCGAGAAGGAAGGGCGCCTGCCCGACTCCCTGGTCGCCTGCATCGGCGGCGGTTCCAACGCCATGGGCCTGTTCCACCCCTTCCTCGATGACCAGAGCGTGGCGATCATCGGCGTCGAGGCGGCCGGCCACGGCATCGAGACCGGCAAGCACGCCGCCAGCCTCAACGGCGGCATCCCCGGCGTGCTGCACGGCAACCGCACCTTCCTGCTGCAGGACGAGGACGGCCAGATCATCGACGCCCACTCCATCTCCGCCGGCCTGGACTACCCCGGCATCGGCCCGGAACACGCCTGGCTGCACGACATCGGCCGCGTCGAGTACACCTCCATCACCGACGACGAAGCCCTGGACGCCTTCCACCAGTGCTGCCGCCTCGAAGGCATCATCCCGGCCCTGGAGAGCTCCCACGCCCTGGCCGAAGTGTTCAAGCGCGCGCCGAACCTGCCGAAGGACCACATCATGGTGGTCAACCTCTCCGGCCGTGGCGACAAGGACATGCAGACCGTGATGCACCACATGCAACAGGAGCCCCAGGCATGAGCCGCTTGCAGACCCGCTTTGCCGAACTGAAACAGCAGAACCGCGCCGCCCTGGTGACCTTCGTCACCGCCGGCGACCCGGGCTACGACGCCTCCCTGGCGATCCTCAAGGGCCTGCCGGACGCCGGCGCCGACGTGATCGAACTGGGCATGCCCTTCACCGACCCGATGGCCGACGGTCCGTCGATCCAGCTGGCCAACATCCGCGCCCTGGCGGCCAAGCAGAACCTGGTGAAAACCCTGCAGATGGTCCGCGAGTTCCGCGAAGGCAACCAGAGCACCCCGCTGGTGCTGATGGGCTACTTCAACCCCATCCACCACTACGGCGTCGAGCGCTTCATCGGTGATGCCAGGGAAGCCGGCGTGGACGGCCTGATCGTCGTCGACCTGCCCCCGGAACATAACGAAGACCTCTGCCACCCGGCCCAGGCCGCAGGCATCGACTTCATCCGCCTGACCACCCCGACCACCGACGACAAGCGCCTGCCCACCGTGCTCGAAGGCAGCTCCGGCTTCGTCTACTACGTCTCCGTGGCCGGCGTCACCGGTGCCGGCTCCGCCACCCTGGAACACGTGCAGGACGCGGTGGCCCGCCTGCGTCGCCATACCGACCTGCCGGTGGCCATCGGCTTCGGCATCCGCACCGCGGAACACGCCGCCAGCATCGCCCGCCTCGCCGACGGCGTGGTGGTGGGCTCCGCCCTGGTCGACCAGATCGCCAAGGCCGAGACCGCCGAACAGGCCGTCGACGGCGTTCTCACCCTCTGCAAGACCCTGGCCGATGGCGTGCGCAGCGCCCGCGCCTGACCGCGACACAGCCATGAAAAAGCCGCTGCTCCCATTAGGGGCAGCGGCTTTTTTCATTTGAAACTGGGAAACCACGTCCTTAGGGCGTGGTCATGAGTCATCGGCTCTGCCGGCGACGATTTGAACTGAAAGCCCTGCAGGATGAACGCGTGTCGTAGGGTGTGCTGCGCGCACCTCGGACTCGCCGGAAGCTCCGCGCGGAGGTGCGCGCAGCACACCCTACGTCCGAAGTAAGCGGCGGCTGCATGCTCCGAGGTCTGGTTGCGTTCCCTTCCAAAGGTCCAAAAGCGAAGCCACGTTCTAAGAACATGGGTTTACTCCAAGACGTGGACCTTGCGCCGGCCCAGGCGGCTTATCCACAGGGACGCGAGGATCACCGCGCCGCCCAGGGCGAGGCGGGGGAGATCGGCGTCGCGGTTCCAGATCAGCAGGTTGACCACCAGGCCGGCGGGGACGTGGAGTTCGTTCATCACCGCCAGGGTGCCGGCGCTCACGGTGGTGCTGCCCTTCACCCACCAGAACATGCCCAGGGCCGTGGCGAACAGGCCCATCCACACCAGCACTCCCCATTGCACGGCCGTCTGCGGCAGGCGCTCCGGGTTGCCGAAGAGCAGGAAGGAGGGCAGCGCCAGCAGCAGCGCGCCGAGGAAGAAGTGGCCGAAGAAGCGGTGCAGCGGCTGCTCCACCGGGTGACGCACCAGCAGGCGGCGGCACAGCACCTGGCCGGCGGCGAAGGTGGCGTTGGCCACCTGCAGGAGGATGAAGCCCTGCAGGTAGTCACCCTCCAGGCGATCGAAGCGGATGATCACCCCGCCGCCCACCGCCACCAGCGCAGCCAACAGCGCCCAGGGGCTGAAGCGCCGGGCGAGGGCATCGTCCAGCAGGGTCACGTAGATGGGCGTGAGCACGGTGAACAGCAGCACCTCCGGCACCGTGAGCACGGCGAAGCTGCGGTACAGGCACAGGTAGGTGATGCCGAACTGCAGCGCCCCGGCCAGCCAGAACCCCGCCAGCAGCCTGGCCGGCAAGCCGCGCCAGCGGGTGAAGGGGAGGAACACCAGGGCGGCGATCAGCACCCGCGCCAGCACGGCGAAATCGCTGTCCACCCGCCCGGCCAGGTACTCGCCTATGAGGCTGAAGGAAAAGGCCCAGAGCAGGGTGACGACGAGCAGATGGCGCATGGCGGGACTCCACGAAAACAGGCGGCGGATCATAGGGTGTGGCTGTCTGCGCGTCGATTCGCCACGGGGTCTTGACTTAACTTGGTAACCAAGTAGATTTTCCCGCCATGAACGAATCCAAGACACCCGCCCCCAGGGGGCACGCCGCTGACGCCGCGCTGGAAGGCCTGTTCATCGAGATACTCGACGGTCACCTTGCGCCCGGTGAATCGCTGCCGGCGGAGCGCCTGCTGGCCGAGCGCTACGGCGTCTCGCGCATCACCGTGCGCCAGGCCGTGCACAAGCTGAAGGACGCCGGCCTGGTGGAAGTCCGCCAGGGCGGTGCCAGCCGCGTGCTGGACCCGGGCCGGGCGGATGCGCGGATCTTCGAGCTGCTGCTGCGCTGCGCCGACCGGCTGCAGTCCGACGCCGCCTCGCGCCTGTTGCAGGACCTGGCCGAATACCAGCAGCTCTATGCCATCGGCCTGCTGGAGGCGGCCTCGCGCCATGCCACGGACGCCGAGCGGGAGCAGCTGCTGCTGCAGGTCGAGGCATGCCCGGCCACGCTCGATGCCGCAGGGGCGCAGCGCCTGGAAGACGCGTTCTGGAAACGCATCACCGCCATCGGCCGCAATCGCATCCTGCAGATGGAAATGGCGCTCTGGCAGCGCTGGACCGACGACCGCGACGCCACCGACGACGACCCTGCCGAGCTGCGCTGGTTCTACCTGACCCTGTCCCGCCAGCTGCTGGCGCGCCAGGACCCCGTGCCCTTCTACCTGGCCTCGGTGCGTACCCCCTCGGCCTGAACCCGACGACCGCGGGAAGCGGTCGTTTTTTTGCCTCCGACAACTTGGTTACCAAGTGGAGAACACCATGCGCTATCGACTGCTCGAAACCCCTTCCCTGACCCGCCGGCACCTGCTGTGCCTCAGCGGCGCGGCATTGCTCGCAGCCGTCACCCGGACCGGCCGCGCGGCGGTGCCCGAGCCTTCCGTCCTGGATGTGGACGTCGCGGTCATCGGCGCAGGCCTGTCCGGGCTGGTGGCGGCACGACACCTGGCCGGCAGCGGCCTGAGGGTGGTGGTGCTGGAGGCGCGCGAGCGGGTCGGCGGGCGCACCGTCAACCAGCCGCTGGGCGAGGGCCTGGAGGTGGACGGCGGCGGCCAGTGGGTCGGCGGCGACCAGCCGATGGTGATGGCCCTGGCGGGTGACCTGGGCGTGCCCCTGGTGCCGCAGTACCGCGCAGGGCAGATGGCCGCCCTGCTGGGCGGCGAACGCTACACCTTCGATGCCGACGAGCCGCCGGGAGAGGCCGTGCGCGCACTTCAGCTGCGGCTGGAGGCCATGGCCCAGCAGGTGCCCCTGGAAGCGCCCTGGGCTGCGCCCCATGCCGAGGAGTGGGACCGTTGGAGCCTGGCCGCCTGGCTCAGGGCCGAGCGCGCCGACGCCGAGGCGGTCGAGGCGGTGTCCACCACGGTCGCCACCACCCTGAACAGCGCGCCGGCACGGGTCTCGCTCTTGTGGTTCCTGTTCTACCTGCACTCCGCTGGCGGTTTCGCCGCGCTGGACGACCAGGCCCAGCAGTTCCGCCTGCAGGGCGGCGCCCAGCGGCTGTCCCTGAACCTGGCGCAGCAGCTCGGGCCCTCGGTGCTGCTGGGCGCGCCGGTGCGGCGCATCGAGGGCTGGGACCGGGAAGCGGTCACCCTGGATTGCACCCTGGGCCGCGTAGGTGCCCGCCGCGTGATAGTCGCGATGATGCCCGCCGACATGGCCCGTATCGGCTTCGCCCCGGCGCTGCCAAAAGGTCGCGCCGCCTTGCAGAAGGGCTGGACCGGCGGCAGCGGCATGAAGGTGCACCTCAGCTATGCGCGCCCCTTCTGGCGGGAGGCGCAGCTATCGGGCGCCGGCTTCATCGACACCGCTCTGGTGCAGATGACCTTCGACAGCAGCCCTTCCGACCAGGGCCTGGGCGTGCTGCTGGCCTTCCTCGACCCGGCGCGGGCGGGGAACAACCCGCGCAAGCGTCAGGCCCGGGTGCTGAAGGAGTTGGTGCAACTGTTCGGCGAGGAAGCGGGCCGGCCACTGGCGTACGTGGAGCAGGACTGGAACCGCGAGCCCTGGACCGCCGGCTGCGTATCCCCCCTGCCGCCGGGCCTGCTGAGCCGCCATGGCCACCACCTGCGTGCCCCGCTGGGCAACCTGCACTGGGCCGGCAGCGAGACATCGCCAGTCTGGTGCGGCTACCTGGAGGGCGCGGTGCGCGCCGGCCGGCGGGCGGCCGATGAGGTGCTGGCGGCGTTGCACCCGGACTGAGTGGCTGGCACGCCTGCATCGGCTGCCTCGTCCAGGTTTTCAGGCGGCCTGCTAGAAGTCGTACTCGACGGCGCCGTCGCTGAGATCGGAAAGGTCCAGCGGCCGCACCTCGCCCATCCACAGTGGGTAGTCGCGGTGGTCACGCAGGTCGCTGCCGGTGATGGGATGCACCAGCACGTTGAGGCCCGCGCGGTTGAGGGCGAGCCAGGGGACCAGCTCGCCGAACAGCTCGGGGCGGAAGGCCAGCTGGCAGCTCCAGTCCGGGTGCGGGCCGACCGGCTCGCGGTGCAGGCGGCCCATCTTCAGGGGAAAACGGCGCGCGGCCTCTTCGCAGAGTTCGCGCGCCTGCTCGTAGCTTTCGGCGTCGTAGTAGACATGGGCGTGGAAGCCCTTGATGCGGGGTTGGGATGCGGCCTGCATGTTCGCCTCTCTCGGGGACCGGCAAGCTCGCATGGTACCCGCAAGCCGAGCGGCTCCGCTCGGGGTTCGCCAGGGGCAGGGCTCAGACGGCGATGCCTTCGCGATGGCGGATCCTCTGTACCGGGTCGGCGCCGTCGCCCAGCTCCTGCTGCAGCCATTGGACGAAACAGGCCACCACCCGCGCACGGCGCTTGCGCTCGGGCAGCACCACGTAATAGCCGAAGTCGGAGGTGAGGCTGCCCTCGATCACCCGCGCCAGCAGGCCCTGGTCGATCAGCTCGTCGACCAGGTAGCGCCAGCCGATGGCGACGCCCTGGCCGGCGATGGCGGCCTGCACCAGCAGGGTGTAGTTGTCGAAGCGCAGCGACCCGGAGCCCGGTGGCCGGTCGATGCCCAAGCCGCGGAACAACGCCTCCCAGTCGAACCAGCGGGTGCGCACCTCGGGCTTGAGATGCAGCAGCGGCAGCTGGGCGAGCGCGGCGGCGGGCAGGGGGGCTGCCTGGTCCTTGAGCAGGCGCGGGCTGCAGATCGGGAACACCTCCTCGCGGAACAGCAGCAGCGCATCGCCGTGCTTGAAGCGACCGTCGCCGAAGGCGATGCCGACGTCGATCTCCGAGCGCAGCATGTTCATGGTGCGGTCGCTGGTCACCAGGCTGACGTCGATCTCCGGGTGGGCCTCGTGGAAGCGATGCAGGCGCGGCATCAGCCAGTAGGCGGCGAAGGCGAAGTCGGTGGCCACCTGCAGCACCTCGTGCTGGGTCCGCGCACCGACGGCCTCGAGCCCGAGGTTGATGGCGCGCAGGCCATCCTGCACATGAACGAAGAGCAGGCGCCCGCTGTCAGTCAGTTCGATGCCGCGGTAGACACGGTCGAACAGCCGCGTGGCCAACTGCTTCTCCAGGCGCTGGATCTGCTGGCTCACCGCCGGCTGGGTGGTGCCCAGCTCCACCGCCGCAGCGGTGAAGCTCAGGTGCCGAGCGGCCGCCTCGAACACGCGCAGCAGGTCGAGGGAGAGTTCGGGTTGCAGGTCTGCCATAAGATTCACTTATCCGAGGCATGTGCGCACATGCGGTTTACCGGAGGACTTCCGGGATTCCATGATCGACGCCAGCACTCTCGCATAAACCGATCGTATGGATGAAGGCCCCATGACCCGCCCCAACATCCTCTTCATCATGGCCGACCAGATGGCCGCGCCGCTGATGCCCTTCCACGGCGGCCTGCCCCTGCACATGCCCAACCTTTCACGCCTGGCCGAAGCGGCCGTGGTGTTCGACTCGGCCTACTGCAACAGCCCGCTGTGCGCGCCCTCGCGCTTCACCCTGGTGAGCGGCCAGTTGCCCTCGAAGATCGGCGCCTACGACAACGCGGCGGACTTCCCCGCCGACGTGCCCACCTACGCCCATCACCTGCGCCGCCTGGGCTACCGCACCGCGCTGTCCGGCAAGATGCACTTCTGCGGCCCGGACCAGTTGCACGGCTACGAGGAGCGCCTGACCAGCGACATCTACCCCGCCGACTACGGCTGGGCGGTGAACTGGGACGAGCCGGACGTGCGCCCGAGCTGGTACCACAACATGTCCTCGGTGCTGCAGGCCGGGCCCTGCGTGCGCACCAACCAGCTGGACTTCGACGAGGAGGTGGTGTTCAAGGCCCGCCAGTACCTCTACGACCACGTGCGCGAGCAGGCCGGGCGGCCGTTCTGCCTGACGGTGTCGATGACCCACCCGCACGACCCCTACACCATCCCCCGCGCGTACTGGGACCTGTACCGCGAGGACGACATCCCGCTGCCCTCGGTGCAGTTGGCCCAGCACGAGCAGGACCCGCACTCGCAGCGCCTGCTCAAGGTCATCGACCTGTGGGACAAGCCGCTGCCCGAGTCCAAGGTCATCGATGCCCGCCGCGCCTACTTCGGCGCCTGCAGCTACATCGACGCGCAGGTCGGCGCGCTGCTCGCGACGCTGGAGGACTGCGGCCTGGCCGAGGACACCCTGGTGGTGTTCTCCGGCGATCACGGCGACATGCTTGGCGAGCGCGGCCTCTGGTACAAGATGCACTGGTTCGAGATGGCCGCGCGGGTGCCGATGCTGGTGCATGCGCCACGGCGTTTCGCGCCGCGCCGGGTGAAGGCCTCGGTGTCGACCATGGACCTGCTGCCGACCCTGGTGGAGCTGGCCGGCGGCACCCTGGACCCGCAGTTGCCACTGGATGGCCGCTCGCTGTTGCCGCACCTGGCGGGCGAGGGCGGGCACGACGAGGTGTTCGGCGAATACATGGCCGAAGGCACCACCGGCCCGCTGATGATGATCCGTCGCGGCCCCTGGAAATTCATCTACTCGGAGCAGGACCCGCTGCTGCTCTTCAACCTGGAAAGCGACCCCCGCGAGCTGGAGAACCTGGCGGCCTCCGCCAGCCACCGCGAGGTGCTCGCGGCCTTCCTCGCCGAAGCCCGGGCACGCTGGGACATCCCCGCGATCCACGGCGCCACCCTCGCCAGCCAGCGTCGCCGCCGCTTCGTCGCCGGTGCCCTGGAGCAGGGCCGGCTCACCAGCTGGGACCACCAGCCCTGGGTGGACGCCAGCCAGCAGTACATGCGCAACCACATCGACCTCGACGATCTGGAGCGCCGCGCACGTTATCCACAGCCATGACCAGAGGGGACGAACCCACGGCCGGCCACACCTCCACTCACAAGGAAAAGGCATGAAGACCACCACCACGCTGTTCGCCGCCACGCTGCTCTGCAGCGCCCTGATCGCCACCGCCCACGCCGAGGACGCCCGCTGCGCGACCGTGAAGCTGGGCGACCCGGGCTGGAGCGACATCGCCGTCACCAACGGCGTCGCCCGCCTGCTCCTCGACGGCCTGGGCTACAAGGCCGAGACCCAGACCCTGGCGGTGCCGATCATCTTCGCCGGCCTGCAGAAGGGCCAGGTGGACGTCTTCCTCGGCAACTGGATGCCGGCCCAGCAGAGCAACTACGACAAGTTCGTCGCCTCCGGCGAGGTGGACAAGGTGGCGCAGAACCTCGGTGGCACCGAGTACACCCTGGCCGTGCCGAGCTACGCCTATGACGCGGGGGTGAAGACCTTCGCCGACCTGGACAAGCACGCCGACAAGTTCAAGCACACCCTCTACGGCATCGCCGCCGGCTCCCCGGCCAACATCTCCATCCAGGACATGATCAAGGGCGACGAATTCGGCCTCGGCGACTGGAAGCTGGTGGAATCCAGCGAGCAGGCGATGCTGGTGCAGGTGGGCCGTGCGGTGAAGCGCAAGGACTTCGTGGTGTTCCTGGGCTGGACGCCGCACCCGATGAACGTGCAGTACGACATGAAGTACCTCAAGGGCGGCGAGAAGTACTTCGGTGAAAGCGGCACGGTGAACACCCTGGCGCGCAAGGGCTACGCCCAGCAGTGCCCCAACGTCGGCAAGCTGCTGGCCAACCTGGCGTTCACCCAGGAGATGGAGAACGCGGTGATGAACGAAGTGCTGAGCAAGAACGCCGGCAACGACGAGGCGGTGAAGGCCTGGCTCAAGGCCAACCCGCAGGTGGTCGAGGGCTGGCTGCAGGGCGTGACCACCCGCGAGGGCGGCGACGCACTGGCGGCGGTGAAGGCGAAACTGTGATTCATGGGGCCGATGGAATGGCCCTTTCCACAAGAGGTGGCGTACGGTCGCTGCCCGTCGCGAGTGAAAATCCAGGTTCTCAAGGCGCGGATTTGCTTTTGGTGCCCTGGAAGGGTGCGCAACCCGACATCGGAGTTGCAGCCCGCGACTCACTCCGGACGTAGGGTGTGCTGCGCGCACCTGGGACTCGCCGGAAGCACCGTGCGGCGGTGCGCATGGCACACCCTACGGCACGAGCGCATCCTGTCGACGCCTCGGCTCGAATCGTCACGGGCAGAACCGATGTCTGATGACCACGTCGTAAGGACGTGGTTTCCCACGTTCGAATGAATTCGCCCACCCACACTGCCGACGAGACCGGGCCCCGTCCCACGATGAAAATCACCACCCTCTTCCCCTTCCTCGACTGGCTGCCCCGGACCACCGGGCGCAGCCTGGGGCGTGACGCACTGGTCGGCCTGACCGGCGCCATCCTCGCCCTGCCGCAATCCATCGCCTATGCGCTGATCGCCGGCCTGCCAGCGGAATACGGCCTCTACGCCGCCGTGGTGCCGGTGATCATCGCCTGCCTCTGGGGCTCGTCCTGGCACCTGATCGGCGGCCCGACGGCGGCGATCTCGGTGGTGCTGTTCGCCAGCGTCAGCCCCCTGGCCCTGCCCGGCAGCGGCGACTACATCGCCCTGGTACTGCTGCTGACCTTCCTCGCCGGGCTGTTCCAGTGGCTGCTCGGCGCATTGCGCTTCGGCGCGCTGGCCAACTTCGTCTCGCAGTCGGTCGTGATCGGCTTCACCGGCGGCGCGGCGCTGGTCATCGCCCTGGGGCAGATTCCCAACCTGCTCGGCCTGCCGAGCCTGGAGGGCCGCGCCACGGCGCTGCAAGGTGCACTGGAGCTGGCGGGGCACGTGCGCGAGGTGCATGGGCCATCCGTACTGGTGGCCATGGCCACCCTGGTGGTGACACTGCTGCTGCGGCGCTTCGCCCCGCGCCTGCCGGCGCTGCTGCTGGGCCTGGTGGCGGGCAGCCTGCTGGTGCTGGCGCTGCCCGGGAGCATGGCCGGCGTGCCGCTGGTGCCGCCTTTCGAGGGCCGCCTGCCGCCGTTCACGGCCTTGCGTTTCGACCTCGACGACATCCTCCGCCTGCTGCCTTCGGCGGTGGCCTGCGGGCTGCTCGGCCTGGTCATGAGCCTGTCCATCGCCCGGGCCCTGGCCACCCAGTCGCAGCAGGTGCTGGACGCCAACCGGGAAACCCGTGGCCAGGGCCTGTCCAACCTGGTCGGGGCCTGGTTCTCCGGCTACCTCTCCAGCGGCTCCTTCACCCGCTCGGCGCTGAACCTGCAGGCCGGCGCCCACTCGCCCCTGGCCGGGGTGTGCTCGGCGCTATGGGTGGCGCTGTTCGCCCTGGTGGGCGCCGGCCTGATCGCGCATATCCCGCTGCCGGCGATGGCGGCGAGCATCCTGCTGATCTGCTGGAACCTGATCGATGTGCCGGGCATGCGCCAGCTGTGGCGGGTGAGCCGGGCGGAGTTCGTGGTGATGGCGCTGACGGCCCTCGCCACGCTGGTGCTGGAGCTGCAGACGGCGATCTATGCGGGGGTGCTGGCGTCGCTGTTCTTCTACCTCAAGCGCACCTCGCGGCCGCGCGTGCTGCAATCGGGTGATGCCGAGGAGGAGGTGCTGCGCATCGAGGGCTCGATCTTCTTCGGCGCCTGCCCCTACGTGCAGCGGCTGATCCAGCGCAGCCTGGGCAAGCGCCTGGTACTGGACGCCCACCACATCAACTTCATCGACTTCGCCGGGGTGAGCCTGCTGCACAACGAGGCCCGTCGCCTGCACGGGCAGGGCCGCACCCTGGTGCTGCGCCGCGCCCGGCCGCAGGTGGAACGCGAGCTGCGCAAGCTGGAGGACGAGCAGAGCCGGTTGGTGATCGAGGGCTAGAACGGGCGCAGCAGCATGGGTTTCGCTGCGCTCTACCCATCCTACGCCCGGGACGATCCACTCAGCCCTGGGCGAGCAGCCGGCGCAGCTCGGCGAGGACCGGTGCGGTATCCGGGCGCACACCGCGCCAGAGCAGGAAGGCTTCGGCCGCCTGCTCCACCAACATGCCCAGGCCATCGAGGGTGCGCACGGCGCCCTGCTCATGGGCCCAGCGGTTGAAGGCGGTGGTTTGAGCGCCGTACATCATGTCGTAGCAGACCGTGTGGCCGGCCTTGATCAGGCTTGGCGAGATCGGCGGCAGCTCGCCGGCCAGGCTCGCGGAAGTGCCGTTGACGATCAGGTCCACCGGTTCTTCCAGCCAGTCGAAACCACTGGCCAGCACCGGACCCAGGTCGGCGAACTCACGGGCCAGCTGCTCGGCCTTCTCCACCGTGCGGTTGGCCACCACCACCGCCGCCGGGCGCTGCGCCAGCAGGGGTTCGAGCACGCCGCGCACGGCACCACCGGCGCCGAGCAGGAGGATGCGCTTGCCGGCGAGTTCGAGCCCGGCGTTGCGCACCAGGTCGCCCACCAGGCCGGCGCCGTCGGTGTTGTCGCCCAGCAGGCGGCCGTCATCCAGGCGCTTGAGGGTGTTCACCGCGCCGGCGCGACGAGCGCGCTCGCTGAGGCTGTCGGCCATCTGGAAGGCCTGTTCCTTGAAGGGCACGGTGACGTTGCCGCCCAGGCCCTGCGCGAAGAAGGCGCGGGCGAAACCGGTGAAGTCGTCCAGGGGCGCCAGCAGCGCCTCGTACTCCAGCGCCTGGCCGGTCTGCGCGGCGAACAGGCGGTGGATCAGCGGCGACTTGCTGTGGCCGATGGGGTTGCCGAAGACGGCGTAGCGGTCCATCAGAGCCCCGCCTCCCCGAGCCAGTTGCGGTCCTGCAGGAAGTACTCCGTCAGGCGCGCTTCCTCGCTGCCCGGCTCGGGCTTCCAGTCATAGCCCCAGCGCACGTGCGGCGGCAGGGACATGAGGATGGATTCGGTGCGCCCGCCCGACTGCAGGCCGAACAGGGTGCCGCGGTCGAACACCAGGTTGAATTCCACGTAGCGCCCACGGCGGAAGGCCTGGAATTCGCGCTGCTGCTCGGTGAAGGGGGTGTTGCGACGCTTGCGCACGATGGGCAGGTAGGCCTGGATGTAGGCATCGCCTATGGCACGCATGAAGGCGAAGCTGGTGTCGAAGTCCCATTGGTTCAGGTCGTCGAAGAACAGGCCGCCGATGCCGCGCGGCTCGTTGCGGTGCTTGAGGTGGAAGTAGCGGTCGCACCATTCCTTGTAGCGCGGGTAGACGTCCGCGCCGAAGGGGGCGCAGGCGTCGCGGGCGACCTGGTGCCAGAGCACGCAGTCTTCCTCATGGGCGTAGTAGGGGGTCAGGTCGAAGCCGCCGCCGAACCACCAGACCGGCTCCTCGCCTTCCTTCTCGGCGATGAAGAAACGCACGTTGGCGTGGGAAGTGGGGATGTGCGGGTTCTCCGGGTGGATCACCAGGGACACGCCGAGGGCCTGGAAGCCACGGCCGGCCAACTCCGGGCGATGGGCGCTGGCCGAAGGCGGCAGGCTGCTGCCGAACACATGGGAGAAGTTGACCCCGCCCTTTTCGATCAGCTTGCCGTTCTCCAGCACGCGGGTGCGGCCGCCACCGCCGGCGGGGCGCTCCCAGGCGTCCTCGACGAAGCCGGCACCGCCGTCCTCGGCCGCCAGTTCGGCACAGATACGGTCTTGCAGATCGAGCAGGTAGGCCTTCACGGCCTCAATGTGTTTACTCACGTCGAATGCACCTTGGATCGGCTTGCGCGCGCCGCAGGACGGGGCTTGCAGGGAAAAAAGAGGGCGCAAGCATACCACCGCGAGCGGCTCGCGGTGGCTTGACGCCGATCAAGCGGAAGGCTTGGATTGAGGCTTTTCCCGGAAGGAGAGTCGACCATGGCCAGGCGTGTGCAGTTTTCCCAGTACGGCGGTCCCGAGGTGCTCGAACTGGTGGAGGCGCCAGTCGCCGAACCCGGCCCTGGCCAGGTGCGGGTACGCAACCACGCCATCGGCCTCAACTTCATCGAGACCTATTTCCGCAGCGGGCTCTACCCGGCGGCGTCGCTGCCCTCCGGGCTGGGCAACGAGGGCGCGGGCGAGGTGGATGCCGTGGGCGCGGGCGTCGAGCACCTGAAGGTGGGCGACCGGGTCGGCTACGGCACCGGCCCCCTGGGCGCCTACGGCGAGTACCACGTGCTGCCGGCGGCCAACCTGGTGAAGCTGCCGGACGCCATCGGCTACGAGCAGGCCGCCGCGGTGATGCTCAAGGGCCTGACGGTGCAGTACCTGCTGCGCCAGACCCACGCGCTGAAGGCCGGCGAGACGGTGCTGTTCCATGCCGCCGCCGGGGGTGTCGGCTCCATCGCCTGCCAGTGGGCCAAGGCCATCGGCGCGCGCCTGATCGGGGTCGCCGGTTCCGCCGAGAAGGCCGAGCGTGCCAAGGCGCTGGGTGCCTGGGCGTGCATCGACAGCAGCCGCGAGGACGTGGTGCAACGGGTGCTGGAGCTGACCGACGGGCGCAAGTGCCCGGTGGTCTACGACTCGGTGGGCAAGGACACCTGGGAAACCTCGCTGGATTGCGTGGCCCCGCGCGGCCTGCTGGTGAGCTTCGGCAACGCCTCGGGGGCGGTCACCGGGGTCAACCTCGGGGTGCTGGCGCAGAAGGGGTCAATCTACGTGACCCGGCCCACCCTGGGCAGCTACGCCGACACCCCGGAGAACCTGCAGGCCATGGCCGACGAGCTGTTCGGGATGATCGCCAGCGGCGCACTGAAGGTGGAGATCGGCCAGCGTTATGCACTGGCCGACATCGCTCGCGCCCATGCCGACCTGGCCGGCCGGCGCACTCGCGGTTCGAGCGTGCTGCTGCCCTGATCAGGAAGCGCGCACGACCCGCCCGGTGACCAGGTCGCGGATGGTGCTGGGGTTGCGGCGCCCACCGAGGGCGCCGCAGAGCACGGCATCCAGCTCGCCGGGGAAGTACTGCTGCACGCGCAGGCGCGATACGGCGGAGGGCCGCCCGGCGGGGTTGGCGGAAGTGGAGACCAGCGGGCCGACCTCGGCGCACAGGCGGCGCACCAGGGGGTGGTCGCTGACGCGCAGGGCGACGCTGTCGTGCTTGCCGGTGATCCACTCGGGCAGCATGTCCCGGTGCGGCACCAGCCAGGTGTTGGGACCGGGCCAGGAGGCGGCCAGCGTCTCCTTCCAGGCATCGGGCAGGTCATCGAGGAGGAAATCGAACTGCTCGATGGCGTCGGCCACCAGGATCAGTCCCTTCTCCACCGGGCGCGCCTTGAGCGCCAGCAGGCGATAGACGGCCTCCTCGTTCCAGGGGTCGCAGCCGAGCCCCCACACGGCCTCCGTCGGATAGGCGATCACACCGCCGCCCCGTACCACCCGCGCCACTTGCTGAACCTGCCAGTTGCTGACCATTGCCCACTCCCGGAAAAACGATGGCGCGAGTGTACAGGCCTCAACCGCGCCGATGAACCCAGAGCCCGGCGTCACGGGCGATGCAGCCATCGAGCTCGAGGTCGGTGAGCGCGGCCAGTACGCGGGGCAGGTCCCAGCCGCTGGCGGCGGCCAGGGCCTCGCTGCTGTACGGCGCGGCGCGCAGCAGGTCGAGCAGGGCGTGGTCACGCAGCTGGGCTCTCGGCTCGGCGGGATCGGGCGCAAGCGCCTGCCAGCCGCGCAGGGCCTCGAGCACGTGGCCGACGGTTTCCACCAGCGTGGCGCCGTCGCGGATCAGCTGGTGGCAACCACGCGCCCCGGGATGATGGATGGAGCCGGGGATGGCATAGACCTCGCGCCCCTGCTCGGCGGCCAGGCGCGCGGTGATCAGCGAGCCGCTGGCAGGGCTTGCCTCCACCACGAGAACGCCCACGGAGAGCCCGCTGATGATGCGGTTGCGGCGGGGGAAGTTGCTGGCCTGGGGCGCGCAGTCCAGCGGCAGCTCGGAAACCAGCGCGCCGCCGCCGGCGACTATCGCCTCGGCCAGGCCCTTGTGCCGGTTCGGGTAGATGCGCTCCAGGCCCGTGCCGAGCACGGCGACCGTATGCCCGCCGGCATCCAGCGCGCCCTGGTGGGCGGCGCCGTCGATCCCGAGGGCGAGGCCGCTGGTGATGCAGAAGCCTCCGGCCGCCAGGCTGCGGGCGAAGGCATGGGCGTTATCCAGCCCGGCCCGCGAGGCGCGACGGCTGCCGACCATGGCCAGTTGCGGACGCTCGAGCAGCGTCGGGACGCCACGGACGAACAGGAGCGGCGGCGCGTCGGGCAGCTCGGCGAGCAGGGCGGGGTAGCGGGGGTCGTCCCACATCAGCAGGTGGTTGTCCGTCGCGTCCAGCCAGGCCAGTGACCGGGCGGCGCGGTTGCGTACCTCCTCACTGCGCCGGGGGCCGGCGCAGGCGTCGGGCAGGCGCAACGAACGCCAGGCGGCGGCAGGGGCGCTGAGGGCGGCGGAGGCACTGCCGAAGGCGTCGATCAGGATGCGGAAGCGGCGGGGGCCGAGTTCGGGAAGGCTGTGCAGACGCAGGCGTGCTTCGAGTTCGGCCGGGGAGGGGGGCGGCATGGGATCGTCCTTGACCAGCGCCGCGCAGGGCGGCAGGCCGCCCTGTATACAACAAGCCCCCGTAGGACGGGGGCTTGGTTTGCTTAGGGATTGTGCACCTTGTCCATCACCGCCAGCTGTCGGCTGGCCGCCAGGACCAGCCCGTAGCTGAGCTTGTCGTAGGTGCGGAACACCATCAGCAGGCCGGCGCGCTCGTCGGGGATCTTCACCGATTCGCCGGTGATGCGGTCGCGCACGGTCTCGCCGGTCTTGTAGACCGCCAGCACGTTGCCTTCGACCAGGCCGTCGCGCTTGCCCTTGTTGATGGTCACCACGTCGAACTGGCCGATCTGGTTCACGCCGCGCGGCACGTCGAGGATCAGGCCCTTGACGTCGGTGGTCGGCGAGCTGGGCATGAAGGTGGAGTTCACCGAGCGCTGTTCGGTCGGGAACAGGCGGTCGCCCAGGCGGACTTCCTGGGTCGAGCGGGTGAGGGTCATGGTCGCCACGTCGCCTTCCTGGGCGACCAGGTCACCGCCACCGATATCGTCGGCGTTGATGCCGAGGAATTCCTTGGTATCGGGATCGATGTAGGTCTTGCCCTGGCGGAAGATGCCGTAGGTGGGGTTCTGCTCGTCGAAGCTGCCGCGAGCGTAGACGCGGTCACCCGCGCCGCTCACCACGCGCTCGGCATTGCCGGCGACGATGTAGGGAGCGCCGTTGAACTGCTCGGGCGTGTCGACGATGCGATTGCTCAGCAGGAAGCTGTTGATGGCTTCGAGCGGGATGGTCGGAATGGCTTCGGCCATCGGCGTGCTGCGCACCTGGGGCGACAGCTTGATGGTGCCGCGGGATGCGCCGCGATCCAGCATCAGGCGAGGCTGGCCGTCGACGTAGACGAGGCTCAGGGTGTCGCCCGGGTAGATCAGGTGCGGGTTCTCGATCTGCGGGTTGGCGTGCCAGATTTCCGGCCACTTCCAGGGTTCGCGCAGGAACTTGCCCGAGATATCCCAGAGGGTATCCCCGCGCACTACCGTGTAGTGCTCCGGGTGGCCATCCTTGAGTTCCACCGCAGCCTGTGCCAACCCACTGGCAGCAAGGAGCAGCAGGGCGAGTAGTGATTTCCTCATGCGGTGAATCCCTTTATTATGTGCGTTCACGCGAAACGGCCTGAAAGCCGCCCCAACCGGGCTTTGCAGGCGTTTTTCAATGCTGCTCATCATCTTAGCAGCGGATTTTGACTTTATTCTACAAGTGCATCACAAACGCATATGGCGATCTTGAACATCCTCGAATTTCCCGATCCACGCCTGCGTACCATCGCCAAACCGGTGGACGTGGTGGACGACGCTGTGCGCCAGTTGATCGACGACATGTTCGAAACCATGTACGACGCACCGGGTATCGGCCTCGCCGCCACCCAGGTCAACGTGCACAAGCGCGTGGTGGTGATGGACCTGTCCGAAGACAAGTCGGAGCCCATGGTCTTCATCAACCCCGAGTTCGAATCCCTGACAGACGAGATGGACCAGTACCAGGAAGGCTGCCTCTCGGTGCCGGGCTTCTTTGAGAACGTCGACCGCCCGCAGAAGGTCCGCATCAAAGCCCTGGACCGCGACGGCAAGCCTTACGAACTGGTTGCCGAAGGGTTGCTCGCGGTGTGCATCCAGCACGAGTGCGACCACCTCAACGGCAAGCTGTTCGTCGACTACCTGTCGACCCTCAAGCGTGACCGGATCAAGAAGAAGCTGGAAAAGCAGCACCGCCAGCAGGCTTGATCGCCGAACCCCAAAGGCTTGCTCCGGCAAGCCTTTTTCTTTTTCAGAGTGACCAAGTGAGCCCCGCATGACCCAAGCCCTGCGCCTCGTCTTCGCCGGCACCCCGGAATTCGCCGCCGAGCACCTCAAGGCCCTGCTCGATACGCCGCACAGCATCGTCGCCGTCTACACCCAGCCCGATCGCCCGGCGGGTCGCGGCCAGAAGCTGATGCCGAGCCCGGTCAAGCAGCTCGCCCTGCAGCACGGCATTCCCGTCCTGCAGCCGCCCACCCTGCGCGATGCCGACGCCCAGGCCGAGCTCAAGGCCCTCGGTGCCGACCTGATGGTGGTGGTCGCCTACGGCCTGATCCTGCCCCAGGTGGTGCTCGACACCCCGCGCCTCGGCTGCATCAACAGCCACGCCTCCCTGCTTCCACGCTGGCGGGGCGCCGCGCCGATCCAGCGCGCGGTAGAGGCCGGCGATGCCGAGAGCGGCGTGACCGTGATGCAGATGGAAGCGGGCCTGGACACCGGGCCGATGCTGCTCAAGGTCGCCACCCCGATCTCCGCCGAAGACACCGGCGGCACCCTCCATGACCGTCTCGCCAGCCTCGGCCCGCAGGCCGTGGTGCAGGCCATCGCCCAGCTCGCCGCCGGCACCCTGGTGGGCGACGTGCAGGACGACGCCCTGGCCACCTACGCGCACAAGCTGAACAAGGACGAGGCACGCCTCGACTGGAGCCGCCCCGCCGATGAGCTGGAACGCCTGGTTCGCGCCTTCAATCCCTGGCCGATCTGCCACAGCACCCTCGGCGGCGAGCCGCTGAAAGTGCTCGCCGCGCAGCTCGCCGACGGCAGTGGCCAGCCCGGGCAGATTCTCGCCGCCAGCAAGGATGGCCTGACCGTGGCCTGCGGCAGCGGCGCCCTGCGCCTGACCCGCCTGCAATTGCCCGGCGGCAAGCCGCTGAATTTCGCCGACCTGTTCAACAGCCGCCGCGAGCAGTTCGCCGCCGGCCAGGTGCTCGGCGCATGAACCCACGTCTCGCCGCGGCCCGCGCGCTGACCGCCGTCCTCTCCGGCAAGGCCTCGCTGGGCGGCAGCCTGCCCGCGCAGCTGGACAAGGTCGACCCGCGCGACCGCGGCCTCGCCCAGGACCTGGCCTTCGGCGCCGCGCGCTGGCAACCACGCCTCGGCGCGCTGGCCGAGCGCCTGCTGCAAAAGCCCTTCAAGACGGCCGACAAGGACGTGGAGGCGCTGCTGCTGGTCGGCCTCTACCAGCTGTTCTACAGCCGCATCCCCGCCCATGCCGCCATCGGCGAGACCGTGGGCGCCGCCGAGAAGCTGAAGAAGCCCTGGGCCAAGGGCCTGCTCAACGCCGTGCTGCGCAATGCGCAACGCGATGGCGAGGCGATCTTCGCCGAACTGGAGCGCGACCCGATGGTGCGCACCGCCCACCCGCGCTGGCTGCAGAAGGCACTCAAGGCCGCCTGGCCCGAGCACTGGGAGGCCATCTGCGCCGCCAACAACGCCCACCCGCCGCTGATCCTGCGGGTCAACCGCCGCCATGGCGAGCGCGATGCCTACCTCGCCGAGCTGCGCACGGCGGGCATCGAAGCCGAGCCCTGCGAATTCAGCCGCGACGGCATCCGCCTGATCGAAGCGCGTGACGTGAAGACCCTGCCCGGCTTCGCCGAAGGGCGCGTCAGCGTGCAGGACGAAGCCGCGCAACTGGCCGCCGACCTGCTCGAACTCGCCCCCGGCCAGCGCGTGCTCGACGCCTGCTGTGCCCCCGGCGGCAAGACCTGCCACCTGCTGGAAGCCCAGCCCGGCCTGGCTGGCGTGGTGGCCGTCGACCTGGAGGAAAGCCGCTTGGCGCGGGTACGCGAGAACCTCCAGCGCCTCGGCCTGGAGGCCACGCTGATCGCCGCCGATGGCCGCGATACCGGCGCCTGGTGGGACGGCAAGCCGTTCCAGCGCATCCTCCTCGATGCCCCCTGTTCGGCCACCGGGGTGATCCGCCGCCATCCGGACATCAAGCTGACCCGCCAGGCCGAGGACATATCCGCCCTGGCGCAGCTGCAGGGCGAGCTGCTCGATGCCCTCTGGCCGACCCTGGAGGTCGGCGGCATCCTCGTCTACGCCACCTGTTCCACGTTGCCGAGGGAGAACAGCGAGAACATCGCCGCCTTCCTCCAGCGCACCCCTGGCGCGCGCGAACTGGACATCGCCGGCACCTTCGGCCTCAAGCAGCCCCACGGGCGCCAGTTGCTGGCCCGGGAGAACGGCCACGACGGCTTCTACTATGCCAAGCTGATAAAGATCGCCGCCTCACCGCGCGGCTAACGGAGCGATCAGTGAAGATCATCATCCTCGGTGCGGGACAGGTCGGCGGCACCCTCGCCGAGCACCTGTCCGGCGAAGCCAACGACATCACGGTGGTGGACACCGACGGCGACCGCCTGCGCGACCTCGGCGACCGTCTCGATATCCGCACCGTGCAAGGGCGGGGTTCCTTCCCCACCGTGCTGCGCCAGGCCGGCGCCGACGACGCCGACATGCTGGTGGCGGTGACCAACAGCGACGAGGTGAACATGGTGGCCTGCCAGGTCGCCTACACCCTGTTCCATACGCCGACCAAGATCGCCCGCGTGCGCGAGGCGGCCTACCTGACCCGAGCCGGCCTGTTCGACAACGAGGCCATCCCGGTCGACGTGCTGATCAGCCCCGAGCAGGTGGTCACCAACTACATCAAGCGCCTGATCGAGTACCCCGGCGCCCTGCAGGTGATCGACTTCGCCGAGGGCAAGGCCCAACTGGTGGGCGTCAAGGCCTACTACGGCGGCCCGTTGGTGGGGCAGGAGCTGCGCCAGTTGCGCCAGCACATGCCCAACGTCGATACCCGCGTCGCCGCGATCTTCCGTCGCAACCGCCCGATCACGCCCCAGGGCGACACGGTGATCGAGGCCGACGACGAGGTGTTCTTCATCGCCGCCAAGGCGCACATCCGTGCGGTGATGAGCGAGATGCGCCGTCTGGAGGACAGCTACAAGCGCGTGGTCATCGCCGGTGGCGGCCACATCGGCGAGCGCCTGGCGGAGGCCATCGAGAGCCGCTACCAGGTGAAGATCATCGAGATGAACCCGGCCCGCTGCCGCTACCTCTCCGACACCCTCGACAGCACCGTGGTGCTGCAGGGCAGCGCCTCCGACCGCGACCTGCTGGTAGAGGAGAACATCAACGATGCCGACATCTTCCTGGCGCTGACCAACGACGACGAGGCCAACATCATGTCCTCGCTGCTGGCCAAGCGCCTGGGCGCGCGCAAGGTGATGACCATCATCAACAACCCCGCCTACGTCGACCTGGTGCAGGGCGGCGACATCGACATCGCCATCAGCCCGCAGCTGGCCACCATCGGCACCCTGCTGACCCACGTGCGCCGTGGCGACATCGTCAGCGTGCACTCCCTGCGCCGCGGGGCGGCCGAAGCCATCGAGGCCATCGCCCATGGCGACGCCAAGTCGAGCAAGGTGGTGGGCCGCATGATCGAGGACATCGCCCTGCCGCCGGGCACCACCATCGGCGCCATCATCCGCAACGACGAGGTGCTGATCGCCCACGACGATACGGTGATCGAGTCCGGCGACCATGTGATCCTGTTCCTCGTCGACAAGAAGTACATCCGCGACGCCGAGCGTCTGTTCCAGGTGGGCCTCACCTTCTTCTGAGGCCTGCCCGCCGGATCGCCGCCAACAAGGAGAGCGCCATGCTCGAAGGACTGGAGAAGATGCTCGCCAAGGGCACCGACAACCCGCTGCTGCGCTTCGGCCTGGGCAAGGGCTACCTCGACCAGGGCGACGCCATCCGCGCGGCCGGGCACCTGGCCCGCTGCGTGGAGCAGGACCCGAAGTACTCCGCCGCCTGGAAGCTCCTGGGCAAGGCATTGCAGGCCAGTGGTGACGACTCGGCTGCCCGCGAAGCCTGGGAACGCGGCCTGGACGCCGCCCGGGCCCATGGCGACAAGCAGGCCGAGAAGGAGATGTCGGTGTTCCTCAAGCGCCTGGACCGCGAGGCGCCCGCCAGTTGAGCGCCCTCATGCGGATGCATCGTCCCTTCGCCCTCGCCCTGGCGCTGGCCCTGCCGCTGGGTGCCCAGGCCGCCGACCCCAGGGGCCCATTCACGGTGCTCGACGCCTCGCGCCC
Source organism: Pseudomonas sp. USHLN015 (assembly GCF_037153275.1). Lineage (NCBI taxonomy): Bacteria > Pseudomonadati > Pseudomonadota > Gammaproteobacteria > Pseudomonadales > Pseudomonadaceae > Pseudomonas > Pseudomonas sp. USHLN015. Next base: position 530,782 of record NZ_JBBCKP010000001.1, read on the forward strand.
ACTGTTCGAGGGGGTCAGTAATTCCGACATGGCGATGGCCGATGCCTGCAAGCAGTGGTCGCTGTCGCCGAAACAGGTCGAGCGCTTCTTCCAGCTGGGCGAGCTGCTCGACGGCGTGGTGCTGCACCACCAGTTCTACTGGCTGCCGTGCAGCATCGAGGGGCGCCTGCACGATGGGGCGGGGCAGGTGTGGAACTTCCGCATCAACGGCGCCGCCACGGCCACCACCTGGCGCGGCGACGGGCCGACGCGGGAAGAGTATCGCTGGGGTTGCCGCCGCAAGGGCTGTGAAGACCTGGTGCTGATGGCGGCCGAAGCGGACTAGCGGTCGAGGAAGCGCAACCCGACGCCTTCGCCGTCGGCACGCATGATCTCCATCTGCAACACCGGCGCCTCGAAGGGCAGGTCCTGCACCTGGCCGGTGACTACGGTGCCCAGCGGCAACGCAACCAGATCGGGATGACGCACATAGACGCCGCCGTCGGAGAGGTCGCGCGTCTGGGCGAAGAGTTCGCCGAAGCTCTCGTGACTGATCTTGATCCGGCACTTCATCGGAGTGCGCGGGTACTGCCGCTGGTTCGACATCGTCTGTTCGCCATCCTCAGCCGTGGTGTGCCGTTAATAGCCTAAAACCGGGGCGCCGCACAGCGGTGACGGAAAAAAGGCGCCATAAGGCGCCTCAATACCAGCGTTGCTCGCCCTCGGGGCGCTTCTTGAAACGCTTCATGCTCCACATGTACTGGGTCGGGTAGGCACGCACGTAGCGCTCCACCACGCCACTCATGGCCGCGACCGAGGTCTCGACGTCCTCGCTGTACATCGCCTCGGGCGCCGCCTCGAGTATGACCTTGAAGCCTGTGCCGTCGGGCAGGCGCAGCGCATGCAGGAACACGCCACGGGCCTTGCCGCCGGCGAGCATGCCGTGGACGAACTTGCTGGTCAGCGCGGTGGTGCCGAGGAAGGGCACGAAAAGGCCGCTGGAGAGGCTCGGCTCCGGGTCGGCCGGAATGCCCACGGCACCGCCCCGGCGCACTTCCTTGATGACGCTGAGGATGCCTTCGCGGGTGGAGGGGGCCACGCGGTTGCCCAGTTGCACGCGCTGCTTGCGCAGCAGCTCGTCCACCGCCTTCAGCTTCGGCGGGCGGTAGAAGATGATCGGTTTGCACTGGTCGCAATAGAAGTGGTTGAGCACTTCCCAGTTGCCCAGGTGGCTGGTGATGCCCACCACGCCCTTGCCGCTGGCCAAGGCCTCCTGCAGCACGTCCAGGCCTTCCACCTCGCGCACCAGGCCGATGGACTTTTGCGCAGGCCAGATCCAGGCGCAGGCGCTTTCGGTCAGGGTGCGGCCGATGTCCATGAGGCTGAGGCGGGTGCGTTCGTCCAGCTCCGCAGCGCTCAGCTCCGGGAAGCACTTGGACAGGTTGATGCGCACCACCTCGCGCGAGCGGTTCGGCAGGCGCCACATCAGCCAGCCGATGGCGGCCCCCAGGCGCTGGACCACGCCCCAGGGCAGCAGAGCGAAGAGCCGCAGAAACCCCACGACCAGCGCGCCTTTGAACTTCTCCACGGGCAACTCCAGGAATCGACGAGGCGCGTATTCTAACCAGCCGCGCGCCAGCGTCGATGACCAATTGGTCCAGACGGAGACTTCAGCCCTTCAGCGCCTGGTAGCGATCGCAGTCGGTGGTGTGGTCCATGACCATCCCGGCGGCCTGCATGAAGGCGTAGCAGATGGTCGGCCCGACGAAGGTGAAGCCGGCCTTCTTCAGCGCCTTGCTCATGGCCTCCGCCTCGGGCGTCACTGCCGGCACCTCGCCACGCCCACTGAAGTGGTTGATGCGCGGCGTGCCGCCGACGAAGGACCAGAGCAGCGCCACCGGGTCCTCCAGGCGCAGCCAGGCCTGGGCGTTCTGCCGCGCGGCCCTGAGCTTGGCCAGGTTGCGGATGATGCCGGGGTCCTGCATGCGCTCCTCGATCTCCTCGTCGCTCATGCGTGCCAGGCGCGCCGCATCGAAGCCGAACATCACCTGGCGGTAGCGCTCGCGCTTCCTCAGCACGGTGATCCACGACAGCCCGGCCTGGAAGCCTTCCAGCAGCAGCATCTCGAAGAGCCACTGCGGATCGCGCTGGGGCACGCCCCATTCGGTGTCGTGGTAGTCGATGTAGAGCGGGTCGTCGTTGCACCAGAAGCAGCGGGGCATGGCATTCCTTCCTGGAACGGGAAAAAGCGCACTATACGCACCCGACTGTATAAAAAACCAGTAATGGAAGAGCCGGAAAACGAGCGTGGGAAGCGCGCGCCGGCCGCCTGTGGATCAATCAGCGAAACGCCTGTGGCTGCTGGGTCCGGCGGGATTCGATCGGGTATACTCCCCGGCTTTGTCGCAGCCTCAGCACAGGTAAATTTCGTGAGCCAGACTATGCCTGCCGTGCGCACCTTCCAAGACCTGATCCTCGCCCTGCAGCAGTACTGGGCGGAGCAGGGTTGCGTGGTGCTGCAGCCCTACGATATGGAAGTTGGCGCCGGCACCTTCCACACCGCAACCTTCCTCCGTGCCATCGGCCCGGAAACCTGGAACGCCGCCTACGTGCAGCCCTCCCGCCGTCCGACCGACGGCCGCTATGGCGAGAACCCCAACCGCCTGCAGCACTACTACCAGTTCCAGGTGGTACTCAAGCCGAACCCGGAGAACTTCCAGGAGCTGTACCTGGGCTCGCTCAAGCGCATCGGCATCGATCCGCTGGTTCACGACATCCGCTTCGTCGAGGACAACTGGGAATCCCCCACGCTCGGCGCCTGGGGCCTGGGTTGGGAAATCTGGCTGAACGGCATGGAAGTCACCCAGTTCACCTACTTCCAGCAGGTCGGTGGCATCGAGTGCTACCCGGTGACCGGCGAGATCACCTACGGCCTGGAGCGCCTGGCCATGTACCTGCAGGGCGTGGACTCGGTCTACGACCTGATCTGGACCGACGGCCCGTTCGGCACCGTCACCTATGGCGATGTGTTCCACCAGAACGAGGTGGAGCAGTCGACCTTCAACTTCGAGCACGCCAACGTGCCGAAGCTGTTCGAGCTGTTCGACTTCTACGAGAGCGAGGCCAACCGCCTGATCGAGCTGCAGCTACCGCTGCCGACCTACGAGATGGTTCTCAAGGCCTCCCACACCTTCAACCTGCTGGATGCCCGCCGCGCCATCTCGGTGACCGAGCGCCAGCGCTACATCCTGCGCGTACGCACGCTGGCCCGCGCCGTGGCGCAAAGCTACCTGCAGGCGCGCGCGCGCCTGGGCTTCCCCATGGCCACCCCCGAACTGCGTGACGAAGTACTGGCCAAGCTGGAGGCGGCAGAATGAGTGCACAAGATTTCCTCGTCGAACTGGGCACCGAAGAGCTGCCGCCCAAGGCCCTCAAGGCCCTCGGTGACGCCTTCCTCGCCGGCATCCTCGGCGGCCTCAAGAGCGCCGGCCTGAGCCACGGCGCTGCCCGCGTCTACGCCGCCCCGCGCCGCCTGGCGGTGCAGATCGAGCAACTGGCCACCCAGCAGCCCGACCGCAGCGTCAACCTCGACGGCCCGCCGCTGCAGGCCGCCTTCGACGCCGCCGGCAACCCGACCCAGGCCGCCCTCGGCTTCGCCAAGAAGTGCGGCGTCGACCTCGAACAGATCGACAAGAGCGGCCCCAAGCTGAAGTTCAGCCAGACCATCCCCGGCCAGGCCGCGGCCGGCCTGCTGGCTGGCATCATCGAGGCCTCCCTGGCCGCCCTGCCGATCCCCAAGCGCATGCGCTGGGCGGCACGTCGCGAGGAGTTCGTGCGCCCCACCCAGTGGCTGGTCGTGCTGTTCGGCGATGACGTGGTCGAGTGCGAGATCCTCGCCCAGAAGGCGGGCCGCGAATCCCGTGGCCATCGCTTCCACCATCCCGACCAGGTGCGCATCGGCAGCCCCGCCAGCTACCTGGACGACCTGCGCGCCGCCCACGTGCTGGCCGACTTCGCCGAGCGGCGCGAAATCATCGCCCGCCGCGTCGCCGAGCTGGCGGCCGAGCAGAAGGGCAGCGCCGTGGTGCCCGCCGACCTGCTGGACGAGGTCACCGCGCTGGTCGAGTGGCCGGTCCCGCTGGTGTGCTCCTTCGAGGAACGCTTCCTCGAGGTGCCCCAGGAAGCGCTGATCACCACCATGCAGGACAACCAGAAGTACTTCTGCCTGCTGGATGCCAACGGCAAGCTGCTGCCGCGCTTCATCACCGTGGCCAACGTCGAGAGCAAGGACCCGGCACAGATCATCTCGGGCAACGAGAAGGTCGTGCGCCCGCGCCTGACCGACGCCGAGTTCTTCTTCAAGCAGGACAAGAAGCAGAAGCTCGAGACCTTCAACGAGCGCCTGAAGAACGTGGTGTTCCAGGCCCAGCTCGGCACCGTATTCGAGAAGGCCGAGCGCGTTTCAGCGCTGGCCGCCTACGTCGCCGAGCAGGTTGGCGCCGACCCGGTCAAGGCGGCCCGTGCCGGCATCCTCGCCAAGTGCGACCTGGCCACCGAGATGGTCGGCGAGTTCCCCGAGATGCAGGGCATCGCGGGCTACTACTACGCGAAGAACGACGGTGAGGCCGACGACGTCGCCCAGGCGCTGAACGAGCAGTACATGCCGCGCGGTGCCGGCGCCGAGCTGCCGCAGACCCTGACCGGGGCCGCCCTGGCCGTGGCCGACAAGCTGGATACCCTGGTGGGCATCTTCGGCATCGGCATGCTGCCCACCGGCAGCAAGGACCCCTTCGCCCTGCGTCGCCAGGCCCTGGGGGTGCTGCGCATCCTCATCGAGAAACAGCTCGACCTGGACCTCGCCGCCGCCGTGGACTTCGCCATCGCCCAGTACGGTGCCAAGGTGAAGGCCGAAGGCCTGTCCGCCCAGGTGCAGGACTTCATCTTCGACCGCCTGCGCGCACGCTATGAAGACGAAGGCGTGGATGTTGCCGTGTACCTCTCGGTGCGCGCGCTGCAACCCACCTCGGCCCTGGACTTCGACCAGCGCGTGCAGGCCGTGCAGGCCTTCCGAAAGCTGCCGGAAGCCGCCAGCCTGGCCGCCGCCAACAAGCGCGTGTCCAACCTGCTGAGCAAGGCCGAAGGCGCGGTGCCGACCAGTGTCGATGCAGCCCTGCTGCAGGAAGCCACCGAGAAGGCCCTGGCCGAGGCCGTGGCGGCCGCCGAGCGTGCCGTGCAGCCCATGGCGGCGGCTCGCTGCTACAGCGAAGCCCTGGCCCACTTGGCGAGCCTGCGCGAGCCGGTGGACGCCTTCTTCGAAGCGGTGCTGGTCAACGCCGAAGATGCCGCCGTCCGCGCCAACCGCTACGCCCTGCTGGCGAAGCTTCGCGGGCTGTTCCTCGGCGTCGCCGATATTTCGGTATTGGGATAAGCGGTTGCAAGCCACAAGCAGCAAGCCACAAGACCTGGTCTTGAGCACGCTTGCAGCTTGTGGCTTGCCGCTTGAGGCTTGTTAATGAAGTTACTCATCCTCGATCGCGACGGTGTCATCAACCAGGACTCCGACGCGTACATCAAGTCGGTCGACGAATGGATCCCCATCCCGGGCTCCATCGAGGCCATCGCGCGCCTGTCACGTGCTGGCTGGACCGTGGCCGTGGCCACCAACCAGTCGGGCATCGCCCGCGGCTACTACCCCCTGGCAACCCTCGATGCCATGCACGCACGCCTGCGCGAGCTGGTGGCGGAGCAGGGCGGGGAAGTGGGGCTGATCGTGCATTGCCCCCATGGCCCGGACGACGGGTGCGAGTGCCGCAAGCCGAAGCCCGGCATGCTGCACCAGATCGCTGCGCACTACGGCGTACCTCTGGTCGGCGTGTGGTTCGTCGGCGACAGCAGTGGTGACCTGGAAGCCGCTCGGGCCGTCGATTGTCAGCCCGTTCTGGTTAGGACCGGCAAGGGCGAGATCACCCTGGCGAAGGGTTTGCCGGGCGATACCCTGTTATTCGACGATCTGGCGGCGATAGCCGCACACCTTCTCAACTAAGGCCAAGGACACCATGACGACAGTGCAGGCAATCAGAACCTTCTTCTTCTACCTGCTGCTGTCGTCCAGCGCCTTCGTCTGGGGCACGCTGAGCTTCTTCGTCGCCCCCTTCCTGCCGTTCCGGGCCCGCTACCGCTTCGTCGTCTGGCGCTGGTGTCGCTTCGCGACCTGGCTGGCCCGGGTGGTGGCCGGCGTGCGCTATGAGGTGCACGGACTGGAGAACGTACCCGCCGAACCCTGTGTGATCCTGGCCAAGCACCAGAGCACCTGGGAGACCTTCTTCCTCTCCGGCTTCTTCGAGCCACTGAGCCAGGTGGTCAAGCGCGAGCTGCTGTTCGTGCCGTTCTTCGGCTGGGCCATGGCGCTGCTCAAGCCGATCGCCATCGACCGCAACAACCCCAAGGCCGCACTCAAGCAACTGGCCAAGCAGGGTGACGAACGCCTGAAGCAGGGTGCCTGGGTGCTGGTCTTCCCGGAGGGCACCCGCGTCCCGGTGGGGCAGATGGGCAAGTTCTCCCGTGGCGGCACGGCGCTGGCGGTGAATGCCGGCATGCCGGTACTGCCCATCGCCCACAACGCCGGCAGCTTCTGGCCCAAGGAAGGCTGGGCGAAGTACCCCGGCACCATCCAGGTCGTCATCGGACCGCTGATGTTCGCCGAAGGCACCGGCCCCCGCGCCATCGCCGAGCTCAACGACCGCGCCCACGCCTGGGTAGAACAAGCCCAGCGTGAAATCGAAGGCCAGCAACAGCCCTTGGACGAGCCGGTTTCCAGCCAGGCCTGAATTTGTGGATAAGCTGTGGATTAAATACCGGCTTTGTGCCATTTGAATCGCTGAAAGCCCCGGTTGGCGGGGCTTTCAGCAGCAACAGGAAATCTCGGGAAAAAGTGCATAAGCTTCTTTCCGATCGCGCTAACCCTTGAGGTATTTCGAGTCCAGCGCGTTGTAGCAGCGAATGATCCTGTCTCTTCCCGCCGTCGGAAATTGCTTCTCCGTCTGGGCTACCAGCACCGCCGCTTTCACCCTTCCCGAACGCACCAGTCGCTGCATGTAGGCGGCGATCTCCTCGTCGCTGGGCACTGCATTCCGATCTGCATCGCTCATCGCGTCTTCCTTCTTTCCAATCCAATAAAAAGCCCCGGACATGCCGGGGCTTCTTCTTCGAGCCATTCCAGATCCGGACTCAGACGTCGAGGTTGGACACAGCCAGGGCATTGCTTTCGATGAAGTCGCGACGGGGCTCGACCGCATCACCCATCAGGGTGTTGAAGATCTGGTCGGCACCGATGGCGTCCTCGATGGTGACCTTGAGCATGCGGCGCACGTTCGGATCCATCGTGGTTTCCCAGAGCTGCTCCGGGTTCATCTCGCCCAAGCCTTTGTATCGCTGGATGGTGTGACGCTTGGTGCTCTCCGTCATCAACCAGCCCAGGGCTTCCTTGAAGCTGGAGATGGCCTTGCGGCGCTCACCACGCTGCACGAATGCATCTTCTTCCAGCAGGTTGTTCAACTGGTCGCCGAGCGCGGTCACCATCTTGTAGTCATTGCTGGCGAAGAAGTCGCGGTTGAAGGTGATGTAGTGGGACAGGCCGTGCGCAACCTGCTCCACTTCCGGCAGCCACAGGTGGCGCTCGCGGTCTTCACGCAGGCTGGCGGAATAGGTGAGGCCCGACTTCTCGGAGGCCCTCAGGCGCTCCTGGAAGGCTTCCAGCCAGGCCTGCATGGCAGCCTGGTCAGCCAGTTGCTCCGGGCTCACACGGGGCAGGTAGATCATGTGCTCGGTGAGTTCCTGCGGGTACAGGCGCGACAGGCGCTTGAGGGTACGCATCACCACGCGGTACTCGTTGACCAGGCGCTCCAGGGCTTCACCGGCAAGGCCAGGGGCGCTCTCGTTGACATGCACGCTGGCATCTTCCAGGGCCGACTGGGTCATGTATTCATCCATGGCCTCGTCGTCCTTGATGTACTGCTCCTGCTTGCCACGCTTGACCTTGTAGAGCGGCGGCTGGGCGATGTAGATGTAGCCACGCTCGATCAGCTCGGGCATCTGACGGAAGAAGAAGGTCAGCAGCAGGGTACGGATGTGCGAACCGTCGACGTCGGCGTCGGTCATGATGATGATGTTGTGATAACGCAGTTTCTCGATGTTGTATTCCTCACGCCCGATACCGCAACCGAGCGCGGTGATCAGGGTGCCGACTTCCTGCGAGGACAGCATCTTGTCGAAACGGGCCTTCTCGACGTTGAGGATCTTGCCCTTGAGCGGCAGGATCGCCTGGGTCCTGCGGTTACGACCCTGCTTGGCAGAACCGCCCGCGGAGTCACCCTCCACTATGTAGAGTTCGGAGAGGGCAGGGTCCTTCTCCTGGCAGTCCGCCAGCTTGCCGGGCAAGCCTGCGATATCCAGGGCGCCTTTGCGGCGGGTCATCTCACGGGCCTTGCGTGCCGCTTCACGGGCGCGCGCGGCATCGATCATCTTGCCGACCACAGCCTTGGCTTCGTTGGGGTTTTCCAGCAGGAAGTCGGCGAAATACTTGCCCATTTCCTGTTCCACCGCAGTTTTGACCTCGCTGGAAACCAGCTTGTCCTTGGTCTGCGAGCTGAATTTCGGGTCCGGAACCTTGACCGAGATGATGGCGGTGAGACCTTCGCGAGCGTCGTCGCCGGTGGTGGCGATCTTGAATTTCTTCGCCAGCCCTTCCTGCTCGATGTAGTTGTTCAGGTTACGGGTCAGCGCCGAGCGGAAGCCCGCCAGGTGGGTGCCACCGTCGCGCTGGGGAATGTTGTTGGTGAAGCAGAGGATGTTCTCGTTGAAGCTGTCGTTCCACTGCAGGGCCACTTCGACGCCAACGCCATCTTCCTCGCGCTGCATGTTGAAGTGGAAGATCTGGTTCACCACGGACTTGTTGGTGTTCAGGTACTCGACGAACGCCTTCAGGCCGCCCTCGTACTTGAACAGCTCCTCCTTGCCGGAGCGCTCGTCACGCAGGACGATCCCCACGCCCGAGTTGAGGAAAGACAGCTCACGCAGGCGCTTCGCCAGGATGTCCCAGCTGAAATGGATGTTGTTGAAGGTCTGGCTGGAAGCCTTGAAGTGGACCTCCGTACCGGTGCCCTCGGTCTCGCCGACCGGGCGCAGCGGGAATTGCGGTACACCGTGGTGGTAGATCTGCTCCCAGACCTGGCCAGCGCGGCGAATGGTCAGGCGCAGCTCTTCGGAAAGCGCGTTCACCACCGACACACCTACACCGTGCAGGCCACCGGACACCTTGTAGGTGTTGTCGTCGAACTTACCGCCGGCGTGAAGCACGGTCATGATGACTTCAGCTGCCGAGACGCCTTCTTCCTTGTGGATATCCACAGGAATCCCACGGCCATTGTCTCGAACGGTGATGGATTCGTCGGTATGGATGGTGATGCTGATCTCGGAGCAGAAGCCCGCCAGCGCTTCGTCGATGGAGTTATCGACGACCTCGAACACCATGTGGTGCAGACCGGTACCATCATCGGTATCGCCGATGTACATACCGGGGCGCTTGCGTACGGCGTCCAGTCCCTTCAGCACCTTGATGCTGGAAGAGTCGTACGTGTTGTTCTCGCTCATGCTTCACTCCGATGATCAAAGGTCTGGGTGATACCGCCATGTTCCACGTGGAACATGGCTACCGGCGTATCCGTTCGCCAGCCGTCCCTCATTAGTTCTCGATCGACACAGGTGATGAACACCTGGCAATCCAAATCGTCCAGCAATCGACACAACGCGCGTCGATGCTGCTCATCCAGTTCAGACGGAAGATCGTCGACCAGATAGATACATTGGCCGTGCTTCGCCTGGTTCAACAGATGGCCTTGTGCGATTCGTAACGCACAGACCACCAGCTTCTGCTGACCACGCGAGAGGATGTCGGCCGCATTGTGCGCTCCAAAGCGCAGTCGCAAGTCGGCTCGTTGAGGGCCAGCCTGGGTGTGCCCCATCTGCTGGTCCCGGAGGAGGGAGGACGCGAGTACTTCTGCAAGCTCTCTGTCCTTGTCCCAGCCGCGGTAGTAACTCAGGCTGAGGGTGTCGAGCTCGACCAACTCACCCAGGGTGCGTTCGAAAACCGGCTTCAGCGCCTGTATGTAAGCCCTTCGGTAGCCATCGATTTCATCGCTGGCCAAGCACAGTTCCCGGTCCCAAGCCGCTTGCGAAACGGCGTCAAGTGTACCATGCCGGAGCCACGAGTTCCGCTGTCTCAGGGCCTTCTGCAGGCGTTGCCAGGCTGGAAGGAAACGAGGTTCCACGTGGAACACTCCCCAGTCGAGGAACTGTCTCCTGATCTTCGGCGCGCCTTCCAGCAAGCGAAAACTATCCGGATTGATCACCTGCAACGGCAGGGTTTCGGCGAGTTGCGCGGCGCTCTTGGCGTTCTGCCCGTCGATCCTGATCTGGAACTCACCCTGGCGATCTCGGGAAATGCCCAGGCTACTGGTACGCCCTTCAAGCAGTTCGACCTGGCCAAAAACGGTGCAGGCCGGTTGTTCATACTGGATGACTGGCTGCAGCTTGGCGCTGCGGAAGGAGCGGGCGAGACCGAGGAGATAGATCGCTTCGAGCAGGCTGGTTTTTCCGCTGCCGTTTGCGCCGTGAATGATGTTGATGCGAGGGGAGGGGGAGAGTGTCACCGGGTGCAGATTTCGCACCGCGGTGACAGTGACGCGGCTAAGGGACATCGAGTGGTTACAGGCGCATCGGCATGACGACGTAAGCGGAGTCGTCGTTGCCCGCTTCCTGGAGCAGGGCGCTGCTGTTGGAGTCGGAGAGGATCAGACGCACCTGGTCAGTGGTCATCACACCCAGAACGTCCAGCAGGTAGCTGACGTTGAAACCGATTTCCAGGTTGCTGCCGTTGTACTCGACGGCCACTTCTTCCTCGGCCTCTTCCTGCTCCGGGTTGTTGGCCTGGATCTTCAGCAGGCTGGAGGCGAGCTGCAGGCGAATGCCCCGGTACTTCTCGTTGGAAAGAATCGCGGTGCGGCTGAACGCTTCGCGCAGTGCCTGGCGATCACCGACCACAAGCTTGTCGCCACCGCGAGGCAGCACACGCTCGTAATCGGGGAACTTGCCGTCCACCAGTTTGGAGGTGAAGGTGAACTCGCCAGTGGTAGCGCGGATGTGGTGATGACCGAGCACGATGCGTACCTCACCGTCCTGCTCGGTGAGCAGGCGGGCCAGTTCGAGGATGCCCTTGCGCGGCACGATGACCTGGTGACGGTCGGCCTGCTCGATGCCGGACTCCATGGAGCACATCGCCAGGCGGTGGCCATCGGTGGCGACGGCACGCAGCAGGTTGGCGCTGACTTCCAGCAGCATGCCGTTCAGGTAGTAGCGGACGTCCTGCTGGGCCATGGCGAAACTGGTGCGCTCGATGAGACGACGCAGCTTGCTCTGTACCAGGCTGAAGGTGAGGGAACCCGGGCCTTCCTCGACTGTGGGGAAGTCGTTGGCCGGCAGGGTGGACAGGGTGAACTTGCTGCGCCCGGCCTTGATCAACAGTTTCTGCTCATCGACGCGGATGTCGATGAGCGCGTCGCTCGGCAGGCTCTTGCAGATGTCCATCAGCTTGCGCGCCGGTACGGTGATCTCGCCAGGCTCGGCGGTCTCTTCCAGGGTCACTCGGCCAACCAGCTCGACTTCGAGGTCGGTGCCGGTCAGCGACAGCTGTTGGCCTTCGACCACCAGCAGGACGTTGGATAGAACCGGCAAGGTCTGGCGGCGCTCGACGACGCCGGCGACCAGTTGCAGGGGTTTCAACAGGGCTTCGCGTTGAATGGTGAAATGCATGGTCTAGTCCCTTGCCTCAATGGGCTGCGCTTGAGCTATCAAGTGGTGAGCGTACGCAGCAGGTTCTTGTAGTCCTCGCGGATATCCGCGTCGGATTCCCTGAGTTCCGCAATCTTACGACAGGCGTGCAGAACTGTGGTGTGGTCTCGTCCGCCAAAGGCGTCGCCGATCTCCGGCAGGCTGTGGTTGGTCAGCTCCTTGGAAAGGGCCATGGCCACCTGGCGTGGACGCGCCACCGAGCGCGAGCGGCGCTTGGAGAGCATGTCCGAGATCTTGATCTTGTAGTACTCGACCACCGTGCGCTGGATGTTGTCGATGCTGACCAGCTTGTCCTGCAGGGCCAATAGGTCCTTGAGCGACTCGCGGATCAGCTCGATGGTGATATCGCGTCCCATGAAGTGGGCGTGGGCAATCACCCGCTTCAGTGCACCTTCCAGCTCACGGACGTTGGAACGGATGCGTTGGGCGATGAAGAACGCGGCATCGTGCGGCAGGTCGACCTTCGCCTGCTCGGCCTTCTTCATCAGGATGGCGACGCGGGTCTCAAGTTCGGGCGGCTCGACGGCAACGGTCAGGCCCCAGCCAAAGCGGGACTTGAGCCGCTCCTCCAGGCCTTCGATCTCCTTCGGATAGCGGTCGCTGGTGAGGATCACCTGCTGGCCGCCCTCAAGAAGGGCGTTGAAGGTGTGGAAGAACTCCTCCTGGGAGCGCTCCTTGCGGGCGAAGAACTGGATGTCGTCGATCAGCAGCGCGTCAACCGAACGGTAGAACCGCTTGAACTCGTTGATCGCGTTCAGCTGCAGCGCCTTGACCATGTCCGCCACGAAACGCTCGGAATGCAGGTAGACGATCTTGGCGTTGGGGTTCTTCTTCAGCAGGTGGTTGCCCACCGCGTGCATGAGGTGCGTCTTGCCGAGGCCAACGCCGCCATAGAGGAACAGCGGGTTGTATCCGTGCTTGGGGTTGTCGGCGACCTGCCAGGCCGCCGCACGGGCCAGCTGGTTGGACTTGCCCTCGACGAAGTTCTCGAAGGTGAAGGTACGGTTCAGGTAGCTGGTGTGCTTGAGCGCACCTTCAACCTGCACCGCGCGCTCGGTGCGCACGGCCGGAGGAGCGGATACCGAGGCGAGGGGATCGAAACCGCCACGGGAGTCTTCCACCGTCTCGACCCGCTGCGCGGCGACCGGTGCCACGGGGGGCGCCGCCATGACCGGAGGGGCGGAGAGAGGGACCGGCGCCACACGCGGCGGCATGCTGCGCTTGCTACCTATTAATAAGGAGAGGGCGGGTGCAAGCCCGTTGCCACGCTCACCGAGCAGTTCGAGAAGGCGCCCCATGTACTTTTCATTGACCCAGTCCAGCACGAAACGGTTGGGCGCATAGACACGAAGCTCGTCTCCCTCGGCCTCAACCTGCAGCGGGCGGATCCAGGTGTTGAATTGCTGGGCGGGCAGCTCGTCACGCAGTAGCTCGACGCACTGCTGCCAAAGTTCCACTGACACGGATATCCCCCAAAAGGAAAGGAGTACGACGCGAAAAAACAGGCGTCATTGTAGCTGCCGGGGAAAAAGTTATCCACATGAAGAACGCCATTTCACCAAGGAAAATCAAGACGTTATTGGATATCTACGTGCCATTGCAAAGATGCCGGAACTTTGTGGATAACCACGCAACAACCCTCTGGACAACCGCCCCCTGGACCCGGTGTATAACCTGCCTGTGGGCAACTCGGGCATTCATACCCAGGCTGTACCCAGCCGACGCACAGGTCGATCACCGCTTCCGGACAGCCTTATCCTTTGGTCAAGGTCATGGCTCACTAGGCTTTGCCCGGCTTTTCCACAGGTCTGGACCTGCACAAGAGTTATAAACAAAACGAGTCTTTCTTAAGTACTCTTTTCTTTCTTACATATTTTGATCGGAAGAGTTGGTTGGAAATTGACCTGCCCGCGCTGTTTCTCTAGAATCCCCGGTCTCTTTAAACGGGGGCCACTTCCGGCCCGTTGTGATCAACCAGGTAAAGCATCATGAAACGCACTTTCCAACCCAGCACCATCAAGCGCGCTCGTGTACACGGTTTCCGTGCCCGCATGGCTACCAAGAACGGCCGTGCAGTCCTGTCGCGTCGTCGCGCCAAGGGCCGCAAGCGCCTGACCGTCTGATTCACCCGGAACAGGTGGTGAGTCGAGGCTTCGGCCGGGAAAAGCGTCTGCTGGTTCCCCGGCAATTCAAGGCAGTCTTCGACTCCCCTACCGGCAAGGTTCCCGGCAAGAACGTCCTGCTGCTCGCGCGCGACAACGCTCTGGATCATCCCCGCCTCGGTTTGGTGATCGGCAAGAAGAGCGTCAAGCTTTCAGTCGAACGCAATCGCCTCAAACGCCAGATCAGAGAGTCCTTCCGTCACAACCTCGAGTTGCTGGCTGGCTGGGACATCGTGATCGTGGCGAAAAAAGGCCTGGGCGATCTGGAGAACGAAGAGCTGAGTCATCAGTTCGGCAAGCTCTGGAAACGCCTCGCCCGCAGCCGGCCTCGCCCTGAATCCACGACCGAATCAGGGGTGGCCGACAGTCCCCATGCGTAAACTGGCCCTCGTTCCGATCCAGTTCTACCGCTATGCCATCAGCCCGCTGATGGCCAGCCACTGTCGCTTCTATCCCAGCTGTTCCTGCTACGCGCTTGAGGCCATCGAGAACCATGGTCTCCTGCGCGGTGGCTGGCTGGCCGCGCGTCGGCTCGGCCGCTGCCACCCCTGGAATCCCGGTGGCTACGACCCGGTTCCGCCCGTAAAAACCTCCCAACCCCCTTCGATGGCCGAGTAATCATGGATATTCAACGCTCGATCCTGATCGTCGCCCTGGCAATCGTGTCCTACCTGATGGTTCTCCAGTGGAACCAGGACTACGGCCAGGCCGCCCTGCCGACCGCCAGCGCACCCGCCGCCAATACCGCGACGCTGCCTGACACCGCAACGCCGGCACAGCAAGCAGCCAATGACGACGTCCCGACCGCCGACAACACCGAGCACAGCGCACCTGCCGCAGCCCAGGTGGCGCCGAGCAACGAGCTGATCCGCGTCGAAACCGACGTGCTCAACCTGGCCATCGACCCCAACGGCGGCGACATCGTCCAGCTGACCCTGCCGAAGTTCCCGCGCCGCCAGGATCGCCCTGACGTTCCGTTCCAGCTGTTCGACAACGGCAACGAGCGCCTGTACCAGGCCCAGAGCGGCCTGATCGGCACCAACGGTCCCGACGCTCGCAGCAGCGGCCGCCCGCTCTACAGCGCTGCCCAGCGCCAATACAAGCTGGCTGACGGCCAGGATCAGTTGGTGGTCGAACTGACCTTCAGCGAAAACGGCGTCAACTACGTCAAGCGCTTCACCCTGACCCGCGGCAAGTACGACCTCCAGGTCGCCTACCGCATCGACAACCAGAGCGCCCAGGCCTGGAACGGCAGCATGTACGCGCAGCTCAAGCGCGACGGCAGCGCCGACCCGTCCTCCAGCACCGCGACCGGCGTATCGACCTACCTCGGCGCTGCCGTCTGGACCCCCAGCGAGCCCTACAAGAAGATCTCCATCAAGGACATCGACAAGCAGGACGAGAAGCGCCGCGAGGGCAACCCCGACGCCTGGTTCAAGGAAAGCGTGAGCGGTGGCTGGGTCGCCTGGCTGCAGCACTACTTCGTCACCGCCTGGGTCGCCGACAAGGGCCAGACCAACGTCATCCAGACCCGCAAGGATCCGAAAGGCAACTACATCGTAGGCTTCGTCGGTTCCAGCCTGAGCGTCCCCGCCGGGGCCCAGGGCGAAGCGTCGGCCACCCTGTATGCAGGCCCGAAGGTGCAGAACCACCTGAAGGAGCTTTCCCCGGGCCTGGAACTGACCGTCGACTACGGTTTCCTGTGGTTCATCGCCCAGCCGATCTTCTGGCTGCTGCAACATATCCACAGCATCCTCGGCAACTGGGGCTGGTCGATCATCGTCCTCACCGTACTGATCAAGCTCGCCTTCTTCCCGCTCTCGGCCGCCAGCTACAAGTCCATGGCCCGCATGCGCGCCGTGTCGCCCAAGCTGCAGGCCCTGAAGGAGCAGTTCGGTGACGATCGCCAGAAGATGTCCCAGGCGATGATGGAGCTGTACAAGAAGGAGAAGATCAACCCGCTCGGCGGCTGCCTGCCGATCCTCGTGCAGATGCCGGTGTTCCTCGCCCTCTACTGGGTACTCCTGGAAAGCGTCGAGATGCGCCAGGCACCGTGGATGTTCTGGATCACCGACCTGTCGATCAAGGACCCGTTCTTCATCCTGCCGATCATCATGGGCGCCACCATGTTCATCCAGCAGCAGCTGAACCCGACGCCGCCGGACCCCATGCAGGCCAAGGTGCTGAAGCTGATGCCGATCATCTTCACCTTCTTCTTCCTCTGGTTCCCCGCCGGCCTGGTGGTGTACTGGGTGGTCAACAACTGCTTGTCCATCGCCCAGCAGTGGTACATTACCCGCCGGATCGAAGCTGCGAGCAAGGCGGCGGCCTGACCGCCCACCTTCGCCAACGCTTGAAAAGACGCCCCCTCTGTGGGGCGTCTTGCTATCCGCCCCACGCAGATCGAGGTTCACGCCATGAACGCTCCCCGTGAAACCATCGCCGCCGTCGCCACCGCCCAGGGTCGTGGCGGCGTCGGCATCGTCCGGGTCTCGGGCCCGCAGGCATCGCATATCGCCCAGGCCGTGGCCGGGCGCCAGCTCAAGCCCCGCTATGCCCACTACGGTCCCTTCCACGATGCCAGCGGCGCGACCCTGGACGAAGGGCTGGCGCTCTACTTCCCCGGGCCCAACTCCTTCACCGGAGAAGACGTGCTCGAGCTTCAGGGCCATGGCGGCCCGGTGGTACTCGACCTGCTGCTGCGCCGCTGCCTGGAACTTGGCGCCCGCCAGGCACGCCCGGGTGAGTTCAGCGAGCGCGCCTTCCTCAACGACAAGCTCGACCTGGCCCAGGCCGAAGCCATCGCCGACCTGATCGAGGCCAGCTCCGAACAGGCCGCCCGCAACGCGCTGCGCTCGCTGCAGGGCGAGTTCTCCCGGCGGGTCCATGCCCTGACCGAGAAGCTGATCCAGCTGCGCATCTACGTGGAAGCCGCTATCGACTTCCCGGAGGAGGAAATCGATTTCCTCGCCGACGGCCATGTACTCGGGCTGCTCGACGGTGTGCGCGAAAATTTATCCACAGTCCTGCGCGAGGCCGGGCAGGGCGCATTGCTGCGCGAAGGCATGACCGTGGTCATCGCCGGGCGGCCGAACGCCGGCAAGTCCAGCCTGCTCAACGCACTCGCCGGGCGCGAGGCGGCCATCGTCACCGACATCGCCGGTACCACCCGGGACGTATTGCGCGAACATATCCACATCGATGGCATGCCACTGCACGTGGTGGACACCGCCGGCCTTCGTGACACCGACGACCATGTGGAAAAGATCGGCGTGGAGCGGGCCCTCAGGGCGATCGCGGAAGCGGATCGCGTGCTGCTGGTGGTCGATGCCACATCCGCCGAGAGCGCCGATCCGTTCGCGCTGTGGCCCGAATTCCTCGACAGCCGACCGGATCCGGCCAAGGTGACCCTCATCCGCAACAAGGCGGACCTCTCCGGCGACACCATCGACCTGCAAAGCAGTGCCGACGGCCACGTGACCCTGAGCCTCTCGGCCCGCTCAGGCGACGGCCTGGAACTGCTGCGCGAGCACCTCAAGGCCTGCATGGGCTACGAACAGACTGCGGAAAGCAGCTTCAGTGCACGTCGGCGCCACCTGGAAGCACTGCGCCAGGCCAGCGCCCACCTGGAACACGGGCGCAACCAGCTCACGGCAGCCGGTGCCGGTGAACTGCTGGCGGAGGATCTGCGCCACGCGCAGCAGTCCCTTGGAGAAATCACCGGAGCCTTCAGCTCGGACGATCTGCTCGGGCGGATCTTCTCAAGCTTCTGCATCGGCAAATAGCCCGCAGCTGCTCCAGGCACAGCCACCTCCGGGTGGCTTTTTTATGGCGCATGGATTTATACATGGCGAAACAAACCCTGTGCATAACCACGCCTGAACCCAGTCCATAAGCTTGAGGATAACAGGCGGTATAACAGGCCTGTGGGTAAGTCATCGTTTCATCCACAGGACCTCCACGGCTTACCCGGAGGAAACGGTCAGCTTCAGCACAGGCTTATCATTGCCTGCAGAGCTCTTGGATATTGGGCTTGAGGTAGTTATCCACAAAATTCGTCCACACCATTCATATAAACAATGAACAAGCTCTATAAGAATTCTTTCTCTCTTATTTTCTATTGGCTCGAAGCCTGGGAAACGAAAGCGATCGAATAGATGAAGCAGAAGGACTCCTCCGAGTGGTTGGCTATTTTTTGTGCAGAAGGCTTCATTCACCGAGGGGAAGTCCCTATACTTGCCGCCTTCCCTGATTACCCATCTACAGAACAGGCACGAGGTGCGTGGTGGATTTCCCTTCCCGTTTTGACGTGATCGTTATCGGCGGCGGCCATGCCGGCACCGAGGCTGCCCTGGCGGCCGCGCGCATGGGGGTCAAGACCCTGCTGCTGACGCACAACGTCGAGACACTCGGCCAGATGAGCTGCAACCCCGCCATCGGGGGCATCGGCAAGAGTCATCTGGTCAAGGAGATCGATGCGCTCGGCGGTGCCATGGCCGTCGCCACCGACCTCGGCGGTATCCAGTTCCGCGTATTGAACAGCCGCAAGGGACCGGCGGTACGTGCCACCCGTGCACAGGCCGACCGCGTTCTGTACAAGGCCGCTATCCGCGAGATCCTCGAGAACCAGCCGAACCTGTGGATATTCCAGCAGGCATGCGACGACCTGATTGTGGAAAACGATCAGGTGAAAGGCGTCGTCACCCAGATGGGCCTGCGCTTCCACGCGGAATCCGTGGTGTTGACCACAGGAACATTCCTCGGCGGACTTATCCACATCGGCCTGCAGAATTACTCAGGCGGTCGTGCCGGCGATCCGCCGTCCATCGCCCTGGCCAAACGCCTTCGCGACCTGCCCCTGCGCGTCGGACGCCTGAAGACCGGCACGCCGCCGCGCATCGATGGCCGTTCGGTGGACTTCTCGGTCATGACCGAGCAGCCCGGCGACACGCCGATCCCGGTGATGTCCTTCCTCGGCAACAAGGAGCAGCACCCGCGCCAGGTCAGTTGCTGGATCACCCACACCAACGCACGCACCCACGAGATCATCGCCAGCAACCTGGATCGCTCGCCGATGTACTCCGGAGTGATCGAAGGCGTCGGTCCGCGCTACTGCCCGTCGATCGAGGACAAGATCCATCGCTTCGCCGACAAGGACAGCCACCAGGTGTTCCTGGAGCCCGAGGGCCTGACCACCCACGAGCTGTACCCGAACGGTATCTCCACCTCGCTGCCGTTCGACGTTCAGCTGGACATCGTCCGCTCCATCCGTGGCATGGAGAACGCCCACATCGTGCGTCCCGGGTACGCCATCGAGTACGACTACTTCGACCCTCGCGACCTCAAGTACAGCCTGGAGACCAAGGTCATCGGCGGCCTGTTCTTCGCGGGTCAGATCAACGGCACCACCGGCTATGAAGAAGCCGGCGCCCAGGGCCTGCTCGCCGGCGCCAACGCCGCGCTGCGCGCCCAGGGCAAGGAAGCCTGGTGCCCTCGTCGCGACGAGGCCTACATCGGCGTACTGGTCGACGACCTGATCACCCTGGGCACCCAGGAGCCCTACCGCATGTTCACTTCGCGCGCCGAGTACCGGCTGATCCTGCGCGAAGACAACGCGGACCTGCGCCTCACCGAGAAGGGCCGCGAGCTCGGCCTGGTCGATGACCGCCGCTGGAGCGCGTTCGAGGCGAAGCGCGAGGGCATCGCCCTCGAAGAGCAACGCCTGAAGAGCACCTGGGTACGTCCGGGCACGCCCCAGGGCGATGCCATCGCCGCGCGCTTCGGCACGCCGCTGACCCATGAGTACAACCTGCTCAACCTGCTGAGTCGCCCGGAGATCGACTACGCCGGCCTGGTGGAAGTGACCGGCCAGGGTGCGCAGGACCCGCAGGTTGCCGAGCAGGTCGAGATCAAGACCAAGTACGCCGGCTACATCGACCGCCAGCAGGATGAGATCGCCCGCCTGCGCGCCAGCGAGGACACCCGGCTGCCGGCTGACCTCGACTACGCGACCATCTCCGGCCTGTCCAAGGAGATCCAGCACAAGCTCGGCCTCAGCCGTCCGGAAACGCTGGGCCAGGCTTCGCGCATCCCCGGAGTCACCCCGGCGGCCATCTCGCTGCTGATGATCCACCTGAAGAAGCGCGGCGCCGGTCGCCAACTGGAGCAGAGCGCCTGATGTCGCAGGTCACCTCTCGCCACGCCGACGAACTGTCCCGTGGTGCGCAGCAACTCGCAGTCGAACTTTCCGCCAACCAGCAGGAACTGCTGCTGGCCTACCTGGCGCTGCTGATCAAGTGGAACAAGGCCTACAACCTCACCGCGGTGCGCGACCCGGACGAGATGGTCTCGCGCCACCTGCTCGACAGCCTCAGCGTCGTGCCCCATGTGGCCGCGCTGGGCGACCACTGGCTGGACGTCGGCAGCGGTGGCGGCATGCCGGGCATTCCGCTGGCCATCCTATTCCCTGATCGGCGCTTCACCCTGCTCGACTCCAACGGCAAGAAGACCCGCTTCCTCACCCAGGTGAAGCTGGAACTCAAGCTGGCCAACCTCGAAGTTATCCACAGTCGGGTCGAGGCCGTTCAGCCCGAGCGCCCCTTCGCCGGCATCATTTCCCGCGCCTTCAGCTCGCTGGAGGACTTCGCCAACTGGACCCGTCACCTGGGCGATGGCGACACCCGCTGGCTGGCGATGAAGGGCGTGCACCCCAGCGACGAGCTGGTCGCACTGCCGGAAGACTTCCGCCTTGAAGCCGAGCACGCCCTGGCGGTTCCCGGTTGCCAAGGCCAGCGCCATCTGCTGATACTGCGCCGCACGGAATAAGGGGGAAAGGCAGCCATGGCCAAGGTATTCGCGATCGCCAACCAGAAAGGTGGAGTGGGCAAGACCACCACCTGCATCAACCTGGCCGCCTCGCTGGTCGCGACCAAGCGCCGCGTGCTGCTGATCGACCTCGACCCCCAGGGCAACGCGACCATGGGCAGCGGCATCGACAAGCACGCCCTGGAGAACTCGATCTACGACGTGCTGATCGGCGAGTGCGACCTGGCCGAGGCCATGCAGTTCTCCGAGCACGGCGGCTACCAGCTATTGCCGGCGAACCGCGACCTGACCGCCGCCGAAGTCGCCCTGCTGGAAATGAAGATGAAGGAGAGCCGGCTGCGCTATGCGCTGGCGCCGATCCGCGAGAACTACGACTACATCCTCATCGACTGCCCGCCGTCGCTGAACATGCTGACCATCAACGCTCTGGTCGCCGCCGACGGCGTGATCATCCCCATGCAGTGCGAGTACTACGCGCTCGAAGGGTTGTCGGATCTGGTCAACAGCATCCAGCGCATCGGCCAGCTGCTCAACCCGAGCCTGAAGATCGAAGGCCTGCTGCGCACCATGTACGACCCGCGCATCAGCCTTACCAACGATGTCACCGCCCAGCTCAAGGAGCATTTCGGCGACAAGCTGTACGACGCCGTCATCCCTCGTAACGTCCGCCTCGCCGAGGCCCCCAGCTTCGGCATGCCGGCGCTGGTCTACGACAAGCAATCCCGTGGCGCCATCGCCTACCTGGCGCTGGCCGGCGAGCTGGTTCGCCGCCAGCGTGCGAACGCCAAAACCGCTACCGCATAAGGAAACCGCATGGCAGCGAAAAAAAGAGGTCTGGGCCGCGGCCTGGACGCCCTGCTGGGCGGCACTACCCCCACCGTCCTGCAGGAGGAGGCCGCCAAGGCCGACACTCGCGAGCTGCAGAATCTCCCTCTGGAACTGATCCAGCGTGGCAAGTACCAACCCCGTCGTGACATGGACCCCACCGCCCTCGAGGAGCTGGCCCAGTCCATTCGCGCCCAGGGCGTCATGCAACCCATCGTGGTACGCCCCATCGACGGGGGACGCTTCGAGATCATCGCCGGTGAACGTCGCTGGCGTGCCAGCCACCAGGCCGGCCTGGAACGCATCCCCGCCCTGGTGCGCGAGGTGCCGGACGAAGCCGCCATCGCCATGGCGCTGATCGAGAACATCCAGCGCGAAGACCTCAACCCGATCGAGGAAGCCGTCGCCCTGCAGCGGCTGCAGCAGGAATTTCAGCTGACCCAGCAGCAGGTAGCCGAGGCGGTCGGCAAATCGCGCGTGACCATCACCAACCTGCTGCGCCTGATCGCCCTCCCCGAGGAGATCAAGACCCTGCTTTCCCATGGCGATCTGGAAATGGGCCATGCCCGTGCATTGCTCGGATTGCCGGCCGAACAGCAGGTCGAAGGGGCGCGACATGTTGTCGCACGAGGCCTGACCGTGCGCCAAACCGAGGCACTGGTACGCCAGTGGCTGAGCAGCAAGGACAAAGCTGTCGAACCGGTCAAGGCCGATCCGGACATCAGTCGCCTCGAACAGCGCCTCGCTGAGCGGTTGGGCGCTCCGGTGCAGATCAAGCACGGCCAGAAGGGCAAGGGCCAACTGGTCATCCGCTACAACTCCCTCGATGAGTTGCAGGGCGTTCTGGCCCACATCCGTTGAAACATTTGGCCATGTAGCGCGCGGTCGGAATTCACTACCCGGCAGTTGAACAGGGGGTATTCCGCCCCTATACTCTGCGCGCAATTTTGTCGGCACAAACTATGCCAAGTTATTGATTCGAGGCGCCGACTCAGAGGACCCGCTGCGATGGACATACGCACGCAAAACCGCCTGCCCTTCCATCGCCTTCCGGTATTCCCGGTACTGCTGGCCCAACTGGTCGTGTTGCTGCTAGCCGCTGTCGTTCTCTGGCAGTGGCACGATGGCGTAGCGGGATATTCTGGTCTGTGCGGTGGCCTGGTCGCCTGGGTGCCGAACATGTACTTCGCCCACAAGGCGTTCCGTTTCAGCGGGGCGCGGGCGGCTCAGGCGATAGTCCGGTCTTTCTATGCCGGCGAGATGGGCAAGATGATTCTGACGGCGGTGCTGTTCGCACTGACGTTCGCAGGCGTGAAACCCCTGGATGCACCGGCGGTATTCGGTGTCTTCCTGCTGACCCAGGCGGTCAGCTGGTTCGCTCCCCTGCTGATGAGAACAAGATTTTCGAAACCTTAGGGCGTTTGAGGCAAACATGGCAGAGCAAACCGCTTCGGGCTATATCCAGCACCACCTGCAAAACCTGACTTTCGGTAAACTGCCGTCCGGCGAATGGGGCTTCGCCCACACTGCCGAGCAAGCCAAGGAAATGGGCTTCTGGGCTTTCCACGTGGACACCCTGGGCTGGTCCATCGCCGTCGGCCTGCTGTTCGTGATCCTCTTCCGCCTGGCTGCCAAGAAGGCCACCTCCGGCATCCCCGGCGGCCTGCAGAACCTGGTCGAAGTCATGGTCGACTTCGTCGACGGCAGCGTGAAGGACACCTTCCACGGCCGTAACCCGCTGATCGCCCCGCTGGCGCTGACCATCTTCGTCTGGATCTTCCTGATGAACGCCATCGACCTGGTGCCGGTGGACTGGATTCCGGTCCTGGCTGCCAAGATCAGCGGCAACGAGCACCTGTTCTTCCGTGCCGTACCGACCACCGACCCGAACGCCACCCTGGGCATGGCCCTGTCGGTCTTCGCGCTGATCATCTTCTACAGCATCAAGGTCAAGGGCATCGGCGGCTTCATCGGCGAGCTGACCCTGCATCCCTTCGGCAGCAAGAACATCTTCGTTCAGATCCTGCTGATCCCGGTGAACTTCCTGCTCGAGTTCGTGACCCTGGTGGCCAAGCCGATCTCCCTGGCCCTGCGTCTGTTCGGCAACATGTACGCCGGCGAGCTGGTGTTCATCCTGATCGCCGTGATGTTCGGCGCCGGCATGATCCTGCTGAGCGGCCTGGGTATCGCACTGCAGTGGGCGTGGGCCGTGTTCCACATCCTGATCATCACCCTGCAGGCCTTCATCTTCATGATGCTGACCATCGTCTACCTGTCGATGGCACACGAAGACAACCATTAAGAACGCAGCTCGCACCTGATGTCCTTCTCCCACGGGAGAAGGTGCCCGAAGGGCGGATGAGGGTGCGAGGTTCGAGATGGTCCCGCGTCGGTCGACGCGGGAAGCCCGAAAGGGCAGCTGGAAACTAGTCGATTTCGTTTTACCGCTTCACTTAAACCTTAACCAACACGACATAAAGTCGGGAGGAAAAATGGAAACTGTAGTAGGTCTCACTGCGATCGCCGTTGCTCTGCTGATTGGCCTGGGTGCCCTGGGTACCGCTATCGGCTTCGGTCTGCTGGGTGGCAAGTTCCTGGAAGGCGCTGCTCGCCAGCCGGAAATGGTCCCGATGCTGCAGGTCAAGATGTTCATCGTTGCCGGCCTGCTGGACGCCGTGACCATGATCGGCGTTGGTATCGCTCTGTTCTTCACCTTCGCTAATCCGTTCATTGCTCAGGTAGCCCAATAATCCTCTTCGCAGAGGATT
Source organism: Pseudomonas sp. USHLN015 (assembly GCF_037153275.1). Taxonomy (NCBI): domain Bacteria; kingdom Pseudomonadati; phylum Pseudomonadota; class Gammaproteobacteria; order Pseudomonadales; family Pseudomonadaceae; genus Pseudomonas; species Pseudomonas sp. USHLN015. The sequence goes on from NZ_JBBCKP010000001.1 coordinate 555,245, forward strand.
GGACTGACAACGAACGAGCGAGGTGTTGGCGTGAACATTAATGCAACCCTGATCGGCCAGTCCGTCGCGTTCTTCATCTTCGTACTGTTCTGCATGAAGTTCGTGTGGCCTCCGGTCATCACGGCACTGCGCGACCGTCAGAAGAAGATCGCCGACGGCCTGGACGCTGCCAATCGCGCGGCTCGTGACCTGGAGCTGGCCCACGAAAAAGTGGCCCAGCAACTGCGCGAAGCCAAGGCCCAGGCAGCTGAAATCATTGAGCAGGCCAAGAAACGCGGTACCCAGATCGTCGACGAAGCTCGCGATCAGGCCCGTGTGGAAGGCGAGCGACTGAAGTCGCAGGCTCAGGCCGAGATCGAGCAGGAACTGAACAGCGTCAAAGACGCGCTGCGCGCCCAACTGGGTAGCCTGGCCGTCGGCGGTGCCGAGAAGATCCTGGGTGCCACTATCGATCAAAACGCGCACGCGGAGCTGGTTAACAAACTGGCCGCCGAAATCTAAGCGAGGGCGATCATGGCAGAACTGACCACGCTGGCCCGACCTTACGCCAAGGCTGCTTTCGAGTACGCCCAGGCCCATCAGCAGCTGGCCGCCTGGTCGGCCATGCTAGGCCTGGCCGCTGCGGTGTCCCAGGACACCACCATGCAGCAAGTGCTCAAAGCCCCGCGTCTGACGAGCGAAGAAAAAGCCATCACCTTTGTCGAGGTGGTTGGTGACAAGTTCGATGCACCGGCGAGTAATTTCGTCCACATCCTGTCCGAGAACAGCCGCCTCGTGCTGCTGCCGGAGATCGCCAACCTGTTCGAGCTGTACAAGGCCGAGCAGGAGAAGTCGATCGATGTGGAAGTCACCAGTGCCTTCGCATTGAACACTGAACAGCAAGACAAACTCGCCAAGGTTCTCAGCGCACGGCTCAGCCGGGAAGTGCGTCTGCACGCCGCGGAGGATGCCAGCCTTATAGGCGGTGTCGTCATCCGCGCCGGCGACCTGGTTATCGATGGCTCGGTTCGCGGTAAGCTCGCGAAACTGGCCGAAGCGTTGAAATCTTGAGTTTGAAGGGGCAGCAGAGCAATGCAGCAACTCAATCCTTCCGAAATTAGTGAAATCATCAAGGGGCGCATCGAGAAACTCGACGTGTCCTCCCAAGCCCGTAACGAAGGCACCATCGTCAGCGTGTCCGACGGTATCGTGCGTATCCATGGTCTGGCCGACGCTATGTACGGCGAGATGATCGAGTTCCCCGGTGGCGTCTATGGTATGGCGCTGAACCTGGAACAAGACTCCGTGGGTGCCGTGGTCCTCGGCAGCTACCTGACCCTCGCCGAAGGCATGAGCGCCAAGTGCACCGGTCGCATCCTGGAAGTACCGGTCGGTCCGGAACTGCTGGGCCGCGTGGTCGATGCCCTGGGCAACCCGATCGATGGCAAAGGCCCTCTGAACAACGTCGCCACCGACGCTGTCGAGAAGGTCGCGCCGGGCGTGATCTGGCGTAAGTCGGTCGACCAGCCGGTACAGACCGGCTACAAGTCCGTCGACGCCATGATCCCGGTAGGCCGTGGCCAGCGCGAGCTGATCATCGGTGACCGTCAGATCGGCAAGACCGCCCTCGCGGTCGACGCCATCATCAACCAGAAGAACAGCGGCATCCGCTGCGTCTACGTTGCCATCGGTCAGAAGCAATCGACCATCGCCAACGTGGTTCGCAAGCTGGAAGAGAACGGCGCCCTGGCCAACACCATCGTGGTGGCTGCCTCGGCTTCCGAATCCGCTGCGCTGCAGTTCATCGCACCGTACGCCGGCTGCACCATGGGCGAGTACTTCCGCGACCGCGGCGAAGACGCGCTGATCGTTTATGACGATCTGTCCAAGCAAGCCGTTGCCTACCGCCAGATCTCCCTGCTGCTGCGCCGCCCGCCGGGCCGCGAAGCCTACCCGGGCGACGTGTTCTATCTCCACAGCCGTCTGCTGGAGCGCGCTTCCCGCGTTTCCGAAGAGTACGTCGAGAAGTTCACCAATGGCGCCGTGACTGGCAAGACCGGTTCCCTGACCGCTCTGCCGATCATCGAAACCCAGGCCGGTGACGTTTCCGCGTTCGTTCCGACCAACGTGATCTCCATCACCGACGGTCAGATCTTCCTGGAATCCGCCATGTTCAACTCGGGTATCCGTCCGGCCGTCAACGCCGGTATCTCGGTATCCCGCGTCGGTGGCGCAGCCCAGACCAAGATCATCAAGAAGCTGTCCGGTGGCATCCGTACCGCCCTGGCCCAGTACCGTGAGCTGGCGGCTTTCGCCCAGTTCGCCTCTGACCTGGACGAAGCGACCCGCAAGCAGCTGGAACACGGTCAGCGCGTTACCGAGCTGATGAAGCAGAAGCAGTACGCGCCCATGTCGATCGCCGACATGTCGCTGAGCCTGTACGCGGCCGAACGTGGCTTCCTGCAGGACATCGAAGTCGCCAAAGTCGGCGCCTTCGAGCAGGCCCTGATTGCCTACTTCAACCGGGATCACGCCGCTCTGCTGGCGAAGATCAACGAGAAGGGTGACTTCAACGACGAAATCGACGCAGGCCTGAAAGCCGGCATCGAGAAGTTCAAAGCCACCCAAACCTGGTAAGCCGCAGCGGGCGTCGCAAGACGCCCGCCTGCTAACCCGATAGGTGTCAAATGGCAGGCGCAAAAGAGATTCGCAGCAAGATTGCGAGCATCAAAAGCACGCAAAAGATCACCAGCGCCATGGAAAAGGTGGCCGTCAGCAAGATGCGCAGGGCTCAAATGCGCATGGCTGCCAGCCGTCCCTATGCGGAGCGTATCCGTCAGGTGATTGGTCATCTGGCCAACGCCAACCCGGAGTACCGCCATCCGTTCATGATCGAGCGTGAAATCAAGCGCATCGGTTATGTCGTGGTGAGCAGTGACCGTGGTCTGTGCGGTGGCTTGAACACCAACCTGTTCAAGGCCCTGGTCAAGGACATGTCGGCGAACCGCGAGAAGGGCGTGGAGATCGATCTCTGCGTGATCGGCAGCAAAGGTGCGGCATTCTTCCGCAACTTCGGCGGCAACGTCGTCGCAGCCATCAGCCAACTCGGCGAAGAGCCTTCGATCAACGACCTGATCGGCAGCGTCAAGGTGATGCTGGATGCCTACCTGGAAGGTCGTATCGACCGTCTCTCGGTGGTATCCAACAAGTTCATCAACACCATGACCCAGAAGCCCACCGTGGAGCAGCTGGTTCCGCTGGTGGCAGATGCCGACCAGGATCTCAAGCACCACTGGGACTATCTCTACGAACCCGACGCCAAAGAGCTGCTGGACGGCCTGATGGTGCGCTACGTGGAGTCGCAGGTGTACCAGGCGGTCGTCGAGAACAACGCAGCCGAACAAGCGGCGCGGATGATCGCGATGAAGAACGCCACTGACAACGCCGGTGACCTGATCAGCGAACTTCAGCTGGTCTACAACAAGGCCCGTCAGGCTGCGATCACCCAAGAGATCTCGGAAATCGTCGGCGGCGCTGCCGCGGTTTAAGAACGGTTCAAATATTCAGAGGACCAAATGATGAGTAGCGGACGTATCGTTCAAATCATCGGCGCCGTCATCGACGTGGAATTCCCGCGTGACCAGGTACCGAACGTCTACGAGGCGCTGAAAGTTCAAGGCGCCGAAACCACCCTCGAAGTTCAGCAGCAGCTGGGCGACGGCGTGGTACGTACCATTGCGATGGGTTCGACCGAAGGCCTGAAACGTGGCCTGGACGTCGGCAGCACTGGCAAGGCCATCTCCGTACCGGTGGGCAAAGCGACCCTCGGCCGGATCATGGACGTGCTGGGCAACCCGATCGACGAAGCCGGCCCCATCGGCGAAGAAGAGCAGTGGGAAATCCACCGCCCCGCGCCGTCCTACGCCGAGCAAGCTGGCTCCAACGAGCTGCTGGAAACCGGCATCAAGGTAATCGACCTGGTCTGCCCTTTCGCCAAGGGCGGCAAGGTCGGCCTGTTCGGTGGCGCCGGTGTCGGCAAGACCGTGAACATGATGGAACTGATCCGTAACATCGCCATCGAGCACAGCGGTTATTCCGTGTTCGCCGGTGTGGGTGAGCGTACTCGTGAGGGTAACGACTTCTACCACGAGATGAAGGACTCCAACGTTCTGGACAAGGTGGCCCTGGTATACGGCCAGATGAACGAGCCGCCGGGCAACCGTCTGCGCGTTGCACTGACCGGCCTGACCATGGCCGAGAAGTTCCGTGACGAAGGCCGTGACGTTCTGCTGTTCGTGGACAACATCTACCGCTACACCCTGGCCGGTACCGAAGTATCCGCGCTGCTGGGTCGTATGCCGTCCGCTGTGGGTTACCAGCCGACCCTGGCCGAGGAAATGGGCGTTCTGCAAGAGCGCATCACCTCCACCAAGACCGGTTCGATCACCTCGATCCAGGCCGTATACGTTCCTGCGGACGACCTGACCGACCCGTCCCCGGCGACCACCTTCGCCCACCTGGACGCCACCGTCGTTCTGTCCCGTGACATCGCGTCCCTGGGTATCTACCCGGCCGTTGACCCGCTGGACTCCACCTCTCGCCAGCTCGACCCGCTGGTGATCGGTCAGGACCACTACGACACCGCTCGCGGCGTCCAGTACGTCCTGCAGCGCTACAAGGAACTGAAGGACATCATCGCGATCCTGGGTATGGACGAACTGTCCGAAGCGGACAAGCAGCTCGTATCCCGTGCTCGTAAGATCCAGCGCTTCCTGTCCCAGCCGTTCTTCGTGGCCGAAGTATTCACCGGTTCGCCCGGCAAGTACGTCTCCCTGAAGGACACCATCGCTGGCTTCAAAGGCATCCTCAACGGCGACTACGATCACCTGCCCGAGCAGGCGTTCTACATGGTCGGCGGCATCGAAGAAGCCATCGAGAAAGCGAAGAAACTGTAACCCCCTGGGCGCCCGGCAACGGGCGCTTACGTGAGGCAAGCGTATGGCTATTACTGTCCATTGCGATATCGTCAGCGCCGAAGCGGAGATCTTCTCCGGTCTGGTGGAGATGGTGATTGCGCACGGCAACCTCGGCGATCTTGGTATCGCGCCGGGCCACGCCCCGCTGATCACCGACCTCAAGCCGGGCCCGATCCGCGTGGTGAAGCAGGGTGGCGAGGAGGAGGTGTACTACATCTCCGGTGGTTTCCTCGAAGTTCAGCCGAACATGGTGAAGGTCCTGGCCGACACCGTTCTGCGCGCTGGTGACCTGGACGAAGCGGCTGCTCAGGAGTCCCTCAAGGCTGCTGAGAAGGCCCTGCACGAGCAGGGCGCGGAGTTCGATTACTCCGCTGCTGCTGCTCGTCTGGCCGAGGCTGCGGCCCAACTGCGCACCGTCCAGCAGATCCGCAAGAAGTTCGGCGGCTGATCCCGCGCTCTTCATCGCAAGCGAGTAAAAGGGTAGCCTTGGCTACCCTTTTTCTTTTCCGGCTCAGCCGGTTATCCACAGGCTCGGAACCACCCTCCATGTCGCTCGATATCGTCATCCTCGCCGCCGGCCAGGGCACCCGCATGCGCTCGGCCCTGCCCAAGGTCCTCCACCCCGTCGCGGGCAAGCCGATGCTCGGCCACGTCATCGACAGCGCCCGCAAGCTAAAGCCCCAGGGCATCCACGTGGTGATCGGCCACGGCGCCGACAGGGTCAAGGAGCGACTGGCGGCCGACGACCTCGGCTTCGTGATCCAGGAACAGCAGCTGGGAACCGGCCACGCCGTGGCCCAGGCCCTGCCGCAGATCAGCGCCGAGCGCGTGCTGATCCTCTACGGCGACGTGCCGCTGATCGAAGTGGAGACCCTCGAGCGCCTGCTGCAGAAAGTCGGCCCCGAGCAACTGGCACTGCTCACCGTCGAGCTGGAAGACCCCACCGGCTACGGTCGCATCGTGCGGGACGGGCAGGGCGTGGTGAAGGCCATCGTCGAGCACAAGGACGCCAGTCCCGAGCAGCGCGCCATCCGCGAAGGCAACACCGGCATCCTCGCCGTGCCCGGCAAGCGCCTGGCCGACTGGCTGGGGCGCCTCTCCAACGACAACGCCCAGGGCGAGTACTACCTCACCGACGTCATCGCCATGGCGGTCGCCGACGGTCTGGTGGTGGCCACCGAGCAGCCCCTGGACGCCATGGAAGTGCAGGGCGCCAACGACCGCATCCAGCTTTCCGACCTTGAGCGGCACTACCAGAAGCGTGCCGCCCGCCGCCTGATGGCCCAGGGCGTGACCCTGCTGGACCCTGCGCGCTTCGACCTGCGGGGTGAAGCGAGCGTCGGCCGCGACGTGCTGATCGACGTGAACGTGATCCTCGAGGGCCGCGTGGTGATCGAGGACGACGTCCAGATCGGCCCCAACTGCGTGATCAAGAACAGCACCCTGCGCCGCGGCGCCATCGTCAAGGCCAACAGCCACCTGGATGGCGCCGAGCTGGGCGAAGGCGCCGACTGCGGCCCGTTCGCCCGCCTGCGCCCGGGGGCGGTGTTGGGCGCCAAGGCCCATGTGGGCAACTTCGTAGAGCTGAAGAATGCCGTGATGGGCGAGGGCGCCAAGGCCGGCCACCTGAGCTACCTGGGCGACGCCGAGATCGGCGCGCGCACCAACATCGGCGCCGGCACCATCACCTGCAACTACGACGGCGCCAACAAATCCCGCACCGTCATGGGCGAGGATGTCTTCATCGGCTCCAACAGCGCCCTGGTCGCCCCGATCAGCCTGGGCGACGGCTCCACCACCGGTGCCGGCTCCGTCATCACCCAGGACGTCCCCGCCCACGCCCTGGCCGTGGGTCGCGCGAAGCAGCGCAACATCGAAGGCTGGAAGCGGCCTGTGAAGAAGAAGTGAGCTGTGGATAACCCCGCCTGTGGATAACCATAGGCCCCACAGAAGGCGACCTTGATCGCCTTCTGTCGTTTCCGGGGTTGACGTAAAAGCTTCGTTGAGTTTTGATTCGCCAACTTTTTCTTTCGAATCGAAACTTACGAGATGTCGAAGCGCAACACACCCCAGCGCCGCCACGCCATCCTCGCGCTGCTCGCCGAACAGGGCGAAGTCAGTGTCGATGCGCTCGCCAAGGGTTTCGCCACCTCGGAAGTCACCATTCGCAAGGACCTCGCCGCCCTAGAAGCCAATGGCCTGCTCCTGCGTCGCTATGGCGGCGCCGTTCCCGTGCCCCAGGAGTTCATGGTCGAGGCCAGCCAGCCGGTGTCCCGGCACAAGCAGGCCATCGCCCGCGCCGCCGCCGCGCGCATCCGTGAACACGCCCGGATCATCGTCGACAGCGGCAGCACCACCGCCGCGCTGATTCCCGAACTGGGCCATCGCCCCGGCCTGGTGGTGATGACCAACTCACTGAACGTCGCCACGGCCCTGCGTGACCTGGAACAGGAGCCGGTGCTGCTGATGACCGGCGGCACCTGGGACCCGCATTCCGAGTCCTTCCAGGGCCAGGTGGCCGAGCAGGTGCTGCGCTCCTACGACTTCGACCAGCTGTTCATCGGTGCCGACGGCATCGACCTGCAGCGCGGCACCACCACCTTCAATGAGCTGCTGGGCCTGTCCCGGGTCATGGCCGAGGTCGCCCGCGAGGTGATCGTCATGGTCGAGGCGGACAAGGTCGGCCGGCGCATCCCCAACCTGGAGCTGCCCTGGAGCAGCGTCCATACCCTGATCACCGACGAGCGCCTGCCCCAGGACGCTCGGCAACAGATAGAGGCGCGGGGCATCACCCTGGTCTGCGCGCCTGTGGATAACTGAGGAGAGAACATCATGTGTGGCATCGTCGGCGCAGTGGCTGAACGGAACATCACCGCCATCCTCGTGGAAGGCCTCAAGCGACTCGAGTACCGCGGCTACGACAGCGCAGGCGTCGCCGTGCTGGACAACGACGGTGGCCTGCAGCGCCGCCGCCGCGTGGGCAAGGTCAGCGAGCTGGAGCAGGCCCTGGTCGAGCAGCCCCTGGCCGGCCGCCTCGGCATCGCCCACACCCGCTGGGCCACCCACGGCGCACCCACCGAGCACAACGCCCACCCGCACTTCTCCGGCGACCTGGCGCTGGTGCACAACGGCATCATCGAGAACCACGAAGCCCTGCGTGCGCGCCTCAAGGGCCTCGGCTACGCATTCACCTCCGACACCGACACCGAAGTCATCGTCCACCTGCTGCACCACACCCTCAGGGAGACCGGCGACCTGGCCGTCGCCCTCAAGGCCGTCGTCCCGCAGTTGCACGGCGCCTACGGCCTGGCGGTGATCAACCGTGCCCAGCCCGACCGCCTGCTCGCCGCCCGCAGCGGCAGCCCCCTGGTCATCGGCCTGGGCCTGGGTGAGAACTTCCTCGCCTCCGACCAGTTGGCCCTGCGCCAGGTGACCGACCGCTTCATGTACCTGGAGGAGGGCGATATCGCCGAGATCCGCCGCGACAGCGTCCAGGTCTGGGACCAGCAAGGCAACGCGGTGCAACGCGAGGCCGTGCAGTACCACGAAGGCGCCGAGGCCGCCGACAAGGGCGAGTACCGCCACTTCATGCTCAAGGAAATCCACGAGCAGCCCAAGGTCGTGCAACGCACCCTCGAAGGCCGCCTGGGCACCGACCATGTGCTGGTCCAGGCCTTCGGCCCGCAAGCCGCCGAACTGTTCGCCAAGGTGCGCAACGTGCAGATCGTCGCCTGCGGCACTAGCTACCACGCCGGCATGGTCGCCCGTTACTGGCTCGAAGACCTCGCCGGCATCCCCTGCCAGGTCGAAGTGGCCAGCGAGTTCCGCTACCGCAAGGTCGTGGTGCAGCCCGACACCCTGTTCGTGACCATTTCCCAGTCCGGCGAGACCGCCGACACCCTGGCCGCCCTGCGCAATGCCAACGCGCTGGGCTACCTCGCCAGCCTGGCCATCTGCAACGTCGGCACCAGCTCCCTGGTGCGCGAGTCCGACCTCACCCTGCTGACCCTGGCCGGCCCGGAGATCGGTGTCGCCTCCACCAAGGCCTTCACCACCCAGCTGGTGTCCCTGCTGCTTCTGACCCTGAGCCTCGGCCAGGTGCGTGGCAGCCTGGACAAGTCCCGCGAGGCGGAGCTGGTGGAAGCCCTGCGTCGCCTGCCGACCCACCTGGGCGAGGCCCTGGCCATGGACAAGACCGTGGAAAAGGTCGCCGAGCTGTTCGCCGAGAAGCACCACACCCTGTTCCTCGGCCGCGGCGCCCAGTACCCGGTGGCCATGGAAGGCGCGCTCAAGCTCAAGGAGATCTCCTACATCCACGCCGAGGCCTACCCGGCCGGTGAGCTCAAGCACGGCCCCCTGGCCCTGGTGGACAGCGACATGCCGGTGGTCACCGTCGCGCCGAACAACGAGCTGGTGGAGAAGCTCAAGTCCAACCTCCAGGAAGTCCGCGCCCGTGGCGGCCAGCTGATCGTCTTCGCCGACCGTGAAGCCGGCATCGACAACGGCGAGGGCACCCACGTGGTGGCCATGCCGCACATCCTCGATGCCCTGGCACCGATCCTCTACACCCTGCCGCTGCAGCTGCTGTCCTACTACGTCGCCGTGCTCAAGGGCACCGACGTCGACCAGCCGCGCAACCTGGCGAAGTCCGTCACCGTGGAGTGATTCCCGGCTGATGCAAAAGGCCCCCGCAAGGGGGCCTTTTCGTTTCCGCCGTATGCTATCCGTGCAGGCTCTTCACGGGGCGTCGCACAGGTGCGCCTGGCCACCAAGCGCCCAGCGCCAACTGGCGGTCGCTACCGCATCGTGCGCATGCAGGCTCTCCGCATGCACCACGCGTAATCGGTAGGCCGCTGCCCAAGGTTGGCGTTGCAAGGCGTGGCCCAGGCGACGCGCGGCGTCTTCGCAGAACAACAGGTTGCGGCCATTGGCTATTGCGAAGGCTTGCTCGTCGGCACGTTTCACGGCGGTCTGCAGGGCGGTACCCAGGGCTGCTTCCGCTTCGTCCAGCAGCGCCACCAGCGGCAGCTCCTCGCCCGCGACGCGCACATGCAGGTGGGCCTGGCTGCGCTGGCTGTGGGGCGTCGCCGGCATGCCCGCCTGGCTGCCGAGCCACTCATGCACGTCTTCGAAGGACGCCAGGCGATCGGTGAAGTGGCGGGCGAAGGCTTGCTGGGTCGCCTGCCGCGACAGCGCCGCCGAGCAGGGACAGGTGGACGAGTAGCCGACCTGCGCTTGCAGTTCCACGTGAAACCCCCATGGATCCAGGCGTGCGGCGATCTCGAAGGGATAGGCCTTGTAGCCGGAAAGCGCGCTCACCAGCGCCGGTCGCTGCAGCAGCAACTCGCCACGCAGCTCCAGGGAGGCGCTTCGCGACAGGCCTTCATGGCTGTCCAGGCAGCGTTGCAGCAGCTGGCGCAGCACGGGCAGCGTCGCCGGCCTGCCGCCCAGCTCCTCACCCAGCGCCAGGTATAGCCGGGACATATGGATGCCTCGCGCGCCGCTGTCATCGAGGCTCACGCCAATATCCACCCGCGCCTGTACCTGCTGGCCACCGAGGATCAAGGGCAGGGCGATGTCGCTCATGCCCACCCAGTCGAGGGGCCCGAGGCAGGGCGCGTTCTGTGTGGCTACGTCGGGCAGGTTCTGGACGTTCATCGGCAATCCGGGGCTTGAGTTCGGTTAGATATGTTATGTTATAACACTTAAAAATCAAGCGAACTTCCCCATGCCCGATCTTCCCTTCAGCGAGCAGGAACTGCTCGCCCAACCTGCCCAGCACTACATGGACGACGCCCAGCAGGCGTATTTCCGTGCCTTGCTGCTGACCGAGCGCGATGACCTGCGCAGCCGCATAGACGAGGAAATCGATGAACTGCGCGAGGTGCAGCCGGCCAGCGACGACGCCGATATCGCCAGCCGCGAGGAACAGCGCCAGTGGCAACTGCGGCGCCTTGAGCGGGAAAAGAAGCTGCTGGACAAGATCGACAGCGCCCTCGAGCGGCTGGCCCGTGGCGAATACGGCTGGTGCCGCGAGACCGGCGAGCCCATCGGCCTGCGCCGGCTGCTGCTGCGCCCCACCGCCGAGCTGTGCATCGAGGCCAAGGAACGCCAGGAACAACGCGAGCGTCACCGGCGCGACGCCTGACACCCCAGAGCGGCCGCCCGAGCCGCCCAGCCTGAACCGGAGAACCCCATGACCGCCCGACTCCCCGTCACCCTGCTTTCCGGCTTCCTCGGCGCCGGCAAGAGCACCCTGCTCAACCATGTGCTGAAGAACCGCGAGAACCTGCGCGTCGCCGTGATCGTCAACGACATGAGTGAAATCAACATCGACGCCAGCGAGGTACAGCGCGACGTCAGCCTAAACCGTGCCGAAGAGCGCCTGGTGGAGATGAGCAACGGCTGCATCTGCTGCACCCTGCGCGAGGATCTTCTGGAAGAGGTCAGCCGCCTCGCCGGCGAAGGGCGCTTCGACTACCTGCTGATCGAGTCCACCGGCATCTCCGAACCGCTGCCGGTGGCGGAGACCTTCACCTTCCGCGACGAGCAGGGCCAGAGCCTGTCCGACCTGGCGCGGCTGGATACGCTGGTCACCGTGGTCGATGGCGTCAACTTCCTGCGCGACTTTCACGAGGCGCAAAGCCTCGCCAGTCGTGGCGAGACGCTGGGCGAGGAGGACGAGCGCTCCATCACCGACCTGCTGATCGAACAGGTGGAGTTCGCCGACGTCATCCTCATCAGCAAGATCGACCTGATCAGCCAGGCCGAGCGCGAGGAGCTCACGGCCATCCTCGCGCGCCTCAACACCCAGGCCGAGATCCTGCCCATGAGCATGGGCCGGGTGCCGCTGGAGAAGATCCTCGACACCGGTCGCTTCGACTTCGACCGCGCCGCCGAGGCGCCCGGCTGGCTCAAGGAGCTGCGTGGCGAGCACGTGCCGGAAACCGAGGCCTACGGCATCGCCTCCACCGCCTACCGGGCGCGTCGGCCCTTCCACCCGCAGCGCTTCCACGCGTTCCTCAATCGCGAGTGGAGCAACGGCCGGTTGCTGCGCTCCAAGGGCTTCTTCTGGCTGGCCAGCGCCTGGCGCGAGGCGGGCAGCTGGTCCCAGGCCGGCGGGCTGATGCGCTACGGGCATGCCGGGCGCTGGTGGCGCTTCGTGCCGCGCGAGCAGTGGCCCACCGATGAAGACGGCCTGCGCGCGGTGATGAAGCACTGGGACGCGGAGGTGGGTGATTGCCGCCAGGAGCTGGTCTTCATCGGCCAGGGCATCGACTTCGAGCGCCTGCATGCCGAACTGGACGCGTGCCTGCTGGATGTCGCAGAGATGGCCCTGGGGACCGAGGGCTGGTCGCGCCTGGTCGACCCCTTCGACGGCCTGGTAGGGGAGGTCGCCTGATGCAGGCCTTGGCGCTACGCCTCCCGCCCCGTGCGGCAATCGGCGACACCCCGGCGGTTCTCGGCGACGCCTTGCGGGAGGAGGTCAATCTCGCCGTGTGGGAACGCCCGCTGCCCCCACGCATCGCCGACTACGCCCGCTGCCTGCTGCAGGTCGGGGAGCCGCTGAGCGAATCCCTGACCCTGGAGCTGGCGGACCCGGAGGTGCCGCTCGACCTGGGCGACCTGGCGCGGCGCTTCCACGACATCGAAGGCCGCGCCGACTTCATCGCCGACGTGGCCTGGCTGGTACGCGCCTTCGCCTGCCTGCTGGATGCCCGCCGCGTCGGCCTGCGCCTGCGTCGACTGGACCGCGCCATGTGCCCGCGCTACCACGTCGACCATGTACCGCTGCGGCTGATCACCACCTATGCCGGTGCCGGCAGCCAATGGCTGCGAGAGGGACAGATGCCTCGCAGCCGCCTGGGCGATGCGGCTGCCGAGCCCAAGGCCGCGCCGGCCGGGCAGGCCATGGGCGCGGGTCATGTGGCGTTGTTCAAGGGCGAGAAGTGGATCGGCAATGAGGGGCGAGGGGTTATCCACAGGTCGCCGGACGTCATGCCCGGCGATGCGCGCCTGCTGCTGACCCTGGATTGGCTGGCCTGATCCGGTAGCGACCGAGCCAGGCACAGCCCTGCCAAGGAACGGAACAAAAAAAGGGCCACCCGGAGGTGGCCCTGTATCACCGAGGCCCTGCCGGCCAGGCCGGTACGGGCGAGGTACCCAAGGCTATTGCACACCCTGGCTGTTACCGGCTGATGACGACGGGCCTTCCCAGGTGCCCTTGCTCGGCCCCTCGCAGAAGGGCTTGAGGTAGCGCGCGTCGGTGGCCACGCCGTAGTAGTGGATGTCCTGGCGGTAGGCGATGTTGCTCACCTGGGCGTTGCTGCACACCCCGAACGCGCCACTCGGGCACTGGTCGGCGTAGCTCACCTCCACCTTCTGCCCGGGCATCTCCGGCTTGCAGAAGCCGTCGCGGAACAGTTGCGCAGGGATGCTGCGGTTCTGCTGGCAGACCTTCACATCGAGCTTGTCGCTCTGGCTGTGGACGATGCAGGCCTCGGCCAGCGCATCGGCGGACAAAACCAGCAGCAGGGGCAGTAGGCAGAGACGCATGTACGCAGGACCTCGGGAAAATAATGGGCGCGACTCTAGCACGAGGCTTTATTCCGAACCCGTGACGCAGCACCATAGCGCGATGCTTGCCCATATCCCCACCCACCTGGTGGCCGGCCCCCTCGGCGCCGGCAAGACCAGCCTCATCCGCCACCTCCTGGCGCATCGCCCGAGCGACGAGCGCTGGGCCGTGCTGATCAACGAATTCGGCCTGGTCGGCCTGGACGCCGCATTGCTGGAGACCGGCGACGACGGCATCGCCCTGGCCGAAGTGGCCGGCGGCTGCCTGTGCTGCGTCAACGGCGCGCCCTTCCAGGTCGGGCTTGGGCGCCTGCTGCGCAAGGCGCGGCCGGATCGGTTGTTCATCGAGCCTTCTGGCCTCGGCCACCCCGCCGAGCTGATGCGCCAATTGTGCGAGCCGCCCTGGGAAGGCGTGCTGGCGTTGCAGCCGAGCCTGCTGGTGCTGGATGCCGCCGCCCTGGCCCGTGGCGAGGCACTGCCCGACAGCCAGCGTGATGCCCTGGAGGGTGCCGGCCTGCTGGTGCTGAACAAGGCCGAGAACCTCGACGAGGCCACCCGCCAGCGCCTGGCGGCGCAATTGCCGTCCCTGCCGCAGAGCTGGACGGTACAGGGCCGCCTGCCCCTGGCCGAACTGCCGGGGCTCGACGCCAAGGCGGGTGCCACTGTGGATAACCCGGCCCTGCCCGGTGGCCAGGCGGCTCCGGCCGCACTGTGGATAAACCCCCGGCAGCCCCTCGTCCAGGCGCAGGGTTCGGCGGACGGCTGGAGCATCGGCTGGCGCTGGCACCCCTCGCAGGCCTTCGAGCTGATGCGCGTGCAGCTGTGGCTGGCGAGCCTGCCCTGGCGCCGCGCCAAGCTGGTTATCCACAGCAACGCGGGCTGGCTCTCCGGCAATGCCCTGGATGGCGCGCCCTTCCACTGGCAGGCCAGCGAGTGGCGCAAGGACTCGCGGCTGGAACTGATCTTCGCCACACCCCAGGACGAGGATGCGCTCAAGGCTGGATTCGAGGCCTGCCGCCTTTCCTGATCCACAAACGAAAACGGGCCCTCGCGGGCCCGTCGTCGGGAATAAAACGGCTACGGGTTAGCGCAGCCAGAGCCACCTGGGCTCAAGGGATCAATCCTGGTTCATCCGCGAGTGGGTGCGGGTGTCCTTCATGAACACGTACACCAGCAGCGAGCAGGCGATGCAGCCGGTCACGTACCAGTAGAAGCCGCTCTCCATGCCGATGCTCTTGAACCACAGCGCCACGTACTCGGCGGTGCCGCCGAAGATGGAAACCGTCAGTGCGTAGGGCAGGCCCACGCCCAGGGCGCGGATTTCGGTGGGGAAGAGTTCGGCCTTCACCACGGCATTGATCGAGGTGTAGCCGCTGACGATGATCAGCGCCGCCATGATCAGGAAGAACGCGCCCCACCAGGTCTCGATGGTGTGCAGGGTGCTGAGGATCGGGTAGGTGAACAGCGTGCCCATCACCCCGAAGGCGATCAGGATCGGACGGCGGCCGATCTTGTCCGAGAGCGCACCCACCAGGGGCTGCAGCAGCATGAACAGGAACAGCGTGGCGGCCGAGATCATGGTCGAGTCGTTCTTGCTCATGCCCACGGTGTTGACCAGGTACTTCTGCATGTAGGTGGTGTAGGTGTAGAAGGCCAGGGTGCCGCCCATGGTCAGGCCGATCACGGTGAACACTTCCTTGGGGTGGCGCATCAGGGTGCGCAGCAGGCTTTCCTTGGGCTTGTCCTTCTTCTTGGTGAAGGACTCGGTCTCTTCCATGCCGCGACGCAGGAACATCGCCACCACCGCGCACAGTGCGCCGATGAAGAAGGGGACGCGCCAGCCCCAGCTTTCCAGCTGTTCGGTGGACAGGGTCTGCTGCAGCAGGATCAGCACCGCCAGCGCGATGAGCTGGCCGGAAATCAGGGTCACGTACTGGAAGCTGGAGAAGAACCCGCGACGCTCCTTGGTCGCCATCTCCGACAGGTAGGTGGCCGAGGTGCCGTATTCGCCACCGACCGACAGGCCCTGCAGAAGGCGGGCGACCACCAGCAGGATGGGCGCGGCGATGCCGATGGTTTCATAGCTGGGCGTCAGCGCGATGATCAGCGAGCCGAAGCACATCAGCAGGACCGAGGCCAGCAGGGCGGCCTTGCGCCCCTTGCGGTCGGCGTAGATGCCCATCAGCCAGCCGCCGATCGGGCGCATCAAAAAGCCTACGGCGAAGATCGCGGCGGTGTTCAGGAGCTGGGCGGTCAAATCGCCCTGGGGGAAGAAGGCCTTGGCGAAGTACAGCGAGAAGGCGGCATAGACGTACCAGTCGTACCACTCGACCAGGTTGCCCACCGAGCCGCTGAAAATGGACTTGATGCGTTGGGATGTCGTGCGGGGTGCTGCTGAGGCAGTCAGGGTGCTGGTGCTTTCCATCGTGTTTCCTCGATTCATAGTTGTTGTTGTTAGGCACGGCCTTCGCCGCGCTTGGGGTGCGGGCACATAGCAGGAGCTGTGCCAGTACCGGAAAGCACCGGAATAGAGGGCTCGAGGGGATTTAACCGGGCATTTTTGCGCGGATTGGCGCTTATCGCGGAGGGCTCATAAGCGGAATTCCGCTTATCCATCGATGGTCAGGTAGGGCCGAATTCATTCGCCAAGTGGTGCACAGCCCCACCGACGGAACTGAAGTATCCACAGTGCCTTTCCCGGGCGAATGAACTGGCCTCTGCATTGCTCACAATTACTGTGGAGCCGACTGTTAGCGGCCTGTGGATAGATTGCTGGGAGCCTCTTGCGGCGGTGCGTTCAGGAGGGTGCTCAGATTTCGACCACTGCCGCCTATTCGCGGTTGAAACCGCTCCCACAGGCGAGGATGCGCCCGTAGGAGCGAGTTAATTCGCGAGAAATCCCCAGGCGTGCGTACTCATCCCCAGTTGCCCACAATGGCTGTGGAGCCAACTGTGCACGGTCTGTGGATAGATTTATATGGGCCAGTAACCAAGGGGCTTTGAATGGTGTGTTCAGATTTCGACCAGTGCCGCCCATTCGCGGTTGAAACCGCCCCCACAGAGGAGGAAGCGCCCGTAGGAGCGAATTCATTCGCGAGAAATCCCCAGGCGCGCGTATTCATCCCCAGTTGCCCACAATTGCTGTGGAGCCAACTGTGCGCGCTCTGTGGATAGATCGATATGGGCCAGTAACCACGGGGCTTTGAATGTTGTGCTCAGATTTCGACCAGTGCCGCCCATTCGCGGTTGAAACCGCTCCCGCAGACGAGGATGCGCCCGTAGGAGCGAATTCATTCGCGAGAAATCCCCAGGCGCGCGTACTCATCCCCAGTTGCCCACAATTGCTGTGGAGCCAACTGTGCGCGGTCTGTGGATAGATTGATATGGTCCAGTAACCACGGGGATTTGAACGGTGTGCTCAGATTTCGACCAGTGCCGCCCATTCGCGGTTGAAACCGCTCCTACAGGGGAGAATGCGTCCGTAGGCACGATGCACTCGCGAAGAAATCCCCAGGCGCACGGATTCATCCCCAGTTGCCCACAATGTCTGTGGAGCCAACTGTGCGTGGCCTGTGGATAGTTAGCTGTGATCCAGAGGGCACAAGGGTTTAACCGGTGTGCTCAGCTTTTGACCGGCCTCAGTCCTCATCCCCCGGCAGGAACTCGCCCCGGGCCAGGCCGTGGCGCTGCATCTTCTCGTTGAGGGTGCGGCGGGGCAGCTGCAGCAGGGCCATCACCGCCTTGATATCGCCCTTGCAACGGGCCAGGGCCTGGCGCAGGCACTGGGCCTCATAGGTTTCCATCAATTCGGCGAGGGAGGGGTCGGCGCCGTCCGGGTTGCGGGCCGCTGTGGATAACCCCAGGACATGGCGCTCCGCGGCGTTGACCAGTTCGCGCACGTTGCCCGGCCAGTCGTGGGCCAGCAGTTGCGCCAGTTCGGCGGGCGTCAGGCTCGGCACCGGGCGGCCGAGGCGCTCGCCGGCCAGGGCGGCGAAATGCTCGAACAGCAGTGGCACGTCCTCGCGGCGTTCACGCAGGGCGGGCAGCTGCAGCTCGGCGACGTTGAGGCGGTAGAGCAGGTCCTCGCGGAAGCGCCCGGCGCGCACTTCTTCCTTGAGGTCCGGCTTGGTGGCGGCGATCACTCGCAGATCGACGCGGATGCTCTGGTTCGAACCCAGGCGTTCCAGTTGCTGCTCCTGCAGTACGCGCAGCAGCTTCACCTGCTGGGCCAGGGGCATGCTCTCGATCTCGTCGAGGAACAGGGTGCCGCCATCGGCGTGTTCCAGCTTGCCGATGCGCTTGCCCTGGGCGCCGGTGAAAGCGCCGCTTTCGTGGCCGAACAGTTCGCTCTCGAACAGGTTCTCCGGGATGGCCGCGCAGTTCAGCGCCACGAAGGGCTTGCCGGCGCGCGGGCCGAAGTCGTGCAGGCAGCGGGCGACCAGTTCCTTGCCGCTGCCGGTTTCGCCGCGCAGAAGGATGTTCACCGGCGTCTGCGCCAGGTCCAGCACCTGGCGGCGCAGCTGTTCCATGGGACGGGAGAAGCCCATCAGTTGCCCATCGAGGCGGGCGCGGTCGTCCACCTGGCGGCGCAGGCGGCGGTTCTCCTGGGTCAGGCGGCGCTTGTCCAGGGCACGGCGCAGGCTGCCCAGCAGGCGTTCGGGGGTGAAGGGCTTCTCGATGAAGTCATAGGCGCCCAGGCGCATGGCTTCCACAGCCTGGGGCACGTCGCCGTGGCCGGTGACCAGCAGGAAGGGCAGCTCGCGATCCAGCGCCTGGACCGCTTCCAGCAGCGCCATGCCATCCATACCGGGCATGCGCAGGTCGCTGATCACCACGCCATGGAAGTCGGCGTCGAGCCCGTCCAGGCATTCCGCCGCACTGGCGCAGAGGCGCACGGTGAAGCCCGAGAGCTCCAGCCACTCGCGCACCGCTTCGCGGATCGCGGCCTCGTCGTCGACGAAGATCAGATTCGGGGTCATGGCTGCTCCTCGGCAGGCTCGAAGATGGGCAGGCACAGGCGGAACACCGCGCCGGCGCCGCGATTGCCGGCGCTGAGCCGGCCACCCAGTTCATGGACGATGGCGTAGGAAACCGCGAGGCCGAGGCCGAGCCCCTCGCCCACCGGCTTGGTGGTGAAGAAGGGGTCGAACACCTGGGCCAGGGTGTCTTCGGGGATGCCGCCGCCGTTGTCGGCGACTTCCAGGCACCAGTGCCCGCCCTCACGCAGCAGGGCGATCTCGATGCGCGGCGCGGTCTGTTCGGCGACCGCGTCGAGGGCGTTGCGCAGCAGGTTGACCAGCACCTGTTCCAGGCGGATGGCATCGCCGCGCACCCAGGCCGGCTGGCGCGGGTGCTGCTCGATGTGCACGGCGCCGTCGCGCAGGCGCGGCGCCAGCAGTTGCAGGGCCTTGTCCACCACGCTGCCGAGCTCCAGGGTCTCGCGCAGGCCGCCAGGGCTCTGCCGGGCGTAGGTCTTCAGGTGGGTGGTGAGGGCGGCCATGCGCTGCAGCAGTTCGTCGTGGCGGCCGAGGGCATTGCGCGCCTGTTCCAGCTGCCCGTTGTCGAGCATCAGGCGCAGGCTGCCCAGGTGCATGTGCAGGGCGGTCAGCGGCTGGTTGATCTCGTGGGCGAGGGCGGCGGACATCTGCCCCAGGGCCGCCAGCTTGGCCGCCTGCACCAGGCCGTCCTGGGCGGTGCGCAGGGCGGCGGTACGCTGTTCCACCAGGCGTTCGAGTTCGTCGTGGCTCTGCCGGCGCAGGCGTGCCAGGCGCCAGCGCTGGTGCAGGAACAGGGCGAGGAAGAACAGCGCCAGCCACAGCCCGCCGGCGGCCAGGCTGGCGTCGCGGGCGGTGCCGGCGACGTTCTGCGGGCGATGCAGCAGGTGCAGGGTCCAGCCTTCGCTGGGCAGTGCCTGGGATTCCCACAGGTAGTCGGCCTCGCCGTCGGGCCCCTGCACCCGGACCAGGCGGCTGCCGTCGCCGAAGTCATCGAGGGTACGGTGCACCAGCGGCGTCAGCGGCTTCTTGTCGTACTGGCGAGTGGAGGCCAGCTCGGCGCGCTGCGCGGCATCGATCGGCGCCAGCTCGCGGTAGCGCCATTGCGGCTGGTTGGCGATGAAGACGATGCCCTTGGCGTCGCTCACCAGGATGGTGTCCGGGCGCTCGCGCCATTGCTGCTCGATCTCGGGGAATTCGAGCTTCACCACGATGGCGCCGAGGAAGTTGCCGGCTGCGTCGAGGATGGCGTGGGAGAGGAAATAGCCGGGGATGCCGCTGACCACGCCCACCGCGTAGAAGCGCCCGGTGCCATGGGTGCGGGTCTGCAGGAAGTAGGGGCGGAAGCCGTAGTTGTGGCCCACGTAGCTGGTAGGCAGGCGCCAGTTGCTGGCGGCGATGGCCAGGCCGTCGCTGCGCATCAGCTCCAGGGTGGAGGAGTGGGCGGCGCCATTGATGCGCTCCAGCTTGAGGTTGAGGCGCTGTTGCAGGTCGGGCGTCAGCGGTTGCTGCAAGGCGTCGCGCAGCTCCGGGTCCAGGGCGAGCACGGCGGGCAGGGCACGGTAGCGGTCGATCAGGGTACGCAGGGCGTCGGCGTAGAGGCCCAGCTGGGCGCCGGCCTGCTGGCCTTCCTCGCGCAGGGCCTGGTGCTCGGCATGGCGGCCGGCCAGGTGCATCGACAGCAGCAGGCCGGCGAAGAGCAGCAGGGTCAGCAGGGCGATGCGCAGGGAACGGGGCAGCACGGGCGGGGTCCGGGTGTCGCGACAGGCGGCGACGATAGCATGACCCGGCCCGGGCTGCGTCCGCGGTGGCTCAGGGGTGGGCGTTGAACCAGGCGAGCACCTTGCCCGGCGATGCGGCGAACCATTCGTGGCCGCCCAGGGGCTCGGTGTAGCGCGCGGTCTCGATGCCCTGGTGGAGCAGGCGGTCGTAGTACAGGTCCATGCTCCACCAGGGCACCACGGCGTCGACGAAGCCGTGCAGGAACAGCGTCGGCGGGTGGTCGGCGGGGAGCTGGTCGGGCACCACGCAGAGCGGGCCGCTGCAGGTGGCGTAGGAGCCGGACTGCACCGCCAGGGCGCGGAACCTGCCGGGGAAGGACACGGCCATGCGGCTGGTGTTGTAGCCGCCGCTGGAGATGCCGGTGGCGTACTGGCGCTGGGCGTTGAGCGGGCCGAAGTGGCCGCTGGCGATGGCGGCGAGGACGTTGCCTAGGAAGTCGTAGTCGGTGCTCAGCTCATAGGCCTGGGCGAGGCCGGGGATGTTGGTCTGCCAGAACAGGTCCGCCGGCGCGCTGGGGGCGATCACCGCATAGCCGTTGTCCAGCAGGGCCTGCACCAGCTTGCCCTCGTAGTAGCCACCGAAGGGCAGGTTGCCGTGGTAGCTGAAGTCGTTGAGCGGGAAGAACGAGCCCTGGTAGACCAGCACCACCGGCCAGCCGCCGGCCGGAGGGGCGCCCAGCGGTGTCTGGTAGATGATCTTGCGCTGGCCGACCAGGCCGGAATCCAGCCAGGTGCTCTGGTAGGTGCAGCTCACTTCGGCAGGGCGTAGCAGGGTGCGGGGGCGTTCGCTGCAGCGTGAGGCGGCCAGGGCGTGCTGGCCCAGGCAGGCGGCCAGCAGCAGGCCGCAGAGCAGGGTACGAAGGGGCATGACGGGTCTCCTGTTGTTGTTGTTCGACCGCTTTTAAATCGAAACAGAAATTCCGATTCCGTCAATAGGGCTGTTCGATATTCGTCCAGCGCGCTGTGGAGGAGGGCCGTTGCAGAGCCTGTGGACAGCTTCTGAAAAGCGACGGACGGCGCGTGCTTCGCTGGTCAGCCCACAGGCCGGTCCGGCCCGCCGGGCGAACCCGACTGAGGTGGCGGAGCTGTGGATAAAAAAATAATGCGGTGGCCGTCTTGTCAGCCGTTAGGTGCCGGATTAGATTATTTCGGAACCGATGTTCCGATTCCGATAAAAACAACAGCTGGAGATCATCGTGGCAAATCAAGGAAGAGGCCTGGCAGCAGCCGGCCTGGCGTTGCTCGGCGCGTTGCCCCTGGGTGGCGCACAGGCGTTTCAGGTGCGTTCCGGAGACTGGACCACCTCGCTCGACACCACCCTGTCCTACGGGCTCAGCTACCGCGTGGAGGGTCAGGACAGCAAGCTGATCGCCCGCGCCAACGGCGGTACCGGTGACAACGCCGGGCTGATCAACTCCGATGACGGCGACCTCAACTTCCGCCGTGGCGATCTCTTCTCCGAAGTGGTCAAGGCGGTGTCCGAGCTCGACCTGCGCTACCAGGACCGCTTCGGCGTGTTCGTCCGGGGCCGCGCGTTCTATGACTTCGAGCTGAAGGACGACGAGCGCCGCCACCGCCAGATCAGCCATGCCGGCCTCGATGAAGCCGGCTCCAGCGCCGACCTGCTGGACGCCTTCGTCTACGGCAGCTGGACGGTGAATGACCGCGCCCTGAACGCGCGGCTCGGGCGCCAGGTGATCAACTGGGGCGAGGGGCTGTTCTACCAGAACGGCATCGGCGCCACGAACCCCGTGGATATCAACGCCCTGCGCGCACCGGGCTCCGAGGTGAAGGAGGCGTATATGCCGACCTTCATGGCCTACGCCTCCTTCGAGCTGCGCGACAACCTCAGCGTCGAGGGCTACTGGCAACCGGGCAAGGCCTGGGAAGCCTCGAAGATCGACCCCTGCGGCACCTACTACTCGACCCTCGACGTGATAGGCGAGGGCTGCAACTACCTGTCCGTCTCGCCCCTGCAGGAAGCGGTGGCCGGCGGCCGCGCCTTCGACAACCCGGCGCTGGCCCTGGCCTACGCCGATGCCCTGGCGCCGGGCGGCCTGAACAACCTGCTCAAGGCCTACCTGCCCACCACCTTCATCCCCCGCGCCCAGGACATCGACGGCGATGACGCCGCGCAGTACGGCCTCGCCCTGCGCTGGTACGTGCCGGAACTGAACGACACCGAACTGGGCTTCTACTACCTGCGCTACAACATGCAGGTGCCCATGCTCGGGCTGACCGTCGGCCAGCCGGTGACGCTGCCCATCGTCGGCACCCTGCCCAACGCCAGCAGCTCGCGCTACTACGCCGAGTACCTGGAGAAGCGCGACCTGTTCGGCATCAGCTTCAACACCTCCATCGGCGGCGAGAGCATCTTCAACGGCCTGTCGCTGGCCGGCGAGCTGAGCTACCGCCCGGACACGCCCATCGCCCTCGGCCTCAACGAGTACCTGCCCGACGCCCTGTTCAACCCCGCCGGCCTGCCGGTGGGCACCCACCTGGACGGCTACCGCGAGAAGGACATGTACCAGGCCTCGCTGGCCGCCATCTACAACTTCACCGGGGTGTTCGGCGCCGACTCGGCGACCCTGTTCACCGAACTCGTGGCCAGCCGCGTACAGGGCCTGGAATCCGACGTCGACTACTACGAGGCCACCAGCACCGCCACCGGCGCCCAGGCCAGCCTGCAGCTGACCTACACCAACGTGCTCAACCTGGTGAACCTGGTGCCGTCGTTCGGCTACCAGTACAGCATCAACGGCGTGGCGCCCCAGCTCACCAACGGCCTGGACGAGGAGGCGCAGAGCTGGTCGGCGGGGATCGACGCCATCTACAAGGAATCGCTGACCGTGGGCACCCGCTACGTCGGCTACAGCGGCGGTGGCGTATCGAACAAGCGCAGCGATCGCGACTTCGTCAGCTTCAACATCAAGTACAGCTTCTGAGAAGGGATTCGACGCCATGCACAGATCAGGACTTATCCACAGCGGCCTGCTCACCGCGCTGCTGTTGGCCGCGCCGTTCGCCCTGGCCCAGGTGGGGGCCGACCAGGCCGCGCGCCTGGGCGCCGACCTGACCCCGCTGGGCGCAGAGAAGGCCGGCAACGCCGCCGGCACCATTCCCGCCTGGGACGGCGGCCTGGCCCGCGATGCCACGGCCTACGACAAGGCCACGGGCTACAAGGACCCCTTCGCCGCCGACCAGCCGCTGTTCAGCATCACCGCGCGGAACGCCGAGCAGTACCGGTCCCACCTCAGCCCCGGCCAACTGGCCATGCTCAAGCGCTACCCGGACAGCTGGAAGCTGGTGGTCTACCCGACCCGGCGCTCGGCCTCCTACCCCGAGGCGGTGTACGCCGCGATCAAGGGCAACGCCACCCGTGCGCGGCTGATCGAGAACGGCAACGGCATCGCCGACTTCAAGGTCGCCACGCCGTTTCCCATCCCCCAGTCGGGGCTCGAAGTGCTGTGGAACCACCTGGTGCGGTTCCGTGGCAACAGCGTCAAGCGCTACTACGCCCAGGCGGTGCCCCACGCCAGCGGCGACTACTTCATGACCCGCATCGAGGACCTGTTCCTGTTCAACCAGGATGCCGGCGATCCCGGCAAGGACAACGGCAACGTGCTGTTCTACTTCCGCCAGTCGGTGCTGGCGCCGGCACGCCTGGCCGGCACCGAGCTGCTGGTGCACGAGACGGTCAACCAGGTGAAGGAGCCGCGCCTGGCCTGGCTCTACGCCGCCGGGCAGCGCCGTGTGCGGCGCACGCCGAACGTGGCCTACGATTCCCCCGGCACCGCCTCGGAGGGGCTGCGCACCACCGACAACTTCGACATGTTCTCCGGTGCGCCGGACAAGTACGACTGGAAGCTGGTGGGCAAGGAAGAGCTCTACGTGCCCTACAACAGCTACCGCTTCGCCTCGCGCAGCAGCAAGTACGCGGACATCGTCCAGGCCGGCCACGTCAATCCCGACCTGCTGCGCTACGAACTGCACCGTGTCTGGCACGTGCGCGCCACCCTCAAGGACGGCCAGCGCCACCAGTACAAGCAGCGCGACCTCTATTTCGACGAGGACAGCTACCAGATCCTCCTGGTGGACCACTACGACAACCGCGACCAGCTGTGGCGGGTCGGCGAGTCCTACACCCTCAACCTCTACGACCAGCCGCTGGTATGGACCAAGGGCGACGCCGTATATGACCTGATCGGCGGTCGTTATGTAATCGGCATATTGTCCAACGAAGAACCGGCGGATGAATTCGATATAGCGCTGAAAGCGTCCGACTTCACCCCGGCACAACTAAGGCGGGACAGCCGGCGTTAAACCCGGCGAACTTCCAGGTAATTGCAGACGAGGTGGGAAAGTTCCCCCGGGACAACTTCCCGGGGGGTGACACCGAGGGTGCCGACCATGGTCAGGTAATTGAGACTGGCGAGCAGCATGTGGGCCGTCAGGTCGGCGGCCTGTTGCGGGTGCCGGTGGCCGATCTGCTGCGGGTGGGCGAGGACGATGCGGCAGAAGGCCTGACCGATGTAGGCATTGAGCTGGTGGAAGCGCTCGCGGAACTGCACGTCCATCGAGCTGCGCCGGATCAGGGCGCGGAGCAGGCCCTCGCTGCCATCGAAAAGACGCGTCACGCCTTCGATGAAACCCTCGATCTGCGTGGTCAGCGGCAGGCCGTCGAGGTGGGCGATGACGCTGTCGACGGCGTCCCGGCTCTGCAGGACGAAGCGCTCGTGGACGGCATAGAGCAGCACGTCCTTGTCACCGAGCAGGCGATAGAAAGTGCCCACCGAGGACTCGGCGAGCTGGGCGATCTGGGAAATGCCGGTTTCTTCGAAACTGTCGTTGGCGAGCAGTTCGGCGGCGACGTTGAGGTAGCGTTCCAGGGCCTTTCTGCTGCGTGCCTGGGTCGGACTGGCAATGCTGTACATGGTGGTTTCTCGAGTCGGCGCTGGGCGATTCTAGGAGGTTTGGAAGGGCAAAGGCAAACACCGGAAACTTGTTCATCGGGCGCCTCGTAAGTTATCCGATCAACCAACTTTTCATCGGTCCGTTTAATAAGGAACGGCGCCTTTTTATTGGCCGATGATTATTCGAAAGGGAATTAAATCGACCATGGAACAGATCAACTTGTCCGGCGGGCGTTTCAACTATATCCGCCAGGGAGAAGGGGCCGCCGTGCTGCTGGTGCATGGCCTGGGATCGTCCCTGGAGGACTGGCAGCCCCAGGTCGAGGCGCTGTCGCGGCACTTTCGCGTGTACGCCCTGGACCTGCGTGGCCACGGCGCCAGTGAGCCGCTGCGGGCACCGGTGAGCATGGGCGAGCTGGCCGCCGACGTGGCCGAGTTCATCGTCGCCATGGACCTGGAGCCGTGCATCCTGGTGGGCATCTCCATGGGCGGCATGATCACCTTCCAGCTGCTCGCCGAGCACCCGCACCTGGTGCGTGCGGCGGCGGTCATCAACAGCTCGCCGTGCTTCCCCCTGGACAGCTGGCAGGCGCGTTGGCAGGTGGCGCTGCGCTTCGCCCTGGTGCGGTTGTTCGGCCCGGCGGGGATGGCGCGGCTGCTGGCCGGCAGGCTGTTCCCCAAGCCGGAGCAGGCGGCGCTGCGCAAGCGGGTGATGGCACGCATCGCCGGCAACGACCGGCGCTCCTACCTGCACGCGATGGGCGCCATCCCGGGTTGGTCGGCGTTGCCCGGGGCCCGCCGGGCGAACACTCCGCTGCTGGTGATCAGCGGTGATCGCGACTACACCCCGGTGGCGGCCAAGGCGGCCTACGTCGCCCAGTTGCGCAACGCACGCCTGGAGGTGATAGCCGATTCCGGCCACGCCACGCCGCTGGACCAGCCCGAGGCGCTGAACCGCCTGTTGGACGCCTTCGTCCGCGAACACGCGGCCATCTGAAGGCAACGGCTGCGCCGGAGGCGGCCCGGCGGATAAACTGCACGCTCTTTCCTTCGAGTGCGTTGCGATGCTGTTGTCCGCCTGGTCCCACCCGAGTTCCGCCGGCTTCACCCTGCGCGGCTGGCACAGCCAGCCCAGCGGCAAGCCGCTGCTGCATTTCCTCCACGGCAATGGTTTCTGCGGCCGTGCCTACACGCCGCTGCTGGAAGCCCTGAGCGAGGACTTCGACCTCTGGCTGTGTGATGTGCAGGGGCATGGCGACAGCGACCACGGCGGGCGTTTCCTCGGCTGGAACCGCAACGCCGAGCTGGCGGTGGAAGCCTTCGAGGCCGGGCGCGGCATCTTCGGCGATGCCCCCCGCTTCGCCCTCGGCCACAGCTTCGGCGGCGTGCTCACCAGCCTGGTGCTGGCGCGCCACCCCGAGCTGTTCCAGCGCGCGGTGCTGCTCGACCCGGTGCTCTTCACCCCGGCGATGATCGGCGTCATGGCCTTCTCCGAAGTGCTCGGCCTGCATCGCCGCACCACCATGGCCAGGCGCGCCCGGGCCCGGCGCAACCACTGGACCGATCGCCCGGCCGCCTTCGCCGCGCTGCACGGGCGCGGCATCTTCAAGGGCTGGACGGACGCGGCCCTCGGCGCCTACGTGGAGCATGCGCTGAAGGACGTGGATGGCGGTGTGGAGCTGAAATGCCGGCCCAGCCGCGAGGCGGAGATCTTCAGCTCCTGCCCCAAGCGCCTGTGGCCGTCGCTGACACGCATCGTCACGCCGACGCGGATCTTCCATGGCCAGGCGAGCTATCCTTTCGTCGCCCGCTCGGTGGCGCGGATCAGCGCACTCAACCCCCACGTCGGCGCCCAGGTGGTGGAGGGCGGGCACTGCTTCATGCAGGAGTTCCCCGACGCCGCCGCCGAGCGCGCGGCCGATTTCCTCCTGCAGCGATGAGCGACGCGGCGCGGGAGCGGGTCTGGCTGGCGCTGTCCGGGCTGTGGCTGGACACGCAACGGGATGAGGCCGACCTGCGCGTGATCGCCGACACGCTGCGCGCCAGCGCCCTGCCCCCGGCCGAGCTGGAGGCCATCTACCTCTACGAGGTGGCACCGGTGGTCTGGTTGAACGCCTGGAGCGTGGCGGGGGCGTGGATCGGCTTCGATCCCGAATGGCTCTTCGAGCATTGCCGGGTTAACCGGGCGCGACGTGCCAGCCGCTGGTTCCGCTGGCGCTGCCGGCTACTGCGCTGGCCGATGACCTACACCAACTGCGAGCAGTGGCAGCAGGTTATCCACAGGCTGGTCGAAGGCACCTGATCGCGAGGTTTATCCACAGGCTCGCGCTGTGGACAACCGCAGCGTCATTCGACGTGGCGCTGCTCGTCCGGGCGCGGGTGGCTGCGCCGCCAGTCGCTGATCTGGATGACGTTGCCTTCGGAGGCGACGGGCGGCTGGAAGGGGTGGGCATCCAGCTCGATGCGGCCACCGTGGTTGCCGAACATCTGGATGGTCCCCGTGAGGCGTTGCTCGCCGGTGACGGTGAATTCGAAACCGTAGATCCGCGCCAGGCGCCGATGGCCCTTGGCGTCGCGGACGATGGCGAGGCGCTGCAGGGCGACGTTGCCGTCGAGCAGCTCCACGTCGAAACGCGTGCAGTATTGCTTCACCAGCGCCAGTGCGCGCTCGCGAATGCCGTGGCCGCGCCAGAGCCAGGCGGCACTGGCGGCGAAGAGCAGGAACAGGAAGACATCGCCCAGACTGATCATGATCACTCCCCTGGAATGCCCAGAAGCTTAACCCATCCTTGGTGATTTCAGCGGGCCAGTTCGACACGGTTGCGACCGTATTGCTTGGCGCGATAGAGGGCCGCGTCGGCGGCCGCCTGCACGTGCAGGAGATCGCCGTTCGGCGGGCTGCCGGCCAGGCCGATGCTGACGCTGACGCTCAGGGCGGTGCCGCTGGCGTCGATGCGCAGGTGCTCGACCGCTTCGCGCAGGCGATCGAGGAAGGCGCGGGCGGCCTCGAGGGTCGTGTCGGGCAGCAGGAAGACGAACTCCTCGCCGCCGAAGCGCGCGAACAGGTCGGTGCTGCGTGCCTCGCGCTGGCACAGCTGGCTGAACGCGCAGAGCACCAGGTCGCCGCTGGCGTGGCCGTGGGTGTCGTTGATGCGCTTGAAGTGGTCGAGGTCGAGCATCGCCAGGCACAGGGGCTGTTCCTGGCGCCGCGCGCGTTGCAGTTCCTGTTCGGCGCGGGCCTGGAAGGCGCGGCGGTTGAGGGCGCCGGTCAGCGGATCGGTGGTGGCCTGCAGGCGCAACTGCTCCTCCAGGGCCTTGCGGTGGCTGACGTCGCGCACCTCCATGAGCTGCTGGCCGCTGCCGTCGAGGTTGGTGACCGCCAGCTCGGCCGGGAAGGTCGAGCCATCACGGCGCAGCGCGAGCGCGTCGGCGGGGGCGCCGTCCCCACGGGCGAGCAACTGGCCGATGCGCGCCCGCTCGGCCTCGACGAACAACTGCTCGGGCGCCTGCCGCTGCAGTGCTTCGCGCGGTTGGTCGAAGAGCGCCTCGAGCGTCGGGTTGCTATCGTGGATGCGCCCGTCCTGCAGCACCAGGACGCCGGCGCTGGTCACCCCCATCAGCCGTTCGAAACGCTGCGCGCTGGCCTCGGCGTGGCGGGCGTTGCGCTGGCTGTCGAGAAGGATGCGGCGCATGGTCATCAGCGCCAGGCCGAGCAGCGCGATGACCCAGAGCGGAATGCCGAAGTTGTAGGGCAACAGGTAGGCCATGGAGCGGGTCACGTCGGCGTGCTCGACGGCATTGAGCCAGTCGTGCACGGCGATGGCGCCCCGCAGCAACGTGACCAGCGCATAGCCGAGCAGGACGGTGCCGACGCAGCGGCAGACACTGCGCAGCTCCGGCTCCCGCGGGTAGCGCAGCAGGGCGTTGGCGGCCTGCAGCGGCAGGAGGCCGCCGATGCCGGCGTACAGCGCGATGAGCAATTCGCTGTTCAGCGGCGCCACCCACCAGTGCCAGCTGTTGGCGGCGGCCATCAACCCGGCGCTGACCGGTACCGTCCACCAGGGCAGCGGGCGGCCGAGGAAGCGGAACACCCCGAGCATCAGCACCGCCTCGCCCGCCAGCTGCGTTGCGTTGCCGAGCACGTTCAGCGGGCGGTTGCCGGTGGCGACGAAGACGAAGAAGGCGAGGATGCCGAAAATCAGCAGCCAGGCCCCGGCCATCCACAGGCCCGGGCCGCGGTAGGGCCGCGAGAAGTACCACAGGCCGGTGCAGGCGACGGCGCTGCCGAGCATCAGGTTGAGGCCCAGCAGCATCGGCGAAAAATACAGGGATTCCATGGTGGCTCTTGCGGCGGAGGATGGGAGAATCTTGCCATCATGGTAGTGAGCCTGTCGCCGTAAGCCAGGCCCGTCCTCCCACCCGTCGAGCCCAGGGTCCACCCAATGTCGCGAACGCCCCATCTCCTCAGCATCCAGTCCCATGTGGTCTTCGGCCACGCCGGCAACCGCGCGGCGGTGTTTCCCGTCGAGCGTCTCGGGGTCAATGTCTGGCCGCTGAACACCGTGCAGTTCTCCAACCACACCCAGTACGGGCAGTGGACGGGCGAGGTGCTGCCGCCCAACCAGGTGCCGACGCTGGTGGAAGGCATCGCCGCCATCGGCGAACTGGGCAATTGCGACGCGGTGCTCTCGGGCTACCTCGGCAGCGCGGCCCAGGGGCGCGAGATCCTCGAGGTGGTGGCGCGCATCAAGCGGGCCAATCCGCGTGCCCTGTACCTCTGCGACCCGGTGATGGGCCACCCGGAGAAAGGCTGCATCGTGGCGCCGGAAGTCAGCACCTTCCTCCTCGAGGAAGCCGCCGCCGTGGCCGACCTGCTGTGCCCCAACCAGCTGGAGCTGAACAGCTTCGCCGACCGCCGCCCCACCTCGCTGGAGGATTGCGTGGGCATGGCCCGGGCGCTGCTTGCGCGCGGGCCGAAGGCCGTGCTGGTCAAGCACCTGGACTACCCGGGCCGCGCCGCCAAGGACTTCGAGATGCTGCTGGCCAGCGCCGAGGGCACCTGGCTCCTGCGCCGCCCGCTGCTGGCCTTCCCGCGTCAGCCGGTGGGCGTGGGCGACCTCACCTCCGGGGTGTTCCTGGCGCGCCTGCTGCTGGGCGACGACCTGCTCGGCGCCTTCGAATTCAGCGCCGCCGCCGTGCACGAGGTGCTGCTGGAGACCCAGGCGTGCGGCAGCTACGAGCTGGAACTGGTACGCGCCCAGGACCGCATCGCCCATCCCCGGGTGAAGTTCGAGGCACGGCGCCTGGGTTGAGCGGGACTTTGCCGCCGCCCACTGCGGCCATCTGACTCAGCCGCTATGCTTCAACCCGTGGCGGCGTGCGGCTAGCATGGCGCCCGCTCTTCACCCCCTCGATTCCGGGACGGCAGCAGTGGCTCGACACACGACAATCCGCAGCGGCGCCTGGCTTGGCCTTCTGGCCATGCTGCTGGTGTTCGCCGGTCCGTTGCTGTCCCAGGCCCGTGCCATGGACCACCAGGGCGTGCCGGCCTGGATGGGCGAGCTGGCCTGCTCCGCCGAGCACGGCGCCCCGCAGAAGGCGCCGGGCCAGCCGGACCACGAGGCGGCCTGGGCCAAGTGCGGCTACTGCACCCTGCTGCTCAATTGCCCGGCGCTGAGTTCCGCACCGCTGGTGGCCTCCGCCCTGGCGGACCTCGCCCGGGCACCTCGCCTGGCCCCGGTCGACTCGGGCCATGCCGGCTCGGCGATCTTCCCCGGCTCACGTTCCCGCGCGCCGCCCGTCTCCCTCGCCTGATCCACGCACCGCGCCATCCTTGCCGCCTTCCCTGGGCGCGTCGGCTGGCGCCAAGCCTCCGCCGCGCCAGCCACGTCGCTGCGCGCGAACCCAGAGAGGCGCTTTCTAGGCGAGCACGACCATGAGCAAACCTGCTGTCTCGTTCTACAACCTGGCCTGGCGCTGGCATTTCTATGCCGGCCTCTTCGTCATCCCCTTCATGATCCTGTTGTCGGTCACCGGCAGCATCTACCTGTTCAAGCCGCAGCTCGACGCGCTGATGTACGCCGACCTGCTGCGGGTGCAGCCGGGCCACCACGCGCTGGACGCCGACGCCCAGCTGCAGCGGGTGCGCGAGGCTTATCCACAGGCCAGCGTCAGCCAGTACCTGCCGCCGGTGGATGCCGGGCACAGTGCCCAGTTCGTCATCGCCGACGCCGGCCGCAACCTGAACCTGTTCCTCGACCCCTACAGCGGCAAGGTGCTGGGCACCCAGGACGCCTTCTGGAACCTGCAGGCGGCCACCCGCGCCCTGCACGGCGAGCTGATGATCGGCACAGTCGGCGACCGGCTGATCGAGCTGGCCGCCGGCTGGGGCATCGTCCTGGTGGTGTCGGGGCTCTACCTCTGGTGGCCGCGAGGGCGGTCCGGCGCCGGCGTGCTGTGGCCGCGCCTGTCCGCGCGCGGGCGCCTTTTCTGGCGCGACCTGCACGGCGTCACCGGCTTCTGGGGCAGCCTGCTGCTGCTGTTCATGCTGCTCACCGGCATGACCTGGACCGGTTTCTGGGGCGCGAGCTTCGCCGATGTGTGGAACCGCTTCCCCGCCGCCATGTGGAACGAGGTACCGAAGTCCGGCGAGCTGGCGCGCAGCCTCAACAGCGCCAGTGACCAGACCGTGCCCTGGGCGGTGGAGAACACGCCGCTGCCGGAGTCCGACGCCCATGCCGCCCACCGTGCCCACGCCGGGCACGATCGGGCAGCGGCAACCGATACGCCGAGCATCCCGCTGCAGCAGGTGGTCGACACCGCCCGCGAGCGCGGTGTGGTGCCGGGCTACGGGATCACCCTGCCGACCACGCCCACGGGTGTGTTCAGCATCGCCGTGTTCGCCGACGACCCGCGCAACGACGCGACCTTGCACCTGGACCGCTACAGCGGCAAGGTGCTGGCCGATGTGCGCTGGCGGGACTACGGGCTCGTCGCCCGGAGCGTGGAGACCGGCGTGATGCTGCACGAGGGCCGTCTCTTCGGCCTGGCCAACCAGCTGCTGATGTTCGCCGTGTGCCTGATGATCCTGCTCAGCGCGGTCAGCGGCCTGGTGCTCTGGTGGAAGCGCCGGCCCAGCGGCCGCCTCGGCGTGCCGCCGCTGCCCCATGGCCTGCCGCTGTGGCGTGGCGCGGTGGTGATCATGCTGGTGCTGGGCGTGGCCTTCCCCCTGGTGGGCCTGTCCCTGGTGCTGGTCTGGGCCCTGGACCGGCTGGTGCTGTCGCGCTTCGGCGGCGGCAGGGTGATGGCGGGTTGATCCCGCCACGGGTTTTCATCGGCGCTCGCATGGCGGGCGCCCAATCTGCTTATCGATTGATGGAGTTGAACATGCGCAAGACACTGCTGACCCTGATCGCCCTGCTGGGCTTCGTCCCCTTCGCCCAGGCCCATGAATACGAGCTGGGCAAGCTGCACATCGAGCACCCCTGGGCCCTGGAAGTGCCGCCGGTCTCGCCCAACGGCGCGGCCTACCTGGTGGTGCACAACGGCGGCGACACGCCGGACCGCCTGCTGGGCGCCGACACCCCGCGCGCGAACAAGGCCGAGATCCACGAGCACGCCCACGTCAACGGCATGATGAAGATGCAGCAGGTGCAGGGCGGCCTGGCCATCCCCGCCGGTGGCGAGGTGCGCCTGGAGCAGGGCGGCTACCACCTGATGCTGTTCGGCCTGAAGCAGCCGCTGAAGGATGGCGAGCGCTTCCCGCTCACCCTGCACTTCGAGAAGGCCGGCGACCTGCAGGTGGAGATCGCCGTGCAGAAGGAAGCGCCCGCCAAGGCCGACGGGCAGATGCAGCACATGGAGCACATGGACCACGGCGCGCACCAGCACGCCGAGTGACGGCTCGCGCCGTCGTCAGGCCGCGACCGGTGCGTCCGGGGTGGCCTGGTCGGCGGCGACGCGATCGATCATGGCGCGGGCGATCTCGCGCTCGCCCATGATCACCAGGTCCGCGCCGTTCTGTTCCAGATGCTCCACCTCGGCGTCGAAGTGGGCGCGGGCGATGATGGTCAGCTGCGGGTTCACCGCGCGGGCCTGCTGGGCGATCTGCCCGGCCTCGAAACCATTGGGGATCGCCAGCAGCAGCCAGCGCGCCCGCGCCAGCTGCGCCAGCTCCAGCACCTCGGGTCGCGCCGCGTTGCCCAGTACCGCGCTGATGCCCGCCTCACGCAATTCATCCAGCCCCGCGCGGCTGTCCTCGATCACCACCAGCGGCGTGCCGGCCTCGCGCAGGCGCAGGGCGATCTTGCGGCCGACGCGGCCATAGCCGATGAGGATGGCGTGGTCGTGTTCCTCGATCGCCGGCGGCACGTCCTCGACTGCTGCCTGCTCCGGCAGCAGCTCCGCCGCCTTGCGGTCCTGGCGTGCCTGCCAGCGGCCGATGGCGATGAACAGCAGCGGGTTGACCAGGATCGAGAGGATGGCGCCGGCCAGCAACAGGTCGCGGCCGGTCTGCGGCATCAGCTCCAGGTCCAGCCCCAGGCCGATGAGGATGAAGCTGAACTCGCCGATCTGCGCCAGGCTGGCGGAGATGGTCAGGGCGGTGCTCTTGGGGTGGCCGAAGGCACGCACGATGACATAGGCCGCCACCGACTTGCCGAGCACGATCACAAGGAAGGTGGCCAGCACCGGCAGCGGCTCGCGGATCAGGATCAGCGGGTCGAAGAGCATGCCCACCGAGACGAAGAACAGCACCGCGAAGGCGTCGCGCAGGGGCAGGGTCTTCTCGGCGGCGTCATGGCTGAGCTCCGACTCGTTGAGCACCATGCCGGCGAAGAAGGCGCCCAGGGCGAAGGACACGTCGAAGAGGATGGCCGAGCCGTAGGCGATGCCCATGGCGATGGCCAGCACGGCGAGGGTGAACAGCTCCCGCGAGCCGGTGCCGGCGACCTTGGCCAGCACCCAGGGGATCAGGCGGCGGCCGACCACCAGCATCAGCACCACGAAGGCGGTGACCTTGCCCAGGGTCAGCAGCAGTTCGACGCCGAGGCTGATCTCGCCACCGCCATGGGCTTTGCCGCCGAGCATGCCCGAGAGCGCCGGCAGCAGGACCAGGGTCAGCACCATCACCAGGTCCTCGACTATCAGCCAGCCGACGGCGATGCGGCCGCGCTGGGTATCGAGCAGCTGGCGTTCCTCCAGGGCCCGCAGCAGCACCACGGTGCTCGCCACCGACAGCGCCAGGCCGAACACCAGCCCGCCGCCCAGCGACCAGCCGAGCCCCCAGGCCAGGCCCATGCCCAGCAGGGTGGCCACGGCGATCTGCACCACGGCGCCTGGGATGGCGATGTTCTTCACCGACATCAGGTCCTTGAGGGAGAAGTGCAGGCCGACGCCGAACATCAGCAGGATCACCCCCAGCTCGGCGATCTCCTGGGACAGCGCCTGGTCGGCGACGAAACCCGGGGTGAAGGGCCCCGCGAGAACGCCGGCCAGCAGGTAGCCCACCAGCGGCGAGATGCGCAGGCGGTTGGCCAGGCTGCCGAGCAGGAAGGCCAGCACCAGGCCGGCGGAGAGGGTCGCGATCAGCGGTGTGTGGTGGGGCATGCGGCGGCTCCTTGCACGCAGGGAACATCCAGGCCGCAACGATGCGCGCAACGCTGCGGAGGACGGTTCGAAGGTGGTTCACGGGGCCTGGCCCGTGGCGAACGCGGCTGCCGCCGCGTGCGTCAGGTTACCCGTTGGCTGACGGTGATTGTATGAAAAGTCCGTCAGATTATTTTTCAGGATGTAGCGACGGTTCGGTGCCGTTCTCGCGCAGCTCACGGTAGCGGCGCTCCATTTCCTGGCGGATCTGCCGGCGCTGCTGGCCCTGCAGGAAGCGCCGCTTTTCCTCGGCTGTCTCCGGCTGGCGCGGCGGCACGGGAGCCGCCTTGCGGTCGTCATCCAGCGCCACCATGGTGAAGAAGCAGCTGTTGGTGTGGCGTACCGAGCGCTCGCGGATGTTCTCGGTCACCACCTTGATGCCGATCTCCATGGACGTGGTGCCGGTGTAGTTCACCGAGGCGAGGAAGGTCACCAGCTCGCCCACGTGCACCGGCTCGCGGAACACCACCTGGTCCACCGATAGGGTCACCACGTAGCGCCCGGCATAGCGGCTGGCGCAGGCGTAGGCCACCTCGTCGAGGTACTTGAGCAGGGTGCCGCCGTGGACGTTGCCGGAGAAGTTGGCCATGTCCGGGGTCATGAGGACGGTCATCGTCAGTTGCGCGTTGCCGGGTTCCATGGAAGGGCTCTGTCTCGGGGCTGGGAAGTGAAACTGTAGACGCAGCGAGACAGGCACGGAGCACAGGGGCACCGCCTGTGGATAAACACCCAGCCGCACTCCGCCCCGTAGGATGGGTAGAGCCCCGCGAAACCCATGCTGCCCGCCCGACGCCGAAGTCATGCCGGTACTCGGAATTGATGGGTTTCGCTCCGCTCTACCCATCCTACGAGTTGCGGTTTGCGGCTGGTGGGGTTGTGGATAAGCAACTTGTCCACAACCCCACGCATCAGGCGTGGGTCAGGTACCAGCGCCAGTCCTGCTCGCCTACCTCGCTGACGAACTGGCGGAACTCTTCCCATTTGATGGCGAGGAAGATGTCGAGGAAGCCTTCGCCCAGGGCCTCCTTCGCCCAGGCCGAGCGCTCCAGGGTGCGCAGGGCGGTGAGCCAGTCGGTGGCGAGGGTCTCGCGGGCCTGTTCGTAACCGTTGCCGGTGATGGCTTCGCCCGGGTCGATCTGCTCGCGGATGCCTTTGTGGATGCCCGCCAGCATCGCGGCGGCGGCCAGGTAGGGGTTGGCGTCGGCGCCGCAGATGCGGTGCTCGACGTGCCGGCTCTGGGCCGGGCCGCCGGGGACGCGGAAGGACACGGTGCGGTTGTTCACCCCCCAGCTCTTGGCCAGCGGCGCGTAGCTGTTGGCCTGGAAGCGCCGGTAGGAGTTGGCGTTGGGGCAGAAGATCGCCAGGGCGTCGTCGAGGGTCGCCATCATCCCGCCGATGGCGTGGCGCAGCAGCGGGGTGCCGTGCGGGTCCTCGCTGGCCATCAGGTTGTTGCCCGCCTCGTCGGCCAGGCTGACGTGCAGGTGCATGCCGCTGCCGGCCAGGTCGCCGAAGGGCTTGGCCATGAAGCAGGCCACCAGGCCGTGCTTGTTGGCCACGCCCTTGACCAGGCGCTTGTAGCGCACGCCTTCGTCGATGGCCTGGAGCGCGTCGAAGCGGTGTTCCAGGGTCAGCTCCAGCTGGCCGGGGGCGTATTCGGAGATGGCGGTGCGCAGCGGCAGGCCCTGGGCCTCGCAGGCGGTGTAGAGGTCGTCGAGGAAGGGCTGCAGCTGCTCCAGTTCGTACACGCCGTAGACCTGCGGCGCCTGCGGGCGCACGCCATTGGCCTGCAGCGCCGGCTGCGGGCGGCCGTTGGCGTCGCGGGCCTTGTCCAGCAGGTAGAACTCCAGCTCCACCGCCATCACCGGGTGGTAGCCGTCGGCCTTGAGCCGGTCGATGGCGCGGGCCAGCACGTGGCGCGGGTCACCGGGCGTGGCGGGCAGGCCCTGGGTCGGGTGCATGCTCACCTGCACCTGGGCGGTGGGGCTGCTGCGCCAGGGTTGCAGGGCCAGCGAGCCGGGCACCGGGTAGGTCCAGCAGTCGGCGTCGGCCACTTCCCAGACCAGGCCACTGGCTTCCACGTCCTCGCCCTGGATGGTCAGCGAGAGGATGGAGCTGGGCAGCGGTCGGCCATTCTCGTAGATGGCCAGCAGCTCGTCGCGGTGCAGCAGCTTGCCGCGCGGGATGCCGTTGGCGTCGAACAGCATCAGTTCGATGCTGCGGACTTCGGGGTGGCGGTCGAGGAAGTCGCGGGCTTCCTGGGGATCGGCGAATCGCATGGATTTTCTCGCAGTCAGAGTCGGGCGCCGGGGATGGCCAGGAGCTCGCCCAGGGCCTGGTCGAGGGTGGTGATCAGGCGGTCGACATCGGCCTCGGTGGTGTCCGGGCAGCACAGGGTCATGTTGTGGAACGGGGTGATGAGGATGCCCCGGTTGATCAGGTAGAGGTGCAGGGCCATCTGCAGGCTGTCGTGGAAGGCCGCTTCGGCCTCGGCACCGGTGCGCGGCGAGGTGGCGCAGAACTGGAACTCGCAGCGGGCGCCCAGCTCGGTCACCGACCACGCCAGGTGGTGCTTGTGGATAAGTCCACGGAAGCCTTCGGCCAGGCGTGCCGCCAGGGGCAGCATGTGGTCATAGGCGGCCGGGGTCATCACCTGTTCCAGGTTGGCGCGCATGCAGTGCATGGCCAGGGCGTTGGCCGAGAGGGTGGTGCCCATGCCGCTGTGGCCGTGGCCGCCGGACTGTTCGCTGGCGTGCTTGCGGGCCAGCTTCATGGCCTGGGCCATCTCGGCGGTGCAGCCGTAGACGGAGCAGGGCACGCCGCCGGCGATGGGCTTGCCGAGGGTGATGAAATCCGGCTGCAGGTTCCAGGCGCGGGTGCAGCCGCCGGGGCCGGTGGAGATGGTGTGGGTCTCGTCGATGATCAGCAGGGTGCCGTAGCGGCGGGTCAGCTCGCGGAGCTTCTCCAGGTAGCCGGCATCGGGCAGGACCATGCCGATGTTGGTCATCGCCGGTTCGCAGAGCACGGCGGCGACATCGTTCTGCGCCAGGGCCTTTTCCAGCGCGTCGAGGTCGTTGAAGGGCACGGCGCGGCTGGTCTTGGCCAGGTTGCGCGCCTGGCCGATCAGGCCGCTGCGGTGCACGGTGCGGCCCTCGCGGTGGCGCACCATGACGTCGTCGACGGTGCCGTGGTAGCAGCCGTCGAACACCAGCAGCACCTTGCGCCCGGTGATGGCGCGCACCCAGCGGATGACGAAGCGGTTGGCGTCGGTGGCGGTGGTCGCCACCTGCCAGTAGGGCAGGCCGAAGCGCTCGGCCAGCAGTTCGCCGGCTACCACGGCGTCCTCGCCCGGGAGCATGGTGGTGAGCCCGCGCGCGCCCTGCTCGGCGATGGCACGGGCGATGGGCGCGGGGGAGTGGCCGAACATGCTGCCGGTGTCACCGAGGCAGAAGTCCACGTACTCGTGGCCGTCGACGTCGTGGAAGCGCGCGCCCTGGGCGCGCTCGACGAACAGCGGGCAGGGCGTCGACCAGTCGCTCATCCAGTGCATGGGCACGCCGCCGAACAGCGAGTGGCGGGCACGCTCGGCGAGCGCCAGGGATTTGGGGTTCTGGGCGATGAAACGGGCGCGCTCGGCGGCGGCGAAGGTTTCAACGGCGGATTCTGCAATGCCAC
The DNA here is from genome assembly GCF_037153275.1 of Pseudomonas sp. USHLN015. NCBI lineage: Bacteria > Pseudomonadati > Pseudomonadota > Gammaproteobacteria > Pseudomonadales > Pseudomonadaceae > Pseudomonas > Pseudomonas sp. USHLN015. The sequence continues at coordinate 593,782 of NZ_JBBCKP010000001.1, forward strand.
TGGCGGTCATGTTTGAACACCTCGTTCGAATTTCCGCACATCCTGTTTTGTGATCACAGATATGTCAATAGCTGGACTGTTTCTGGCAAAAGCCTATGATCGAACTGCTTTTGTGATCACACTATCGGCAGGCCCGTCGGTCTTGTCCCCAGGCGGTCGCTGCGCTTGCAGCGCGCCGGGGCAGTTATCCACAGGCCCGGCCATCCGTCGACCCAGGAGATCCACCACCATGCGCAACTGCAGCCTGACCCTCGCCCAACTGCCGGCACCACCGGCCAGCCAGGAGTGACCCATGGCCGACAACCTGCAGGAACAGCTTTACCTACGACTACGTGAAGGCTTGCTGGCAGGGCGTTTCCAGCCCGGCGAGCGCCTCAAGATCCGCGACCTTGCCGCCGAATGGGGCACCAGCCCGATGCCGGTCCGTGCGGCGTTGCAGCGCCTGGTGGCCGAGGGTGCCCTGGAAGGCGAGCCGCAGCGCTCGCTGCGGGTGCCGATCATGACCCGCGAACGCTTCCAGCAGATCTTCCTGGTGCGCCTGTCCCTCGAAGGGCTGGCCGTGGAGACCGCCACGCCACGGCTCACCGGGGAGGACATCGAGCAGCTGCGACGCTGCGTCGAGAACATGGAGCGGGCCCTGGAGCGGCGCGACGTGCAGGGCTACCTGGACGACAACAGCCTGTTCCACATGACGCTCTACCGCGCCTGCGCCAACCCCACGCTGCTGCGCATGATCGAGTCGCTGTGGCTGCAGGTCGGCCCCTTCTTCAACCAGCTGTTCACCGAGGCCGACCTGTCCCTGCGCCTCAACGACTTCCACGAGGACGCCTTCGCGGCGCTGCTCGCCGGTGACGCCAAGGGGGCGCGGGTGGCGATCGAGCAGGACATGACCTATTTCGGCAACTTCCTGATGAACCTGCTGGAGCTGGAGACCGCCCACGCCAGGAGCGGGGGCTGAAAGGCGGCTGATGCGGCTGCTTCCCCTCGCGGCCCGGCAAAGCTGTTTCGGTTTGTTTCGCCGAAAATGACGGTGCGGTGCCCGGTGTTACTCTGCCGAAAGTTCTGACTAGGAACTTCCCTATTTCATACAGGGGCTCCCAAGGAGCCAAGCGAGCAACCCCGGGCGCGGCACTGTGTCCTGCGCACTGACCAGCAAGAAGGAGCCGGTGCGCCATGCATGCCATAAGTTTCATCCAGGACATGGCCGTGATCATGCTGGTGGCCGGCCTGGTCACCATCCTCTGCCACCGCTTCAAGCAGCCGGTCGTGCTGGGCTACATCATCGCCGGCTTCCTCATCGGCCCGCACACGCCGCCCTTCGCCCTGATCCACGAGGAAGAGACGATCAAGATCCTCGCCGAGCTGGGGGTGATCTTCCTGATGTTCTGCCTGGGCCTGGAGTTCAGCCTGCGCAAGCTGTTCAAGGTGGGGGCCACGGCCTTCATCGCCGCCTTCCTGGAAATCGTGCTGATGATCTGGATCGGCTACGAGATCGGCAGCTTCTTCGGCTGGAGCACCATGGATTCCCTGTTCCTGGGCGCCATCCTGGCCATTTCCTCGACCACCATCATCATCAAGGCGCTGAGCGACCTGAAGATGAAGAACGAGCGCTTCGCCCAACTGATCTTCGGCGTGCTTATAGTCGAGGACATCCTCGGCATCGGCATCATCGCGCTGCTTTCGGGCATCGCCCTGTCCGGCTCGGTGGAGACCGGCCAGGTGTTCGCCACGGTGGGCAAGCTCAGCCTGTTCATGGTCGTCGCGCTGGTCATCGGCATCCTGCTGGTGCCGCGCCTGCTGGCCTACGTGGCGAAGTTCGAGAGCAACGAGATGCTGCTGGTGACGGTGCTGGGGCTGTGCTTCGGCTTCTGCCTGCTGGTGGTGAAGCTGGAATACAGCATGGTGCTGGGCGCCTTCCTGATCGGCGCGATCATCGCCGAGTCGCGCCAGCTGGCGCAGATCGAGCGCCTGGTGGAGCCGGTGCGCGACATGTTCAGCGCCATCTTCTTCGTCGCCATCGGCCTGATGATCGACCCGGCGATCCTGCTGGAATACGCCTGGCCCATCGCGGTGATCACCGTCGCCGTGGTGCTGGGCAAGATGGTCTCCTGCGGCATCGGCGCGTTCATCGCCGGCAATGACGGGCGCACCTCGCTGCGCGTCGGCATGGGCCTTTCGCAGATCGGCGAGTTCTCCTTCATCATCGCCGCGCTGGGCATGACCCTGCAGGTCACCAGCGACTTCCTCTACCCGGTGGCGGTGGCGGTCTCGGCCATCACCACGCTGCTCACGCCCTACCTGATCCGCGCAGCCGATCCGCTGTCGCAGACGCTCGCCGGCATCGTCCCGGCGCGCATCGCGCGGGTATTCAACCTCTATGGCGACTGGCTGCGCAGCATCCAGCCCCAGGGGCAGGGCGCGGTGCTGGCGGGGATGATCCGCAAGATCCTCCTGCAGGTGGGGGTGAACATCGCGCTGGTGGTGGCGATCTTCCTTTCCGGCGCCTATTTCGCCGGCACCCTGGGCGAGTACCTGAGCGACTGGGTGGCCCAGCAGAACCTGCAGAAGGCCATGGTCTGGGGCGCCGCGCTACTGCTGTCGCTGCCCTTCCTGATCGCCGCGTACCGCAAGCTCAAGGCGCTGTCGATGCTGCTGGCGGAGATGGGCGTGACGCCGGAGAAGGCCGGGCGGCATACCGCGCGGGTGCGCAAGGTGATCGCCGAGGTGATCCCGGCGCTGTCGCTGGGGGTGATCATGCTGCTGCTCATGGCGCTGTCGGCGAGCATCCTGCCGACTCTGGAGCTGCTGCTGCTGATCGCGCTGCTGGCGGCCGGGGTCATCGCGTTGCTGTGGCGCTGGCTGATCCGCGTGCACTCGCGCATGCAGATCGCGCTGCTGGAGACCCTGGAGCAGAGCCGCGACCAGGGCCACCACTGAGGGGCGGGAGGGCGCTCAGCTCTCCAGCCAGACGTCGCGCGCCCAGTGCCAGACGGAGTCCCAGCTCTCATCGGTCATGTCGCCCTCTTCGCCGGACCAGAGCAGCACTTCGCCTTCCAGGTCGACCACGTAGTAGTCGCGGCCGTCCTGGCAGATCGGCACCAGGTCGCGGGGCACGCCCAGGTCCCAGGCCACCGAGGCCACTTCCGGCAGGTAGGTGTGGGACTGCGGGTCGGTGGCGGTCACCGGCTCCAGGCGGCCGTAGACCACATCGCTGACCTTGAGCAGGAACTCGCGCAGCTCGAAGGGCAGGTTGATCAGCAACTGCTCCTCGATCTCCACAAGCAGCTCGTCGTCCGGCAGCTCCAGCGGGACCGGTACGGGTTCGTTGAGTTCGCGCAGCTGTTCGATGACTTCTTCCACGGCGACAGGTCCTCGTGCATTGGGATGCGCTTTATACAGTAGCTGGCGCCCGGAAGAAAAAAACCGCGAGCGGACCGCTCGTCCGGTGGTGGTGCATTGCATACTGCCCCCTTCCCCTGACCACGACGGAGCCCGCATGCCGATCACCTGGACCTGCAGCCACCACAGCGAACTCGACAAACAGGCGCTCTACGACATCCTCGCCCTGCGCACCCAAGTGTTCGTCGTCGAGCAGAAGTGCCCCTACCTGGAGGTGGACGGCCTGGACCTGGTGGGCGACAGCTGCCACCTGATGGCACGCGATGGCGATGCGCTGGTGGCCTACCTGCGCCTGCTGGACCCGCAGCACAACCAGGGCGAGGTGGTGATCGGCCGCGTGGTGATCGCCGAGGCGGCGCGCGGCACCGGCCTGGGCCACCAGTTGATGGAGCGCGCCCTCGAGGATTGCCAGCGACGCTGGCCGGGCCTGCCGGTGTACCTCTCGGCCCAGGCGCACCTGCAGAACTACTACGGGCGCTACGGCTTCGTGCCGGTGACCGAGGTCTACCTGGAGGACGACATCCCCCATGTCGGCATGCGCAAGGCGGCGGTTTGATACCGGTGGATATCGCCCAGTAGGGGCGAATTAATTCGCCAAGGACCGCTAGCGGTCCCTGCTGCCGCCTGCCACGAACGCCGGGTTGCACCCGACCCACAGATTCCGGTCGCGGCCCACGCAGGGTGTGGTGGATGAAAGAGCGTCATCCACCCTCTCGTTCGGCTCAGAGGCTGAGCGAACACCACAAAAGAAAACCCCGGGCATGCCCGGGGTTTCTTCATTGCGCGAGGCGTGATCAGTTCTGGCGGATGCCCGCCACCAGCCAGGGCTGGTTGTCGCCGTTGGCACGCTCCATGCGCCAGCTTTCGCTGAACACTTCGCCCTGGTCGAAGCGCGAGGTCTTCGACACGCCGTTGAAGGTCAGGGTGGCGACGGTCTTGTCGGCCAGCTCGTCGATGCCGTCCAGCTGCACCTGCAGGTTGTCGATGTAGGTGGACTGGAAGCCGTCGCCCAGGCTGGCGCGCTCCTCCTTCAGGAAGCTGAGCATCTGCGGGGTGACGAACTCGGCGATCTTGTCCATCTCGGCCGCGTCCCAGTGCTGTTGCAGGGACATGAAGTGCTCGCGGCCGGCTTCGATGAAACGCTCTTCGTTGAACCAGCTCGGAGCGTTGAACGCGCGTTGTGCCACCGGGGCCGGGGCGGCGGCGCTGCCGAAGATCGGCGCCTGCTGCTGCGGCATCTCGCGCTGGAACGGCGCCCCGGCCATGGCGGGCTGGCCCTGCTGCTGGCGCTTGCGGGCGGCGATGAAGCGGAAGATGACGAAGGCGATCAGGGCGATGATCAGGAAGTCGAAGATCTGCATGCCCTGGAAGCCGTCGCCCATGAACATGGAGGCGAGCAGGCCACCGGCGGCGAGGCCGGCCAGCGGGCCGAGCCAGCGCGAGGCACCGCTGGCGGCAGCGGGCTGGCGACCGGGTGCGGTCGGGGTGGCGGCAGGGGTGTTGGGCTGCGCCTGGCGGGTCTGGTGGGTCGGCGCGGAGCCGAAGGTCTTGCCACCGCCCATACGCTTGGCGTTGGCATCCAGGCTGAGCGTCAGGCCGACGCAAAGGGCCAGGGCGATACTGAGGAATCGGCGCATCAGAGGCATCTCTTGGTTAGGGGTCCACGCGCGCCATGCTGCCCAGTCGCGCCTGCGATGGCTAGCGGCAGAATGTATCGGGATTTTTTACGGCTGCGCTGAGGGGCGTGTGCCGCCGGGGCCGGCGCACTTCCCGTGGGAGCGAATTCATTCGCGATGTTGCTGCCGGCCCCTGAAGGCCATCCGGCGAGCGCTTCGCGGCTGAAGCCGCTCCCACGGCCGAGCTAGCGGGCGGCGCAGCCCGGGCGGGCGCGCAGCTGGTGGTCGGTGCGCAGGCGGATGGCGCCCTTGGCGCCGGGCTGGTAGTCGAAGTTGCGGGCGAACCAGGCGGCGGATTGCTCCAGCGTCGCGTTGACCGGTGGCAGGGTGAATTCCCAGTAGGGGTCGTCCTCCCGCCGGCATCTGGCGTTCAGTACCAGGCCCGGCAGGGGCGAGTCGTCGGCGCGGTCGCTGCCGAAGGTTCGCTGGCCGAGGGTCAGGCGGTCTTTCTCGCTGTCGCCATAGGCGTAGAGCAGGGTCTCGCCGCGGATATCCAGCAGGTTCTCGCCGGTCTGCTCATGGGCGAAGGGCGCAAGGCGCACCAGCAGGCCCGGCTTGCGCAGGTAGACCCAGCCCGGGCGGCTGGAGTCGAAGGGGCTGGCGGGGTAGGGCAGCATGTCGAGGTAGCCCAGGCGCAGCTTGCCGTCGGCCTCGGTCGAGGCGCGCAGCAGTTCGTAGGCGCCGTCACCGCGGGTTTTCAACAGGGCCTCGCCTTGGCCGGTGGGCAGCACCTCGCGGATCGCCAGGGCCTCGGCATAGCCATTGCTGCTGGCGATGTAGCGGTTCACCACGTCGCCCTCGCGCAGCTGGTAGACGGTCTGTTCGATGGCCGCCCCCGTGCCGCCGGGACGATAGGCATAGCGCACCTCCTCCAGCGACCAGCGCGGACTCCCGACCAGCACGCGGGTGCGTGCCGGCAGTACGCAACGCTCCTGGCGCAGGGTGTCCGGCACGCCGGGCAGCGGCTCGCCCAGGCACAGGTCGTCGGTTGGCACCTGGCTGCTGGGGTAGGGCGCCTGGCCGGCATGCAGCGGAGGATTGGGGTTGATGGCCTGGCATTGCCCGGGGACCAGGTCGAGGGTATCGACGAAGTCGTCGGGCTCGGGGCTGGAGGCGTAGTCGAGGGTTTCCGGCGTGCGCGGCTGCGGACCGGCGTCCACCTCGCGCAGGGTCACGCCCCAACGTACCGGGTCGGGTCGCGGCAGTTGCTGGGTCGGGCGCAGGCGCAGGGCCGGTGCGGGCGTGGTGACCAGCTCCAGGTTGCGGTCGAACCAGGCGGGGCCATCCTGGAAGCGCAGGCGCCCGGGGGTGGAGCTGCCCAGCGCGGAATAGATCAGCGGATGGCTGAACTCCAGATCGGGCAGCACGAAGCAGGCAGGGTCCAACTCCAGGCGGGCGACTTCGCGGCCACGCTGCATGTCCACCGCGAGGAAGGCCGGCGGGCGCTTGTTCCAGCCCGGGTCGGCGAGCAGGGCCACCTCGCCGCGCACATCCAGCAGCGCGCCGGGGCCTGCATCGACGATGCGCAGCGGTTGCAGTTGCACCAGGTACAAGCGGTCCGCGCCGCCCACGCTCACCCAGCCTTTGCGGCGGGCGTCGTTGAACCAGTTGTAGGGGAGGTCGCGCAGCAACACCTCGGCCTGCGGCTTGCCGCCGTTCTTGCGGTACAGGCGGGCCAGTTCGAAGTCCTGGCCGCTGCCACGGTTGAAGAGGATCAGCACCTGGTCGGGGCCGTTGACGCGGGCGTCCCAGAGCGTCGGGTAGAGGGTCTCGCCGCCGGGTGCCAGCAGGCGCGAGAGGGCCTTCATCGACAGGGTTTCGCCGTCCAGGCGCAGGGAGGTCTCGGTGCGCTCGCGACGCTGACCGGTGTTCCAGTCGCGGTAGCTGTCGGTTTCGCGCTTCACCTCGAAGCCGGGGGCGGCCTCGATGCCGGTGGCGATGATCAGGCTGAGCAGCAGCAGGGGAAGGCGCACGTCCGTGTTTCCGCAAGAAGGAGGGGAGCGGCCATCCTGCCGTGGCTGTGGATAACTGCCAAGTGCGCGTTGTGCCGGGCTCCGCCATGGCAGCGGGGCCCGGGTTCGGTCAGAGGGCCTGGAGCTTGGCGTAGGCGAGCATCAGCCACTTGCTGCCTTCGCTTTCGAACTTCACCTGCACCCGCGCCTGGGCGCCGGAGCCCTCGAAGTTGAGGATGGTGCCTTCGCCGAACAGCGCGTGCTGCACGCGCTGGCCGAGGTTGAAGTCGGTCTGCGGGATCTCCGCGCCGGAGAACATCGAGCCGCCGCTGCGTGCACCGCCGGCCACCGGGCGGCTGATGCTGTTGCCAAGGCGCACTTCGCGGATCAGTTGCGGGGGGATCTCGCGGACGAAGCGCGAAACCTTGTTGTAGGTCTCGCTGCCATAGAGGCGGCGGGTTTCCGCGTAGGTCAGCACCAGGCGCTGCATGGCGCGGGTGACGCCGACGTAGGCCAGGCGGCGCTCCTCTTCCAGGCGGCCGGACTCCTCCAGGCTCATCTTGTGCGGGAACAGGCCTTCTTCCATGCCCACCAGGAACACCAGGGGGAACTCCAGGCCCTTGGCGCTGTGCAGGGTCATCAGCTGCACGCTGTCCTCGAAGGCATCGGCCTGGGTATCGCCGGCTTCCAGCGAGGCATGGCTGAGGAAGGCCTGCAGCGGGGTGAGTTCGACATCGTCCTCGCCGTTCTCGAAGGCGCGGGCGGCGCTGACCAGTTCCTCGAGGTTCTCCACCCGGGCCTGGCCTTTCTCGCCTTTCTCTTCCTTGTGGTAGGTGATCAGCCCGGTCTGCTCGATGACGGTCTGGGTCATCAGGTGCAGGGGCATCTCCATGACCTTGGCGGCGAGGTTCTCGATCAGCTCGATGAACACCGCCAGGGCGCCGGCGGCGCGGCCCGGCAGGCCCTTGTTGGCCAGAAGCAGGCGGATCGCCTCCCACATGGAGACGTCCTGGGCGCGGGCGAATTCGCGGATGCTTTCCACGGTCTTCTCGCCGATGCCCCGGGCGGGGACGTTGATCACCCGCTCCAGGGCGGCGTCGTTGCCACGACCGTCGAGCAGGCGCAGGTAGGCCATGGCGTTCTTGATCTCGGCGCGCTCGAAGAAGCGCTGGCCGCCATAGATGCGGTAGGGGATCTTCTCCCGCAGCAGCGCCTCCTCCAGCACCCGCGACTGGGCGTTGGAGCGGTAGAGGATGGCGATCTCGCTGCGCGCCATGCCGTCCTTCAGCGCGCTCTCGATGCTTTCCACCACGTAGCGGGCTTCGTCGTGCTCGTTGAAGGCGGCGTACAGGCCCAGCGGCTCGCCGTCCTCGCCTTCGGTCCACAGCTCCTTGCCCAGGCGCCCCTGGTTGTTGGCGATCAGGGCGTTGGCGGCCTTGAGGATGCCTGCGGTGGAGCGGTAGTTCTGCTCCAGGCGGATGGTCTCGGCGTCGGCGAAGTCGCTGGAGAACTGCTGGATGTTCTCGATGCGCGCGCCGCGCCAGCCGTAGATCGACTGATCGTCGTCACCCACCACCATGAGGCTGTCGCCGCCCTGGGCGAGCAGGCGCAGCCAGGCGTACTGCACGGCGTTGGTGTCCTGGAACTCGTCCACCAGGATGTGGCGGAAGCGCCGCTGGTAGTGGGCCAGCAGGCCGGGCTTGTCGCGCCACAGGTCGAGGGCGCGCAGCAGCAGTTCGGAGAAGTCGATGACCCCGGTGCGTGCGCAGGCGGCCTCGTAGGCTTCGTAGATCTTCAGCATGGTGCCGAGGAACAGGTCGCCCCCGGCCTGGATGTGCTGTGGGCGCAGGCCTTCGTCCTTCTGCCCGTTGATGAACCACTGCGCCTGGCGCGCCGGCCAGCGCTGCTCGTCCAGGCCCAGCTCGCGGATCACCCGCTTGACCAGGCGCTGCTGGTCGTCGCTGTCGAGGATCTGGAAGTTCTCGGCCAGGCCGGCTTCCTGCCAGTGCGCGCGCAGCAGGCGGTGGGCCAGGCCGTGGAAGGTGCCGACCCACATGCCCGCCGGGTTGATGCCCAGGAGCTGCTCGATGCGGTGGCGCATCTCGGCGGCGGCCTTGTTGGTGAAGGTCACCGACAGGATCGAGTGCGGCGAAGCCTGCTCCACCTGGATCAGCCAGGCGATGCGGTGCACCAGCACGCGGGTCTTGCCCGAGCCGGCACCGGCGAGGACCAGTTGACGCCCCAGCGAGGCGGCTACGGCCTGGCGTTGGGCATCGTTCAGGGAGTTCAGGAGGAGAGAGAGATCGTCATGCATCGCGGCATTCTATTGACCGGCCCAGGCGAGGGCAAACCGATGACCGCGTGGTCAGCCAGACGGTTCGCGAGCCGCGCCCGGAAGGCCCGCCGAAAGTTGGGCGGCGCATCCGTGAAACACGGCACATAAAGCTTTGGCGGCACGTTCCGCTCGGGTAAGCTCCGCCGACGCCTAGGCAACCATTACAAGAAAATCGCCTATGACCGCGACACCCAACGAAGCCCAGATCGACCTGCCCGGCGGCGACAGCCGCGCCCTCAGCCAGCACTTCGCAACGGACCTGGCCGTGGAGCGCACGCGCCTGCTCTACCAGGGCTCGCAAACCCCCACTCTATTCATGCTGCTCAACGGCCTGGCCTGCGCCTACCTGCTGTGGGAGCCCGCCAACGGTCTGCTGCTGGGCGGCTGGCTGGTGTGGCTGGTGCTGCTGGCGGTGCTGCGCCTGACCCAGGTGGCCGCCTTCAAGGCCGCGCTGCCCTCGCGCCAGGCCCAGCCCCAGTGGCACCGCACCTTCCTTCTCGGTGCCGCCGCCTCCGGCCTGACCCTGGCCTTCCCGGTGATCTTCCTGGTGCCGGGCGATGCCTTCCTGCAGCAGGCGCTGGTCTACGGCCTGATCGCCGCCGCCATCCTCTCCGCCAGCGTCGCCTATGCGGTGAGCCTGCAAGCCTTCCTCACCTTCGCCCTGCCGTGCCTGGTGCCCACCGTGTCCTGGCTGCTGGCCAGCGGCGAGCCGTTGCAGCGCGGCTGGGGCCTGCTCAGCCTGATCCTCCTGGCCGCGCTGATGGTGGTGGCCTGGCAGGTCAACCGCCTGGTGCAGCGCAGCCTGATCCAGCGTTTCCACAACCAGGCGCTGATCGACAACCTGGAGCACGCCAAGGTCCGCGCCGAGGGGCTCAACAGCGAGCTGGCGCGGGAAGTGGAGCAGCGCCGGCGCGCCGAGCGCGAGCTGCGCGCCGCCCACAACGACCTGGAGATCCGCGTCGCCCAGCGCACCCTGGAACTGGCCGACGCCAGCCACGCCCTGGCCAAGAGCGAGGCGCGCCTGGCCCTGGCCCTGGAGGCCAGCGAGCTGGGGCTGTGGGACTGGAACCTGGAGACCGACGAGGTGCACCACTCGCACCTGCGGGAGATCTTCGGCATCGAGATGGACGACGTCACCCGCGTGCTCAGCGACCTCAAGCCGCGCCTGCACCCGGACGACCTGCCGCTGCTGCGCCGGGCCCTGGTCGACCACCTCAAGGGCCGCAGCGACGGCTACGCCATCGACTACCGGGTGCGCCACGCCGACGGCCGCTGGCTCTGGGTCGAGGACCGCGGCCGCGTGGTGGAGCGTGACGAGCAGGGCAAGGTGCTGCGCATGCTCGGCACCCGCCGCGACGTCACCGAGCGCAAGCAGGCCGAGGAGCAGCAGCGCCTTTCGGCCATGGTCTTCGAGGCGGCCAGCGAGGGCATCGTCATCCTCGACCCGGAATACCGCCTGCTGGCGGTCAACCAGGCCTTCAGCGAAGTCACCGGCTACCGCCGCGACGAGGTGCTCGGCCGCACGGTGGTGGAAATCAACAGCACCCGCGAGAGCCGCCGCCAGTACCACCTGATCCGCCAGGAGCTGGAGCAGAGCGGCAGCTGGCAGGGCGAACTGGTGGACACCCGCAAGAACGGCGAGCTCTACCCGCAGTGGCTGCAGCTCAACGTGGTACGCGACGCCCGGGGCAACGCCAGCCACATCGTCGGCTTCTTCGCCGACCTCTCCGCACGCCGCGATGCCGAGGAGCGCCTGCGCTACCTGTCGCACTACGACGAACTCACCGGCCTGGCCAACCGCACCCTGTTCAAGGACCGCCTGCACGAGGCCAGCCAGCGCGCGCGCCAGAGCGGTCGCAGCCTGGCCCTGCTGCACATCGACCTGGATCGCTTCAAGGTACTCAACGACAGCCTCGGCCATGAAGTGGCCGACCAGCTGCTGCGGCAGATGAGCCGGCGCCTGGCCCAGGCCGCGCCCGAGGCGGACACCATAGCCCGGCTGTCCGGCGACGAATTCGCGGTGATCCTCGACGCCTACGGCAGCCTCTCCAGCCTGGCGCGCACCGCCAGCCGCCTGCTGACCAAGCTGCGCACGCCGATGACGGTGGGCGGCGAGGAACTGGTGGTCAGCGCATCCCTGGGCATCAGCCTGTTGCCGGACAACGCCCGCGAGATCTCCACCCTGATCAGCCAGGCCAACATGGCCATGCAGCACGCCAAGCACCTGGGCGGCAACACCTTCCAGTTCTTCACCGACAACCTCCAGGCCTGCACCCTCGAACGCCTGCAGATGGAGACCCAGCTGCGCAAGGCCATCGAGGAAGGCCAGCTGGAGGTCTTCTACCAGCCCAAGCTGTGCCTGGCCGACGACAGCCTCAACGCCGCCGAGGCGCTGGTGCGCTGGCGCCATCCGCAACTGGGGCTGGTGCCGCCGGGGGACTTCATCGGCCTGGCCGAGGAGACCGGGCTGATCGCGCCCATCGGCGAGTTCGTGCTGCGCCAGGCCTGCCTGCAAGCGCGCGAGTGGCAGCGCCAGGGGCTGGCGGACATCCGCGTCTCGGTGAACCTCTCCGGCCACCAGCTGCGCCAGGGCAACCTCACCAGCCTGGTGCGCCAGGTGCTCGACGAGACCGGCCTGTCGCCGCGGCTGCTGGAACTGGAGCTGACCGAGAGCCACCTGCTGGAGAACGTCGAGCACGTCATCGCCACCTTCCGCCAGCTGCGCGAGCTGGGGGTGAAGCTGGCGATCGACGACTTCGGCACCGGCTACTCGTCCCTGAGCTACCTCAAGCGCTTCCCGGTGGACTACGTGAAGATCGACCAGACCTTCATCCGCGACCTGTCCTCCGGGGGCGAGGACGCCGCCATCACCCGCGCCATCATCGCCATGGCCCACGGCCTGGAACTCAAGGTGGTGGCCGAGGGCGTGGAGACCCAGGCGCAGATGGACTTCCTCAAGACCCAGGGCTGCGACGAGATTCAGGGCTACCTGATCAGCCCGCCGGTGGAGGCGCCGGTGTTCGCCGCGCTGCTCAAGGAGCAGGCGACGGCGCTGTGGCGCTGACCGCCTCCGGCAGGTCGCGCAGCAGCAGGGCGTACTCCAGGTCGAGGTCGGCGGGCAGCGGGATGTAGAGCACGTGGCCGTCGCCGGGCGCGACATCGCGGCGCTCGCCGGCCTCGGTCTCCAGGCCATGGAGGATGAAGCCCAGGTTGCCCGACGGGGTCATCAGTTCCAGGCGATCACCCACCTCGAAGCGGTTCTTCACCCGCACTTGCGCCAGCTCGCCCCGGCGCACGCCGGTCAGCTCGCCGACGAACTGCTGGCGCGAGGGCCGCGAGCTGCCGTGCTCGTAGTTCTGGTAGTGGTCGTGGGTGTGGCGCCGCAGAAAGCCCTCGGTGTAGCCGCGGTTGGCCAGGGAGTCCAGGCGCTCCAGCAGGCGCGGCTCGAAGGGACGACCGGCGAGGGCGTCGTCGATGGCCTGGCGGTAGGCCTGGGCGGTACGCGCCACGTAGAAGTGCGACTTGGTGCGACCCTCGATCTTCAGCGAGTGCACGCCCATCTCCAGCAGGCGGCCCACGTGCTGCACGGCGCGCAGGTCCTTGGAGTTCATGATGTAGGTGCCGTGCTCGTCCTCGAAGGCGGGCATGTATTCGCCCGGGCGGCTGCCATCCTCCAGCAGGAACAGGCGTTCGCTGGGTGCGCCCTCGCCCAGGGTCGGCTGCGGCGTGCAGCGGTGCACCAGGTCGCCGAGCGAGTCCTCGCGGGCCTCGCCGGCCTTGTACTGCCAGCGGCAGGCATTGGTGCAGGTGCCCTGGTTGGGGTCGCGGTGGTTGATGTAGCCGGACAGCAGGCAGCGGCCGGAGTAGGCCATGCACAGCGCACCGTGGACGAACACCTCCAGCTCCATCTCCGGCACCTCGCGGCGGATCTCGCCGATCTCCTCCAGCGACAGCTCGCGGGACAGGATGACCCGGGTCAGCCCCTGGGCCTGCCAGAACCTCACGCTCGCCCAGTTCACCGTGTTGGCCTGCACCGAGAGATGCACCGGCACCTGCGGGAAGTGCTCGCGCACCAGCATGATCAGCCCCGGGTCGGACATGATCAGCGCGTCCGGCGCCATCGCCACCACCGGGGCCAGGTCCTTGAGGAAGGTCCTGAGCTTGGCGTTGTGCGGCGCGATGTTCACCACCACGTAGAAGCGCTTGCCCTGGGCGTGGGCCTCGGCGATGCCTGCGGCCAGGGTCGCGTGGTCGAACTCGTTGTTGCGCACGCGCAGGCTGTAGCGCGGCTGCCCGGCGTACACGGCATCGGCGCCGTAGGCGAAGGCATGGCGCATGGCCTTGAGGGTGCCGGCGGGGCAGAGCAGTTCGGGGGCTTGGCGGCTGGACATGGGCGAGGCTCGTTGCGCGAAAAACCGCCGATTCTAGGCAAGCCGCGCGGCGCGGGTATTGCGCTGGAGCAATGACGGCGCGGGCCGTTGGTGTTTCGGTGGGGGTGACGGCGTGGGAACTGAAACCGCTCCCACCCGCACGGACTATCCCGTTGCGTAGGGTGGATAACGCTCTTTTATCCACCAGGCGGAGTCACGCCCGGCAGCGAATTCATGGGCGATGGGGTGCAATGCCCGATATCCGCAATGATGGGTTTCGCTGCGCTCTACCCATCCTACGGGTCTCGGCGCCAACCTACGGGGCGTTGGGGCGGCCGCGCTTTTGTAGGGGCGAATTCATTCGCCCGCTCTTCTTCCCGCAACCACTCCCTTGGAGGCGGCTCCATTCGCTTCAGTCGTTCCACTCCCGGCCCTGCAGCTCCAGCAGGCTGTGGGCCTGCTCGGGGCCGGTGGAGCCGGCGGGGTAGCTGCGCGGGCTCTGATAGTACTCGTGCCAGCCTTCGAGGATCGGGTCGACCCAGCGCCAGGCGGCCTCCACCTCGTCGCGGCGCATGAACAGCGTCGAGTCGCCCTCGATCACGTCCAGCAGCAGGCGCTCGTAGGCGTCCCAGCGGCGCTGGCTGAAGGCCTGGGCCAGGTTCAGGTCCAGTTCCACCGGCTCCAGGCGCATGCCCTTGCCGGGGTTCTTGGCCATCAGCTGCAGGCTGATGCGCTCCTCGGGCTGCAGGCGGATCAGCAGGCGGTTGGCCTCGCCGCCGTTGAACAGGCGGTGCGGCACCGGCTTGAACTGGATGACGATCTCCGAGTACTTGCGCGCCAGGCGCTTGCCGGTGCGCAGGTAGAAGGGCACGCCGGCCCAGCGCCAGTTGTCGATCTCCGCCTGCACGGCGACGAAGGTCTCGGTGTCGCTGTCGTTGTCGACGTTCTTCTCGAAGTAGTAGGCGGGCACTTCCTGGCCGCCGATCTTGCCGGCGGCGTACTGGCCGCGCACGGTCTTGTCCTGCACGTCGAGCCCGGAGATGGGCTTGAGGGCCTCGAGGATCTTCACCTTCTCGGTGCGCACCGCGTCGGCGTCGAAGCGCACCGGCGCCTCCATGGCCACCAGGCAGAGCAGCTGCAGCAGGTGGTTCTGCACCATGTCGCGCATGGCGCCGGCGTGGTCGTAGTAGCTGCCACGGTTCTCCACGCCCAGGGTCTCGCACACGCTGATCTGCACATGGTCGATGTGCCCGGCGCGCCACACCGGCTCGAACAGGGCGTTGGCGAAGCGCAGGGCCATGAGGTTCTGCACCGTCTCCTTGCCCAGGTAGTGGTCGATGCGGAAGACCTGGCGCTCGTCGAACACCGCGCCGATGGCGGCGTTGATCGCCAGGGCCGATTCCAGGGAGTGGCCGATGGGCTTCTCCAGCACGATGCGCGCCTGGGGCCCGGCGAGGCCGGCGATCTGCAGGTGCCGGGCGATGTCCTCGAACAGGCGCGGGGCGATGGCCAGGTAGTAGACGCGGCCGCGATCCTCGCCCGGCCCCAGGTGGCGGGCCAGGCGGCCGAAGTCGGCGCTCTGGGAGACGTCCATGACGAAGTAGTCGAGCCGCGCGGCGAACCCCGCCCAGGCCTCGTTGGTGAAGTCGGCGCGGGCCACCTGGGCGCGGCAGTGGCGCTCGGCGAGGGCCCGGTACTGCGGGGCGTCGAGGGGATTGCGGGCGATGGCGAGGATGCGCAGCTGCGGATGCAGGCGCCCATCGCGATGCAGGTGGTAGAGCGCCGGGAGCAGCTTGTGCAGGGCGAGGTCGCCGGTACCGCCGAAGACCAACATGTCACAGGGCTGGGTCAAGGGTGCACTCCTGCGTGGTTTACCTGGGCGGAAAAGCGGGTCATGTAGTATAACTACAAGGTCACTACAGCCCGACGGCCGTCGATCATAACCGAGTTGTCCCCACGCGTTGATCGAGCCGTGAGGCGTATCCCCCACTTCGAAGAGCCTGCCCTGTGAATCTGCTGCAACACATCGCCCAGTCGCGCCACCTGCTGCGCAAGTCGGAACTGAAGGTCGCCGACCACGTCCTGCTCGATCCCGCCGCAGTCATGCACAGCTCCATGGCGGACCTCGCGCAGAGCGTCGGCGTCAGCGAACCCACCATCGTGCGTTTCTGCCGCGCCATCGGCTGCGGCGGCTTCCAGGACCTCAAGTTGAAACTGGCGCAGAGCCTCGCCGCCGGCGCGAGCTTCGGCCAGTTCGCGATCCACGAGGACGACTCGGTCGCCGACTTCAGCCTGAAGATCTTCGACACCACGCTGCACACCCTGATGGACGTGCGCGAGAAGCTTGACCCCCAGGCCCTGCAACGCGCCATCGCCGCCTGCGCCCAGGCCCAGCGCGTGGAGTTCTACGGCTTCGGTGCCTCCGGTGCGGTGGCGGCCGATGCCCAACACAAGTTCTTCCGCCTGCTGCTGACCGCCGCCGCCTATTCCGACCCGCACATGCAGGCGATGTCGGCGGTGACGCTCAAGCCCACCGACGTGGCCATCTGCATTTCCCAGTCGGGCCGCTCCAAGGACCTGCTGATCACCGCCAACCTGGTGCGCGAGGCCGGCGCCACGCTGATCACCCTGTGCCCGAGCCAGACGCCGCTGGCGGACCTGGCCACGGTGAACCTGGCCATCGACGTGCAGGAAGACACCGAGATCTACACCCCGCTGACCTCGCGCATCGCCCACCTGGTGGTGATCGACGTGCTGGCGATGGGCGTCGCCATGGCCCGTGGCCCGAGCCTGGTCAACCACCTCAAGAGCGTGAAGCGCAGCTTGCGCAGCCTGCGCCTGTCGCCCAAGTCGATCAAGGCGATGGAAGACTGATCGACCGTCCACGCCCCGGGTGCCACACGGCGCTCAGAGGGTCCTGATCGAGGTGCGGATCGCCCGCGCGCACTCGATCACCGCAGGCGCCAGCTTGCGTTCCGCCTCCTCCATGCTCCAGCGGCTGGTCGGCGCCACCACGTGCACGGCGGCCACCGGCTGGCCCTGGCTGCCGAGGATGGGCGCGGCGATGGTCATGTCGCCGAGGAACAGTTCCTCGTTGTTGATCGCGTAGCCCTTGCGCCGGGTCGCCTC
Organism: Pseudomonas sp. USHLN015; assembly: GCF_037153275.1. Classification (NCBI taxonomy): domain Bacteria; kingdom Pseudomonadati; phylum Pseudomonadota; class Gammaproteobacteria; order Pseudomonadales; family Pseudomonadaceae; genus Pseudomonas; species Pseudomonas sp. USHLN015. Next base: position 610,643 of record NZ_JBBCKP010000001.1, read on the forward strand.
GATCTGCGCGAAGATTTCCTCCGGGCCGGTCAGGGTCTGCTGCGTGTGGCGCTTCAGCTCGGTGGCCGCCAGTGCCGCATGCACTTCGTCATCGTCCAGGGCGCTCAGGTAGGCGCGGCCGGAGCCGGTGCAGTACATGGGGATGCGGCTGCCGATGGGCATGTGGATGGGGATGAACTTGGGCGCCACGAAGCGCGCCACGTAGACCATCTCCAGGCCGTCGGGCTCGGTGAGGTTGGTGGTTTCCCCGGTGATCTGCGCCAGTTCGGCGAGGAAGGGGTTGGCCACGTCCACCAGGGTGTCGGCGGCCAGGTAGTTGTAGCCGATCTCCATCACCCTGGGCGTGAGCTGGAAGCGCTTGGTCTGCGGGTGCTTGCGCACGTAGCCGAGCGTTTCGAGGGTGTGGATCATGCGCTGCGCCGAACTCTTGTTGATACCCGCCGCCTCGGCCACCTCGGCCAGGTTCATGGTGCGTTGCCGGGCGTTGAAGGCACGCAGCACGGCCAGGCCTTTCTCCAGCGACTGGTTGAACAGTGAATTGTTGTTATCGCTCATGTCGCGTCCTTTCAGCGGAGTTTGGCTGCTTTGAATATCGATATTCGATATTTATAAATCTCTTTACGATTTTTGTAAATTGTTTATAGTCGAGAAAACGCCTCCTGCCGATTCAGCCGAGGCCATCCATAGCGCACAACGACAATAAACAGCGTCCAATGGGAGATTCGCCATGCATCCTCGCCTTCGTGCCTTCACCTGCGCCTGCGCATTGGTCGCCGGCCTCGCCACGTCCTTGGCCGCCAGCGCCGAGAGCTACCGGGTCGGCGCCACCGCCACCGGCGTGCCCTTCACCTTCCTCGACGTCAAGAGCCAGAGCATCCAGGGGATGATGGTCGACGCCGCCCAGGCCGTGGCCAAGGCCGGCGGCTTCGAGGTTCAGATCCAGCAGACCACCTTCGCCGCCCTGATCCCCTCGCTGACGGCGAACAAGATCGACGTCATCTCCGCCGCCATGCTGCGCACCCCCGCGCGGGAGAAGGTGGTGCAGTACTCCGACCCGGTGTTCAGCTACGGCGAGGGCCTGATCGTCCGGGCCGACGACGCCACCGCCTACACGCGCATGGAGGACCTCGCGGGCGAGGTGGTGGGCGCCCAGGTCGGCACCGTGTTCATCGACGAGCTGAACAAGCGCGGCATCTTCAAGGAAGTGCGCGGCTACGACTCCATCGCCGACCTGATGCGCGACCTGGCGCTGGGGCGGATCAAGGCCGGTTTCGCCGACCGCCCGATCCTCGCCTACCAGCTGGCCCAGGGCACCCAGGACAAGGTGCGCCTGGTGCAGGGCTACCAGCCGGTGATCATGGGTGATGTCTGCCTGATCGTGCGCAAGGGCGATGCCGCGACCCTGGAGCGGGTCAACACGGGCATCGCCGCGATCAAGGCCGATGGCTCGCTGGACCGCATCATCGCGAAGTGGAAGCTCGACTGACCGCGCTCGCGGCCCGCCGGCCTGGCGGGCCTTTCCCTGAACCCATCCACGGGTAGCCTCCATGTTTCTCCAGAACGCTCTGGACTTCCTCCCCATTCTGTTGAAAGGGGCGGTGGTCACCGTGCAGGTCACGGCCGGGTCCTTCCTGCTCAGTTCCATCATCGGCCTGGTCTTCGCCCTGATGATGGTGTCGAAGGTCCGCGCCATCTCGCTGTTCGCCATCGGCGTGGTCAACGTCATCCGTGGCCTGCCGATCATCGTGCAGCTCTTCTACATCTATTTCGTGCTGCCGGATTTCGGCATCCAGCTCAGCGCCTTCCAGGCCGGCGTCATCGGCCTGGGCATCGCCTATTCGGCCTACCAGGCGGAGAACTTCCGCGCCGGCATCCAGGCCATCCACCAGGGGCAGATCGAGGCAGCCGAGTCCCTCGGCATGCGCGGCGCCATGGTGATGCGCCGGGTGGTGCTGCCCCAGGCCTTCCGCATCGCCCTGCCGCCCTACGGCAACACCCTGGTGATGATGCTCAAGGACTCCTCGCTGGTCTCCACCATCACCGTGGCGGAGATGACCCGCGCCGGCCAGCTGATCGCCTCCTCGACCTTCGAGAACATGACCGTCTACACCCTGGTGGCGCTGCTCTACCTGGCGCTGAGCCTGCCGCTGTCCTACGGCCTGCGCCGGCTGGAAGCGCGAATCGGCAAGAGGAGCAAGGCATGATCGAGATCAAGCAACTGCACAAGAGCTTCGGCAGCCTGGCGGTGCTCGAAGGCATCGACCTGAGCATCGAGAGCGGCGAGGTGGTCTGCCTGATCGGCCCCTCGGGCTCCGGCAAGTCCACCCTGCTGCGGTGCATCAACGGCCTGGAGACCCACGACCGGGGCGAGATCCTGGTCAGCGGCCAGCCGGTGAACCGCCACCACGACAGCATCCATGAGATCCGCACCCAGGTGGCCATGGTGTTCCAGCGCTTCAACCTGTTCCCCCATCGCACGGCTGTGGAAAACGTGATGGAGGGGCCGGTCTACGTGAAGAAGGAAGACCCCCGCGAAGCCCGCCGCCAGGCCGAGGCGCTGCTGGAGAAGGTCGGCCTCGCGCACCGCATGAACGCCTACCCGGACGAGCTCTCAGGCGGCCAGCAACAGCGCGTGGCCATCGCCCGCGCCCTGGCGATGAAGCCCAGGGCGATCCTCTTCGACGAGCCCACGTCCGCCCTGGACCCCGAGCTGGTGGGCGAGGTGCTGGCGGTGATGCGGCGCCTCGCCGACGAAGGCATGACCATGATCGTGGTCACCCACGAGATGGGCTTCGCCCGCGATGTGGCGGACAAGGTCTGCTTCCTCCACAGCGGTCGCATCGTGGAGCAGGGCCCGGCCCGCGAGGTGCTGAGCGCGCCGAGCCACCCGCGCACCCAGGACTTCCTCAAGCGCCTGCTGAACAGCGGCGAGGTGCCGGCATGAACGCGCCCCTCGCGCCCGCGCTGCCGTCCTCGCTCTGGGCCGCCACTGCCACGCCCGGCATCGCCACGCCGGCGCTCGAGGAAGACCGGCAGGTCGATGTCGCCATCGTCGGCGCCGGCTACACCGGGCTGGTCGCAGCGCTGCACCTGGCCGAGGCGGGCATCGACGTTTGTGTGCTGGACGCCGGCGAGCCCGGCTGGGGCGCCTCCGGGCGCAACGGCGGGCAGGTGATCCCCGGCCTCAAGTTCGACCCCGAGCAGCTGATCGCCAAGTTCGGCGTGGCCCGTGGCGAGGCGATGATCCAGGCCGCCGGCGGCGCCGCCGACGAGGTGTTCGCGCTGATCGAGCGGCTCGGCATCGACTGCGACGCCACCCGCAAGGGCTGGATCCAGCCGGCCGCCTCGACCGTGGCCATGCGCGGCCTTGAGCAGCGCGCCGGGCAGTGGCGCGCGCGCGGCGTCGAGGTGGAGCTGCTGGACGAGCCGGCCGTCGCCCGGCGCATCGGCAGCGTCAACTACCTCGGCGCCTGGGTCGACCCGCGTGCCGGCAGCGTCCAGCCCCTGAGCTACGCCCGTGGGCTGGCGCGGGCGGCGGTGCAGCGGGGCGCGGCGATCCATGGCCACAGCCGGGTCACCGGGCTGCGCCGCGAAGGATCGCGCTGGCAGTTATCCACAGCCCGTGGCGCGAGCATCAGCGCCGAGCGCGTGCTGCTGGCCGGCAACGGCTACACCGATGACCTCTGGCCCGGCCTGCGGCAGACGCTGATCGCCGCCAACAGTTTCATCGTCGCCACCCAGCCGTTGCCGGCGCACCTGCGCCACAGCGTGTTGCCGGGCGGCGAGGTCTGTTCGGATGCGCGGCGCCTGCTGCTGTATTTCAAGCAGGACGCCCAGGGGCGGCTCCTGCTGGGCGGGCGCGGGCCCTTCCCGGAGCCGCGTGAGGCTGCCGACTGGGCGCATCTGGAGCGCTCGCTCACCGGGCTCTTCCCGCAGCTCGCCGGGGTGCCCATCGAATACCGCTGGAGCGGGCGCGTGGCGCTGACCCAGGACTTCCTGCCCCATGTCCACGAACCGGCGCCGGGGCTGTCGATGCTGCTGGGCTACAACGGTCGCGGCATCGCCCTGGCCACCTGCCTGGGGCGGCACATGGCGGCGCGCCTGGCGGGGCAGGGCGGGGACTTCCCCTTCCCGATCACGCCGGTGCGGCGCATTCCCCTGCACGGCTTGCAGCGCCTCTACCTGGGCGCGGGGATCGCCTGGTACCGCCTGCTCGACGCCCTGCTCTGAACGGCCGGTGGCTGTCGCAGGACGGTCATCGGAGTTTCACGACCCTGCCCTCAAAGCGTCATGCCGCTGGCCGATGCTGGTGCTCCCCGCACTTCGTCCTGGGAGACCTGACATGCCTCGACACCATGCACAGCGTTTTGACGAGCCGGCCATCGACAGCAAGACCCGGCGCAAGCTCGAAGACCAGCGCCGGATGCAGTTCCGCCGCGCCATCGAGGAGCGTGCCGAACAGCGCCGCCTGCTGGCGGACCTGGAGGGCTACCCCGACCTGATCGCGATCAACTACCTGTTGTCGTCAACGGCAGAGCGCCGTCGAACCTCTGGGAAAGCGTGCTGATCTGGGCACGTTCTTCGCGGATAAAGGCCATCAACGCCTGGGCGACCGGTGACAGCCGCTTGCCCTTGGCGTGGACCACGCACCAACTGCGGTAGAGGGGCAGCTCTTCCACCGGCAGCTCGCGCAGCACGCCGGTGGCCAGCTCCAGGCTGACCGCGTGGCGGGGCAGCAGGCCCAGGCCGAGCCCGGCCACGACGCATTCGCGCAGGGCATCCAGGGAGGCGACTTCCTGGGTCTGGGCGAAGTGCGCGCGCTTCTGCTGGAAGTATTCCTCGCAGGCCTTGCGGGTGCCCGAGCCGGCTTCGCGGATCAGCAGCGGGAAGGGCTCCAGGTCCTTCAGCGTCAGGCTGCGCGCGTGGCACAGCGGGTGATCCGGCGGCGCCACGGCGATGATCGGATTGTTGAGGAACGGCAGGAACTCCAGGGCCATGTCCTGGGGCACCAGGGACATGATCACCAGGTCGTCGCGGTTGTCCGCCAGGCGCTTGATCACCTGGGCGCGGTTGACCACCGTCAGGTGCAGGCTGACGTCCGGGTGGTGCTGCTTGAAGGCGGCGAACAGGTGCGGCACGAAGTACTTGGCGCTGGATTCCACCGCCAGGTTGAGCTGGCCCTGCAGCGAGCCCTGCAGGTCCGAGAGCTGCATGTCGAGGCTGGCCAGGCGCTGGAAGATGTCGCTGCTGGCCACGTACAGCGCCTCGGCGGCATCGGTCTGGTAGAGCTTCTTGCCGACGTATTCGAACAAAGGCTGGCCCACCAGCTCCTCGAGCTGGCGGATCTGCAGGCTGACGGCCGGCTGGGTCAGCGCCATCTCTTCCGCCGCTCGGCTGTACGAACGGCTCTCGAACACGGCACGGAACACCTGGAGCTGGCGCAGCGTCATGCGCAGCAGGGTCTTGCGCATAGGTGGAAGCCTCGGAAAAGGGGGATCGCGGCGCCGACTATAAGGCTTTCCTAATGGATACCCCAATAATTATTGATTTGGGTTATCCCAGGGCTGGGCGTAGGTTAATCACGCACCGCTACAGCATCGGCGGTCACTCGCCGAACGGCCTGCCGTTCGCCTGCCCACTTGGTCGAGGGAACGCTCGTGATCAAGAAAATCCTCATCGCCAACCGGGGTGAGATCGCCGTCCGCATCGTGCGCGCCTGCGCCGAGATGGGCATCCGCTCGGTGGCCGTCTACTCCGACGCCGACCGCCACGCCCTGCACGTCAAGCGTGCCGACGAGGCCCACAGCATCGGCGCGGACCCGCTGGCCGGCTACCTCAACCCGCGCAAGCTGGTGAACCTGGCCGTGGAGACCGGTTGCGACGCGTTGCACCCCGGCTACGGCTTCCTCTCCGAGAACGCCGAGCTGGCCGATATCTGCGCCGAGCGCGGAATCCGCTTCATCGGCCCGTCGGCGGAAGTCATCCGCCGCATGGGCGACAAGACCGAAGCCCGCCGCAGCATGATCAAGGCCGGCGTGCCGGTCACCCCGGGCACCGAAGGCAACGTGGCGGACCTCGATGAGGCCCTGCGCGAAGGCGAGCGCATCGGCTACCCGGTGATGCTCAAGGCCACCTCCGGCGGTGGCGGTCGCGGCATCCGCCGCTGCAACTCGCGCGCCGAGCTGGAGCAGGCCTACCCGCGGGTGATCTCCGAGGCCACCAAGGCCTTCGGTTCCGCCGAGGTGTTCTTGGAAAAATGCATCGTCAACCCCAAGCACATCGAGGCCCAGGTGCTGGCCGACAGCTTCGGCAACACCGTGCACCTGTTCGAGCGTGACTGCTCGATCCAGCGCCGCAACCAGAAGCTCATTGAGATCGCCCCCAGCCCGCAGCTCACCCCCGAGCAGCGCGCCTACATCGGCGACCTCTCCGTGCGCGCCGCCAAGGCGGTGGGTTACGAGAACGCCGGCACCGTGGAGTTCCTGCTCGCCGAGGGCGAGGTGTACTTCATGGAGATGAACACCCGGGTGCAGGTGGAACACACCATCACCGAGGAAATCACCGGCATCGACATCGTCCGCGAGCAGATCCGCATCGCCTCCGGCCTGCCGCTCTCGGTCAAGCAGGAAGACATCATCCATCGCGGTTTCGCCCTGCAGTTCCGCATCAACGCCGAGGACCCGAAGAACAACTTCCTGCCCTCGTTCGGCAAGATCACCCGCTACTACGCCCCCGGCGGCCCCGGCGTGCGGACCGACACGGCGATCTACACCGGCTACACCATCCCGCCCTTCTACGACTCCATGTGCCTGAAGCTGATCGTCTGGGCACTGACCTGGGAGGAGGCGCTGGACCGCGGCCTGCGTGCGCTCGACGACATGCGCGTGCAGGGGGTCAAGACCACCGCCGCCTACTACCAGGAAATCCTCCGCGATCCCGAGTTCCGCAGCGGCCAGTTCAACACCAGCTTCGTCGAGAGCCACCCGGAGCTGACCCAGTATTCGATCAAGCGCAACCCGTCGCACCTGGCCATCGCCATCGCGACCGCCATTGCCGCCCACGCGGGCCTGTAAGGGAAGGATGCAGAACATGAGCAAGACCCTCGAAACCAAGAAGATCAGCGTCACCGACACCATCCTGCGTGACGCGCACCAGTCCCTGCTGGCCACCCGCATGCGCACCGAAGACATGCTCCCCATCTGCGACAAGCTCGACCAGGTCGGCTACTGGTCGCTGGAAGTCTGGGGCGGCGCCACCTTCGACGCCTGCGTGCGCTTCCTCAAGGAAGACCCGTGGGAGCGCCTGCGCAAGCTCAAGGCCGCGTTGCCCAACACCCGCCTGCAGATGCTCCTGCGCGGGCAGAACCTGCTGGGCTACCGCCACTACAGCGACGATGTGGTCCGCGCCTTCGTGGCCAAGGCGGCGGTCAACGGCATCGACGTGTTCCGCATCTTCGACGCCATGAACGACGTGCGTAACCTGCGCGTCTCCATCGAAGCGGTGAAGGCCGCTGGCAAGCACGCCCAGGGCACCATCGCGTACACCACCAGCCCGGTGCACACCATCGATGCCTTCGTTGCCCAGGGCAAGGCCATGGCCGCCATGGGTGTCGACTCCATCGCCATCAAGGACATGGCCGGCCTGCTGACCCCCTACGCCACCGGCGAACTGGTCAAGGCGCTGAAGGACGCGCTGCCGCTGGACGTGGTGATCCACTCCCACGACACCGCTGGCGTCGCCAGCATGTGCCAGCTGAAAGCCATCGAGAACGGCGCCGACCGCATCGACACCGCCATCTCCAGCATGGCCTGGGGCACCAGCCACCCGGGCACCGAATCCATGGTCGCGGCCCTGCGCAACACGCCCTACGACACCGGCCTGGACCTCGCGCTGATCCAGGAGATCGGCATGTACTTCCATGCCGTGCGCAAGAAGTACCACCAGTTCGAAAGCGAGTTCACCGGCGTCGACACCCGCGTGCAGGTCAACCAGGTGCCGGGCGGGATGATTTCCAACCTCGCCAACCAGCTCAAGGAGCAGGGTGCCCTCAACCGCATGGGCGAAGTGCTGGAGGAGATCCCGCGCGTGCGCGCCGACCTCGGCTTCCCGCCCCTGGTCACTCCGACCTCGCAGATCGTCGGTACCCAGGCGTTCTTCAACGTGCTGGCCGGCGAGCGCTACAAGACCATCACCAACGAGGTGAAGCTCTACCTGCAGGGCCGCTACGGCAAGGCGCCCGGCCAGATCAACGAAGAGCTGCGCCGCCAGGCCATCGGCAACGAGGACGTCATCGACGTGCGCCCGGCCGACCTGCTCAAGCCCGAGCTGGACAAGCTGCGCAAGGAAATCGGTGCCCTGGCCAAGAGCGAGGAGGACGTTCTCACCTTCGCCATGTTCCCCGACATCGGCCGCAAGTTCCTCGAAGAGCGTGAAGCCGGCACCCTCAAGCCCGAGGAGCTGCTGCCCATCCCCAACGGCCAGGGCGCGGCCCCGGTTGGCGGCGAAGGCGTGCCCACCGAGTTCGTGGTCGACGTGCACGGCGAGAGCTACCGCGTGGACATCACCGGGGTCGGCGTGAAGAGCGACGGCAAGCGCCACTTCTACCTGTCCATCGACGGCATGCCGGAAGAAGTGGTGTTCGAGCCGCTCAACGACTTCGTAGCCGGCAACAGCAGCAAGCGCAAGAACGCCAGTGCGCCCGGCGATGTCAGCACCACCATGCCGGGCAACATCGTCGATGTGCTGGTCAAGGAAGGCGACAGCGTCAAGGCCGGCCAGGCCGTGCTGATCACCGAAGCCATGAAGATGGAAACCGAAGTGCAGGCGCCCATCGCCGGCACCGTCAAGGCGATCCACATCGCCAAGGGCGACCGGGTCAACCCGGGCGAGGTCCTGATCGAGATCGAATGATCGCGAGCTAGAAGTCCCCTGGGGAGCCCTCGGGCTCCCCTTTTTTGTCTTTACCCGGGCCGAAATATTTTCAATGGCCGTCATGCAGATAGCCGTCTGGCCGGGCCCTGGCCGCCGAAGCCATGCTGGGCGCCCATCAGGTTCAACCCAGGAGGATCACCGATGAAGACCGTTGCCCAGATGCTCCACGCCAAGCCGCTGCAGCAGGTGCACACCGTCACCGCCGAAGTGCCGATGCTCGATGCCCTGCGCCTCTTGGCCGAACACAATATCGGCGCCCTGCCGGTGGTCGAGGATGGCCGCCTGGTGGGCATCGTCAGCGAGCGTGACTACGCCCGCCGTGGCGTGCTGCAAGGGCGCTCGTCGGTGGCCACGCCGGTGCGCGATTTCATGACCGAGGCGGTGCTGACGGTGAACGGCCGGCAGAGCATCCGCGAATGCATGGCGCTGATGACCGACCGCCACCTGCGCCACCTGCCCGTGGTGGAGGACGGCCAACTGGTCGGCCTGCTGTCCATCGGCGACCTGGTCAAGGAAGCCATCGCCGAACAGGACGCACTGATCCAGCACCTGGAGCAGTACATCCGGGGTGAGATGGCCTGATTCGCGTTGCCGGGAAGCCTATGGTCACGCCTCGTCCATATCGGGACCGGCCATCTCCAATGCCTGCTGGTAGAGCGTGTCGTCGAGGGTGACTGTGATGCGCATGCTTCGGTCCCTCCTCCGGGCAAGGGTGGACGTCGCTCTTTACGTCCACCAGCGGTGCTGCCTGGTACTCCGCAACGGTGGACCGGTGAAGCGGGGTCCACCCTACGCGAGCCGGCCAGGTCGTGCGGGTGGTGGTTGGGGCCGCTCTGCGGCCCTTGGCGACTGAAGTCGCCCCTACGGGTTCGTCACTCCACCCGTTCGCCGCACAAATCCAGGGCGAACCAGCGCTCGACGTCAGCAGGGGCGAGGCCGGCGCCGATCAGGGCGAACAGCTTGGCCAGGGCGGCTTCGCGGGTCATGCCGCCGGCGGAGACCAGGCCGCTGGCCGCCAGTTGGCTGCCGGCGGCGTAGACGCCGAACTCGACGTGCCCGGCCGGGCACTGGCTGATCGCCGCCAACACCACGCCGCGCTGGTGCGCGGCCTTGAGGACGGCCAGCAGCTCGGTGTTGTCCGACGGGCCGGTGCCGCTGCCGTAGCACTCCAGCAACAGACCCTGCACGCCGGAATCCAGCAGCGCCTGCACATGGCTCGCCTGCAGGCCGGGGAACAGCGGCAGCACCGCCAGGTTCACCGGTACGCGACGGGTGTTGAAGCCGAGCAGGGCGGGCAGGGCGTCGGCGCGCTCGCCGCTGCGCTGGCGCGGCAACACGGTGAAGGCGTCGAAGGCATCGCTGCGCAGCTTGCTCACCCGCGCGCCATGCATCAGCCCGCCGTTGAAATACAGGTGCACGCCCGGCTCCACGCCGCCTTGCAGTGCCGCGAGGGCGCCGCAGAGGTTGGGCCAGGCGTCGCTGCCATCGCAGCCTGCCGGGAGCATGGCGCCGGTCAGCACTACCGGTACGCCCAGGCCCAGCAGCAGGAAGCTCAGGGCGGCGGCGCTGTAGGCCAGGGTGTCGGTGCCATGCAGCAGCAGCACGGCGTCATGGCCGCCCTCGACCACCGCAGCGACGATCTCATCGCGCATGGCCAGCCACTGGGCCTGGGTCATGTTGGCGCTGTCGAGCAGCGGCAGCATCTCCTGGAAGACGAACTGCGGTGCGGGCGTGCCCGCGCTGGCCAGGTGCTCGCGCATGCGCGCCTCGAAGCCGCCGGCCGGTGCCAGGCCCTGGGCCGTCTGCAGCATGCCGATGGTGCCACCGGTATAGAGGACGAAGAGGTTGTCGACTGCGCTCATGCCTTGTCCTGGCTCACTCGGGGAATAAAACGGTGGACCAGCATAACGCTGAATCCGGCTGCCATCGCGAGCCGATCCCACCAGAAACTGTTGCCTGATACGACGATGCCGCTTCCCCGCAGGGCGGAGAAGCGGCATCCGGTGCAGCGCTCGGGAGCGCTTAGCGGTGGCTTTCCGCCAGGGCCGCAGGGGCCTGTTGCGGGGCTGCCTCGACGGCCGGGTTGGCCGGCCAGGCGGCACGGTCCAGGTCCAGGTCGGCGAACTTGGCGGCGTCGAACACCGGCTGGTCGATACCGGCCTTGCGCTGTTCGTCGTAGTCGCGCATCACCCGCAGGCCGACCTTGATCAGCAGGGCGAGGGCGATGAGGTTGACGAAGGCCAGGCAGGTCATGGTGATGTCGGCGAAGGCGAACACGGTGCCCAGGTTCTGCATCGAGCCCCAGCAGATCAGCGCCAGTACCAGGCCACGGTAGGTCAGCAGGGCGGTGCGGCTGCGGCCTGCGAGGAACTGCAGGGCGTTCTCGCCGAGGTAGTAGTTGTAGAGGATGCAGGTGAAGACGAAGAGGCTCAGCGCGACGCTGACGAAGATCCGGCCCCAGTCACCGACCACGGCGGCCAGGGAGTTCTGGGTCAGGACGATGCCGTCGCCTTCGAAGCCCGGGGTGTAGAAGCCGGACAGCAGGATCAGCAGCGCGGTGCAGGTGCAGATCACGAAGGTATCGAGGAACACGCTGAACGCCTGGACCACGCCCTGGGCGGCCGGGTGCTTCACGGCGGCCACGGCGGCCACGTTCGGGGCGCTGCCCAGGCCGGCTTCGTTGGCGAACACGCCGCGCTTGACGCCCATCACGATGGCGCTGCCGAGCAGGCCGGCGAAGGCGGGCTCGAGGCCGAAGGCGCTCTTGACGATGGTCACCAGCATGCCCGGGACCAGTTCGATCTGGGTGGCGATCACGTACAGGGTCACGCCGATGTAGGCCAGGGTCTTCACCGGGACCAGCAGGTCGGAGACGGAAGCGATGCGCTTGATGCCGCCGATGAACACCAGGCCCAGCAGCACGGCCAGGCCGATGCCGGTGTACTGCACCGGAAGGCCGAAGGCGTTTTCCAGAGAGTGGGTGACGGTGAAGGACTGCAGGCCGTTGAAGGCGAAGCCGTAGGTGACCAGCAGCAGCACGGCAAACACCATCGCCATCCAGCGCAGCTTCAGGCCGTGCTGGATGTAGTAGGACGGGCCGCCGCGGTACAGGCCGTCGCCGTCGGCACGCTTGTAGACCTGGGCCAGGGTGCACTCGAAGAAGCTGCTGGACATGCCGACCAGGGCGGTCACCCACATCCAGAACACGGCGCCCGGGCCGCCGAGGGTCACGGCGATACCGACACCGGCGATGTTGCCCGCGCCGACGCGGCCGGCGAGGCTCAGCATCAGGGCCTGGAAGGAGCTCAACTGGCCGGCCTGGCCACGGATGGATTCCTTGAACACGCCGAACATATGGCCGAAATGGCGGAACTGCACGAATCGCGAGCGCAGGGTGAAGTAGGTACCCAGGCCGACGATCAGCACGATGAGCACCTTCCCGGACAGGAAGTCGTTGAGCATTTCGAGCATGGAGAATTCCTCGATTCTTATTGTTCGGACGGTGAACGCCGCGACCCGGTCGCGATCAAGGCGCGCATGTTTGGCCAATGGCCGCCGGTCAGGCAATTTCGCAGGTCGATTCGAAGTGACGCGAGTTGATGCTATATTCGCGCCGCTCGCATCGGGGGAGTTCAGACCTTGTCGGACAATCTGGGGGAAAACCTCAAGCTGCTCTGCAGCCACTACCGCTCTATCGCGGAGGTTTGCCGCAAGCTGGCGATCAACCGTGCACAGTTCAACAAGTACCTCAGCGGGCAGAGCCGTCCGACGGCTTACAACCTCAAGCGCATCGGCGATTTCTTCGGCGTCGAGGATTACGAGCTGAGCCAGCCGACCGAGCAGTTCGCCCGCCTGATCGGCGCCCGCCGCCGGGAAGGCGATGCCTCCCCGGCCAGCGACCCGCTGCTGGACCTGCTGCGGCCGCTGCGCGAGGAGTCCGGCAACCTGTCGCGCTACTGCGGCTACTACTTCGAATACTCCAACTGCATGTCGGTGCCCGGCACCATCCTGCTGTCGCTGGTGCACCTGTGGGAGGAGCGCGGCACCTTCCTCTTCGAGCGCCAGGAACGCCAGGAGCGCTCCAGCAGCACCGACGTGCAGGCCGAGGACTGGGTGCGCTGCCGCTACCTGGGCGCCGCCTTCCAGCTGCAGGATCGCGTGTTCCTGATGGACTACGAGTCGCTCACCGTCAACGAGATGAGCCAGACCATCCTCATTCCCAGCTTCAAGAGCCGTATCACCCGCCTCAACGGCCTGAAGACCGGCGTCTCCAGCGGCGACCGGCGCAACCCCGCCTGCACCCGCGTGGTGTGGGAATACCTGGGCCCGGAGATCAACCGGGTCAGCGCCTACCGCCAGGTGATGCTGTACCGCCCCGACGACCCGCGCATCGACGCCGACATCCGCCAGCGCCTGGATGTCGCGCCGCTGAAGAACGGGCTCTTCGAGATCGAGTGAGCGCAAGACCGCTGCACCGATGGACCGTCCATTTTCCGATCAAGGACCGAACCTCATGATTTCGCCTTCCCCCTCTGCCGCACGCGGCGCCCTGCTGGCTTCCCTGCTGCTGGGGCTGACCGGCTGCGGTGGCCTCTCCGGCAAGGGCTACCTCTTCACCCGCGACAGCCAGCCCCTGCAGTTGAGCGACGAGGCGCAACTGCGCCAGGGCCATATCGAGCTGGAGTTCGACCCGGACCCGATGTGGTCCGCCGACCTGCGCCTGCACAACGAACGCAGCGACTTCAGCGTCAGCGTCCCGTCGAGCGCCTACCAGGGCCGGTCCTTCTTCCTCGCCAGCCGGGAGAGCGGCCTGCGCTATGACATCCAGGCGCGCTGGCGCGAATCGAAGGAAGACAAGGTGGAGCGCGACAGCAGCGAGAGCTGCGCCGCGCCCGGCTTCTGCAGCAAGACGGTGCGCCACCTCAAGTGCGCCGGCAAGACCTACCGCAGCGGCACCGATCGCTACGAGAAACACCTGGGTGACGAAGGCTGCCAGGAGGTGCTGGTGACCGAGAACGGCAACTTCCCCGACTGCCCGGGCACCCGCTCCGTGCGCAACCGCTACCAGATCTACCGGCTGCTGGTGAGCCTGGAGTTCACCGAGCCTACCAACAAGCGCCAGCCGCTGGCCGAGTTCGACGGCGAAAGCCAGCGCAAGGAGCGCCTGCTGGAGACCGTGGCCCAGGGCGCCTGCCGCACCTATTGAAGCAGGCGCTTCCCCGTAGGCGGCGAGTCACCCCATGGCGCCTGAATTCGCAGGTGGCATGGGGGTTGGGCCTGGCTCCGCTCGGTGGATGGAAAAGCGTTATCCACCCCACGCACCGGGATGCACCTCGGTTCGGGCGACGCTCGATGCCACCTGTGGGAGCGGCTTCAGCCGCGAAAGGGCGGCGTAGCAGCCCCTTTGCTTTCAGAGCCCCATCTGCCACTGGGCGACGATAGCGTGGTTCTGCGCGTTGCCGCCCAGCTCGCCGCTGTAGCCGAGGCCGATGCTCTGGGTGCTGCTCAGGCCGATGTCGAAGCCGGCGTCGAGTAGCAGGCTGTTGCGGTCCAGGGCGCTGCCTTCGACGCTGAAGGCGCTGCCGCCGCTGAGGAAGGACTGGCGGGTGCTGCTGTCGACGGTGCCGTAGACGTGGCGCCAGGCCACCGAGAGGCGCGGGGTGAAGGCCATGCCGTTGTCCAGGGTATCGAGGCGGGCGATGCGCACGCCGAAGGTGCTGGTGAGGTTGCCCTGGTCCTGGTCGTCCACGTGCAGGGCAGCGGCGCCGCCTTTCTCGTCGTAGCCGTCGCGGGCGTAGTACTGGTAGCCGATGCCGGCGAAGGGCTCGGCCTGCACGTTGCCGCTGCCCATGGCGTAACCCACCTCGGTGAAGGCCTGGAAGCTTTCGGCGTCGTAGCGGCCGCGCAGGTGGTCGGTGAAGCCGCCGAAGGCCACCTCGCGCTTGCTGTCGCCATCGTGGCGGCTGTAGGCGGTACCCAGGCGCAGGGCCACCGGGCCGTCCTGGCGCAGGCCGTAGACGCCCAGGTGCAGGCTGTCGACATCGCCCTCGAAGCCGCTGCCGGCTTCCAGGTCGGTGCGCGAGTAGCCGCCGAGCACGCCCAGGCGCCAATCGCCGCCCACGGCCCAGTCGACACCGACTACGGCGCCCCGGGTGTCGCTGTCCAGGTCGTGGCCGCCCTGGGTGCCATCGAGGTTGCCGTGGCTGCCCAGGGCCTGGACCCAAAGACGCCCGCGCGCGGACGGGTCGTTGAGGTTGCGGGCATCTGCCGGCACGCCGGTGGCGGCCAGCAGTGGGCCGTCTTCGACGTTCAGCGAACTCTGCAGGTTGCCGCCGAGGTCGCCGCTGAAGGATTGCAGGGCACCGAGCATGGCGCCGCTGACCTGGCTGGTGCTGCCCAGGGTGCTGCCGGCCAGGCTGGCGTTGCTCGTCGCGGCCAGCTGGTTCAGGGCGTCACGGGCTTCGCCGGTGCTGCTGGTGACCAGGGCGTTATACAGCTGCGGGCTGCCCTGGGCGCTGATGCTGCCCGCGACCCTGGCGCCGTTGCCGTTGTCGGCGATATCGGCGAAGGCGACGTCGTTGCGGGTCAGGTCCAGCTCCACGCTGTCGGCTTCGTAGCGCAGGGTCGGGGTGAGGAAGGCGAAGTTGCTGGTGACGCTGGCGAAGCGGCCACTGACGCCGTCGGCGGCCTGGATCACCTGGTAGTGGCGGGTGTTCGGGTAGGTGCCGGCGCTGGCGCGCACCTCCAGGCGGGCGCCGTGGAGGGCGACGTGCCCGTCGGCCAGCAGCGGGCTGTGGCTGCCATCGGCGGCGACGGCGAAGGCCAGGGTGGAACCGGCGGCCAGGTCGAGGTTATCCACATGGCCGCCGCCGCCGTAGGTGGCGCCCGAGGCGATACCCAGGGTGCCGCCGATGCGGCCGAGGTTGACCAGCTCGGCGCCGGCCAGCACTTCGCCGCCTTCGCTGAAGTCTTGCGTATCCAGGGTCCAGCGGCCGGCGTTGACCTTCAGCCACTCGAAGTGGGCGCTGTTGCCGAAGCTGCCGCCGCCGACATCGTCCAGGGTCAGCACGTCGCGGCCGGCGCCGCCGTCCACCCGGCCGACGAACTGGCTGCCGCTGCGCAGGGTCAGGCTGTCGGCGCCGCCGCCCAGGTCCAGGGCCACGCCGCCGGTGCTGCTGATCAGCCCGCCGTTGATCACGCTGTCGGCCTGTTCGCCGATGATGCGCACCGCATCGCCGCCCAGGCCGAGGATCTGCCCGAAGTTCTCCAGGTGGGTGGCATAGGGCGCGCCGCCGGTGGTGCTGTCGTCGATGAGGATGGCGTTGGCCGCCCCGCTGATGGTGGCACCGGCGTGGTTGAGGATCGTCCCTCCGCCCATGGCGATGCCTTCGCTGGTGTTGGCCGAGCCGTCCTTGGAGCCGCCGGCGCCGGTGCCTTCGATGATGCCGTGGTTGTCGATCCAGCCCTGGCCGTCGATGTCCACGCCATCGCCGTCGCCATCGGGCACCAGGCCGTTGTAGGCACCGGTGATGCGCCCGTAGTTGGTGACCCGGCCGTTGCCGTCGGAGCCGAAGCCCGAGCCGTTGCGGCCGATGATCACGCCGCCTGCGTAGTTGACCAGTTCGGCGCCGGCGTCGGTGGTGATGCCGTGGCGGCCACCGGAGAGGGTGCCGTGGTTCTCCACCTTGCCGCCGGTGGAGGCGTCGAAGTCGATGCCGTCGAACTTGGCGTCGGCACTGGTCATGTCGCCGCTGCTGATGGTGCCGTAGTTGGTGATGGTGGCGTTGTTGCCGACGCGCATGGCGTCTTCCTTCACACCACGGATCAGGCCGGTGGCGCGGTTGGTGATGTCGATCTGCACATTGGTCTTGAGGTCCTTGAGCATGATCGCGCGGTCGGTCTGGGAGACGAGGGTGCCGGCGTTGTCGATGGTCACGTGGGTGCCGGCCAGGTCGCCGCTGATGCGTATGGCCTGCTTGGAGGCGTCGATGGTGGCACCTTCGCGGTTGATGATCTGGTAGGTGCGCGAGGGGTTGCTGCCCGAACTGTCGAGGCCGCGATCGCCGGTGGACTTGATCAGGCCGCGGTTGTCGACGATCACCCCGGCGCCGCTGGTGGCGTTCTTCAACTCCACGCTCTTGCCGCTGGTGGTGATGCTGCCGGCGCTGCCCACCTGCAGGGTGGTCTCGCCGGTGAGCACCTGGCCGCTGGTGGTGGCGGTGTCGACGTTGACGGTGGCGGCACCAGCGAAGGAGGAGAAGCCGGTGAGGGCGAGGGCGACGCAGCGGGCGAGCGGGGTCAGCGTGCGGTTCATGGCGGCAACCTTTGTCGTGATCTTGTTGGTTGGCCGCTGTTTATAAGGAAGAAGTCTTACGGTTTCGTAACAGAAGGGTTACCGGAATAAGGGAGGTTTTCTTGATGGGCTCCCGTTTCCGTGGGGGCTGGTTCGAATGGGCCGGGCGACGAAGCGAAACCCTTATGCATCAGGTGCGCAGGCTTTCGTGTTCGTAGGATGGGTCGGGCGGCGTTCCGCGAGCGAAGCGAAACCCATGCGGTTATGGGGCACTCCGCAATGATGGGTTTCGTACCTCTACCCATCCTACGAGGCGTGGGCCGCCCTCAGGATTTCCTGAAGTCTTCCAGGCGGCGCTTCTGCCGGCCGTCGCCATCGAAGTTATCCACAGCCAGCCAGGCCTCGAAGGCATCGCGTATCGCCGGCCATTCCTTGTCGATGATGGAGAACCAGGCGGTGTCGCGGTTGCGGCCCTTGATCACCATGTGCTGGCGGAACAACCCCTCGTAGGTGAAGCCCAGGCGCTCGGCGGCGCGCATGGAGCGGGCGTTGAGGGCGTTGCACTTCCATTCGAGGCGGCGGTAGCCGAGCTCGCTCATGGCCAGGCGTGCCAGCAGCCAGACCGCCTCGGTGGAGGCGGGCGAGCGCTGCATGGGGGCGCCGAAGGCGATGTGGCCGATCTCGATGCAGCCGTCGTTGGGGGCGATGCGCAGGTAGCTGAGCAGGCCTACCGCGCGGCCGCTGGCGCGATCGATGACGGTGAAGAACAGCGGGTCGGCACTGGCCTGGCAACCCGCCAGCCAGGCGTCGAAGGGCGCGCGGTTGGCGAAGGGGCCGTAGCCGAGGTAGTCCCAGAGCCGGGGGTCGCCGTCCGGGCTTTGCAGCGCCACCCACAGGTCGTCGCCGTGGCGGTTGGCGTCCACCGGCTCCAGGCGCACGAAGCGGCCGTCGAGGGGCGCGCGGGCCGGGGTGGGTACGGGGTGCCAGTCGAGTTGGATTTCGTCGTTCATGGAAGGCCCCTGGTCAGAGCAGCTTGCGGTATTGGAGGAAGCCGGAACGGTCGGCGATGCGGTCGTACAGCTGCATGGCGTCGGTGTTGGTCTCGTGGGTCAGCCAGTGCACCCGCGAGGCGCCGGCCGCCCGTGCCTTTGCATAGACGTGTTCGATCAGCGCGCGGCCGATGCCTTCGCCGCGCAGGCCATCCTCCACGTAGAGGTCCTGCAGGTAGCAGTAGTCGCCCACCGTCCAGCAGGAGCGGTGGTAGATGAAGTGCACCAGCCCCACGGCGCGCTCGCCCTGCCAGGCGAGGGCAGCGTGCATGGGTTCGGCGCCGTCGAGGAAGCGCTGCCAGGTGATGGCGGTGGTCTCGGCGGCGATCTCGGTCTTGTAGAAACGCTGGTAGCCCTGCCACAGCGGCAGCCAGGCGGCGTGGTCGGCGACGCCAACCGGGCGGATTTCGAGGGACATGCTGCTTCCTTGTCGTGGTGGGTCAGAGGGAGGGGGCCATGCGCCGGGCCAGCTCGCGATCACGCTCGTCGGTGCTGGCGCCCAGGCCTTCGCGCACGCCGGCCTGGTCGGCCTGGCTGCGGTTCTGGCCGAGCTTCCACTTGCCTTCGATACGACGGATCGGCAGGGCGAAGCCGACGATGGCGCGCAGCATGGCGTCGATGTACTCGCGCGGTGCGTCGCCCAGCGCCCAGGGCTGCGGTCGCCCGGCCTCGTGCCGGTCACTGAGGCGGCCGACCAGGTGCAGCAGGCGCTCGGCGTCGTCGAACACCTCGGCCTGGCCATGGGCGTGCACGGCGATGTAGTTCCAGGTCGGCACCACCTTGCCGTGCTCGGCCTTGGCCGCGTACCAGCTGGGGGTGACGTAGGCGTCCGGGCCGTTGAACACCGCCAGCGCCTCGGCGCCATCGGCGAGTGCGCGCCAGTGCGGGTTGGCCCGGGCCAGGTGGCCGTAGAGCGTGCCGTACTCGCCTTCGCCGGGCTCCAGCAGCAGCGGCAGGTGGCTGGCCACCAGGCCTCCGGCGCCCTGGCAGACCAGGGTCGCCAGGCGGCTCTGGTGGATCTGCAGGTGCAGCTCGGCGAGGTCTTCCTGGCGGAAGGCGGCGGGCAGGTACATGGCGATTCTCCTAGCGTGATGGACGCATGCTAGGCAGGATATTGGTCCGTTGTAAGAGCCATTTCCCGCGACTTTCACAGGGCCAATCCATGCCGATCGCCGTACCGCTTCCCGTCGATCTATCCGGCATCCGCCTGGATGCGCGCCAGGGCCTGGCCCGCCAGCTCTATGAAAGGTTGCGCGAGCGCATCCTCGATGGACGCCTGCAGGGCGGCACGCGGCTGCCGGCCAGCCGCGACCTGGCAGCATTGCTGGGCATTTCGCGCAACACCGTGACCCGTGCCTTCGACCAGCTCTATGCCGAGGGCTACATCGAGGGGCGCATCGGCGATGGCACCTACGTGGCCGAGTTATCCACAGCCCCGCGCGCTGCGCCCCCCGTGCCGGTGCGGGCGGCCGCCGGCGAGGCGCTGTCGCGCCTGGATGCCCACCACCTGAAGCCCCCGCTGAGCGGGCCGCCCCGGGCCTTCCGCGTCGGCGTGCCGGCCTTCGACCTGTTCCCCTTCCAGACCTGGGCGCGGCTATCCGCGCGGTTCTGGCGCAAGCCCTCGCCCGCGCGCCTGGGCTATGGCGACCCGGCGGGCGACGGGCAGCTGCGCGAGCTGATCGCCGCCTACCTGCGCAATAGCCGCGGCCTGCATTGCGACCCGGCGCAGGTGATCATCACCTGCGGCGCCCAGCAGGCCATCAGCCTCTGCGCGCAGCTGCTGGTCGAGCCGGGGGACCGGGTGGCCATCGAGAACCCCGGCTACCGCGCCGCCGGGCATGCCTTCGCCGTGGCCGGCGCGCAGCTCGCCGGCATCCCGGTGGGCGCAGAAGGGCTGGATACCGCTGCCCTGGAGCGGGCCGGGGATTGCCGCCTGGTCTACGTCACGCCGTCCCACCAGTACCCCATCGGGGTGACCCTGTCCCTGGCGCGGCGCCTGGAGCTGCTCGACTGGGCCGAGCGCCATGACGGCTGGATAGTCGAGGACGACTACGACGGCGAGTACCGCTACAGCGGCACGCCCCTGGCCCCCCTGGCGGCGCTGGACCGGCAGGGGCGGGTGCTGTACGTCGGCACCTTCTGCAAGATCGCCTTCCCGGCGCTGCGCCTGGGCTACCTGGTGCTGCCGCCGGCGCTGGTGGAACCCTTCGCCCGGCGCCGTGCCCTGGACATGCGCCACTCGGAGATCGGCACCCAGGCGGTGATGGCCGAGTTCATCGCCGCCGGGCACTTCCAGCGGCACATCCGCCGCATGCGCGCTGCCGCCCGCAGCCGCCGCGATGCGCTGCTGGCGGGCTGGCCTGTGGATATCCCCGGTTGCGCGCCGATGCCGGCGGTGGAGGCCGGGCTGCACCTGTGTGTGCGGGTTGCGGGTCTCGCTCGCGAGCGCGAACTGATCGCGGCGGCCGACACGGCCGGTGTCGAGCTCACCGGGCTCAGCAGCTACTGGCTGCCGGGGGACGAGCCGCCTGTGGATAACCGTGCGGGGCTGGTGCTGGGCTTCGCCGCCGTGCCCGAGGCGGAGATCGGCAAGGCGCTGCAGGCGTTGCGCGGGGCGTGGAAGCTGTAGGGGCGAATGCATTCGCCCAGGGCCACCCGCACGGTTCTCCCGGCAGAGGGTGGTGGCACTTGTGGGAGCGGTGTTGGGATCGGCTCCGCTCGGTGGATAAAAGAGCGTTATCCACCCTACGCAGCGGGATGGTCCGTGGGGGCACGATGCGCCCGGGGGTAGGGTGGACCGCGCTTTATCGGTCCACCGTTTCGGCGTCAAGGTCGGCTCCGATTCACCGGCGCTTGCTGTGCTTTTCGTGGGAGCGGCTTCAGCCGCGAAAGGGGGGCAGCCCGGTGCACAGCCCCAAGGTGGCTGAGGCTCCATCGCGAATGAATTCGCTCCCAAGGGGTGAGCAGTGGTGTCGGGATCGATCCCGCTCGGTGGATAAAAGAGCATTATCCACCCTACGTCCGGAGAGGAGCGGTGCCGCCGAATGGCTTGTGGATAACCGTTTGTCCACAGGCAAAAAAAAGGATGGCGGGCGCCATCCTTGAAGGATGAAGGGGCTGGGCCCCTCCTGGTGAGTCGGGTGTCGCGTCAGGCCTTCAGGGGCACCAGGCGCGGGGCGATCATGTTTTCCGGGCGGAGGATGTCGGCGAGCATGGACTCGTCCAGCAGCTTCTCCTCGCGCACCAGTTCCAGCACGCCGCGGCCGCTGACCAGCGCTTCCTTGGCGATGCGGGTGGAGTTCTCGTAGCCGATGTAGGGGTTCAGCGCGGTGATCAGGCCGATGGAGTTCTCCATCAGCGCGCGGCAGTGGGCTTCGTTGGCGGTGATGCCAACGATGCAGTGCTCGCGCAGCATGTCCATGGCGCGTTGCAGCAGGCGGATCGAGTCGAAGATCTTGTAGGCGATCAGCGGCTCCATCACGTTCAGCTGCAGCTGGCCGCCTTCGGCCGCCAGGGTCAGGGCGAGGTCGTTGCCGATCACTTCGAAGGCGACCTGGTTGACCGCTTCCGGGATCACCGGGTTGACCTTGCCGGGCATGATCGAGCTGCCCGGCTGGCGTGCCGGCAGGTTGATCTCGTTGATGCCGGTGCGCGGGCCGCTGGAGAGCAGGCGCAGGTCGTTGCAGATCTTCGACAGCTTGACCGCAGTGCGCTTGAGCATGCCGGAGAAGAGCACGAAGGCGCCCATGTCCGAGGTGGCCTCGATCAGGTCGGCGGCGGGTTTCAGCGGCTGGCCGCTGATGGCGGCGAGACGCTCGACGGCCAGGTGCTGGTAGCCCGGGTCGGCGTTGATGCCGGTGCCGATGGCGGTGCCGCCCAGGTTGACCTCGGTGAGCAGTTCCGGCGCCAGGCTGCGCAGGCGGCCGAGGTCTTCACCCAGGGTGGTGGCGAAGGCGTGGAATTCCTGGCCCAGGGTCATGGGCACGGCGTCCTGCAGCTGGGTACGGCCCATCTTGAGGATGTGCGAGAACTCGACGCCCTTGGCGGCGATGGCCTGGATCAGGCTGTCGAGGCTGGCCAGCAGCGCGTCGTGGCCGAGCAGCAGGCCCAGGCGGATGGCGGTCGGGTAGGCGTCGTTGGTGGACTGCGCCATGTTCACGTCGTTGTTCGGGTGCAGGTATTTGTACTCGCCCTTCTGCTTGCCCATCGCCTCGAGGCCGATGTTGGCGATGACCTCGTTGGCGTTCATGTTGGTGGAGGTGCCGGCACCGCCCTGGATCATGTCCACCACGAACTGGTCGTGGAAGTCGCCACGGATCAGGCGGGCGCAGGCCTCGCTGATGGCGGCGTGCTTCTCGGCATCGAGGTGGCCGAGCTGCCTGTTGGCATCGGCGGCGGCCTGCTTGACCATCGCCAGGGCGATCACCAGTTTCGGGTAGTGCGACAGGGGCACACCGGAGAGGCGGAAGTTCTGCACGGCGCGCAGGGTCTGGATGCCGTAGTAGGCATCGGCGGGGACTTCGAGGGTGCCGAGCAGGTCTTTTTCGACGCGGAAGGATGCAGCGGAGGACATGATGTAATACATCTCGGGAAGGACACGGCCAGTGCCGCGATGCCCAATAGACTAAGCTTCCAGCCTTTCGTCGACCAATGCTGTTATCCGCTGGGTCATGCATAAACGGCATAATGTGGCCGTGACCCGCTTCGTTCGAGAAGCGTGTGCACCAAAATCGGGCAAGGGGGCCGAGATGAACCTGGAAACCAAATGGCTGGAGGACTTCGTCGCCCTGGCCGCCACCCGCAGCTTTTCCCAGGCGGCGGAGAAGCGCTTCGTCACCCAGCCGGCCTTCAGCCGGCGCATCCGCAGCCTGGAGTCGGCCCTGGGGCTGACCCTGGTGAACCGCTCGCGCACGCCCATCGAACTCACCGAGTCGGGCCAGCTGTTCCTGGTGACGGCGCGCAGCATGGTCGAGCAGATGGGCGAGGTGGTGCGCCACCTGCACCACCTGGAAGGCCAGCAGGGCGAGGTGCTGCAGTTCGCCGCCGCCCACTCCCTGGCGCTGGGCTTCTTCCCGCAGTGGATCGCGCGGCTGCGTGGCGAGGGCCTGAACATCGCCAGCCGACTGATCGCCACCAACGTCGGCGATGCCGTGCATTCCCTGCGCGAGGGCAGCTGCGACCTGATCCTGGCCTTCTACGACCCCGACGCCTCCCTGCAGATGGACCCGGAGATCTTCCCCTCGATGCACCTGGGCAGCACCGAGATGCTGCCGGTGAGCGCCGTGGATGCGCATGGCGAGCCGCTCTACAGCCTGGAGAGCGGGCAGAGCGTGCCGTTGCTGGCCTATACCGCCGGGGCCTTCCTCGGGCGCTCGGTCAACCTGCTGCTGCGCCAGCGCGCGCTGCGTTCCACCACCGTCTACGAGACGGCCATGGCCGACAGCCTCAAGAGCATGGCGTTGCAGGGCATGGGCGTGGCCTGGGTACCGCGCCTGAGCGCGCAGGCCGAGCTGGCGCGCGGGGAGCTGGTGGTGTGCGGGGGCAGCCAGTGGCATATCCCGCTGGAGATCCGCCTGTACCGCTGCGCCCTGGTGCGCAAGGCGTCGATCCGCCTGCTGTGGCGCAAGCTGGAAGGCGGGGCGGGCAGCGAGGGGGCGACCCCGGCCTGAGCCGGGGCCGCGGGGCGGTCACATCTGCAGGACGACGCGGCCTTCTATCTGGCCGGCGCGCATGCGGTCGAGGATGGCGTTGATGTTGTCCAGGCGGTCGGTGCTGAAGGTCGAATGCACCAGGCCTTCGCCGGCGAAGTCGAGCGCCTCCTGCAGGTCGGCACGGGTGCCGACGATGGAGCCGGTGATGCTGATGGCCTTGAGCACCACATCGAAGATCGGCGTGGGGAAGTCGCCCGGCGGCAGGCCGACCAGGGCCACGGTGCCGCCACGACGGGCCATGCCGATGGCCTGGCCGAAGGCGCTGTTGGACACCGCGGTGACCAGCACGCCGTGGGCGCCGCCGATGTCGCGCTGGATCACCTCGGCGGGGTTTTCGTTGCGGGCATTGACCGTGAGGCTGGCGCCGAGCTTTCGTGCGAGCTCCAGCTTGGCGTCGTCGACGTCGATGGCCGCCACGTGCAGGCCCATGGCGCGGGCGTACTGCACGGCCACGTGGCCGAGGCCGCCGATGCCGGAGATGGCCACCCACTGGCCGGGTCGCGCGCCGGTGACCTTGAGGCCCTTGTAGACGGTGACGCCCGCGCAGAGGATCGGCGCGATCTCGGCGAAGCCGACGTTCTTGGGCAGCAGCCCGACGTAGTTGGGGTCGGCCAGCACGTATTCGGCATAGCCGCCGTTCACCGAGTAGCCGGTGTTCTGCTGGCCTTCGCAGAGGGTTTCCCAGCCGGTCAGGCAGTGTTCGCAGCAGCCGCAGGCGGTGTAAAGCCAGGGCACGCCGACGCGGTCGCCTTCCTTGACTCGGGTGACCCCGGCACCCACCGCCGCCACGTAGCCGACGCCTTCGTGGCCGGGGATGAAGGGCAGGGCGGGCTTGACCGGCCAGTCGCCCTCGGCGGCGTGCAGGTCGGTGTGGCAGACTCCCGAGGCCTCTATCTTCACGAGGATCTGGCCGGGGCCGGGGAGCGGGACCTTCACCTCTTCGATCCGCAACGGTTCGCCGAAGGCGTGGACGACGGCGGCTTTCATGGTCTGGTTCATGGCATGCACCTCCTGGAAAAGGAGCCTGGAGTGTGCACCCGCAAGCCGGGAGGTCCCTTGCTCCAGGGCAATTTCCGGGCGCCTTGGCGAGCCGCTGGACGGACGGTAGGCAAGGGCGGGCTTTGCGTTATACTGCGCGGCCTTCGGCCGGCAGCGCACGCCGGCCCACATCGCAGACAAGCCACGCCATATGCGTGGCTTGTTGGTTTTTCGACCCTTGATGAGGCACGACGATGAGCGCACTGGTAGGCGTGATCATGGGCTCCAAGTCCGATTGGAGCACCCTCAGCCACACCGCCGAGATGCTGGACAAGCTGGGCATCCCCTATGAAGTGAAGGTGGTCTCCGCCCACCGCACCCCGGACCTGCTGTTCCAGTACGCCGATGAGGCCGAGGCCCGTGGCATCCAGGTGATCATCGCCGGTGCCGGCGGTGCCGCCCACCTGCCGGGCATGTGTGCGGCCAAGACGCACCTGCCGGTGCTCGGCGTGCCGGTGCAGTCGTCCATGCTCTCGGGCGTCGACTCGCTGCTCTCCATCGTGCAGATGCCGGCGGGCATCCCGGTCGCCACCCTGGCCATCGGCAAGGCCGGCGCGGTCAACGCCGCCCTGCTGGCCGCCAGCATCCTCGGCCACCAGCACCCGCAGTACCACGCGGCGCTGAAGGCCTTCCGCGACGAGCAGACCCGCTCGGTGCTCGACAACCCGGACCCGCGTGAGGCCTGACAGATGAAGATCGGCGTGATCGGTGGCGGCCAGCTCGGCCGCATGATGGCCCTGGCGGGCACCCCGCTGGGCATGGACTTCGCCTTCCTCGACCCGGCCCCCGACGCCTGCGCCCAGGCGCTCGGCGAGCACATCCGCGCCGACTACGGCGACCAGGACCACCTGCGCCAGCTGGCCGACGAAGTGGACCTGGTGACCTTCGAGTTCGAGAGCGTGCCGGCCGAGACCGTGGCCTTCCTCTCCCAGTTCGTGCCGGTCTATCCCTCGGCCAATGCCCTGCGCATCGCCCGTGACCGCTGGTTCGAGAAGTCGATGTTCAAGGACCTGGGCATCCCCACCCCCGAGTTCGCCGACATCCAGTCCCAGGCGGACCTGGACGCCGCCGTGGCCGCCATCGGCCTGCCGGCGGTGATGAAGACCCGCACCCTGGGCTACGACGGCAAGGGCCAGAAGGTCCTGCGCACCCCGGCGGACGTGGCCGGTGCCTTCGCCGAGCTGGGCAGCGTGCCCTGCATCCTCGAAGGCTTCGTGCCCTTCACCGGCGAAGTGTCCCTGGTGGCGGTGCGTGCCCGCGACGGCGAGACGCGCTTCTACCCGTTGGTGCACAACACCCATGACAACGGCATCCTGCGGCTGTCCATCGCCAGTACCGACCACCCGCTGCAGGGCCTTGCCGAGGACTACGTCGGCCGCGTGCTGCGCGAGCTGGACTACGTCGGCGTGCTGGCCTTCGAATTCTTCGAAGTGGACGGCGGCCTGAAGGCCAACGAGATCGCCCCGCGCGTGCACAACTCCGGCCACTGGACCATCGAAGGCGCCGAGTGCAGCCAGTTCGAGAACCACCTGCGCGCCGTGGCCGGTCTGCCGCTGGGTTCCACTGCCAAGGTGGGCGAGAGCGCCATGCTCAACTTCATCGGCGAAGTTCCGCCGGTGGAGAAGGTGATCGCCGTCGGCGACTGCCACCTGCACCACTACGGCAAGGCCTTCAAGGCCGGGCGCAAGGTCGGCCACGCCACCCTGCGCAGCGCCGACCTGGTGACCCTGAAGGCGCGCATCGCCGAGGTCGAGGCGCTGATCGCCGGCTGAACCCCGGTCGCTGCTTCAAGTCTGAAAAAGGGCGTGTCCATGGACACGCCCTTTTTTCATTAAGGAGTAAATGCCATGGGGCTCATCGGAACCATCTTCATCGGCCTGATCGTCGGGCTGGTCGCGCGCTTCCTCAAACCCGGCGATGACAGCATGGGCTGGATCTGGACCATCCTCCTGGGCATCGGCGGCTCCGTCGCCGCCACCTACGGCGGCCAGGCTCTTGGTGTCTACCGGGCCGGCGAGGGTGCCGGCTTCATCGGTGCCGTGGTCGGTGCCGTCATCCTTCTGGTGATCTACGGCGCCATCAAGAAGAGCTGAGGGGCTGGGAACCGGGAACGGGCGCCGCGAGGAGGCCGTTGAAAAACGTGGACGAGGCAGCCGATGCAAGACGAAACGGCCGAAAAAGCGCAGTTTACTTGGGTAAATGAGCATTTTGAGGGCGTTTCAACGCCGCAGCGGCAACGCAGTCAGTTTTTCAACAGCCTGCTAGTCTTGGCGCCTGTTTCTTTACGTGAGTCCTGCCCGATGCGCCGCGCCCTGCTTTTCTCCCTGCTGCTGTGCAGCACCCTGGCCCACGCCCGGCTCGAGCTGCCGGAAACCGACTGGCTCGAGCTGATGCCCCCCGAGGACCGCAAGGCCCTGGAGGAGATGCCCGAGATCAGCCACGACACCCCGGAGGCGGATGGCACCTTCGGCAACAAGGGTGGCCTCAAGCAGCAGGACAAGGACCTGCCGGCGGTGATGTATTCGGCGAAGACCGTGGCCAGGCTCGACGGCCGGAAGATCCGTATCGGTGGCTATCCGGTGCCGCTGGAGACCGACGCCAAGGGGCGTGGCACGCTGTTCTTCCTGGTGCCCTACCCGGGCGCCTGCATCCACGTTCCGCCGCCGCCGCCGAACCAGATCGTGCTGGTGCGCTACCCCAAGGGCGTCGCCCTCGACGATATCTACACGCCGCTCTGGGTCACCGGCACCCTCAAGGTGGAGCAGGTCAGCAACGACCTGGCCGACGCCGCCTACGCGCTGGATGCGGGCGAGGTGAGGGTGGTGCAGGACGAGGATATCCAGTGAGGCGGCGTTCGGGTGGCGCGCCCCGCCAATACCGGGTCGAGCCATCACAATTTGCCGCGTTTGGCTCTGCCTGGTGGAGGTAGAAAGCGACCTCCACCCTTGTATCTCGACTAAATACCTCCACAGGGGTAATAGTCCCCGACTGATCATCGGGGGAGGGGCTGGAAGTCGTGTCCACCCTTAGGCCTCGAGCCTGCAACGTAGATAGTGCTCCGCCCCTCCACACTCACTCGAAAAATCCGAACGGTATCCAGAGCCTCGAGCTCGCATCTACAAGGTTGGGTCGGGTGCAGTGATGATCATGTCTGAACGGATCGGAAGGAGTACTCATGCCCAGCGTCATCGGCCTCGACATCGCCAAACACACCTTTGACCTCGCCACCCTGCAGCCCAACGGCAAGTACCGCACCAAGGCCAAGCTGGCCAACGACAAAGCGGGTTTCGCCATCTTGCGCGACTGGCTGAACAAACACAGCGAACCCGGTGCCTGGGTCGTGATGGAGGCCACCGGCATCTACCATGAAGCCCTGGCCGAATGGCTGTTGGAGCACGGCTATCGGGTCTGTGTCCTCAACCCGGCGCAGATCGCCCACTACGCCCGTAGCCAGTTGCAGCGGGTGAAGACCGACAAGGTCGACGCCAAGCTGATCGCCGAATACGGCGAGCGCCATCAGGACAGTCTGCGCCCCTGGCAACCCGAGCCCCGTGCCGTGCGGCGCTTGAAAGCCCTGGTACGGCGCCTGGAGGACCTGCGCGAAATCGAGCAGATGGAGCGCAACCGCCTGGAAGTGGCCGATGCCAGCGTCCAGGCCTCGATCCAGTCGGTGCTGGAACATGTCGGGCAGGAGATCGAAGAGACCCTCAAGGCGATCGACGACCACATCGACAACGAC